>JBOGVZ010000001.1:0-3291 GCA_050692985.1 Actinomycetota bacterium
AGCTCGGCTGGTGCCTGGCCGTGGAGAAGCTGGCCGAGGTCGAGGTCCCGGAGCGGGCCCGGTGGATCCGCACGATGATGGCCGAGTGGAACCGGATCCTGAACCACCTCATGTTCACCGGCTCGTACCCGCTCGAGCTGGGGGCCATGACCCCGATGTTCTACGCGTTCCGCGAACGGGAGATGATCCAGGACCTCATGGAGGCGGCCACCGGCGCCCGCATGCACCACTCCTACGCTCGGGTCGGCGGGTTGAAGGACGACCTCCCTCGCGGCTTCCTCAAGCAGTCGGCCGAGGTCCTCAAGTGGATCCGGACGAAGCTCCGGGCCTTCGACAACCTCATCATGGGCAACGAGATCATCGCCGCCCGGACCAAGGGCGTCGGCATCCTTCCGGCCGACGTGGCCCTGGCCTACGGCGTCTCGGGCCCGGTGCTCCAGGCCAGCGGCGTGCCCATGGACCCCCGCAAGGACGAGCCGTACGAGAAGTACGGGGAGGTCGAGTTCGAGGTCCCGGTGGGAACCGAGGGGGACTGCTACGATCGCCTGTCGGTCCTGGTCCAGCGGATGCACCAGTCGTGCAACATCGTCGAGCAATGCATGGAGAACCTCCCCGCCGGCGACTTCGTCACCAAGAAGGTGCCCACCAAGATCCCCGAGGGTGAGGTATACGTCCGGACCGAGAACCCTCTCGGGCTGATGGGCTACTACCTCGTGGGCGACGGCAAGGAGTACCCGTACAGGCTCAAGATGCGCACCGCTTCCTTCTCGAACGTCTCGGTGCTGCCGTTGATGCTCCGGGGAACGCTGCTCGCCGACCTGATCGCCATCCTCGGGTCGGTGTTCTTCGTGGTCGGCGACATCGACCGCTAGCGCACAGGCCCTCCGTGGCGGAGGGCCCCCGCCCGAAGGCGAGGACCCTCACGCTTCGCCGCTTTCGGGCTACCGTCCGCAGCTTCGGAGACGGTCTCTCTTTCCCCAGCAGCGGTCCACGCCGCCACCGCCGTTCAGGAGATCCCTGCCCCCGCCGCCCCGCAGCCGGTCCGGCTTGGGGCCGCCGAAGACCTTGTCCTTCTGAGGGCCGCCGTTGAGGCGGTCCTTGCCGCCCTGGCCCTTGAGGATGTCGCGACCCTTGTTGCCGGCGATCCGGTCGTTCCCTTTGCCGCCCAGCACCAGGTCGTTGCCGCCCTTGGCCCGGATGCGGTCGTTGCCACCCAGGCCGCAGATGACGTCGTTGCCGTCGGTCCCGGCCAGCACGTCGTTGAGCGGCGTGCCCATGATGGTGCACGCGGCCAGCCCTCCGGCGCCGGTGCCACCGCCGGTACCACCGGGGGTGCCGGGCTCAGGGGCGTTCTCGTTCACGTTCGTGCTCGTCGCCGAGACGTTGTTCAGCGAGTTGGGGTCGAAGGAGGTCGAGACCACGGTGGCGGTGTTCACGATGGTTCCCTCGGCGTCCGGACGCACCGCGATCTGGATCGTGGCGCTCCCGCCGACGGCAAGGCCCCCCAGGCTGCAGCTCACCAGGAGGGGGATCGGAGTGCTGCAGCTCCCCTGGCTCGAGGTGACGGACAGGAAGTCCGCCTGGAGCGGGAGGAGATCGGTGACCGTCGCACCCGAAGCGGCCTCCGCCCCGACGTTCTGCACCGTGACGGTGTAGTTGAGCGTGGATCCCGGTCGCACCGGGTCGGGTGCGTCCGCCTTGCTGATGGCCAGGTCGGCACCGGATCCTGAGCCGCCCTCCACCGTGGTCGACTCCACCGCCACGTTGTCGGTGGGGTCGGGATCGAAGTCCGGCGGAGTGGGAGCCGCTGCCGCGGCGTTCAGCAGCGAGCCGGCCACCTCGGGCCGCACCACCAGGACGACGGTGGCGACGCTCCCGTTGGGGATGATCCCCAGATCGCACGTCACCACTAGGGCCACCTCGGAACAGGCCCCCTGGCTGGGCGTGGCGGAGACGAAGTCCAGCGTCAGGGCCAGTGCGTCCACCACGTGGACGCCGGGGGCGGCCGCCGGCCCGTCGTTCCTCACCGTGATCATGTAGGTGAGGTCGGCCCCGACGGCAACGGGGTCGGGGGAGTCGGTCTTGGAGACCGACACGTCCGCACCGGCCTCCTGTCCCGGAGCCGCGGCGGGGAGAGAGGTGATGGAGCCCGCCAGGGCCGCGACGATCAGGATCCGGAGGAAGTGTCTCGCGCTCATGATGTGCTCCCTTCCTTCCTGGACCGCGCGGTGCGGTCATGTCACTTTGGAAGTTCGATTGCGGGGCGCGGTCTCCTATAAGCCGAATGGCCCCTTTTGCTCGCTTCGGTGGGCCGACCCCCCATGACCCACGGCGCGTCCCCCATCCGCCCGACGGAGTCCGGGCTCGCCTGGTCATTCCGGGCCATGGTCCGGGGCGGCGTGACCATGCTTCTTTTAGCCCTCTCGGGCCATGCGCGAGGAGGAGAGGCGGGCCGATATCCATGTTATGGGAGCACTCGCCCGCGCCACGATCGTCGCCCTGGCCGCACTCGTACAGTTCTCAACCTTCCAGATCGTCCTGGCCGGTGAGCGGCGGGCCCTCCCGCCCGACAGGCCGACGAGGGGACTGGTGTTTGAGGGCCTCCGTCCGGCCCGGCCGGGCGGCCCCTGCGATGCCGGCGGCGGGGAGTCACTCCTGGAGATCCGAGGTGAAGGCGCCCTGCTGGGGTGCACGCACGGGCCGGATCCGGCGCCCCCCGAGGTGGAGATGGAGGCACCCTCCACTTCGGAGCTGCGCGAGATGGCCGTCACCACCGGCAGTGGGGTCCCGTGCATCGGCGACGGTTCCTCCGGCTTCCGGGTCCAGGCCATCTACGCTTACCCGGCCGACCGAACCGACCGCTACGAGGAGGTCGCACCCCTCATCGAGGGTTGGGCATCGTCGAACGTGGACGCCATCTTCGCTGCCAGCGCCGCGGCGACCGGCGGTGGTCGGCTGGTCCGGTTCCTCACGGACGCCGCGTGCCGCCTGGAGATCGCTCGCGTCCAGATCTCGGCATACGGCGCCAAGACCTTCTCGGGCACGATCAGCGAGCTGCGAGCCCTGGGGTTCGGGCGGAGCGACCGCAAGTACCTGGTATGGATGGATGCCGCCGGCCCCTACTGCGGTATCGCCCAGCAGTACGCGGACGACACCGCCGGCAGCACGAATCGCAACGACGGCAGCCCCTCGATCCCCGGGATGGTCGCCCGGATCGACGCGCCGTGTTGGGGAGGGCTCGGCACGCCGATCGAGGCCCATGAGTTGATGCACACCCTCGGCGGCGTCCAG
>JBOGVZ010000002.1:0-9041 GCA_050692985.1 Actinomycetota bacterium
CATCGGCTTCGTCCGCTGCTGGATCTCGTACCCCCAGGAGGAGCACGACTACAGCGACCTGTGGGAGGTCACCCTCGACGACGAGGGCCGCTGCTCCGAGTTCGTCGAGTGGTGGATGGAGATCAAGGGGAAGACGTGATCACCGGGTACGAGCTCCTCAAGTACGTCCACGTCCTCATGGCCATCGTGGCGGTCGGGTTCAACGCCTCGTACGCCATCTGGTTGAAGAGAGGCTCTTGATTCCCACCACAGGCATAACTCCTCGACTGAAGATTCCCCTTTCATCTGCTCCCAAGTCCTGGCCACCACCTCATATCGGAGCTTCCTCAGCTCCCAGTACCTCTCGGCACGATCCACCTGGGACACTGAGTGGAACCATCCTCACGCTCGAGATCAAGCCATAGCCCCCCTACCCCGTCGACCCCCGGGCCGCTTCCCCTTGCTCACGCTTGGCGGCTCCGGGTCACGGCCTCTCGAGGCGGATCTCGACAACGCGCGAGTCGTGCCCGAGGCGACGGATCGTCTTCGTGTGCGCCTCGCTGCCAATCCGTTCCAGTACCTCCTCAGGGTCTGCCTGGTCGAGCACCTGGATAGTTGCCCGGTGCTGGGCGCGCCCGATTCCGACGCGGACTGACCCGGCGCTGAGCGCGTTCCGCACCCAGTCGGCGCGATGTCCGTGCTCTGCCACAACGAGCAGCCGGTTGGGCGCGTCGCGCAGGTACCCCATAGGGATGAGGCGGCGCTTCCTCGACTTCCGTCCGACGGTCTCCATGACCAGGGCGTTCTTGCTCGAATACGGCGGCAGCCCGAGACCGTGCTTTAGGAGGAAGACGATCACCCTGTTGTAGGTCCGAGCGCCGAGTCGCTGGAGCTTCCGCTTACGAAGCCGCTCAGCGTCCGACACGCGAGCAGCCTACGCCAGGTGTGGGCTCGTGCAAAGGCGCTTCGACTTCCGAAGTGGCTGCGCCAACAGATCGCGGTGGTCATGAAGGATCGTGCGCGAACCGTAGCTGCATGGTCTCTGGACCCTGCATTTCTCCAGATGACTGACAGTTCATGCTTCCGCGAGCTCGGCGAGGCGGCGTTCGAGATACGCCCGTTCGGTGGCGTTCGTGACCAGCTCCAGGGCCCGGCGGTAGGCGTCCGCGGCCTCGGCCCGACGATCGAGACGGCGAAGCAGGTCCGCGCGTGCCGCGTGGAACAGGTGGTAGCCGTCCAGCTGGCCCTGACTAGCACATCTGGTAGGGTCGCGCGCCGCATACCTTGGTCCGTTTCCCCATCCTCAAGGAGGCCCACCCATGCTCTTCTCGCTCGTCTACGCAATTGTGCGCGCGCTGCTTCGTCTTCTCCCGGCCCGGGGCATCGAACGCTCGCTCGAGATCGAGTTGCTAGTCCTCCGACACGAGCTGAAGATCCTGCGGCGGCGGGTCGCGCGTCCGAAACTCCGCAGGAGAGACAGGCTGTTCCTGGCCGCGGCGAGCCGGATCCTGCCAAGGGAACGGTGGAGGGCCTTCGTCGTGACCCCTCGGACCCTGCTCCGGTGGCACCGGGAGCTCATCCGGCGCAAGTGGACGTATCGACCCGGTAGGCGGGGCTGGCCGCCGCTCGATGCCGAGACGGTCGAGCTCATCATTCGGCTTGCCAGGGAGAACCCAAGGTGGGGCTACATGAGGATCCGGGGGGAGCTGCCGAAGCTCAGCATCCGCGTCTCCGCCACTTCGATCAGGACGGTCCTTCGCCGTGAAGGCCTCGGCCCGGCTCCTCGCCGGAGTGGTCCCTCGTGGAGGGAGTTCCTTCGGGCCCAAGCCCGGGGCATCCTGGCCCTCGACTTCTTCACGGTGGAGAGGGCCTGGCTCCGGACCCTGTACGCGCTGTTCGCGATCGAGCTCGGGTCCCGCCGGGTGCACGTCCTCGGGGTCACCACGAACCCCGATTCGGCGTGGGGGACCCAGCAAGCCCGGAACCTCGCGGTAGGGGAGCGGCTCCGAGAAATCCGGTTCGTGATCCGAGACCGCGACTCGAAGTTCTCCGGTCCGTTCGACGAGGTTTTCCGGACCGAGGGCGTCCGAGTCGTCAAGACGCCCATCCGAGCCCCGAAGGCGAATGCGTTCGCCGAGCGGTGGGTGGGGTCGGCGCGCCGGGAATGCCTCGACCACATACTGATCCTCGGCCGACGTCACCTTGACCGAGTCCTTCGGGAGTTCGCTGACCATTACAACGCCGAGCGGCCTCACCGGGGACTGCGGCTCGCGCGCCCCTCACCTGCGACATCGTCCATCTCGCTCGCGACCGGCGCGGTCCGCAGACGTGACCGGCTGGGCGGGGTGATTCACGAGTACCACCGAGAAGCGGCATGACGGAGGTATCTGTACCCCTCAGGCCGCGGGCAAACGCGATGGCGTTCCTCGCAGCGACCCGCGTCTCCCGTACGGGGTGCAGCCATCGGCGCTCCGACACGCCATCAACCGCCTCGACCACCTGGCCATCGAAAGCGGCATACATCGGTTGGCCCCATCCGTAACAGTCGCGGGTCCTTCCTCCGATGAGCAACCAGCGAAGGGTTCCCCCGGGGTGCACATGGACGCCGGGCCTCCCGTCCGTCCGGATCAGATCGTAGGCGTACCGCTGCCCGAACGCGTCGGTCCCGTGGCTCGGGATCCGATCCGCTGGTGTCCGTTCGACCGTCCACTCGCCGCGCAGGGGGAGCTCGACGACGGTTGTCATCTCACGCGGTTCGAAGCGCCTCGGTCGGCGAGAGCCGCGCCGCGCGCGAGGCTGGATAAAGCCCCGCGACGGCGCCGATCACGAACGCGGACAGCACGCCGCCCAGGATCGCCTCCGGAGGGAGGTCCACGACCCATCCGCGCGTCCCCGCGTACACCACCGTCACCGCGGCGCCGAGGAGGACGCCCGCCACGCCTCCAAGGCCGGCGAGGAGGATCGACTCCGTGAGGAACTGGATGGCGATGTGCCTGCGGGTGGCGCCGAGCGCCCTGCGCAGCCCGATCTCCGATCGCCGCTCCAGCACGGAGATCACCATGATGTTGGCGATCCCGACCCCGCCCACGAACAGGGCCACCAGCCCCAGGCCGAGGAGCAGCGCGGTGAAGCTGCTGCGTGCCGCGGCGCGGGCCTCGAGGGCATCCGAGGGACGGGCCACTTCGACCTCCTCGGGACGCTCGGGGTTCACGGTGGCGGCGAGCACGCCCATCACGGCGTCGATGTCCTCGGGGTCGGCCCGCACGTAGATGGCCGAGGCGGCACGGTCCGCGTCGAACAGCTGCTCGGCGATCGGACGGCCGATGAACGCTGCCCGGTCCCCCTGAGGCGCGAGCGCGAGAGGCTCGAGGATGCCCACGACGAGGAAGGGATGGCCTCCGATCATCACCGTGATACGGGCGTCGACCCGGTCGATCCCCAACTGCTCGGCCGCCTTCGCCCCGAGGACGGTGACCGGGAAGCGTGCGGAGGCCTCGTCGAGGAAGCGTCCCTCGGACAGGCTTCCCTGGAGGGTGCGAAGGAGCGATGTATCCACGGCAGTCGTCCCGATTCCGCCGGTGTCCGACTCGGGGATGAGCTCGTTCCGGTAGACGGGCTCGTCGAGCCATCTCAGGGCGGAGACCTCCTGGACGGGGCCGATGCGGCCGACCATCTCCTCCGCCTCCTCGGGCAGGGCCGA
This sequence comes from Actinomycetota bacterium, assembly GCA_050692985.1. Lineage (GTDB taxonomy): Bacteria > Actinomycetota > UBA4738 > UBA4738 > CALAEC01 > JBOGVZ01. The sequence goes on from JBOGVZ010000002.1 coordinate 3,680, forward strand.
GTCCTCGCCCAGGAAGCTCTGCCCCGCCGAGACCTCGAGGAGGTTCGTCCCCAGCCGATCCAACCTGGCCAGCAGGTCCGCGCGGCTCGAGCTGGACAAACCGAGTACCGCCACCAGCGAGGCAACGCCGATTGGCCACGCCCAGCGCCGACAGGACCGCTCGCAGCCTCCGGGTCCGCATCGCGGAGACCGCGATGGCCAGCAGGTCGAGGGGCCCGAGCCTCTCCGGCCGCAGGTCGCCGGCGTCGATGGCCGCGGCCGTCTTCACCACCGCTGTTCACCGACCACCCGCCCGTCGCGCAGCTCGATCCGCCGCGACGTGGCAGAGGCCACCGCCGCATCGTGGGTCACGATCACTACCGCCGTCCCCTCCGCGTTCAGGCGCCGCAAAAGGTCGAGGATCCCCGTCCCGGTGGCGGTGTCCAGGTTGCCGGTCGGCTCGTCGGCGAACAGCAACGAGGGTTGTCCGACCAGGGCGCGGGCGATCGCCACCCGCTGCTGCTCGCCTCCGGAGAGGGCGGAGGGGAAGTGGTCCAACCGGTGGCCTAGACCGACCCGATGAAGCGTGGCCTCGGCCATGCCCAAGCGGACCGCCCGCCGCTCACCTCGGTAGAGGAGACCCTGGGCCACGTTCTCCAGGGCGCTCATGCCGTCGAGCAGGAAAAACTGCTGGAACACGAACCCGATGTGGCGGGCTCGCAGCGCGGCCAGCTCGCCATCGCCCAGGCCGCTAGAGTCGCGACCGGCGATACGGATGCGTCCGGAAGAGGCTCGCTCCAGGGTCCCCATCACGTGAAGGAGGGTGGATTTCCCCGATCCCGAAGGGCCGGAGATGGCCACCGAATCGCCGTGCTCCACGGACAGCGACACCCCCCTGAGCGCCTCGACGCCGCCCGGATAGGACTTGCGTACCTCGTCGAGCTCGAGGACCGGGCTCATCGAGCCACGACCACTGCTGTGCCGTCTTCCAGGCCCTGGCCCGAGATCTCCACCCAGCCATCCGCGTACAGGCCGGTCTCGACTCCGACGAGCCTGGTGGTGCTCCCCTCCGCGACCTCCACCGCGTACCCACCTTCGGCCAGGGCCAGGAGGGCCTCCACCGGCACCGCGAGGACATCCCGCGCCACGTCCACGGCCAGCCCGACTTCCACCGGGGCCTGGTCGAGCCCGCCGGGCCCTCGCTCGCGCAGGGAGACCGTCACCTCGACCGTCGGGTCGGCGCCCTCCTCCGCTTCCGGGTCGGTCTCCGCGACGGAGCTCACGGTGTCGATCCGCCCCCGGAGGACTGTCCCGTCGGGGAGCTCGACGGTGACGGCGTCACTCTCGCGGGCCAGCTCCTGCTGGGTGGCGTCGAGGTCAACGGTCACCACCTGCTCGGTGGACGTGGTGGTCATCACCGGGGTGCCGGGGGCGATCCCGCTGCCGACCGAGGTCTCATGGGCCCCGGCACGTCTACGGCCTTCGAGGAACACGACCTCGCCGAGGTCGACGACGCCGTCCTCCGTGGCCCCGATGTCCTCCTGCCAGTTCTCGACCGCGTCGGCGGTATCTGCATCGAAGTCGCCGTCGACGTCCATCTCCCCTCCGTCCGTGAAGCCCAGGGCGGCCAGGTTCCGCTCGAGCTGCTCGACGTCGGCTCCCTGGGTGCCGTCGCTCATCGATCGCCACGCCGGCAATCGTCCGTACAGGAGGCGGACGCTCTGGTCGTCGACCCGATAGAGGCGGCCACCCCTGGGGATCGAGGACCCCTCCGCGGGGAGCCAGGTCACGGTGCCCGACAGCGTCGACGGCAGGGTGCGAGGGTCGGCGTATCCGAGCGTGCCGTCCCACTGTTCGCGGGAGACCAGGTCCCGTCGTTCCACTTCGGCCGTTTCGGTTGACCGGCTCCGCCTCTCGCTTCCCGAGCTGTCCTCCACCCCAGCCATGGTCACGGCGGCCACGAGCCCAGTGGCCGCCGCGGCACCCAGTGCCGTCGCCGCCAGCCGCCCCCGCCTCACGGCCCGACCTCCCTTCTGATCGGCCCGTCGTCGCCGAAGACTTCCTCCAGGATGTGCCGGCAGGCTTCCTCGGCTTCTCGGAACCTGGGACCGTCCGGATCGAAGTCACCGCGGGGACCGGCCTGGGTGAGCCCGCCACCCTCGGCCCTCTCCGGGTCGGGGAAGTCGATGCCCTGGTCCCGCATGCACCCGGCGAACTGCAGAGCGGCCTCGAAGGCCTTCTCCTGCTCCTCCTGGGAAGGTTCCCCCTCCTGCCCGCGGGGAAGCAGGTGCCTGCATTCCGCATCAGCCTCCTCCAGGTCTCCGGGGGCGATCTCCCCGGGCCGAGCCTCGATGGCGATGCCTCCTTCCTCGAATGAGGTCTCCACCTCCACGCCGTGCTCGTGCATGCACTCGGCGAAATCGACGAGGGCCTGCTCGGGGTCCACGGAGGGAGACGGGTTGGCACCCGCCTTTGCGCCCTCCCCTCCGAGGGTGGCCACGCCACCCCCGTCGTCGGCGGCGGAACACGCCGCCGCGGCAAGCACCAGCACGGCAGCCACGGCCACCGCGGCGACGTGTGCCGCTCGCTTCATCTCGACTCCTCCTTTCCGCCGGTCCGGCGACCGGCATCGGATGAAGAAAAGCGGATCACCCTGAGCGGCGGCTGAGGCCCTGCTAAGAAGGAGGTGAGAGATCGAGGGTGAAACGGCCCCCGCCGCCCTCGGCGTTCTCCGCGGTGAGCGTGGCGCCGTGCGCGTCGGCCACCTGCTTCACGATGGCCAGGCCCAGGCCGGACCCGGGGAGTCCCCTGGCGTCCGCCGAGCGGTAGAAGCGGTCGAACACGTGAGGGAGGTCCTCCTCGGCGATGCCGGGGCCGTGGTCGCGAACGGTGAGCCGCCCCTCCGCCACCGTGACCTCGACCGGGCCACGAGGCGGGCCCCACTTCACCGCGTTGTCCAGCAGGTTGTTCACCGCTCGCTCGAGCCGGGCAGGGGCCGCACGGACCACGGTGGCCGACAGGTCCGTCTGGAACCGCGTGCTGGGGGAGTTGCGTCGGGCGCGGGCGACGGCCCGGCTGGCGATGTCGTCGAGCCGGACCTCCTCCACGTCCTCCGCTGCGTGCCCGTTGCGGGCCAGCTCGACGACGTCCCCCACCAGGAGCGAGAGATCCTCGAGCTGTGCCACCGAGTCGTCGAGCATGCGGGCCCGCTCCGCCCGCGGCAGGCGCTTTCCGCTGGCCAGCAGCTCGATGTTGGTCCTCAGGCTGGTCAGCGGGGTGCGCAGCTCGTGCGACGCGTCGGCCACCAGCTGCTTCTGGCTCAGAAGCGAGCGCTCCAGGGCCTCCAGCATCTCGTTGAAGCTGCCGGCCAGCCGGGCCACCTCGTCACCGCCTCGGGTCTCGATGCGGTGAGACAGGTCGCCGGTGGCCGATACGTGCTCGGCCGTCTCGGTCATGCGCCGCACGGGGGCGATGGCCGTCCGGGCCACCAACCACCCGAGCGCGGTCGCCACCACGACTCCCAGGGCACCCACCAGCCCCAGGCCGACGGCGAGCCGCCCGAGCACCTGGTCGGCCTCTTCCAGCGACCTGGCCAGCTGCACGGCGACGCCCTGCTCGAGTGGTGAGGTGAGCACGCGCACGTGCACCCCGCCGACGTTCTCGTCGCGGAAGACAGGCCCGCTTGCTCCCCTGGCCACCTCCCGATCCTCCTCAGTGTCTGGTATCACGCCGATCGGGGCGAACTCGGACAGTCCCGCCGGGGGCGGGGGGATTGGCCGGTCGGCCAGGACCAGCTCCGCGAACCCCCTGGCGCCGCCCAGCTCCGGCGGAGGCAGCTCGATCGTGAAGGAACCCTCGGCCTCGGTGATCACCCGGACCCTGGCGGCCAGATCTCGGAGCCGGGAGTCCACCTCACCCCTGAGCTCACCGCGGACGATGAAGAAGACGAACGCCGAAGCGGCGGCCACCGCGACGGCGACGGCCACGCCGGCCACCAGCGTCAGTCGAGTGCGAAAGCTCATGCTTCCCTCAGCACGTAGCCGACCCCACGAACGGTGTGGATCAGGCGAGGCTCGCCGCCCGCCTCGGTCTTCCTCCGCAAGTAGCCGACGTAAACCTCGAGCGTGTTGGACGTCGCTCCGAAGTCGTAGCCCCACACCCGATCGAAGATCACCTCCCGTGGCAGGACGCGCCGCGGGTTGAGGAGGAACAGCTCGAGGAGGAGGAACTCCGTCCTGGTGAGCTCGATCTCACGTTCGCCACGGCGAACCGAGTGCTCCACCGGATCGAGGGCCAGGTCCCCGAACGTCAGCGGCTGGTCGTCTGCTCCCGGAAGAGTTCGCCGAAGCAGGGCCCGAACCCGCGCCAACAGCTCGTCGAGGCCGAAGGGCTTCACCAGGTAGTCGTCCGCTCCGGCGTCCAGACCCTCCACCCGATCCGCGACCGCGTCGCGTGCGGTAAGCATGAGAATCGGGGTCCGGTCACCGGCTCGACGCAGCGAGCGGCACACGTCGATCCCATCGGTGCGGGGCATCAGGATGTCGAGCACCATCGCGTCCGGCCCGAACTGGGCGTGTGTCTCCAGGGCGGCCTGGCCATCCGACGCGGTCTCCACGCGGTAGCCCTCTGTCCTCAGGGCCCGGCCCACCGCCTCCCGAACCGCCGGCTCGTCGTCCACGACGAGCACCTTCGCTCCCATGGGCAGAGTGTGGCCCACGAACCTGAAAGGTGCCTAAGAGTGGGAGCCCGGCTCCGGGTAGGACTCGGCCCCGCAGCCCGTGCCGGAGCTCCAGGTCAGTCGTGTGCGGCCGCGTCGAGCAGTCGCTTGAGTTCTCCCAGGTTCTTGGCCACGGCCTCCTTCACCCTGGAGGGGGCCAGCTGGCCGACCACGCCGAGGACCCCGCGCGGTGTGAGCTGCACCTCGTTGGTGACCCGGGAGCCTCCCTCGGTGGGGTCGATCCGGTATTCGAGGACCGAGGCGAACGGGCCCAGAGTCCCCTCGATGGCGAGCTTCCGGTGAGGTTCGAAGGCCGTGACCTCGAAGCCTTCCTCGCTGCGGCGAGGGATGCTCCGGACCTGCCGGTACCTCGTCCCCACGCCCACCGGGCCCGCGGAGACCTTCGCCGTCTCCGCGATCGCGTAGTTCCACATCGGAACGTTCTCGAAGTGGGCGAGGTACTTGAAGACCTCTTCGGGCGATCTCCTGATGTCTACCGTGGTCACGAATCGCACGTGCCGCACACTACTCGGCGCTCTCAGAGGCTGTCGCGTAAACCCTCGGTAAACGGTCGCGGATGTGCTCGCCAGCAAGTCTCCCTGCGGGGACAATGACATCGGTGTAGTTCGCTCCCGAGCCCTTATGGAGGCAGCCGATGGCCTACAA
>JBOGVZ010000003.1:0-57050 GCA_050692985.1 Actinomycetota bacterium
TGATCGGCTGACCGAGAACCACCAGGCTCTCCGGCCCTCAAGGTGAGGGCTTGTTCGCCATCCTCGGAAGACCGGGGAGGCCATGGAGAGCAGGGAGTGCCTACTGCCTATTGACGGACGCTACTGCCGAAACCGAGGACCGGCCGGCGCAGGAAGTCGAGCACGGAGTGCCAGGCACGCTGGAGGGGCGGCCGCTGGAACCGCACCTCGAAGGTCGTGACGTCGGTGAGCGGTCCGCTCCACAGCACCCGACCCTCCCCGACCCGCATCCCGGGGGTGACCGAGACGACCTCCATGCCGTCGGGGATCCGGATATCCAGTTCGACCGTTGTGGGGGTGATGGTGGGCTGGCCGCGAACGGTGAGGTGGTAGGCCCCGCTGCCGGAGCCCCCCTCCCACGCCCGTGCCACCCTCCAGGTGTATTCCAGGATCTCCTCCTGCGCGGATGGGATGTTCACGGAGCTCTCGTACACGGGGTGGTCCAGCTCCAGGCCGGACCCCACCGCGTCGGAGCCTCGATCGCCCCGGAACGACTCCAGGAGGCATGTGGAAGCGCAGTACGTGCGGATCAGCGAGACGTTCTCCCCGGCCTTGAACCTCGAGCTGTGGGGCCCGATGACGTACGCCGGCATGCCGCGCTTCGGGGCGGTGTTGGCGAGCCGCACGGTGGCCGTTCCCGAGGCGCTCCCCTCGGCTCCCAGGGTCACCCGGTAGCGGATGGCCTGCTCGAGGTAGTAGTCGATCTTGTTCCCGGCGGCGTTGTTCGCCACGACCGCCAGGAAGTCCCCCGAGGGACCGGGCAGGGGTCCGGCGATGCCGGCGGTGGCGAACGCCGCCTGGACGTCCGGGTCGGTGGCGTGGAACAGGAAGTGCCCGTCCGCCGCGGCCTCGATCAGCAACCGCCCGGCCCGCACCGGATCGTCGGCCGCCCGGCCTTCGATGAACCGGTCGAACACCGCCTGGGCCACGTCGCCCAGGAGCTCCTTCCGGGCCCTCGATCCCGGCAGCTCGGCGTAGGCCTGGTTCGTGACGTAGGCCACCACGTTTCGGGGGTCGATGGTCTGGCCGCTCGGCCCGGGGACCGCCCCCGTGACCCGGAGGAGGGACGCCAGGGCCTCCGGGTCCGTCAGGATCACCCCGTCCAACCTCGGCGGTGGCTCGATCGGCTGCGCGGCCGGGCCCCGCCGGGTCCCCCTGGGGGGAGGTACCGATGGCGCTTCTCGGCGAGGCCGAGCGCTCTCCCCGGCCACCTGCTCCCACAACCGCTCGATGGCCACCGCTGCCGACGGGAAGTCCGGGGTGAGGTTGATGTTCGACCACGACCCCCGCGCCTGGAAGCGGTCGTAGTTGCGGGCGTAGTCCTCGTTGGGCGGCTCCACGTCGGAGATGGGAGCCCGCTTGAGGTCGGTGGTGGGGCTGAACGGCCCCAGCTCGAGCCTGCCCCCCCTGACCGTGAGGATGGCGTAGGAACCGATCAGGCCCCCGGTGCCCCGGAGCTCCGCGGGGTTCTGGGCGCCCACGAAGTAGTGCCTCGGCTTCCCGCTCCCCAGGAACTGCGGGAGCTGGCGCGTGAGGGCCGCCGCCGATGTGAGCACGCGGGCGTCGCCGTCGATCTTCCCCAGGAACTCCTCCCGGGCCTGGCCGAGCGGCGGGATCAGCAGGGAGCTCGGCGACCCCCTCATGATCTCGTCGGCCTCACGGAGGAGGGCGTCGGCCTCCCCGAGCGACGGCGCCACCGATCGCAGGGGCTTGAGGGCGATGCGCCCGTTCCTGGGGGCCAGGGCGGAGGGGCCGCCGGGCAGGTCCTGCACGGCCGTGGCCAGCACCACGCCGGCCCGGGCGGCCCGGTCCCCGGCCTCGGCCAGGGCCACCGTCGTGTCCGGGCTCCGGCCGATCAGGGGGAGGAACCCGAACGCCCGGACGAACGGGCTCCGGAGGTCCTGGCGGGCTCGAGTGACGGCCTCCACGGCCCCCTGGAACTGCCGCATGGCCTCGTCGGCGTTCCCCACCAGCAGGGCCTCTCGCCCCCGGTACATGGCCGTGCGAGCTGCCAGCAGGTCGCGGGAGGCGCCGGCGGCCGAGACCAGCGCCAGGGCGATCCACGCCAGGAGGCCCAACAGGATCAGCAGGATCACCAGGGAACGGCGACGCCGCCTGCGGTGGCGCCTCGGTCTGGCTTCCTCCGGCTCCAGGGCGTCGGGTGGCCGGTCGTTCAGATCAAGGATGCGGGACGTCAGTGCTCCTCGGTACCGAAGAACCGCGCGGGTGCTCGCTCCGGCGGAGGTGGCTCGTCGTCCTCGTGCTCGGACGGTGGCTCGGCCGGCCCGTTCTCGGAGGCCGGGGCGCTCTCCACCGGGCGTGCGTCGCCCTGGTCACCGGCGTCGGGCCGCCAGGCCGGGCCGGAGACCGGCGTGGCCGGTTCCTCGGGCTCGCGAGCCGCCGACGGGGCCTCGGAGGGACGCGGAGGAACCTCGTCGAGGGATCCCTGGCCGCTCGTGGGCTCCCAGGTCGCCGCCGGCTCCCAGGTCGCCGCCGGCTCGGGCACGGGCTCCACGGCGGGGGGACGTGTCTCCGCAGCGGCGCCCTGCGCGGGAGGCACGGGTGCCTCCGGAACGACGTCGTCCTCCCCGGCCGGGGGACGTGTCTCCGCAGGGGCGCCCTGCGCGGGAGGCACGGGTGCCTCCGGAACGACGTCATCCTCCCCGGCGGGGGGACGTGTCTCCGCAGGGGAGCCCTGTGCGGGAGGTGCGGGTGCCCCCGGGACCACGTCGTCCTCCCCGGCGGGGGGAAGTGTCTCCGCAGCGGCGCTCTGCGCGGGAGGTGCGGGTGCCTCCGGAACCACGTCGTCCTCCACGGCTCCGGGGTCCGGCATCTCCACCGGCGGGGGCGGCTCGGGGGCCCGGGTCCTCGGCGGCGCCGATTCCGGCCCCTGCCGGGGGCTCGTCGCTGCCTCGCCCGGCGCTTCCTCCGCCTCCCTGGGGGGTTCCCCCGCCCCCGGGGCGCCCTCCCCCCTGGATGCCGGGGATGCCGGCTCCGATCCGGCTTCCTCGGCCTCGGGGCTCCGGGTCGGGGGGGACAAGCCCTCCCACACGATCCTCGACGAGGTGGCCGGCTTCGCGGAGTGGACCGGCACGGTGGCCGGCTCCTCGAACCCGGCGGAGGCCCGGTGGGCGGCCTCCCGCCGGGCGCGCCTCTTCCGCCGCCGTGGGCGCGGGCCCTTCATGCCGTCGCCTTCGTACGAGTCGTAGCTGTAGTAGTAGTCGTAGTAGTAGGCCGCCTGTCGCGCCTTCGACGCATCGAAGTTGTTCAGCACGGCCCCGATGACGTGGGCGTCGACCTGATCCAGCAGGTGGCGCGCGTGCGAGACCGCTCCCCGGGTGGTGCGCTCGGCGTCGGCCAGGAACAGGACGGCATCGGTCAGGGGAGCCATGGCCAGGGCGTCGGAGACCACGAGCAGCGGTGGCGAGTCGATCACCACGAAGTCGGCGAGCTCGCGAAACTGGTGGATCAGCTGTTGCATGGCGTCTGACCCGAGCAGCTCGGCGGGGTTCCCGGGGACCGGGCCGCTGGGGATGAGGCGCAGGTTCGGCACCCCCACGTCCACCACGGCCTCCCACGGCTCTGCCTCGCCGATCAGGACGCTGGTGACGCCGGTGCCGTTCTCCGAGTTGAAGAAGCGGTGGAGCCGCGGCTTCCGCAGGTCCGCCGACACCGCGATCACGCGCTTGCCGGCCTGGGCCAGGACCGTGGCCAGGTTCGCCGAGACGGCCGTCTTCCCTTCACCGACGTGAGAGCTGGTGACCATGACGGTCGTGACGCCCTTCTCCGCGGCGGCGAACAGCAGGCTGGTCCGGAGGGTGCGGAACGACTCGGCGGTCCCCGACTGGGAGGCGGACATGGTGACCAGGGGGGTCTCCCTCCTCCGACGCCACGAGGCCACGTTGGGGATCACCCCGAGGACCGGGGCCCCGGCCCGCGACTCCAGGTCCAGGCGGCCGCGGAGCCCGTCGTCGAGCCGCTCGCGGAGGAAGGCGATGCCCACGCCCAGGGCCAGTCCAACCAGGAGACCCAGGATCCCGTTCTGGACGTGGTTCGGGCTGCTGGGGGAGGACGGGATCCGGGCCGGCTCCACGACCTGGCCGACGTTGAGAGCGTCCTGAAGGGACAGGGCGCCGATGTCCTGCTCGACCAGGGCGAGCTGGCCGCTGATCACGTTGATCTGCTGCTGGATCTGGGCGTCGTCGGTGGGGGCCCCACCCGCTCGTGTCTCTCCCGTGTCCCCGGGGCCGAGCTGGGCCTGGAGCTCCTGCTGCTGGGCCAGCAGCCGCTTCCGCTTGTCCACCAAGGTCTTCCTGGCCGACTGGAACTCCTCCTGGGCCTGCTGCCGGCGGAACTCCAGGTAGCCGTTGCCGAAGGCCTGGGCCAGCTCCCTGGCCCGTGCTGGATCGTGGTGCTCGTACCTGACCCCCATGATCTCCGTCTTCGGGATGACCTCGACGGTGAGCCCGCGCAGCAGCAGGCGGGGGTCGTTCGTGGCCCCGATCTCCTCGCCCACGATCTCGGCGACCTGTGAGGAGGTGATCAGCTGTCGCTCGGTCTCCAGGTTGATCGGCTGCGAGGCCACGCCGGCGCTGGTGGTCTTGGACACCACGACCAGCACCTTTGCCTCCGATTCGTAGATGGGGGTCTGCCGCGCGGACATCGCCATGGCCCCCCCCACGACCAGCAATGCAACGGCAAGGATGGACCACTTCCGCAGCTTCAGGACTGCCAGGTAATCCTGGAGTTGTGAGCGGTCCTCGGGTGTGCTCGCTTGGGTCATCCCATTCTCCGGTCGCCGATCGTACGCAAGCTTAGAACTCTAGCAGGCCCCGGAGCACTCGCGCCAGACATTTCCCGCATGAGGCTCACCCCCTCGTGGAACCCCGGGAGGCGAGCGGCTGGTTCCAGGCGGACAGGTCTCGTCCCAGAAACCGGCCCAGGGCCTCGTTCTCCTCCCGGAAGCGCTCCACGAGCTCCCGGCGGAGCCCGGGGTCGATGGGGGGGTAGGTGGTGTATCGGATGTTCAGCCGGGCGGCCACCTTCTGGAAGATCCCCGGCAGGCGGCGGATCGGCCGCCGAAGCCCCGGGAACCGGTAGGTGATGAAGCGGTTCTTGGCGCTGTCGAGGTTTGGGGGAACGACCGTGTCGTCCACTCCCAGGAACCGGAACACCGCCTGCACGGCCTCCACCCGCTCGTCCCGGAGGTCCTCCAGGAGCAGGACGTGCAGGGCCTCCCGCGGATAGTGCAGCACCACCCGCTCGAGCTGGGGGAGGTACCGGCTGCGGTCCAGGTAGGCGAACTGGAGCCGGGCCCGGAGGTCGCCCGTCGCCAGCCGCTCCGGCTCGGCCTTCAGGGCCTCGCCGAACCCCAGGGGCTCCTTCCCCCGGGTTCGGTTGTGCCAGTAGTGGGAGTACGCCCGGTCGATCGGGTGGCGGAGGACGGCGATGAGGCGGGCGTCGGGGACGTCCCTGGCCATCAGCGCCGGGATGTGCGGCAGGTACATGTACGGGGGGGACGATTCGCCCACGGCGCGATGGGTGGTGGCCGGGGCGAACTGCCACCGGTACCAGTCCAGCCCCTGGTCGTAGTAGCGGCTGAAGAAGTGGACCTCCTCCTGGAGGCAGTACACGTCCGGGTGGGCGTCCAGGTAGTACGTCAGCGACGTCGTCGCCGACTTCATGGCCCCGATGATCAGGAAGTTCGGAAGCTTCCCCATCCCGCCCCGATCGCGGTGGAGGGCCGCCGTGGGTGACCGGCGTCTATGAGGCATCGACGGAGTCTGGTTCCCGGCGGTCTCCTCCGGGGAGCGAAGCGGAGAACTCCTCGACGGTCTTCACCGCCCACCGCACCGCGATGTCCTGCTCCGCCATCGCGAAGAACTGGAGCCCGACGTTCTCGATGATCTCGACCCGCAGGCGCTCCCGCTGCTGTGGGGCCAGCTCGGGCGTGACCGCGGCCACGGCCGCCCGGAGGCCCTCGAGGTGCGAGCCCCGCTCCCCGTACACGAACGAGACCGTGCCTCCCCGGCGGAGGAACCTCAGCAGGGCGCGGATCACCAGGGGGCTGACGCCCTTCGCCGCCGCCCGGGTAGCGGGGGGAGCCGCCCCGCCCGGCCGGCCGCGGCGCAGCGTGCGGCGGAGCCATCGCCTGAGCGGATTGGCGCGCAGGAACTTGCCCAGGCCCGTGCCCCGCAGCCGTCTCCGGATCCGCCGGCGGGTGCCCAGGCGTCCTCCGGACATGAGCGGAGCGGGGAACAGCGTCATGGCCAGCACGTCCGGCTGCTCCGCGGCCACCACCAGCGCCGTGCGGGCCCCGAAGCACGTGGCCACCAGGGCCAGCCCGGTCACCCCGGTGGCCCGCCGCAGGAACCCGGCAGCAGCGATCACGTCGCCTTCGAAGGGGGCGTCCAGGTCGAACTCCGTCTCCGAGCCCACGGTGCTGTCACCGATGCCGTGGTAGTCGAAGCGGATCGAGGCGATGCCCCGGTCGGCCATCTCCCGGGCGGCCCTGACCCACATGCTGTTGCGGTGGGTGCGGGTGATGTTGCCGCCCGACAGCAGCACGACTCCCAGGTCCTTCAGGTCCCCGGTGGGCACGCAGACCACGGCACACAGGTGCTCCTGTCCCGATGGGAAGAACACCGGGTGTTCCCGGTAGCTCATCGGGAGACCCACTCGGCGGCCCGTTCGGAGATCGCCTCCTGGACGGGCCGCTGGATGTTCCGCCGGATCGTGGACTCGGCCACGTTCTGGAACGGCTTCTGTCCGAACCGCGTCCCGGGAGGCTCGGGCAGGAGCTCGACGGTGCACTGTCCGCCCCGAGACTCGACAGCGGACGCGAAGGCCTGGACGTCGGGGGGGACCCGGGAGGACCTGGTGACCTGGAGCACCAGCGCCTGGCCGTTGAAGGAGCCCACGTCCGTGGTGAGATCGACCGGGCCGAAGCCCTCGAACACCGACCGGTACAGCGGGTAGCCCAGCACCTCCGCGACCTCCTCGGTCTCCAGCCGGGAGAGCAGGTCGCCTTCGGCCCCCGGGGCCCCCTGGTCGTCGGCGAGCTGGGCGATCAGCACGTGGCGGGCCAGCTCCCGGAAGAGCGGCATGCCCCGGAGGGAGGGGTTCACCAGGAGGAGGCGGTCGACGCCTCCTTCCCGGGCCGCCAGGCCGGCGACCAGGGCGCCGAACCGGGCTCCGATCAGGCCGACCCGGTCGGCGCCGGCCTCCGCGGTCACGTAGGACATGGCCTCCCGGACCTCCTGGAGGTGCTCGGGGACCCCCGCGTCCGGCGAGCCCTCGGAGTCCCCGTAGCCGCGGCGGTGGAACGTGAGGACCGGGTGCCCCAGCCGGGCCAGCGTCCGGGCCACATCGCGCTCGATCCTGCGGAGGTTCACGAACTCGTCGCCGAAGGCATGGCACACCACGAACCCCATCCCGCTGGGGGGGCGGCCGGCCGGGTGGTCCAGGATGGCCAGGCACCTGGTGCCGGCCAGATCCACGAAGAAGGCCCTCTCCCGCACCCCCTCGGTGACGAAGTCGGCATGCCGGGCGAGGAGATCCGCATCGACGGGAGGTCCCACGGCGCGGAGGATACTCGAACATCCCCGCACTGTCACTGCCCTACAATCGAGCCGTGCCTCTCCGCCAGCCCGGGACCGGGGGACCTCGGCTCCACGGGATCCTGACGACGTACCGGCGTCCCGCCGAGCTGGCCGACACGCTGGTCCGGCTGGGCGGCCAGAGCCGCCTGATCGAACGACTGGTGGTGGCGGACAACGGGCGCGGCCCCGAGACCGAGGGCATCGTAGATCGGTCCGCCGGGTGGTGTCCGGCCGTCGAGCACGTGGCCATGCCGGAGAACGTGGGGCCCGCCGGAGCCATCGCCACCGGCATGCGGCGGTTCCTGGAGGACGCCGCGGACGGCGACTGGATCGTGGTCATCGACGACGACGACCCTCCCCGGTTCCCCCATGTCATCGAGGAGCTGGAGCGGTTCGCCGAGGACGCCGTTCGACGGGATCCCAGGACGGCGGCCGTGGGGCTCCACGGAGCGCGCTTCGATTGGTCCCGGGGGCGGCTGGTGCGGATCGGCGACCGGGAGCTGGACGGCCCCGTCCCCCTCGACTACCTGGGAGGCAACGCGCTGCCGTTCTTCCGGGTGGCCGCCGTCCGGGAGGTGGGCCCGTTCCTGGAGCAGCTGTTCTGGGGATGGGAGGAGCTCGAGTACGGCCTCCGCCTCCGTGGCGCGGGGTATCGCATCTACGGCCACGGCGACCTGTGGCGGTGGGGGCGCGGCACCCGGGCGGCGGACCTGGACAGGCGGAAGCGGCCCCTCTTCAGCCTGCGGGAACCGGACTGGCGCCGGTACTACGAGGTGCGGAACCTGGTCCACCTGCTGCGGATCCATGGCCGCCCGGGGACCGCGCTGCGGGTGGGGCTCACCATGGGCGTGGCCAAGCCCCTGGCGAACCTGCCGGTCCGTCCCCGGATGGCCCTTCGCCACCTCGCCCTGAGCCGGCGGGCCCTGCGCGATGGGTGGACCGGCCGGTTGGGGAGGACGGTGGAGCCGGAGCCGTGGGGCCCCCGTCCGGTCAGGCATCCCGCCCGCTGAGCGACCGTGGATCCCTTCCTGTTCATCGTGGGATACGGCCGGTCGGGGACCACGCTGGTCCGCGCGATGTTCGATGCCCATCCGGAGATGGCCGTGCCCGACGAGTCCTACTTCCTGCTGGAGATGAGCCGCCGAGCCGGCCGCTACCGGGGCCCCCGTGGGCTCCGCACGGAGGTCCTGCTCCAGGACCTGGTCGGCCACCCGTGGTTCCGGAGGTGGCGCGTCCCGGAGGGTGAGCTGCGAGCGGCGTTCGCCGCGTCGGAGCCGGCCGACGTGGCCGATGCCCTGCGGACCGTCTATGCCCTGTACGCCCGCCTTCAGGGCAAGTCCCGGTATGGGGACAAGACGCCGATCTACGTGGTGCATCTCCCCCGGCTGGCGGCGTTCCTTCCCGAGGCCAGGTTCCTCCACGTGGTCCGGGACGGGCGGGACGTGGCGCTCTCCATGGTGGAGCAGCCGTTCGGGCCCACCACGCTGGTGGGTGCCGCGGTGGGGTGGCGTCGGGCGGTCCTCCGAGCTCGACGCGACGGTGCACGGCTGGGCCCGGAGCGCTACCGGGAGGTTCGATACGAGGACCTGGTCCAGGACCCGGTCGCCTCCCTGCGGCCGGTGTGCCGGCTCCTGGGGCTGCCGTGGGACGAGGCGATGCTCCAATACCACCAGGACGCCGATCGCCTGCTCGTGGACGAGGCGTACCGGAGGCGGCACCGGAACCTCCGGAGGCCACCGACCGGGGGGCTGCGGGACTGGCGGACCCAGATGGCCCCGCGCGACCTGGCGGTCATCGAGGTCCTGGCGGGAGGCCTTCTCTCGGTCCTTGGCTACGAGCTGTCGAGCGAGCCCCGCGGCCCGGGGGTCCGGCTGGAGGCCGGGTGGCGATGGGCAGATGCGGGCGTTCGGCGGTCGGTCCGCTGGGCCCGTGGGCGGTTCGGGCGTCTCCGGCGCCGGGTGAGGGAGGGCCTGGGGCGCGGTCGATCGTCGGCGGCGCCCGTATGACCGCCGTCGACCTTCCCTCATGGGGTGTGAGGGGCCTCGGTAGGATGCAGCCATGGAGGCACGGCGCCGCAAGCTGACCAATCCGAGGCTCCGCAGCGTGTGGGAGCGGAAGTGGCGAATCCTGGCCGGCCCGGAGTTCGGGTGGCACCTGACGGAACCTCCCCCGGAGCTGGTCCGTCTCATGGAGGCGGGGAGCCTGCCGGACGGCGCGGCGCTCGACCTCGGATGTGGGGACGGGGTGGCCGCGATGTACATCGCCGGGTTCCGCCGGCCCTCGGTCGGGGCGGACATCGCCGTGGCCGCGGTGGAGCGGGCCACCGGGATGGCCAGCGAGGCCGGCTCGGCGGCCTCTTTCCTGGCTGCGGAGGCGCCGCTCCTGCCGTTCCGATCGCAGAGCTTCGCCCTGGTGTTCGACCGCGGCTGCCTCCAGAACCTCACCCGGGTCGTCTGGCCCGCGTACTTCCAGGAAGCGGAGCGGTTGCTCCGGCCGGGCGGTCTGCTCCAGCTCTACGCGTCCAGGCCCGAGTTCGGGCCGCCGCTCTCCCCGCGTGGCATCGTGAACCGCCTGCGGGCCCTGCGCTCGGCCCGCCGGCGCCACAAGCGGGAGTTCTTCTCCCGGAGGCCGATGAGGAGGGCGCTGCCGGCCTCGTTCGAGCCCCTGGAGGTCACCGAGTTCCCCTTCCGGACCACGGACGGACGCAAGCGGCGGTTCATCTACATCCTGGCCCGAAGGCGATAAGGAGGCGGCCGGGAAGGCCCCGGGCGCGGAGCCGGGCTCGGGGCTCAGGCGGGGTTCTGGAGGAACCAGATCCGGGCTGTCGGGTCGGTCTGGAAGAAGTCGAGGAGCAGCTGGGCCACCTTCATGGCCCCGGGGCCGCCGATCTCCAGGCCCCCGGAGAAGTCCCAGCACTCCCAGGTCAGGCCGTCGCTGCGAGCCTTCACCCCGTCGGCCCACAGGTACGGGCCCCACCCCAGCCACGGTGCGTTGGCGGCCCCCTCGAAGCGGAGCGCCGGGTCTCCCTCGATCTGGTCCTCGATCAGCTGCTTCACCGAGAACCCGGTCCAGTACGCCAGGGGCTCGGGGTTCCTGCCTTCGCCGGGCCGCCTGCTGTCTCCGGAATAGCCACCGAAGGTCCGGCTGGACAGATAGACCAGGCGGAGGTTCGGGTAGCGGTCCTCGAGGATCTGGACGGTTCGCTCGAACTTGTCCCGGAGGCCTTGAGGATACTGGGGCCACTCTCCCGGACCCGAGTCCGCGTTCTTGAGCCACACGACCTGAACCTGTTCGGGGGTTACTCCGTCCGCTTGCAGGGCCCGGTCCACCTCCTCCCACACCGGCGCGGCCGGGTCGATCCAGAACTCGGCGGACTTGCCGCCCTGTGCGCCGTTCACCAGGACCAGATGCGGATCCGTCCCCACGGGGCGATTGGCCAGGAAGCGCTGGAGGGCGCCGAACTCGGTCCTGGCGTTCGACATCCCGATCGACAGCAAGGCGTAGCGGCCGTCGGGGTCGGGACGGCCCGCGGCGTCGAGGGGCTGGACCGACTCGGCCAGCCTCGTGCCGGCGGCCAGGTGCTCCGCCGGGGGCTCGTTCCCGCTCCCGGGGTACAGTCCCCCCGCCTCACCCTTGTACCTCCCGGTGCCCAGGTCCGTCAGCGGCGTCAGGCCGACCGAAGTGTTCTCGCAGTTCCGGCCACCCTCGCCTCCCCGTCCCCCGGGAGGCGGGCTGCCGGGAGCCCTATCCGAGGGGCTGGGGCCTGCCCGGGGAGGGCGGTCTCGGGTCTCCACGGGGTCGAGGTCGCCGAAGCAGGCCGGGGCCGACACCAGGACCACGCACAGCGCCGCCACCAGGCGGGCCCGCGTCCGTCCGCGCTCATCCATAGGCATGGCGGCCATTGTATCGAGCCGCCCCAACAAGACGGTTCGCCCGCCCGCCGGCGGAAGGTGGACATGCCGGGGCCCGTGTGGTAGCAACCGCCCGATGTTGGGCGGGCCGGGCGTTCCGGCCCGTCGGAGGGAGTTCGATGGACTTCGCCTGGACCGAGGAGCAGCGCCGGTGGCGGGACGAGGTGGTCAGGTTCGCCCAGGCCGAGCTGAACCACGACCTCATCGAGCGGGACGCCGGGAGCGTGTTCTCCCCCGACGTGTGGAAGCGGTGCGCGGCGTTCGGGATCCAGGGCCTGCCCGTCCCCGAGGAGCACGGGGGCGGGGGTGCCGACCCGCTGACGATCATGCTGACGATGGAGGCGCTGGGGTACGGGTGCCGGGACAACGGCCTCATCTTCTCCCTCAACGCCCAGATGTGGTCCTGCCAAGTGCCCCTGGTGCGCTCGGGGACCGAGGAGCAGAAGACCCGCTACCTGCCGGGGCTGTGTGACGGCTCGGTGATCGGCGTGCAGGCCATGAGCGAGCCGGGGGCGGGCTCGGATGCGTTCGGCAGCATGGCCACGCGGGCGGTCGAGCGAGGGGATGGCTGGGTGCTCACGGGGTCGAAGACGTTCGTGACCAACGCCCCGGTGGCGGACCTGTTCATCGTGTTCGCCCGCACCGATCCGGGGATGGGCGGCATCTCCGCGTTCCTGGTGGAGCGGGACCGCCCCGGCCTGGAGGTGGGCCGGCCCCTGCACAAGATGGGCCTGCGGACCTCCCCCATGGGCGAGGTGTTCCTGTCCGACTGTGAGGTCCCCGGCGAGAACCTGCTGGGGAAACGGGGGGCGGGCATGGCCCTGTTCAACGCGGCCATGGAGTGGGAGCGGTCCTGCATCCTGGCGGGGGCCGTGGGAACGATGCAGCGCCAGCTCGAGCGTGCCACGGCCCATGCCCGGGAGCGCAAGCAGTTCGGCCAGCCGATCGGGAAGTTCCAGGCCGTCTCCCACAAGATCGTGGACATGAAGCTGCGGGTGGAGACCGCCCGCCTCCTGCTGTACCGCCTGGGGTGGCTGAAGTCGCAGGGCAAGAGCTCGCCCATGGACGCGGCCATGGTCAAGCTCCACGTGAGCGAGTCCTTCGTCCACACCAGCCTGGACGCCATCCAGATCCACGGCGGCTACGGGTACATGACCGAGTACGAGATCGAGCGGGAGCTGCGGGACGCCATCGGGAGCCGCCTGTACTCGGGGACCTCGGAGATCCAGCGCAACATCATCGCCGGCTACCTGGGACTGTGAGCCCATGCGGTTCCTGGTGAACCACCTGTTGGAGGCATCCGCCCGCGAACATCCCCGGAACGCCGCCGTCGTCGACGGGGAGCGAACGCTGGCGTTTGCGGAGCTCGACGACCGCGCGAACCGCCTGGCCCGGCTCCTCGTGGACCTGGGGGTGGAGAAGGGGGATCGCGTCGGGCTGTACCTCGACAAGTCGCTGGAGTCGGTGGTGGGGATCTACGGGGTCCTCAAGGCCGGAGCGTGCTACGTGCCGTTCGACCCGCAGGCGCCCGTGGCCCGGCTGGCCTACATCGCCGGGAACTGCGGGGTCCGCGTGCTCCTCACCGACGGGGGGAAGGCCGACCACTGGGCCGGGCTCGTCGAGGGGGGCTCCCCGGTGGAGACCCTGGTTGTGCTGGACGCCGCCGAGCCGCCACCGGGGCCGCCGGGGGCGCGGGTCCTGGGGGCCGGGGCCCTGGACCACCAGCCGGCCGCTCCGCCGGAGGGCGTGGGCGCGGTGGACGAGGACCTGGCCTACATCCTGTACACCTCGGGGTCCACGGGCACGCCGAAGGGGGTCATGCTGACCCACCGCAACGCGCTGGCCTTCGTGCTGTGGGCGGCGGACCTGCTGGCCATCGGCCCCCAGGACCGGCTGTCGAGCCATGCCCCCCTTCATTTCGACCTCTCCGTGTTCGACCTGTTCGCCGCGGCGGCGGCGGGAGCCTCCGTGAGCCTGGTCCCGCCGCGGGCGGCGATGTTCCCCGCCGACCTGGCGAGGTTCATCGAGGAACGGCAGATCACCGTGTGGTACTCGGTTCCCTCGGCCCTGACGATGCTGGTCACCCGGGGTGGCCTCCGGGGGGGCGAGCTCCCGTCGCTCCGTGCGGTGGTCTTCGCCGGCGAGGTGTTCCCCACCAAGTACCTGCGGCGGCTCATGGAGCTCCTGCCCCATGCGGCGTTCTACAACTGGTACGGGCCCACGGAGACCAACGTGTGCACCTGGTACCGGGTCCCCGAGCTTCCCCCGGACCGGGCCGAGCCCATCCCGATCGGGAGAGCCATCGCCAACGACGAGGTGGCGGTGGTGACCGAGGAGGGCACCCGGGCGGCTCCCGGAGAGGTGGGCGAGCTCCACGTCCGGGGGGCCACGGTGATGAAGGGCTACTGGGGCGATCCGGAGCGCACGGCCGCCACGCTGGTTCCCACCCCGTGGGGTGGTCCGCCGGGGGTGGCCTACCGGACGGGCGATCTGGTGGTCGAGGAGGGGGACGGCAACCTCCGGTTCCTGGGCCGCAAGGACGCGCAGATCAAGAGCCGCGGCTACCGGATCGAGCTCGGAGAGATCGAGACCACCCTGTACGCCCATCCCTCGGTGGTGGAATGCTCCGTGGCGGCGATCCCGGACGAGCTGGTCACCAACCGCATCAAGGCCTTCGTGGTCGTCCGCGGCGACGTCGACCACGCGGAGCTGGCGGGGTTCTGTGCCGGCCGGCTCCCCAGGTACATGATCCCGGAGGTCTTCGAGTTCCGGGACGTCCTCCCCAAGACCTCCACGGGAAAGATCGACCGGCAGGCCCTGGCCGGGGCCTGATCCTTGGCAGCGGGCCCGGACGGGGCCTAAAATGCCGGAACTTGGCTCGAACGACGCGATCCTGACCATGCCCGCCACGGTGTGGCGCCGGTCCGGGTCGGAGGGAGGGGGAGCACCTGATCGGATCTCCACCAGGCGACGTTCCCAGGCGCAGGGGTTGGCGGCGCAAGGGGGCTGTCCCCATGGCCATCGTCGCTCGGCTCCGCCGTGACGTTCCCCTGGCGGTCCTCGACCTTGCGGTGGCCCTGTCCGCGTACCTGATCGCGCTCGTCCTGCGGTTCGAGGGCCACGTGCCGAGCGACTACTGGGGGAGCTTCTGGCGGTTCGCGCCGGTGGCCGCCCTGATCCACGTGCTGTCCAACTACCTGTTCGGCCTGTACGGACAGATGTGGCGCTACGCCAGCGTCCGGGAGGCCAGGCAGATCCTGGTCGCCGGGGCCACCGCCACCACGGTGGTGCTGGCCACCTCCGAGATCATGGGAGGACGGGAGCGGGTGTTTCCCCTGTCCGTGGTGATCCTCGGCGTCGGCCTGGCGTTGATGGGGTTCGGGGCCATCCGGTTCCAGAGCCGCCTGTTCGCGTTCCGGAGACGTCACGTGGTCGACGAGCCCACCAGGGTCCTGGTTATGGGGGCGGGCGACGCGGGAGCGATGGTCCTCCGGGACATCCTGCTGCACCCGGAGGTGGGGCTCGCGCCGGTGGGAGTGATCGACGACGACCCCCGCAAGCTGGGGCGGACGATCCACGGCATCCCCGTGCTGGGCACCCGGGCGAGGATCCCCGAGCTGGCCGGGGGGCTCCAGGCAGACCAGCTCCTGGTGGCCATCCCCTCCGCCACCGGCGACGTGATGCGGGAGGTCGTGGCCGTGTGTGAGGCCGCGGAGGTATCGGTCCGGGTGCTGCCCTCCGTCCGCGAGGTGGTCAACGGCCGGGTCAGCGTCCGGGACATCCGCGACCTCAGCATCGAGGACATCCTGGGCCGTCAGCTCGTCTCGACCGACCTGGAGGCCGTGCGGTCGATCATCGAGGGCCGCCGGGTGCTCATCACGGGGGCCGGCGGCTCGATCGGCGCGGAGATCTCCCGCCAGGTGGCGGAGTTCGAGCCCGAGCGGCTCATCGTGCTCGACCGTGACGAGATCCACCTGCACGACCTGTTGACCGTCCTGGGGCCCGGGCCGGAGGTGGAGACCGCCCTGGCCGACATCCGGGACCGCCGCCACCTGTTCGAGCTGCTGGGGCGGTCACGCCCCCACTTGGTGTTCCACGCCGCGGCCCACAAGCACCTCCCGATGCTGGAGCGGCATCCCCGGGAAGCCGTGTTGACGAACATCGTGGGGACCCGGAACGTGGCCGAGGCGGCCGTGGCCGCGGGGGTGGAGCGATTCGTGCTGATCTCCACCGACAAGGCGGTCCGGCCCTCCAGCGTCCTGGGGACCTCGAAGCGGGTGGCCGAACAGGTGGTGTGGACGCTGCAACGCGATGGCACCGCCTTCAGCGCCGTGCGCTTCGGAAACGTCCTGGGGAGCCGCGGGGGGGTGGTCCAGACCTTCCTGCGCCAGATCGCCCTGGGGGGTCCCGTGACCGTCACCGACCCGGAGATGGCGCGGTACTTCATGAGCATCCAGGAGGCGGTGCAGCTGGTGCTCCAGGCCGCGGCGCTGGCCCGGGGCGGTGAGGTGTTCACCCTGGAGATGGGGGAGCCGGTCAACATCATGGAGCTGGCCCGGGAGCTGATCCGGCTGTCCGGGCGAGTGCCGGGGAAGGACGTGGCCCTCAGCGTCATCGGCTCCCGGCCGGGGGAGAAGCTGATCGAGGACGTGGTCGACCCCGACGAGCATCCCGGACCCAGCGAGCACCCCGCGATCATGGTGTCCCGGCCATCGCTGACCGACGCCGTGGCCGTGACCGACGCGGTGGACCGGCTGGTGGCCATGGTGGATGAGGGGCGCGACAAGGACGTGGCCGCCCGCCTGCAGGACCTGACCTCGTGGCCGTCGGGACGACCCGGATTCGTCGGAGGCATCCGGTGACCCCCTCCTTCGTGTTCATCGTGGGTCGGGGACGGTCCGGGAGCACGTTGCTCCAGGCCATGCTCGATGCCCACCCGGACATGGCCATCCCTCCCGAGACCCACCTCGTGGCGGTGCTGGGGCGCCGGCGCAGCACCTACGAGCGCCGGTCGGGGTTCGACCTCGACCGGTTCCTGAAGGACGTGACGGAGCACTGGGGCTTCCCCGCGCTGGGCATCAGCCCCGAGGAGCTGGCGGAGGCGGTCAGGGGGGCCGGCTCGACGGCGGATGCCCTTCGCGCCGCCTTCTCGACCTACGCGCGCCGGTGGGGGAAGGGCCGTTTCGGCGACAAGACCCCCATCAACGTCCTGCACATGCCGCTCATCGCCGGGCTGTTCCCCGAGGCCCGGTTCGTCCACATCATCCGGGACGGGCGCGACGTCGCCCTGTCCTACCGAGACCGACGGGGGGTGGGGCTGGTCGAGGCCGCGTACCGGTGGAGGAGGGACGTTCGGGTCGGCCGCCGTGACGGAGCCCGGCTGGGCCCGGGCCGGTACCGCGAGGTCCGCTACGAGGCCCTGGTCCGCGATCCCGAGGGCGTGGTGCGGGACCTCTGCCCGTTCCTGGAGCTGAGCTTCGACCCACGGATGCTGCGGCCGCAGGAGGTGGCCGAGCGGGTGATCCCCTCCTCGATGCGGGCGTGGCATCCCCACCTGGCGCAGCCTCCGACCGAGGGATTGCGAAGCTGGCAGCGTCAGATGCCCGATGGAGAGGTGGCCCTGTTCGAGGCCATCGCCGGGGACCTGCTCGACGAGCTGGGGTATGCGCGCGGTCATCCTTCCCCCGGCGTGGGGCTCCGGCTGGCGGCCCTGGGGCGAGTGGCCGGCTTCCAGGCCGAGCGGATCTTCCGTCGAGCGGTCCGCCGGTGGGTGCGTCCGCAGCGGCGGTGGCACGGTCAGGACCAGGAGACCGAGCCCGTCGGCCGAGCGGCCGCCACCCGGCACAACGTCGGGACGGATCGATGATCCCTTCGAGTCCGAGGGACCCGGGCGAGAGCAGAGGAGCTCGGGGAGCGGTCTGCTTCGTCCCGGCCCCGGTCGCTCTGCTTCGTCCCCGGCGCGGTCGGTTAAGGTAGGCGGCCGATGATGCCGTCAACACGGATCGACCGCTGGTGCCCCCATGCCGGAGGGGGGCTCGGGTGATGATCCCCCGGCTGTGGCGACACCGCGCCCTGTTCATGACCATGGTCCGTCGCCAGTATCAGCTGCGGTACCGCCAGTCGTTCGTCGGCTTCGCCTGGGCCCTGGTCCCCCCGCTGGCCACGCTCCTGGTGGGAACGGTCCTGTTCCGGGGCGTGTTCCGGGTCCGCACGGGTGAGAACCCCTACATCCTGACCACGATGGCGGCCCTGGTCCCGTGGACGTTCTTCGCCAACAGCATCTCGGTGGGGATCCCCAGCGTGATCGGGTCGATCTCCATGGTGACCCGGCTGTCGTTCCCCCGGGCGGTCCTGCCGCTCTCGGCCGTGGGGCTGTCGTTCATCGACTTCCTGGTGGCCGGGGTGGGGTTCGTTTCGCTGGCCTTCATCCAGGGGGACGGCCTGCCGCTCACGTCCCTGTGGGTCCTGGTCCTCCTGCTGGTGGAGATCCCCCTGGTGGTGGGGGTGGTCCTGCTGGGGAGCGCCATGAACGTGTTCGCCCGGGACATCCGCCTGGCGGTCCCCCTGCTGGTGCAGTTCTGGTTGTTCCTCACGCCGGTCATGTATCCCTTGAGCGAGGTGACGAACCCCATGCTGCGGTCCTTCTACCTGGCCAACCCCATGACCGGGATCGTGGAGTCGTTCCGGCGGGCGCTGCTGGACGGGCTGCCGCCGGACGTGGGCATGCTCGTCCCGGCGCTGATCGGCGCGGGGGCGGCGCTGCTGGTCGGGCTGTGGTACTTCCAGTCCACCGAGCCTCGCTTCGCGGACGTGATCTGAGATGGCCATCGTCGAGGCCCGGAGCATCGTCAAGACCTACCGGATCGGGGTGGGGCGGGCCCGCGTCCGCGAGATGCTCCCCTGGCCGGTGAACGTGGGCGTCCGCACGCTGTTCCCCCGCTGGTGGCTCAAGGACACGTTCAACGCGCTCGACGACGTCACCATCTCGGTGGAACAGGGCGAGTCCCTGGGGATCGTGGGCCACAACGGTGCCGGGAAGACCACCCTCCTGAAGGTGATCGCCGGGGTCACCGCCCCCACGGAGGGACAGGTCCACTCGACGGGCCGGATCGGTGCCCTGATCGACCTGCTGGTGGGGTTCCACCCGGACCTCACCGGCGGCGAGAACGCCTACCTGCTCGGGTCGATCCTGGGAGTGAGCCGCCGGCAGATGTCCGGGCGGATCGATCGCATCCTGGCGTTCGCGGAGATCGAGGAGATGGCCGACACGCCGGTGAAGCGGTACTCCGCGGGCATGCAGGCCAGGCTGGGGTTCGCCACGCTCGTGGGCATCGAGCCCGAGATCCTGCTGATCGACGAGGTGCTGGCCGTCGGAGACGCCACGTTCCAGCGGAAGTGCGTGAGGTGGCTGGACCAGTACCGGCGGGACGGAGGCACGCTCCTGTTCGTGTCCCACAACCTGGGGCTGGTCCGCAGCATGACCGACCGGGCGGTGTGGCTCGACCACGGGAAGGTGGCCGGCGAGGCCCCCACCGGCGAGCTCCTCGCCGAGTACGCCCGCGCCATGGAGCGGCGGACCGAGGCCGTGTCGGAGCTCGGCCGGAGCAGGGGCCGGGCCAAGCGGGCCATGGAGTCTCGGGGGCTGCACCGGTGGGGTGCCGGCGGGGCCCGGCTCGAGGAGGTCGGGATCCACGATCCCGACGAGCACGGGGAGCTGGAGATCACGATCACGTACGAGAACAGCGAGCTCGAACGGGCCATCTTCTGCGTCGGGTTCGTGGACGAGTCCGGCCATGAGGTCGGCGTGGCCGCCTCGCCGGACCTGCCGCTGGCCGGCGACCGCGGCACGGTCCGGTGCGCGATCCGGCCCGCGCCGTTCCGGTCGGGGATCTACTTCCCGGTGGCCGCGATCCTCTCGCCCGAGGGGCGGGTGGAGGACCGCTGGCGGCTCGACCGGGCCATCGTGGTGGACCGCGACGGCACGTCGCGCCTGATCGGCGATTTCGGGCCCGTGGAGATCGCTGCGAGCTGGTCCGGAGACTAGCCCCGGACCCATGCCGCCGATCCTCTCGATGAGGGGTGACCATGGCCGGTGACGCCGCACGCCGGTCCTCACGCCACCGGGTGCTGCTCCTGATCAAGGGCCTGGGGCGGGGAGGAGCCGAGCTCCTCCTGGCGGCGGCCGCCCCGCACCTGGACCGTGACCGGTTCGACTACCGCGTCGCCTACCTGCTGCCGTGGAAGAACGCCGTGGTCGCGGACCTGGAGCGAGAGGGCCTCCCGGTCGTGTGCCTGGACGGAGGCCGGGGGATCGGATGGATCCGCCGGCTGGGGGCGTTGGTGGCCCACCAGCGCATCGACCTGGTCCACGTTCACTCGCCGGTGCCGGCGGTGGGCGCTCGGGTGGTGCTGTGGCGGCGTCGCCACGTGGTCCTCGTCTACACCGAGCACAATGTGTGGCCCTCGTATCATCCCCTGACCCGGGTGGCCAACCGGCTCACGTTCTCCCGGAACGACCACGCCTTCGCGGTCTCCGAGGACGTGCGGGCCTCGATCCGCCCGCCGCGACGGAGACGGGCGGTGGAGACCCTGTACCACGGGCTCGACCCGGCCTCGGTGGCGCGGTGGACCCCGGCCGGGGTGCGGGAGGAGATGGGGATCCCGCCATCGGTTCCCCTGGTGGTCACCGTGGCCAACTTCCGCCGGGACAAGGGCCACGGGGACCTCCTGGAAGCCGCGGCGATCGTGCGGGCGGAGATCCCCGAAGTGCGGTTCGTGCTGGTGGGCCTGGGCCCGCTGGAGGGGGAGATCCGCGAGCGGGCCACCCGCATGGCCCTGGACGGGACCGTGGCGTTCACGGGGTTCCGGGAGGACGCCCGCCGGATCGCCGCCGCGGCGGACGTGTTCGTGCTGTCGTCGCTGCGGGAGGGGCTGCCGATCGCGCTGCTGGAGGCCATGACGGCCGGGGTCCCCCCGGTGGTGACCCGGGTGGGCGGCATGCCCGAGGTCGTGGAGGACGGGCGGACCGGATCGGTGGTTCCCCCCGCCGATCCCCCGGCCCTGGCCCGGGCCGTGGCCGCCCTCCTGCGGGACCCGGGGGCCCGCCGGCGGATGGGGGACGCCGCCCGGCGCCGGAGCGCGGAGTTCGACATCCGCCGGACGGTTCGCCGAACCGAGCAGGTGTACGAGGAGCTCCTGTCGTGAAGGGCTCCAGGACCGCCTACCGGGTCCGCCCGTACGCCGACACCGACGAGGCCGAGGTCCTGCGTCTCCTCGACGAGGTGCTGGTGGTCAGCCCGGCCGGGGGGCCTCCCTCCCGGCTGTTCCGGTGGAAGCACCTGGAGAACCCGTTCGGCCGCTCCCACCTGCTGGTGGCGGACGCGGGAGGGCGGATCGTGGGGCTCCGGGCGTTCATGCGGTGGACGTTCCGGGCGGGCGGACGGGCGTACCGGGCCGTCCGGGCGGTGGATACGGCCACCCATCCCGAGTTCCAGGGGCGAGGCGTCTTCTCCCGGCTCACCCTGGCGGCCCTGGAGGACCTCCGCGGCGACGCGGACTTCGTGTTCAACACCCCGAACGCGCGGAGCGGCCCGGGCTACCTGAAGATGGGGTGGCGCGCCGTGGGCAGGCTCCCGGTCCAGGTCCGGGTGCGCCGGCCCCTTCGGTTCCTGCGGGGGTTGCCGGCGATCGGGGCGGCGGCCCCGGCGGGCGGCCCGCGGCCACCCGTGATCGCCGCGTCGGCGGCGGAGGCGCTGGAGGACGGGGCGCTCCTCGCCGAGGTGCTCGAGGCTCGCGGGCCGGATCGGGGCGGCCTCAGCACCCCCCACAGCCCGGAGTACCTGCGGTGGCGGTACGCGGGCGGGGCCATCGACTACCGGGCGGTGTGGGACCCGGGGGAGCGAGGTGCCCGGGGGCTTGCCATCTTCCGGATTCGCCAGCGGGGGCGGCTGTGGGAGGCCGCGGTGAGCGAGGTCCTGGTGGCCCCCGGCGACGGCGGCACCGCGGCCCGGCTGCTTCGCCGGGTGGCGGCCGCCGCACCGACCGACCACCTCCTCTGTCTTATTCCCAGGGGTTCGTTCCCCACCGGGGCCACCAGGCGGACGGGGTTCCTGCCGTGGCGCCACGGACCCGTGCTGATGGTGAACTCCCTGAGGGAGGCGCTCGTCCCGGACCCGGTCGACCCCCGCTCGTGGTCCCTCTCGCTGGGCGACGTGGAGGTGTTCTGAGCGTGCCGGCCCGCCGCGGGATCGACGCCGAAGGTGGCCTCCTGTTCGCCGGCGCCGCCGTGTGGACCGGGGTGGCCGCGGTGGCCTCGGGGGGAAACCCGTACCCGGCGCTGGCCCTCCTGGTTGTCGCGGCCGTGCTCGTGTTCGGGGTGGGAAGGGCCGTCGACCCCCGGATCGTGCTGGCCGTGGTGGTCGGCGTGGCGGCGGCCCTGACGATCCCCGTGCTGGCCCGCCTGGTGGCCAGGGGCCGCCCCGGCCTGGCGCCACTCGGCTACCCGAACGCGAACGCGGCGTTCTTCCTCCAGGCCGCGGTGGGGGCCATCATGCTCCTGGTGATGGATCGGCGGTCCTCGTTCAGGTGGGCGGCCGCCCTCTCGGCGGCCGGGTTCGTTGCGCTGGTGGTCTTCGGGACGTCCCGGGCCGCCGCCGTGCTGCTGCTGCTTCCCGCCGTGGCCGTGGTGGTGGGCCGGCGTCCCGCCCTGGTCCGAGCGGTGGTGGCCCTGGCCATGGCCACGTTCCTGTTCGCCCTGTGGGCCGTGGCCGTGGTGGCCTCCGATCTGGGACGCGGCGAACGAACCGCGGCCGTCGAAGCGGCGGACCGGGCCTTCGACCATCGGCGCCTGGCGCTGTGGACGGAGGCCGACGCGCTCATGGTGGCGAACCCCGTGGCCGGGGTGGGGCCCCAGCGGTTCCAGGCGATGAGCCCCACGGCCCGCTCCGATCCAGACGCCCGGTGGGCCCACAACGACTTCCTCCAGCAGGGTGCGGAGACCGGTGTCCCGGGGTTCACCCTGCTGGTCCTCCTGTTCCTGTGGGCGCTGGCCCGGCTGTGGGACGCGGCCGAACGAGGCCTGCCGGTGGCCCTGGCCGCCTCGGCGGTGGGGGCGCTGGGGGCCCATGCCACCATGGACCACCTGCTGAGCACCCCGCTGGTCCCGATCGTGGCCGCGGGCCTGGTGGGCGCATCCCTCGGCGCCACCGAGCGGCGGGAGTTCCGTCCCGGCCCGCTCCTCCGAAAGGGCCTGAAGACCGTCGCCCTGGCCGGGGGGGTGGGCGCCGCCCGGAAGGCCGGCGACGTCTCCATCCTCCTGTTCCACCGGGTGGGTGCGGGCGATCGCGAGGTCGACCTTCAGGGCGAAGCGTTCGATGCCATGATGGCCGACATCGCCCGGCGGGAGCGGGTCCTGACACTGGACGAGGCCCTGGAGGACGGATCGGATGGAGGGGTGGTCATCACGTTCGACGACGGCTACCGCGACTTCCACGAGGTGGCCCTTCCGGTGCTGGTGCGGCGCCGCGTCCCCGCGGTCCTGTACCTGGCCACCGGCCTGGTGGGCGACCCGGAGCTCGGCCGGGACGCCCTGGGCTGGCCCGAGCTGGAGGAAGCGGTGGCCACCGGCCTGGTTACGGTGGGCTCGCACACCCACAGCCACGTCCACCTGGGGGGAGCATCCCCCGCCGTCGCCGAGCGGGAGATGCGACGGTCGAAGGAGCTGGTCGAGGACAGGCTGGGGGTGGCCTGCCGGCACTTCGCCTACCCGTTCGCCGTCGGCTCGCCGGTGGCCGACGCAGCGGCGCGGAAGCTGTTCGCCTCGGCCGCGCTGGGATGGGGAACGAACCGGAGCGGGCGGATCGACCGGTACCGTCTCCAGCGAACGCCCGTGCTGCGCAGCGACGGCATGTTCTTCTTCCGGGCCAAGGTGAAGGGGCTCCTCGACGGGGAGGCCGCCGTGTACCGGGCCTTCGGGCGGGGCCCCTGGAGGGTCAGGTAGATGTGCGGCATCTACGGTGAGGTGCGGCTGGCCGGGGACGCGCCCGTGGGCCGCCACGGCCGGGAGGCCATGGACCGCATCGTGCACCGCGGCCCGGATGAGTCCGGCACGTGGAGCGACGACCGGGCCTTCCTGGGCGTGCGGCGGCTGTCGATCATCGACCTGGAGGGCGGCAGCCAGCCGATCTCGAACGAGGACGGATCCCTCCACATCGTCTACAACGGCGAGCTGTACAACTTCCTCGACCTCCGCCCGGAGCTCGAGGCCCTGGGTCACCGGTTCCGCACCCGGACGGACACGGAGGTGGTCCTCCGCGCCTACCAGGAGTGGGGACCCGGCTGCCTCCGGCGGTTCAACGGGATGTTCGCCTTCGCCATCTGGGACGCCAACCGGCGAAGCCTGTTCCTGGCCCGCGACCGGATCGGGGAGAAGCCCCTCTACTACCACCGCTTCCCCGACCGCCTGGTCTTCGCCTCGGAGGTCAAGGCCATGCTTGCGGACCCGGCGTTCCCCCGGGAGGTGAACGTCCGGGGGCTGGCCAACTACCTGGCGTTCGGCCACGCCGTGGCCCCGGAGACGATCTACCGGGACACCCACAAGCTCCTCCCCGGCCACTACCTGGTGGCCCGGGAGGGCTCCGTGGAGATCACCGAGTACTGGGACGTGGGCTGGGAGGCGCCGGAGCTGGACCCGGGCGCGTCCGAGGACGAGGTGGGGGCCCGGATCCGCGAGCTGCTGGGGGACTCGGTGGCCCGGCGCATGGTGGCCGACGTCCCCGTGGGAGCGTTCCTGTCCGGGGGGGTGGACTCCTCGGCGGTGGTGGCCCTGATGGTCCGCTCCGCCACGGAGCCGGTGCAGACGTTCTCCCTGGGGTTCACGGTGGGAGGGGCCTACGACGAGCGGGCCGATGCCCGCGAGGTGGCCGGCGCGCTGGGGACCGAGCACCACGAGCTGCTGGCCGAGCACGTCGACCTGGTGGAGACGCTTCGAACCCTGGTGTATCACTACGACGAGCCCTTCGCCGACCCCGCCGGCTTCCCGGTGTACCTCCTGTCCCGCTTCGCCCGGGAGCGGGTCAAGGTCGTCCTCACCGGGGACGGAGGCGACGAGCTGTTCGGCGGGTACCGGCGGTACGCCGCCGACCGGGTGGCGCCTGCCTACCAGCGGCTGCCCGCCCCCCTGCGGGACCGCTGGATCCCGGCGGCCCTGGAGCGGGTGCCCCGCACCCGGCGGCTGAAGCGGGCGGCCCGAACCCTGGGTATCGCCGACCCGGCCCGCCGGTACGCGGCCTGGCTGGAGGTCTTCTCCCCGGAGATGCGGGACGAGCTCCTGCGCGCCGACGTGGTGGAGGCCCTGGAGGGCCACGATCCGGCCGAGCCCTACCGCCGCTACTACGGGGTGCTGAACGGGGCGGGGGGGGACCACCTGAACCGGATGATGTACGTGGACCTCAAGACCTGGCTGGCCGACACCTACATGGAGAAGACCGACAAGGCCACGATGGCGTGCAGCCTGGAGGCCCGGCTCCCGCTGCTCGACCACCGCCTGGCGGAGCTGGCGTTCCGGATCCCCGGCCGGAGCAAGGTCAAGGGGTGGTCCACGAAGCGGATCTTCAAGCGAGCGGTGGGGGAGCTGGTGCCCCCGTCCGTCCTGCGCCGTCGGAAGCACGGGTTCGCGGTGCCCACCGACCCGTGGTTCCGGGGAGAGCTGCGGAGCTTCGCCTACGAGGTGCTGCTGGACGGGAGCGCCCGGCGGCGCGGGTACCTCGACCCGGACGTGGTCGAGCGCCTGTGGAAGGATCACACCGGCGGGCGGCACCGATGGGACGAGCAGCTGTGGCTCCTGCTGAACCTCGAGCTGTGGCACCGGATCTATCTCGACGGCGAACCGGTGTGAACGCCCCGGGAGAGGGAGGCGCCCGCCTCCGACTGGCCCGGGAGGCCGATGCCGCCGCGCTGGCCCGGCTGCACCGGGAGGGCCTGGCCGAGGCCTTCCTGTCCGTGCTCGGCGAGAGGTTCCTCCGGAGGGTGTACGTGGCCCTGGCCCGCGATCCCCGGTCGCCCGTGGTGGTGGCGGAGGCCGGGGGGCGGGTGGTCGGTTTCGTGGCCGGGACCACGTCGAGCAGGGCCTTCTCCCGGCGGTTCCTCCTGCGGCACGGGGTCCCGGCCGCGGTGGCCGCGGGCCGGAGGTTGTTCCGCCCGAACGTCCTCGGCCGCCTCCGCGAGAGCGCCACGTACCCCGGTCGAACGGACGCGTTCCCCGACGCCGAGCTGTTGTTCGTGGCCGTGGCCGACGGGTGGCGGTCCCGGGGCCTGGGGGGTGAGCTGGTGCGGCGGACCCTCCGCGAGCTGGCGGCCCGGGGCGCCGTGGAGGCGAAGGCCTTCGTGGCGGCCGGCAACGAGGGGGCCAACCGCTTCTACCGGCGATCGGGGTTCCGGCTGGCTGGCAGGGTGACCGTCCACGGGGGGGAGGTCAGCAACCTGTGGGTGATCTCGTGCCGTTCCTGATCGCGCTGGGAGCCGCCCTGGTCCTGGTCCCCGTGGGGCGCCAGGTCGGGCTGGCCCTGGCGCTGGTGGACCACCCCGCCGAGGGCCTGAAGATCCACCGGGCCCCGGTCTCCGTCCTGGGGGGCGTCGCCGTCGTGGGTGCCGCCACCGTGGCCGTGGCCATCGCCTCCCGGCCCCTCCCGGCCGCGGCCGTGGCCGCCGTGGCGGTGGTGCTGGCCGCCGGCCTGGTGGACGACGTCCGCCCGCTCCCGTGGTGGGCTCGCCTGGCGTCGCAGGCCGCCGCCGGGGGGGTGCTGGCGGCGGGCGGGCTGACCCTGGGGACCACCGGACTGGTGGGGGCCATCGCCCTGGTGGTCGCCGTGGTGGCCTGCGCCAACGCCGTCAACCTGACGGACGGCCAGGACGCGCTGGCCGGGGGCCTGGCCGCGATCGCGGCGCTCTGCCTGGCGATGATCGGATGGCGGGTGGGTGCACCCCTCGTGGTCGGCCTGGCCCTGGCCCTGGCGGGCGCCCTCACCGGCTTCCTCCTGTGGAACCGGCCCCCCGCGCGCATCTTCCTGGGGAACGGGGGGGCCTACGCCGTGGGGACGCTGCTGGTGCTCCTGGCCACCGGGGTGACCGGCCGGGGAGGATGGTGGGGGCTGGTGGCATCGGGAGTGGCCCTGGGGGTGTTCGTGTTCGAGCTCACGTTCACGGTGATCCGGCGGCTGGTGGCGGGGCAGGCGCTGACGTCGGGCGACCGGGCCCATTCGTACGACGTCATGGCGGCCCTGGTGGGGCGAACCCGCTCCACCGCGGTGTACTGGGGCCTCGGTCTGGGGGCGGCGGCCCTGGCGGTGGCGGTGGCCGCCGTGCCGGTCGCCGGCAGGGTGGCGGCCACGGCCGCGGGGCTGGCCGCCGCCGTGGTGGTGGGCGTGGCGCTGTGGCGGCGACGCTCGCCCGCGGAGGACGATCGGATCGGTGAAGGGGGGCCCCGGTGACGAGGACGGACGGCCCGGCCGGCCGGCCCGCCATCCTGGGCGGGCCGCCCGCGTTCCCCGAGGGGCTGCCGCTGGTGCGGCCCACCGTTCCCCACGTTGACGAGCTGACCGAGGACCTTCGCCGGATCCTGGAGCGCCGGGTCCTCACGAACGGGCCCCTGGTGGGCGAGCTCGAGGAGCGCGCCGCCGAGCGGCTGGGAGTGCCGCACTGCGTGGCCGTGGCGTCCTGCACCGCCGGCCTCATGCTGGTGGCCCAGGCGGCGGAGCCGCCCGGCGAGGTCGTCCTCCCCTCGTTCACGTTCGCGGCCACCGCCCACGCCGTGGTGTGGGCCGGGCACCGGCCGGTGTTCGCCGACGTCGACGGGGAGACCCTGACGCTCAGCCCCGAGGCGGCCGGCCGGGCCGTGAGCCCCTCGACCCGGGCCATCGTCGCCACCCACGTCTACGGCACCCCGTGCGACGTGGAGGCCCTCCGGGCGGTGGCGCTCCAGGCGGGCGTGCGGCTGTTCTTCGATGCCGCTCACGCCTTCGGCTCCCGCCGTGGGGACGTCCCCGTGGGACGGTTCGGCGACGCCGAGGTGTTCAGCTTCACCCCCACCAAGCTGGTGGTGGCCGGAGAGGGCGGCCTCATCGCCACCCCGGACCCGGAGCTGGCCGAGCGGTTCCGGATCGGCCGGGAGTACGCGAACCCCGGCGACTACGACAGCCGCTTCCCCGGGCTGAACGCCCGCATGTCGGAGCTCCACGCGGCCCTGGCCCTGCGCTCCCTGGCCACCCTGGATGAGCGCGTGGCCCGGCGGAACGAGCTGGCCGCTCGCTACCGCTCGTCGCTGGCCGGGGTCCCTGGGGTGTCGTTCCCCCACGTCGAGCCCGGGGACACCACGACCTTCAAGGACCTCACGATCCTGGTGGACCCCGAGGCGTTCGGCGCGGACGCCGGGTGCCTGGCGGTGGCCCTGGGTGCGGAGGGCATCGACACCCGGCGCTACTACTTCCCGCCGGTGCATCTCCAGCGGGCCTACCGGGGGGCCGGCGGCGGCGGGGAGCTGGCGGTGACCGAGTGGGCGGCGGCCAGGGTGCTGACGCTGCCGATGTGGGAGGAGATGACCGAGGCTCAGGTGGACCGCGTGGCCGAGGCCATCGGGCGGATCGGCTCCTGGCCCGGCGTGGCCGCTGCCTGCGCCGCCGCCGGCTGAGCGCCGGCCGGCGTCGCGTGCCTCGCTGCCGCCCCCCGGCGGGCCCGCCAGGGGACGGCCGCCAAGAGCATGAAGAAGAACGGCAGCATCTGGGCCCGCTGCCTGGCCAGCAGCCCGAAGTTCGAGAACCCGGCCAGGGCCGCCACGATGCCGACCGTGACCAGGAACACGGACACGACCATCCCCCCCCGCCACAGCTTCGCGGCCCGGAACAGG
The DNA here is from genome assembly GCA_050692985.1 of Actinomycetota bacterium. GTDB lineage: Bacteria > Actinomycetota > UBA4738 > UBA4738 > CALAEC01 > JBOGVZ01. Next base: position 28,449 of record JBOGVZ010000003.1, read on the forward strand.
GGGCCCAGGCTCAGGAGCACCAGGATCCCCAGGCTCAGGCTCTCCACGCCCGCCAGCACCGCCTGGGCCGACTCCGACTCCCCGGGGAAGGGTCGGAACAGCACGGTGATGGCGGACTGAGCGGCGCTCACCGGGCTGCTGGGGATGCCGACCTGGAACGCCGATCCACCACTGCCGGCCTGCTGGATCGTCTCCTGGTAGTACTCCTCGGCTCCCTGGGAGGTCAGGTCGTAGCCCTCCAGCACGCTGGCCGTCCTCACGGTCAGCACCAGGGCGCCGACCAGCAGGGGAGCCAGGAGGGCCCAGGCCACGGGACGGGAGGCCACGGTCCGGGCCCGTCCCGGGTGGATCAGGAAGCCCAGGATCGCCCCGAACAGGAACACGGCCCCGATGGCCGGCCGGATCGCGAAGGCGAACCCCGTCCCCGCCAGCAGCTGCAACAGCGCCGATGCCGACACCCGTTGCAGGAGGCGGGCCAACCCGTAGCACCCCAGGCCCAGGGCGAAGACGACCAGGGCGTCCTTCCCCAGGGAGGACGGCCAGAACACCATGGTGGGGAAGAAGAACACCAGGATCCGGTACAGGCGGGAGTTCCCGTCCGGGAAGGCGATGCGGTGGGCCCGGTAGAAGAACCAGCTCCCGGCGAAGGCCGCCATCGCGAACACCAGGAAGGCCCCGGGCAGGGTGGGGCCGGTCACCGCGTAGACCCCCCCGGTGAAGTACTCGAGGAAGTTCGTCCCCGTGTACGGCGCCTGGAGGAACGAGAGGTCGGCGTGGCGGATCATCTGGTAGTAGGCCTCACCGGCCTGGTGGTACAGCTTGGCGTCCCCGCCCTGCCGGTAGACCACCTCGAAGACCACGTACCTGGCCAGGCTTCCGATCAGCTTGACCGCGAAGGCCACGGTGAGGAAGGCCACGGTCACGGTGGGCTCCTTGCGGGCCATCCGGGGGATGACGTAGATGGCCGCCACGCCCGCCACCAGCAGGAGCAGGATGTATCTCTGGCTGCCGGAGGACAGGAGCGCCAGGCCGCTCCCCGCGGCCACGAGCGCCACGGCCACCAGGACCACGGCGACCGTTCCCAGGGCCGGGCCACGTCGGGGGATGACCTGCTGCACGGCCGCCATTGTACGGGCTCCCGCACCCCCGCCGCCTCCGAAAGCCGCCCCTCGGCTCGAGGGGCGGTGGTACGCTCACCTGCCGTGGGCGAGCGCCGGTCGGACACGAGGGGCCTGCTGGAGCGCCTGGAGTCCCGGGACGCCCTTCTCGGGGTGGTCGGGCTCGGGTACGTGGGGCTCCCGGTGGCGGTGACGTTCGCGGAGGCGGGCTTCCGGGTCGTGGGAGTCGACGCGGACCGGGACCGGGTGGAGGCCATCGAGGCGGGCCGCTCGTACCTGCGTGACGTGGCCGGCGAGCGGGTGGCCTCGCTGCGGCACGCCGGCCGGCTGCGGGCCACCACGTCGTACCGGCGCCTGGCCCGGGCCGACGCCGTGCTGATCTCGGTCCCCACGCCGCTCCGGCAGGGCAGCCCGGACCTGTCGGCCATCGAGTCCGCCGGGCGGGCCCTGGCCAAGGTGCTGTCGCCGCACACGCTGGTGGTGCTGGAGAGCACGACCTACCCGGGCACCACCGATGAGGTCCTCGGCCCCCTGCTGGAGGCCGGTGGCCTGGTGGCCGGCCGGGACTTCCTGCTGGCGTACTCGCCGGAGCGGATCGACCCGGGGAACCCTACGTTCGGGTTCGACGACATCCCCAAGGTCGTGGGGGGGATCACCGAGGCCTCGACCCGCGCCGCGGAGACCCTGTACGGGCAGGTGGTCCCCAAGGTGGTGACCGTCTCCGGCCCGCGCCAGGCCGAGATGGCCAAGCTGCTGGAGAACATCTTCCGCCACGTGAACATCGCCCTGGTCAACGAGCTGGCCACCTACGCGCAGGACATGGGGGTCGATATCTGGGAATCGATCGAGGCCGCCGCCACCAAGCCGTTCGGGTACATGCCCTTCTGGCCCGGACCGGGGTGGGGAGGCCACTGCATCCCCCTGGATCCCGCCTACCTGTCGTGGCGGGTGCGCAGGGACCGCGCCCACGAGGTCAAGTTCGTCGAGCTGGCCCACACGGTGAACGCCGAGATGCCCCGGCACGTGGCCGAGCGCATCGCGGTGCTCCTCAACGAGGCCGGCAAGCCCGTGCGGGGATCCCGGGTGCTGGGGATCGGCGTGGCCTACAAGGCCGGGACCGAGGACACCCGGGGCTCGCCCGGCCGCAAGGTGCTCCAGATCCTGGCGGGCCGTGGCGCCCGGGTCGCGTTCCACGACCCCCTGGTGCATGAGCTCGAGCTCGATGGCACCACGCTCCGGTCCTCCCCCCTGTCGGCGAAGCTGCTCCGGCAGCAGGACGTGGTCACGGTCCTGGTGCCCCAGGACGGGGTGAGCTGGGACCTGGTGGCGGCCGAGTCGCCCCTGGTGCTGGACTGCTGCAACGCCCTGGGGCGGCGGGACCGCCGGATCGCGCGGATGTAGCGATGCGGGCCCTGGTCACCGGCGGCGCAGGCTTCATCGGCTCGGCCATCGCCAGGGAGCTCCTGGCCCGCGGGACCGAGGTCCGCGTGCTGGACAACCTCCTGACCGGGTCCCGGGCGGCGGTCCCGCAGGGCGCCGAGCTGGTGGAGGGCGACCTGCGCAACCCCGACGATGTCCGGGCGGCCTGCCGGGGCGTCGAGGTGGTGTTCCACCAGGCGGCGGTCCGGAGCGTGCCTCGGTCCGTGGACGAGCCGGTGCTGGTCGAGGAGTGCAACAGCCTGGGGACGGTCCAGCTGCTGGCGGCGGCGGCCGAGGCGGGGGTCCGCCGGCTGGTGTACGCGTCCAGCTCCAGCGTCTACGGGGACGTGGGCCAGGACCTGAACCGCGAGGACCGCGCCCCGGACCCCATGTCCCCGTACGCGGTCAGCAAGCTGGCCGGTGAGAAGTACTGCCGCGTGTGGACCCTGCTGGGCCGGCTGTCCACCGTGGCGATGCGGTACTTCAACGTGTTCGGGCCCGGCCAGGCGGCCGATTCGAAGTACGCCGCGGTGTTCCCGGCGTTCTGCTCGGCCCTGGTGGCCGGGCGGGCCCCGGAGGTGCACTGGGACGGCGAGCAGTCACGGGACTTCACGTTCGTCGACGACGTGGTCCGGGCCAACCTGCTGGCCGCGGAGGCCGGACCCGACGCCGTCGGGCAGGTCGTGAACGTCGCCGGCGGGCGGCCCCGGACCGTGAACGAGGTACTGCGCTCGGTGGCCGATGCCGTGGGCCGATGGATCGATCCGGAGCGCCTGCCCCGCCGGGCCGGCGACGTCCGGCGAACCCACGCCGACATCTCCCGGGCGGAACGGCTGCTGGGGTGGCGCCCGGAGGCGGACTGGGACCCGTCCGTGCGGGCCACGGTGGGCTGGTTCACCACCGGCGAGGGCGTCAGCGGCGCCGCGGTCGAGGCCCGGGACCAGGGCTAGGGGACCCCCCGCCTTCGAAAGCCGCCCCACGGTTCACGGGCGGTCGCGCGGGCTCCGGGCCAGGTCCGCCATGACGCTGGCCATGCCCAACGAGTAGCGGTGGTACCGGCCCGAGGCCAGCTCCCGGACCACGCCGGGGATGCGCCCCAGCCGTGCGCGGGGCAACGCGGCCCGGGCCCGGGTGTGGGCGATGGCCTCGTCCACCCGAGCCACGGCCGCCTCCCGGTCCTCCAGGCCGGGGGCCGCCGCCAGCCGGTCCCGCACGGTGGTGAGATGCCCGATGGTGGCGTTCAGGCGCTCCAGCATCAGCGGGAGGGGCACCGCCACCTGGCGGAACCGGAGCACGGACTGGGGGACCACCTGGCGGACCTGCAACCGGGGGATGCCCACCTGCTGGCGGGGATGGATCCGGTACTCGACCAGGGGTTCGTCGATCAGGACCACCGTGGAGGCCGAGGCCAGCATGATCGAGATCCACCGGTCGTGGATCAGCCGCATGCGCGGGGCGGCCTGCTCCGGGGGGAAGGGGATCAGGATCCTGCGGAGGTCGGCCCGGAACGCCAGCGTGCACCCGGAGACGATGGAGCGGCCCATGAGCTGGCCGAACGGGTCCTGGCGCATGCGGCGGCGCTGCGAGGCGGTGAACCCGGCGATGTCCCACAGCCGGTTGCCGGTCCGCCGCCCCTGGGCGTTGATCAGGTAGGCGTCGCTGAAGGCCAGCCCGATGCGGGGGGATCCCCCGAACACCCCCTCGATGCGCTCGACCTTGTGGGGGAGCCACACGTCGTCCTGGTCGCACAGGATGATCACGTCGCCGGAGCACCGCTGGATCACCCGCTCGTAGTTGCGGGTGGACCCCAGGTGGCGGTCGGCCACGCTCACGTCCACCGTGAAGGGCGACTCGGCGGCGAACTTCTCCACGATCTGGAGGCTGTCGTCGGTCGACCGGTCGTCGCTGACCACGAGCTCGTCCGGCAGGCGCGTCTGCCCGGCGATCGTCTCCAGCTGGGTTCGGAGGTGGGCCGCGCCGTTGAAGGTGCACATGGCCACCGAGATCCGCACCGGTCCCTCCCGTCCTGAGGTCGGGCCATTGTATCCAGGGCCGCCCCGGGCCTCGTTATCATGAGGCGCCGTGCCGGCCGCCCCGACCCCCCTCCCCCCGAGCTCGCCCGGCGTGATCGTGGCGGGCATGCACCGCAGCGGGACCTCCGTGGTGGCCCGGACGCTGCACGGGCTCGGTCTGGCCCTGGCCCGGCGTGACGACCTGATGGGGGCCGCGGCCTCCAACCCCACCGGGCACTTCGAGAGCTGGTCGCTGACCGAGCTCAACGACGAGCTGCTCCTGGCCCTGGGGGGCACCTGGAGCGCCCCCCCGGACCTGGCACCGGGTTGGGAGGAGGAGCCCGTGGCCGCCTCCATGGTGGAGCGGGCCTCCCGGGTGTTCGCCCGCGCGCATCCGGAGCATCCGTGGGTGTGGAAGGACCCCCGGGCCTCGCTCCTCCTGCCGTTCTGGAGCCGGGTGCTGGGAGCTCATCCCGTGGTCCTCGTGTTCCGCCATCCCGCCGAGGTGGCCCGGTCCGTGGAGCTCCGCGACGGCCACCCGCCGCCCCTGGGCGTGGCCCTGTGGGCCCGCTACGTCCGCTCGGCGCTGCACGATGCCGGGGGGCTGCCCGCGTTCGTGGCCGGGTGGGACCGGCTCCACCGGGACCCGGAGGGATGGACCGGTTCGCTGTCGGCGTGGCTCTCCGATGTGGGGATCCCGCCCTCGCCCGAGCCGGCCCGGGGCCACGATGCCGTGGCGGTGGACCCCTCGGTCGGGCAGGTGCATCTCGATGACCGGGAGCGCGACGGGTTCCCCGCGGTGGGTCCCGAGGACCGGGCCCTCTACGAGCTGCTGGTCTCCCTGGAGGGTCCGCACGAGACCCTCCCCCGCGTGGACGGGCCCGAAGAGCCGCCGGCCCGGGCGACGATGCTGGCGGAGCGCCGCCGCGTGGAGGTCGAGGCGATCCTGCGGCGGGGGACGGCCGGCGAGGCCTCGGACGACCAGCGACGGTACATCGCTCGCCTGGAGGGGGAGCTGCGCCGCCAGGTGGAGGCCCACGAGCGAATCACCGCGTACGCCCGCGAGATCGAGGACGACCTCCGCGGGAGGGACCGCGCCGCGGGAGAGGTCCGGGACTACGTGGGCCGCCTCGAGGAGGACCTTCGCAGGAAGGACCGGGCCGCCGAGGAGGTCCGGGCGCACGTGCGCCACCTGGAGGAAGAGATCCGAAAGAAGGAGGCTCACATCCAGGACCTGACCGAGCGGCTCCGCCGCCGGTAGCGGTCCCGCCTACCGCGACGGCGGTGCCAGCAGGTCTTCCAGCGCTTCCCGGAACCGCTCCATGCTCGCGGTGGCGGCCACGCGGCCGAGGGCAGCCTGGCGGAGCGAGGACCACAGCGCCCGGTCGCGGCACACCGCCACGCAGTGGCGGGCGAAGGCCTCGGCATCGCCCACGGGCGAGGACAGGAGCTCCACCCCGCCGGTCCATCCCAACTGCGAGGCCAGCAGGTCCGTGGTCACTACGGGCACCCCGTACGAGGCCGCCTCCAGGATCTTCAGGGGGATCCCGGCGGAGAAGCGCAGCGGAGCCACGAACGCCCGGGCCCCGTCGTACAGCGGCGTCAGGTCTGGGGCGGCGCCGAGCAGCCTGAGCCCGGGGGCTCGAAGCGCCGACACGGTGGGGGAGGCCCGGCCGGCCACGAGCAGCTCCGGGGCGCCCTCCGGGGCGAGCTCGTCGCGGATCGCCGGCCACACCTCCTGGAGGAACCACCGGAGGCCGTCGACATTGGGGGAGAGGTCCTCTGCCAGGCGCCCCACGAAGAACAGGTGCCGGCGTTCGGCGAAGGGGCGGGGGGTGGGCCGCAGGTCGACGGCATGCGGCAGGAGGTGCACCTCCCCCAGGCCCGCTCCCCGGAACGCCTCGGCCTCGCCCTCGGACACCGACGCCACCCGGTGGGCCGCGGCGGCGATCTTCACCTCCGCGTCGATGAGTCGCCGGGCCTTCACCGGGTCCAGGCCCCGGCCCTCGAGCTGGCGGACGGTCCGCATCGCCCCGATGGCCTCGGCGTCGTACACGAGGTTCGCCGAGCCGAGGAGGCCGGGGTCCCGGCCGAGCAGGTCGCGGACGATGGCCATGTTGTGGGACCTGCTGACGATGATGTGGCCGTAGTGGCCGCGGCGCTCGTCCAGGAACCGGCCGAGGTGGGTCCGGTCCCACCCCAGCATGACCTCCACCTCCCTGGGCACCTCGGCGTACACCTCCTCCCAGGTGCCGGCGAACGGCAGGCCCGGGAAGAACGTGACCTCCCGCCCCAGCTCCACCACCCCGCGGAGGATGGCGGCCATGCGAGGAGCGCCGCTTCCCATGACCGCCAGCGGGACCCGGTCGTCCACCACCAGCACCCGCTCCCGGGGCTCTGCCGCCCGCGCGACCAGCACGCCGTCCCGGCCGCCCGGCCGCCCGGCCAGCCCGGCGCCGTGGCGAGACACGAACGCCCGGCGATTGGCGGCCATGGCCTCCTCGGCGGCGGGTCCGGCAGAGCTGCCGTACTCGTAGTGGACGACCCCGGCCAGGGGCTCGTACACGACCCGGAAGCCCGCATCGCGAGCCCGCAGGCAGTAGTCGGCGTCCTCGTAGTACGCGGGGGCGTACGCCTGGTCGAACCCGCCCAGCTTCCGCCACAGCTCCCGCCTGGTGAGGAGGAAGGCCCCCGACACGAAGTCCACGTCGCGGCGGAACCGGTACTCGGGCTTCCCGGGATCGTCGCCCCGGCCGTAGCCCTGGGCCCGGCCGTCGGCCCACAGGATGCTCCCGGCCTCCTGGAGCCGCCCGTTCAGCGCCACGATCGGGCCGCCGACCACGCCCACCCCTGGGTCGGACTCCACGGTGGCCACGGCCTCCTCCAGCGAGCCGGGCAGGAGGAAGGCGTCGCTGTTCAGCAGCAGGACGTGACGGCCCCGGGCCCGCTCGACCCCCTGGTTGCAGCCCTCCACGAACCCCGCGTTCCCCGGGTTCCGGAGCACGGTGGCCCCTCGCAGCCGGTCGAGCAGGACGCCCGTCTCGTCCGTGGAGGCGTTGTCGACCACGATGACCTCGGCCGGCACCTCGGCGTGGTCGGCGACGGACCGCAGGCAGTGGAGGGCGAGCTCCGCCCGGTTGAAGGTGACGACCACGATGCTCACCACCGGCTCCCGGGCCGAGGGCGTCTCCAGCGTGTCCCCGGAGCGCAGGAACGCCTCGAGGTCCCGGCGCCGGTGCCGGTCGAACGCCTCCTTGGTCGTGGCCGGAGGGAGGTGGGGCCGCAGCTCCCACGGGAGCAGGGCCGTGCCGGGGTCGGGCGGCGACGCCCGGGGCGGCGGGGCAGCGCCGCCCTGGCGGGCCGTCTGGGAGGCCACCACGCCGGCCACCGCCCCCCGGAGGCCCTCGTGGCGGATCGCCCGGACCAGGTTCGCCACCTTCTCCCCCAGGCGCCGGGGCTGGCGGAGCTGCCACCCGAGCCATCTGGCCGACAGCAGGGCGGTCAGCACGGGAGGGGACATCTCGACGATGGTGACCCTGGCGACCTGGGCAGCCCCGTCCCCGGCGGCCTCCAGGGACAGGCCGGTGGCGTCCCGAGGGATGGCCACCAGATGCTCCAGCCGGGTCTCGGCGGGGGGGACGTCGAACTCGTGGGCCAGCACCGTTCCCCGTTCCCCCGCTCGGCGGCACGACAGGCGAAGGCCCCCGGCCCGGCCACCGCTCCGCACGGTCAGGGCCATCAGGCACGACCCCGTGGGAGTGGCCCCCCTCTCGGAGCGAAGATCGACCTCGCCCCCGCCCTCCCGGAGGAGGAGCCGCATCTCGTGTCGACGCCAGCCCAGCACGCGCCGTCCTAGCGGGGCGGGCGGACCCGCTCGCCCTCGACCTTGAGGTCGTGCTCCACCATCATCCGGACGAGCTCGTCGAACGAGGTGCGCGGGTGCCACCCCAGCACCTCCCGGGCCTTGGTGGCGTCACCGACCAGCGCATCGACGTCGGCCGGGCGGAAGAACCGCTCGTCCGTCCGGACGTACCGCTCCCAGTCGTCGAGCCCGGCCACGCCGAAGGCCAGCTCCATGAACTCCCGGACCGAGTGGGTCTCGCCCGTGGACACGACGTAGTCGTCGGGCTCCGGCTGCTGGAGCATCAGCCACATGGCCTCGACGAAGTCCCCGGCGTAGCCCCAGTCGCGGTGGGCCTCGATGTTGCCGAGCACCAGCTCGTTCTGGAGGCCCAGCTTGATGCGGGCCACGGCGTTCGTGATCTTGCGGGTGACGAACTCCAGCCCCCGCCGGGGGGACTCGTGGTTGAACAGGATCCCGCTGACGGCGTAGATGCCGTACGCCTCCCGGTAGTTGACGGTGGTGTGATGCCCCAGGACCTTGGACACCCCGTACGGGCTCCGGGGATGGAACGGCGTCCGCTCCGTCTGGGGAGACTCCCGGACCTTCCCGAACATCTCGCTGGACGAGGCCTGGTAGAACTTCACCTTCGTGTCGGCGCCCCCCACGACCCTGATGGCCTCCAGCATCCGGAGCACTCCCAGCCCGGTGATGTTGGCGGTGAGCTCCGGCTGCTTGAACGACAGGGCCACGAACGAGATGGCTCCCAGGTTGTAGACCTCGTCGGGCTGCGCGTACTCCACGGCGGCGATCAGCGAGGACAGGTCCTGGAGGTCGCCGTCCACCAGCTCCACGTAGGGGAACTCCTCCGCCACCTGGGTGGCCCGGGGGTTGGCCTGGCCGGCGATCAGCCCGAAGAGGTCGTAGCCCCGCGCGTGCAGGAACTCGGACAGGTACTGCCCGTCCTGCCCGGTGATCCCGGTGATGAGCGCCCTGGGCACCGTTCGGCCTCCTCCTCGGTGAGCGACGGCCTCCGGCCCCGGCCGGGGCTCCCGCCGCCAGGGGAGGATACCGCCTCCGGGAGTCTCCCTGGGCGGAACCGAGCGGTGCGCTACGATGTTGCGCCTTGGCACGGGCGAGACGAAAGGCCGGAACCGCCGCCGGGAGCGAGCCGGCGGTCGCGAGCGCCGCCACGGGTCCCACCCCCGGGGAGCCGCAGCGGCGGCCGTGGGAACCACCGAGGCGGCCCGTCGAGGTGTTCCGGGCCCTGTTCACCGCGGAGCTGCGGAGCAGCCGCGACTTCACGCTGACCGGCGTCCTGAAATGGATGATCGAGCCCATCTCGTACATGTTCATCTACTTCGTGCTGGTGGCCTCGGTGCTGGCCCGCGGCCGGGCCGGTGCTGCCTATCCCATGTTCCTGCTGTGCGCCCTGGTGCCGTGGCGGTTCTTCACCGGGGCGGTCAACGGCTCGATGGGCCTGCTCACCCGGTTCTCCTCGGTGCTCACCGGGGTCCCCACGCCCAAGCCGGTCCTGCCCCTGGTCCTGGTCGCCACGGAGGCGGCCAACATGGTGGTGGCCCTGGTCCTGTTCGTCCCCATGGTCCTGATCTACGACGTCGACGTGTGGCCATCGATCCTGTGGCTCCCGCTGATCCTGGCGATCCTGGTGCTCCTCACGACGGGGCCCACGTACCTGGCAACCGTGTTCGGGCTGTACTTCCCCGACTTCCGCGGGGTGGCCCAGAACCTGATCCGCGCGGGGTTCTTCGTCTCCACCGCCCTGGTGCCCATCAGCCTCGTGCCCGGGCAGCGCCTGAAGCTGCTGGTGACGGCCAACCCGATGTCGAGCGTGTTCGATTCGTTCCGCACGGCGTTCGGGCTGATCAGGACACGGACCTCCCCGGAGCTGTTCGACCTGATCTACCCGGTCCTGGTCGGCGGCCTGCTGCTGGTCATCGGGCTGGGCCTGTACTTCTGGCGGGATCGCCACTTCCCCAAGGAGGTGTGATGGCCCCGGTGGTGTCGGTCCAGGACGTGGGGATCCGGTTCATGCTCCCGCGTCACTCCCGGGTGGGGCGGACACCTCGCCTGTTCGGTGTGGGCCGCACGGTGTTCTGGGGGCTGCGGCACGCCACCTTCGAGGTGCAAGAGGGTGACGTGGTCGGGATCATCGGCCCGAACGGAGCTGGCAAGACCACGCTCCTGCGCGCCGTGGCCGGCGTGTACGTGCCCGACGAAGGGCGGGTCCGGGTGCGCGGCCGGGTGGGCGCCATCCTGTCGGTGACGGGCGGGATGATGGCCCAGCTGTCGGGATGGGAGAACATCTCGTTGCTGGGGGTCCTCATGGGGGTTTCGCGCAGCAAGCTCAGGGCGGTCACTCCCCGGATCGCCGAGTTCTCCGACCTGGGGGACTTCCTGGACGCCGAGGTCCGGACCTACTCGTCCGGGATGAAGGCCCGCCTGGGGTTCGCCGTGGCGGCGTTCGTGGAGCCCGACGTGCTGGTGATCGACGAGGTGCTCGCGGTCGGGGACCAGCAGTTCCGCGACCGCAGCGCGGCGGTGATCGAAGACTTCCGCAAGAGCGGGCGGCCGATCCTGATCGCCAGCCATGACGTCGATCGGATGGAGAAGTTCACCACGCGCGTCGTCCGGCTGGAACGCGGCGAGGTGGCCGAGATCGGAGATCCGAAGGCCGTCACCCGCCACTACCGGGAGCTCCACGGCGGTGCGAGACCCCGCACCAGAGGCCGGGGTCGTCCCGCGGGGTAGGGCACGGGCGTCCGTTATCCTTTCATCGGTCCATGCTTCGCCGGCTCCGCAAGACGCCGATCCCACCCCGCCGTCTGTGGCCCGATGGTCGGGCCTTCGCGACGTCCGCGGCGAGGACCGCACGGTTTCTCATGGATGCTGCTGAGGCCGGTCCCGATGCTCGGATCCTGGACGTCGGGTGCGGGACCGGTCGCCTGGCGCTCGGGCTCAAGGATCACCTCGGCGCAGACGGACGCTACGTCGGCCTTGACGTCAACCGCAAGGCGCTCCGATGGGCGCGTCGGAATATCGGACGGAGTGATCCGCGGCTGCGTTTCGAGCACGTCGACGTGTACAACGGTTCCTACAATCGAACCGGCTCCATCCGCCCGGCCGACTTCCGGTTTCCGCATGAGGCGGGCTCGTTCGACCTCGTCGTGCTGTACTCGGTGTTCACCCACATGGTGACGACGGACGTGCGCCACTACCTGGATGAGATCGTGCGTGTCATCGAGCCCGGGGGAACGTGCGTGGCCACCTTCTACCTCATGGACTCACCCCAGGTGATGCGCACCGCGAATGAGACCCTCGATTTCAGTCATCGCATGGGGGAGTTCTTCACGGTCGACCCTGGGGTTCCGGAGCGAGCGATCGGGTACCCGGAAGAGGTCGTCGGGCGCATGTACGAGGACGCCGGGATGGCGGTCGCCTCGATAGAGTACGGGAAGTGGCGGACGAAGCGGAGGGCCCATTCCTGGCAGGACGCCGTCATCGCCGTTGCGGCACCCGACCGGACCAGGCATGACTAGCGACGCCACCATCCTGATCTTCATGCACATCCCGAAGGCGGCAGGGATGAGCCTGCGCCAGATCATCGTTCGCCAGTACGGCCCGGACCGCGTGTCGGTCCCTCAGCCACAGGAGGGCCCGACGCTACTTCGGCACTGGCAGTATTTGAGAGGGGAGGGGGGGACGGCCCCGAAAGCGCTGCCGGGGTTCGATCCGAACGGGCTTCCTCGACGCGAGCTGGCCAAGCTGACGCCCGATGCCACGTCCAGGCTCCACGTCGTCATGGGCCACCTGTGGTTCGGGCTGCACGACGCCCTTCCCCGGCCGGCCACGTACATGACGGTTCTCCGCGATCCCGTCGAACGCGTCCTGTCCCTGTACTTCTACCGAAGGCGCAGGCAGGGGTTGACCGGCACGCTGGATGACTATCTCGACGCTGGACGAGACTTCGAGCTCGACAACGGCCAGACCCGATACCTCTGCGGCCGTCTGGAGGGGGTTGACGTTCGGTTCACCCCGTGCACCCCAGCCATGCTGGAGATGGCAAAGAGCCATCTGCGGGAGCATTTCTCCGTCGTCGGCGTCGCCGAGCGCTTCGACGAGTCGCTTCTCCTCATGGCCAGGACGTTCGGCTGGGACCGGCCGTTCTACGAGCGGTACAACGTCAACCGCCTCAGGCCCCGTGGTCGCCGCGTGCCGCGGCGCGTCAGGGGGCGCATCGCGGAGCAGAACCGGTTCGACCGGGAGCTCCACGCGTTCGCGTCCCGGTTGCTGGATGAGCATCTGGCCGCGCAGGACCCTCCCATCGATAGAGCAGCGGTGCGTGGATTCCGCCGGAGCAATCTGCTCCGCCGCAGCGCGACCCTTCGGGCCCTGTACCCGGCGACGAAGCCGTTCCTCCGTATCGTCCGCTCGTCGGGGCGCCCCACCCGGCGACCGATGTCTTCGTGACGCCCGGTTCCCCGGAGCTCGATCGTGCTGGTGGTAACGTCCCTCGACGAGCGATGGAACGATCAGACCGATCTGAACGCTCCGAGGTTGGGGAGGATCGGCGCTCCGGGGCGCACGAGGGAACACCCGTGCGCTACCTGCTGACCTGTCCCGCACGGACCGGGAGCACGATGCTCAGCCGGTACCTCAAGTCACACCCCGACGTGTGCGCCCACGGTGAGGTCTTAGCGCCGTCCGGTCCCCTGGACTTCTACGGTGTGAACTACCGGGTCGATCCTCCCCTGGAGCTCGTCCTCCTCGGTCGTCGTGATCGGGACCCCGTGGCGTTCCTCTGGGAGTTCGTATGGCAGGCGGGGGGTCGGCGAGCAGTGGGCTTCAAGGGCAAGTACGAGGAGCTCCTTCTTCCCCAGTACGCCATGGTGCTCGAAGAGATCAGCCGGGACACCGACATCCGGATCCTGCACCTGACGAGGGACAACCTACTGGAGCGGTACCTGTCCCAGCACCTGGCGGTGCATGTCCATGGGGTCTACGAGGCACACCTGGGAGATGCCCGCCCGGAGCAAGCCCGCGTGCGACTGTCGCCCGAGGAATGCGAGGAGGATTTCCGGCGAACCGAGGAGCGCCAGGCCTCGTTCAGGGCGATGCTCCGGAAGCACGAGGTCCTGGAGCTCTCGTATGAGCAGCTCGTGGGGGAACGGAAGCACACGCTCGCCCGCGTCCAGGCATTCCTGGGGGTCCAAGAACGGGAACTCACGACGAAGTCGGTCAGGCTCCGCACGCGCCCGGTCAGGGAAGTCGTCGAGAACTACGAGGAGCTGGCCAAGCGATTCCGCGGGACCCGCTACGGGGTCTTCTTCGAACCCGGCCCCGCCGCCGACCATGGGTGAGGTGCTCCGGCGGCTGCGCGGTCGGCTCTCCCTGCGGGAACCGGTCCCTCCCAAACAACTGTGGCCGCTGTCCGGAAGCTTCGTCGGCTCCGCGAAGCGTGACCTCCGGCTGCTGATCGAGGAGGCGGGGCTCCGCCCGCATGAGCGCATCCTGGACGTGGGATGCGGGTTGGGTCGGATGGCGCTGCCTTTCAAGGCGTACCTGGACGACCGCGGCAGCTACGAGGGCTTCGATGTCCGCGAGAAGGCGATCCGGTGGGCGCGGCGGCGGATCGCCCGGGGAGACCCTCGCATCCGGTTTCAGCACATTGACATCTTCAACGGCTCCTACAACCTCACCGGCTCAGTCAGGCCGTCGGAGCTCCGGTTCCCGTATGACGACGGTTCGTTCGACGTGGTCGTGCTGTTCTCGGTGTTCACCCACCTGGTGACCGAGGACCTACGCCACTACCTCGACGAGATCGTCCGGGTGCTGACCACGGGGGGCAGGTGCGTGGCCACGTTCCGTCTGATGGACCGGCCCCAGGTCGTGAAGCACCCTGAGATCACCTACGACTATCGCCACGACTTCGGGGAGTTCCTGTCCTCCCACCCGACGGTTCCGGAGCAGGCCATCGCCTACCGGGAGGCGTTCGTTCGAGAGGCCTACCGGGCCGCGGGGCTCGAGGTGGCGAACATCCGCCAAGGCCGGCGGCCCCCGATCTCCGGGCATGCACCGGGACAGGACATGGTCATCGCCGTGAAGCGGTGACCTAGCCGATCCGCCGCGCCCTATGTGCTTCTTGACGAGCTTGCCTTGGGCCTGTTTTCCCCCTTGACAGCCTCGCCCGCCCGGGCGGACCATGCCGGGGTCGAGGGCAGGCGCCCCGGGCCCCGCCCGGCGCACCGGGGAGAGGGGCGGGGTGTGCGCCCCCGGGGGCCGGCCCCCCGGACGTTTGGGCCCGCTCTCCTTCGCCCCGGCCCCCCGTAGGGAAGGGAGCCGTCCCATGCGCAAGACCCTGTCCCTCACCGCCGCCCTGGCCGTGACGATCGGCCTGGTCCTTCCCCCCGGGGTGGCCTCTGCCTCCTTCCCCGAGCCCCCCCTGGTGCTCCACGAGCTCACCCCCTGCACCCTGTTCGACACCCGGCCCTCCCAGGGGGGCACCGGGGCCCTGGCCGGGGGGGAGGCCAGGGCCTTCCACGTGGTGGGGTCCACCTCCGACTTCGCCTCCCAGGGAGGGACCGCCGGGGGGTGCGGGATCCCCGGCTTCTCCGGAGGGACCCCCCAGACCGAGGTGGTGTTCCTGAACCTGGTCTCGGTGGACCCCGCCGGAGGGGGCAACCTCAGGGTGTGGGCCACCGACGTCCCCGAGCCCTCCGGAGGGGTCCTCAACTACCAGAAGCTCACCCCCAACCTGAACAACGCCAACGCCCTGGTCATCGGGGTCCGCAAGGACTCCGAGGGGGACGACATCACCGTGCGGGCCAACGTGTCCGGGACCCACGTCCGCGGCGTGGCCCTGGGCTACCTCACCAGGGGGGAGGTGTCCTTCTGGGCCCTGGAGGGCAACTCCGGCACCGACCCGGCCGCGAACTTCCTGGGCACCACCGACGACACCGCCCTCAACTTCCGGGTCAACGACGCCCGGGCCCTGCGCCTGGAGCCCACCGCCACCTCCCCCAACGTGATCGGCGGTCACCCCAGCAACACCGTCACCGCCGGCGCCTTCGGGGCCACCATCGGGGGAGGGGGAGCCAGCGACGGCACGAATCGGGTCACCGACATCTACGGCACCGTGGGCGGGGGTCGGAACAACCAGGCCGGGGACAGCGCCGGGACCACCTCGGACCGGCCATACACCACCGTGGGTGGCGGGAACGCCAACGTCGCCACCGGTGCCCAGGCCACCGTGGGCGGGGGCGGCAACAACACCGCCATCGGCACCTCGGCCACCGTGGGCGGGGGCGGCGGCAACACCGCCAGCGGCTCCTTGGCCACCGTCCCCGGGGGCAGCGGCAACAACGCCGCGGGCCTCCTCAGCTTCGCCGCAGGTCACATGGCCAAGGCCAACCACGACGGGGCCTTCGTGTGGGCCGATTCCCAGTTCGCCGACATGGCTTCATCTGCCGTGAACGAGTTCGCCGTGAGGGCCGGCGGCGGAGTTCGGTTCGTCGTGGGCGCCAACACCTGCCAGCTCTCAACGGGGACCGGTGCCTGGACCGGGAGCTGCGCTCCCCCGGCGGCTCAGCAGGCCTGGCTCCTGTCGGGCAACGTCGGCACCAACCCGGCCACCAACTTCGTGGGGACCACCGACAACACCCCCCTGAACTTCCGGGTGAACAACGCCCGGATCCTCCGCTTGGAGCCCCAGTCGACCAGCCCCAACATCATCGGGGGGTTCTCCGGGAACCTGGTAGGGGCCGGGGTCCAGGGAGCCACCATCGGGGGCGGCGGGGCGGCCACCCTTCCCAACAGCGTCTACGACAACAACGGCACGATCGGCGGCGGTCAGAACAACCAGGCCGGGGACAACGCGGGGACGGTCGACGACCGGAGGTTCTCCACCGTGGGAGGGGGCTTCACCAACACCGCCAGCGGCGAGTTCTCCACCGTGGGAGGCGGCTCCAACAACACCGCCAGCGCCAACGCGGCCACCGTGGCCGGGGGCAACGCCAACACCGCCAGCGGCGCTTTTGCCACCGTCCCCGGGGGCTTCGCCAGCACCGCCGCGGGCGCCACCAGTTTCGCCGCGGGGACGCGGGCCAAGGCCAACCACCAGGGGGCCTTCGTGTGGGCGGACTCTCAGTTCGCCGACATGGCCTCGACGACGACCGACCAGTTCATCGCCCGGGCTGCCGGGCGCTTCTTCTTCCAGTCCGACTCCACCCTGGACAACCAGGGGGGGTTCCTGAACACGTCCACCGGGGCCTTCCTCTCCAACGTGGGGGTGTGGACCAACGCCTCCGACGCCGCCCTGAAGACCGGGTTCACCGCCATCGACCCGGCTCAGGTGCTGGATCGGGTGAGTGAGATGCCCATCACCTCGTGGTCCTACCGGGCCGAGCCCGGGGTGATCCACATCGGCCCCACCGCCCAGGACTTCCAGGCGGCCTTCGGGCTGGGCTCGGACGACGAGACCATCGGCACGGTGGACGCCGACGGGGTGGCCCTGGCGGCCATACAGGGGCTCCACGAGGAGAACCTGGAACTGAAGGACCAGATGGCCGAGTTCCGGGCCTCACGATCGTCCGGGGGCTCCGCCTGGCCTCAGCCCGCGATGTGGGCCATGGCCGGCGCCGTGGCCCTGGCCGCCTTAATTCTGGGCCGCCGATGGGGGATGGCGGTGATCAGTCGCTGAAGCTCGGCCACAGCGAGCGGTCCACACCCCAGTCGCGCTCGAGCCGGGCCACCTCCGGCAGGTAGGTGGCTCGGAGCGCGTCGCGGAGGGCCGGCAGCCACTGGTCGGTCCACCGCTCCGGCGGCGGGGTGGCCGTGGCGCTGGGCGCCGAGACCTCGCCCATGTCCACCGGGTCCACCCCCAGGGCCGTCCACACCCGGGAGACCGCGGCCTGGGGATCCCGTACCGCGGCCTCGTATTGCTGGACCACGAACCGGTCGGGTGGGAAGTGCGCCGTCCACGCCGCCAGGTGGGTGGCGTACATGCCCGCCCACAGGGCGTCGGCCCCCCGCTCCCGGGTCCACCGGGCCAGGCCCCCGGGGTCCTCCGGCGGCTGGGCCTCCCGCCGGAACCACGACATGGCCGAGGCGAACCGGTCCACGGGGTCCCGCAGGAGCACCACCAGGACGAGGTCCTCCCCGCAGGCCTCGCGCACCATCGGGGGGATCCACAGGCCCCGGAGGTAGAACGGCGTGAACTCCCCTGGGAGCCGGCCCTCCGCGCCGCCGAAGAGGGCCCGGTAGGCCCGGGCAGCCTCCTCGGTCCACGGCTCCACCAGGAACCGGTTGAAGTAATGCAGCTCCTTCTGACCCTGCGGGCCCAGGCAGACGTCCGGATGCCTGGTCAGCAGGTAGGTGAACCAGGTGGTCCCCGACCGCTGGGCCCCGATCCCCACCCACGCCGGCCCCTCCGGCGATGCTCGCTCCATCGAGTGTCCTTCCGCCTCGGCCCGTGAAGGGTACCGTCACCGGCTTCCGCCAGCAGCGCTGTCGCGACGGCAGGTGCCCCGCCCAGTCGACGATCTTTGGCTTGACATATCGATGCAATACCATGGATGCATGCGAACGACGATCAGGGTCGACGAGGCGCTCCTCAGAGAGGCCAAGGGGCTAGCGGCGCGCACGGGTCGATCCCTCACCGCGGTGATCGAGGACGCCCTACGGCAGTCGCTGGAGGCGGCCAAGCGAACGGGCGGGGAAGCCCGGGCCGAGCTGCCCACCTTCGATGGGGGCGGGCTCCAGGCCGGGGTTGACCTCGACGACACCGCCGCGCTGCTGGAGGTCATGGAGGGCAAGTGATCCTCGTGGACGTGAACGTCCTTGTCTACGCCCACCGAGAGGACGCCCCTCGCCACGCCGAGTTCCGGGCGTGGCTGCGGGAGACGGTCGAGTCCGAGGCGCCGTTCGGGGTGTCCGAGCTTGTTCTGAGCGGGTTCCTCCGCGTGGTCACTCACCCCCGGATATTCGTCAAACCAACCCCGATGGACATGGCACTGGACTTCGCCGACGCCCTACGCGAGCGGCCCAACTGCGTGGTGGTGGGCCCGGGGCCACGCCACTGGGACATCTTTCGGCGGCTCTGTCGGACGTCCGGGGTCCGCGGGAACCTCGTCCCCGACGCGTACTTGGCGGCCCTGGCCATCGAGAGCGGGAGCGAGTGGATCACCGGCGACCGGGACTACTCGCGGTTCCCGGGATTGCGTTGGCGTCATCCCCTGGCATCCTCCGCTTCCTGAGCGTCGGCCCGCCTCCGGAGGGCGAATCGTCACCGGCCGCCTCGCCGCCGTGGAGGGTGGCCGGCCCGCACCGGCCGGGCTACCGGCCGGTGCGTGGTGGGGGATCGCCGTGGCCCTGGGACTCCTGGGGTTGGGCGTTGGTCGCCGGTGGGGAGGGAGGGGCCTCCGGACCGCCTGAGCGTTCGAATACCATTCTGGTATGCTCATTGCATGACGACGGGGCAGGTGGCCGTGCGCGTCCCCGAGGACCTGCTGGCACGGGTGGATGAGCTGGTCGAGCGGGGCGTGTTCGAGAGCCGTGCGGCCGCTCTTCGGGCGGGCCTGGAGATCGTCACCAGCCTCGAGCACCGCCGGGCGGTCGATCGGGCCATCGTGGAAGGCTACGACCGAGTGCCTCCGGCCGCGGTGGAGGAGGCGGCGGCCCTGGCCTCCCTCCGGGAGGCCATCGCAGGAGAGCCCTGGTGACCGCGCCCAGTCGTGGCGAGGTGTGGTGGGCCGAGGTGGAGGATGTCGGCAGGCGCCCGTTCCTGGTGATGACACGTGAGGTGGCCATCCCGGTCCTTCGCACGGTCCTGGCTGCTCCTGTCACCCGAACGATCAGGCGGATCCCCACAGAGCTGCCCCTGGGCCGGGACGACGGGATGCCCACGGAGAGCGCAGCCAGCTTCGACAACCTGAGGGTCATCCCGAAAGGGCACCTCGTCGAACGCATCTGCGTCCTGAGCGGCCCCCGGATGCTCGAAGCCTGCCGCGCCCTGCGAGCAGCCGTCGACTGCTGACCGCGGCGGCCCTTCCGGACCTGAAGCCCAGCGCCCCCCCGGCCGACAGCGGGGATGCGGCGGATCAGCCCGCCGTGCGGCGGAAGTTCGGCCACAGCGAGCGGTCGATGCCCCATCCTTCGGGCTGGGCGGGGACGACCAGACCATCGGCACGGTGGACGCCGACGGGGTGGCCCTGGCGGCCATCCAGGGGCTGAACGATAAGCTCGAGGCCGAGGTCACCGAGCTTCGGGCCGAGGTCCGCTCCCGTGACACGGCTCCGTAGGGGACCTCCGGAATGCCCACGAATGTGCCCTTCCCCGTCTTGACGAGCTTGCCTTGGGAGGCGCACCATTGCCCGGTCATGGGGAGGCGCCCGCGCGCCCCGCCCGGCGCACGGGAAGGGGTGGGGGCCGCAACCGGGCGCCGTCCCCGACTGTTGGACCGGCTCTCCTGTCGCCCCGGCCCCAGAAGGAAAGGGGAGCCGTCATGCGCAAGACCCTCGCTCTCACCGCCTGCCTGGCCCTGGTATTGGCCCTCACCCCGGGCACGGCCCAGGCGATCACGGGTGATCCCCTGGTGTTCCACGAGGTCACCCCGTGCGTGCTGTTCGACACCCGTCCCTCCCAGGGGGGAACCGGGGCCCTGGCCGGCGGGGAGGCCAGGACCTTCCACGTGGTCGGCTCCACCTCGGACTTCGCCGCCCAGGGAGGGACCGCCGGGGGGTGCGGGATTCCCGGGTTCTCCGGCGGCTCCCCCCAGACCGACATGGCGTACCTGAACCTGGTGGCGGTGGACCCCACCGGGGGCGGGAACCTCA
This sequence comes from Actinomycetota bacterium, assembly GCA_050692985.1. Lineage (GTDB taxonomy): Bacteria > Actinomycetota > UBA4738 > UBA4738 > CALAEC01 > JBOGVZ01. The sequence goes on from JBOGVZ010000003.1 coordinate 48,691, forward strand.
AGGTGTGGGCCACCGACGTGCCCGAGCCCTCGGGCGGGGTGGTGAACTACCAGAAGCTCACCCCCAACCTCAACAACTCCAACGGGGTCATCACCGGGGTCCGCCAGGACTCCGAGGGCAACGACATCACCGTGCGGGCCAACGTCTCGGGGACCCACGTCCGGGGCGTGGCCCTGGGCTACCTGACGAACGCGGAGTCCTCCGCCTGGCTCCTGGGAGGCAACGCCGGCACCGACCCGGCCACCCAGTTCGTGGGCACCACCGACGACACGGCCCTGAACTTCCGGGTGAACGACGCCCGGGCATTCCGCCTCGAGCCCAACCCAACCAGCCCCAACGTGATCGGGGGTTTCTCCGGCAACTCCGTGGCCGGGGGGATCCTTGGGGCCACCATCGGCGGTGGGGGTCAGGCCACGGGCCCCAATCAGGTGATCGCAAACTTGGCGACCATCGGCGGGGGGGTGAACAACACGGCCAGCGGTCCCGCCGCCAGCATCGGCGGGGGCACCTCGAACACAGCCAACGCCTTCGCCAGCATGGTGCCCGGGGGACAGAGCAACACTGCGGCCGGAGAGTACAGCCTGGCCGCAGGTCGGCAAGCTCAGGCCAACCACCACGGAGCCTTCGTGTGGGCCGACTCGGTGGATGCCGGCTTCGCCTCCACGGCCATGAACGAGTTCTCTGTCCGGGCGGGGGGCGGGGTTCGCTTCGTCGTTGCGGGGAACACCTGCTCGATCGACGTGGGGACCGGCCAGTGGACGGGCAGCTGCACGCCCCCGATGACCAACGCCTGGCTCCTGGGCGGGAACGGTGGCACCACCGCCGGCACCGACTTCCTGGGAACCACCGATGACGAGCCCCTCGAGCTGAAGGTCAACGGGTTCCGCGCCCTGCGCCTGGAACCCCATGCGGGGAGCGCTCACAACCTCATCGGCGGATCCCAGCACAACCTCGTCACCGCGGGGGCCCACGGGGCAACCATCTCCGGAGGAGGAGGTCTGGGGATAGTCCCCAACAAGGTCACGGACAACTTCGGAACCATCGGGGGCGGCCGCCTGAATCAGGCCGGCGACGATGCGGGGACCACCTCGGACGCGGAGCACGCCACCGTGGGGGGCGGGAGGATCAACACGGCCAGCGGGCCCCAGTCCACCGTCGGTGGCGGCGACGACAACCTCGCCAGCGGAGGGCATTCCACCATCGCCGGTGGGTGGGACAACGCGGCCAGCGGGAGCCTGTCGGTGATCGCCGGCGGCGGCTTCAACACCGTGAGCGGCGACTCCTCCACCATCGGTGGCGGCGAGTCGAACGATGCCGGCGGCTTCGGGGCCACGATCGGCGGCGGCACCGGGAACGTGACCTCCGCCGACTTCGCCACGATCGGCGGCGGCGAAGACAGCAGTGTCACGGCCAACGGTGGGACCGTCGGGGGCGGCTTCACCAACGTCGTCGGCGGGGCCGTGGCCACGGTTGGTGGGGGCGTCAGCAACAGCGCCGGTGGCGATGGGTCGTTCATCGGAGGTGGCAGCAGCAACGTGGCCGCCGGCCACATAGCGGTGATCGGCGGAGGCTCGAACAACGTCGCCAGCGTCGCTCGCGCCACGGTGAGCGGAGGACACGGGAACAGCGCCACCGGCCTGTTCGCCACCGTCCCGGGCGGGGACTCCAACGCCGCTGCGGGCAAGTGGAGCCTCGCCGCCGGACAGCGCGCCCATGCCGACCACCAGGGGGCGTTTGTGTGGGGAGACTCTCAGTTCGCCGACATGGCTTCGACCGGGAACGACCAGTTCATCGTGCGGGCCCAGGGGAACCTGTTCTTCCAGTCGGACTCGTCGCTGGACAACCAGGGAGGCTTCATCAACACCTCCACGGGAGCCTTCCTGTCGAACACCGGGTGTGGACGGACATGTCCTCGGTGGACGTCAAGGAGGGGTTCAGGCCCGTGGAGCCCCAGACCATCCTGGAGGGGGTGGCCTCCCTCCCGGTGACAACCTGGAGCTACGAGGGTCAGGAGGGTGTGCGTCACATCGGCCCGGTCGCGGAGGACTTCTACGACCGGTTCGCCGTGGGGGAGAGTCCCCGCCACCTGGCCTCGCTGGACACCGGAGGGGTGGCCCTGGCGGCTATCCAGGGGCTGAACCAGAAGGTGCAGCAGCAGCAGGCTCGGATCGCCGAGCTCCAGGCCGGCGGGAGCAGCCCGGGTGCAGGACCGGCGCTTCCGACAGGGGCGTGGTGGGCCCTGGCCGCGGCCGTGGGCCTCCTGGGGCTCGGCCTGGGTCGGCGGTGGGGAGGAGGTGGCCTCCAGACCGTCATTCGCTGAAGCTGGGCCACAGGGAGCGGTCCACGCCCCAGTCGCGCTCCAGGAGGGCTACCTCGGGCTCGTAGGTGGCCCGCAGCGCGTCGCGGAGGCCCGGCAGCCACTCATCGGTCCAGCGTTCCTCCGGTGGGGTGGCCGTCGGGCTGGGGGCCGAGATGTGCCCCAGGTCCACGGGATCCACTCCCAGGGCCGACAACACCCGGGCCACCGCCGCCTGGGGATCACGGACCGCGGCCTCGTACTGCTGGACCACGAACCGGTCGGGGGGGAAGTGGGACGTCCACGCGGCCAGGGTGGGTGGCGTACATCCCTCCCCACAGGGCGTCGGCCCCCTTCTCCCGGGCCCACCGGGCCAGACCCCCGGGTTCCTGGGGCGGCTCGGACTCCCGCCGGTACCACGACATGGCCGAGGCGAACCGCTCCACTGGGTCGCGCAGCAGCACCACCAGGACCAGGTCGGGCCGGCAGGCCTGGCGGGCCAGCGGAGGGATCCACAGGCCCCGCAGGTAGAAGGGGGTGAACTCGCCGGGCAGGCGCCCCTCGGCGCCGTCGAACCGGTCCCGGTAGGCCCGAGCCTCGCCCTCGCTCCAGGGCCGGACCAGGAATCGGTTGAAGTAGTGCAGCTCCTTGCGTCCCTCGCGTCCCAGGCAGACCTCCGGATGGGTGGTCAGGAGGTCCGTGAACCAGGTGGTCCCGGAGCGCTGGGCCCCGATCCCCATCCAGGCCGGTCCCTCCCCGCGTGAGGCTCTCTCCATCGACCGATCCTTCCCGTGGCGCCCGTGAAGCCTACCGCCACGAGCGTGTCCGTCCGCTCCACGCCGCCGGCCGACGGCAACCTCTTGACTCCCTGGCCCTGCCGGAAGGATGATGCCCGGCACCGCGAGGAGTCGCCCATGCAGATCACGATCACGGGTCGGACGGTCGCACGAGCGCTGCTGGCCCTGTTGGTGGCCGCGGCCGTCGTGTGGGGGGGGTGGCCACCTACCTCCTGCTCGCGTCCGGGGATGGGCTCTCGGACCGGATCGATCCCGGGCGATACCAGGCGGTGTTCCTCCAGAACGGCCAGGTCTACTTCGGACGCCTGGAAGACGCCGGAGCGTTCCTCGAGCTGCGGGACGCGTTCTTCATCGAGGAGGTCCCTGCCGGGGCGGAGGGCGATGAGCGACAGCCACCCGTTCGCCAGGTCCGGCCCGTGAGCGAGGAGTTCCACCAGCCCGAGGGCTCGATCTTCTTCCCGAAGGAGACCGTGCTCCGGGTGGACAACCTGTCCCCGGACTCCGAGGTGGCGCTGGCCATCGACCGGGTCAGGGAGGGCGGTCCGTGAGTTCCGAGGACGGCGGCGCCGGAGCCACGGTGAGCCCGTCACCCGACTGATCCGTTGAAGTCGCCGCCTGGCGGTGCTACCGTGAGGGCAGCGGTGCGAACGAAGGCATAGCGAGGACACGACGCCTGGCCGCCTCCCTCGGCCGGGCGTCTGGCGTATCCGGGGACACGGACCGGGGGGCACGATGGAGATCGAGATCGGGATCGGCAAGACGGCCAGGCGGGGGTACGGCTTCGACGAGGTGGCCATCGTGCCCTCGCGGCGGACCCGGGACCCCGACGACGTGGACATCTCGTGGGAGATCGACGCCTGGACGTTCGACCTGCCCCTGATGGCCTCGGCCATGGACGGCGTGGTGTCGCCGGCCACGGCGGTGGAGGTGGGCCGCCTGGGCGGGCTGGCCGTGCTCAACCTGGAGGGGCTCCAGACCCGGTACGAGGACCCCGACCCGGTGTTCGAGGAGATCGCCTCGCTCCCCGACGACAAGGCCACCCGGAGGATGCAGGAGCTGTACGGGGAGCCGATCAAGGACGAGCTGGTGGCCCGGCGCATCCAGGAGATCAAGGACGGCGGGGTGACCGCCGCCGCTTCCCTGACCCCCCAGCGGGTCCGCCGGTACGCCGAGATGATCCTCCAGGCGGAGCTCGACGTGCTGGTGATCCAGGGGACGGTGGTCTCCGCCGAGCACGTGTCCACCCGAACCGAGCCGCTGAATCTCAAGGAGTTCATCGCCCGCTTCGACATCCCCGTGATCGTGGGCGGGTGCGCTTCCTACTCCACCGCCCTCCACCTGATGCGCACCGGGGCGGTGGGGGTCCTGGTGGGGGTGGGGCCCGGGGCCGCCTGCACCACCCGCGGGGTCCTGGGCGTGGGCGTCCCCCAGGCCACGGCCATCGCCGACGCCGCGGCCGCCCGGATGCAGCACCTCCACGAGACCGGCCGCTACGTCCACGTGATCGCCGACGGCGGCATGCGCACCGGCGGCGACGTGGCCAAGGCGGTCGCCTGCGGGGCGGACGCGGTGATGATCGGCTCGCCCCTGGCCAAGGCCTACCAGGCCCCCGGCCGCGGCTTCCACTGGGGCATGGCCACCTTCCACCCGGACCTTCCCCGGGGGACCCGGGTGCGGACCAGGCAGATCGGCTCGCTCCGGGAGATCCTGGTGGGCCCGGCCCACGAGAACGACGGCTCTCTCAACCTGTTCGGGGCCCTGCGGACCTCCATGGCCACGTGCGGCTATGGGACCATCCGGGAGTTCCAGAAGGCCGAGGTCATGGTGGCCCCGGCCATCCGCAGCGAGGGCAAGGACCTCCAGCGGAGCCAGGGCGTGGGCATGGCCTGATGGTGGTCGAACCCGCGGATTCAACCATCGCCGTCATCTGAGTCCGCGCCGAGGGCGCTCGGCAGATCCGTGCGCGAGTCGATCCCCAGCTTGGAGTAGACGGCCGTCAGGTGCATCTCGACCGTCCGCCGGGTGACGAACAGCCGCTGGGCAACCTCGCGATTGGACAGGCTTTGGCCGGCCAGCTCGGCCACGCGGCGCTCGGCCGGCGTCAGCGCGGCCACTCCCGTGACGGCCGGTCGGCGCGGACGGGCCCCCGCCACCCGTAGCTCGTCCAGGGCCCGGTCGACCAGCACCGTGGATCCGCATCGGTGGGCCGCATCGAGCCCCAGCCGGAGCACCTTCCGGGCCTCGCGGATCTCGCCGCCGCGGCGGAGGGCGGCCCCAAGCTCCACCACGGTTCGGGCGTGCTCCAGCCGAGCCGGTGAGCCCGCCAGCACCCGTTCCGACTCGCGCAACAGCTCGACCCCTTCTGTCGGGCTCACCGTGAGCCCGCGAACGCGGAGCGCTGCCCCCAGGGGTCCGGGAGCGCCGAACGCTCGAGCCTCCTCGACGTCCTCGCCGGCGAGCCGTTGCGCCTCCTCCCGGTCGCCCCTCCCGAGCAGGATCTCGACGGCCGGGGGACGCCACGGGAGCAACGCGGCGTGGCGGGCGTTGACCAGCGTGCCCAGCTGCCCCGCCACCCGGAGCTGCCCCAGCGCCTCCTCGGTCCTACCCTGGGCTCGCCGGACGGCGGCACGGGCGACGAGGTAGATGCCGAAGGAGATGTTCACCGCCCACCGCTCCTCGCCGCCGGGCAGCTCCAGCGCCGCCTCCGCCCGCTCGACCTCGCCCCGCTCGAGCAGGGCAAGGACGAGCTGGGCGTGGGCCATGGGGAGCGTGGCACCCCATCCCCACCGTCCGGCCTCGACCGAGCTCTCGGCGTCGGCCAGGGTCTCGACCACCCGCCCGGCCTGGTAGCGGGCCAGCGAGCGCACGTGGATGGCCGCTCCCAGCTCGAGGATCGACCCGCGCCGGCGAGCCATCTCCACGGCCGCCGTGCTGGCCCGCTCCGCGGCGTCGGGATCGCCGGCCAGCAGGATGCCGAACGAGGCCAGGGGGAAGGCCATCATGTCGAACGGGTCCTCGACTGGACGGCCCCGGTGCAGCGCCCGCTCGGCCAGGGAGTGGAGCGTGTCCGCGGACGCGCCGGCGAAGGCGAGCGCGATCGAAGCGTTGCCGAGCACGGCCCGACCGGCCGCGCTCTCTTCCAGCCCCGGCGAGGCCAGCGAGGCCTCGACGCGGCGCGCGGTCGCATCAGGGTCCGTCAGGTCCACGTAGGTGCCGGATATCGCGGCCAGCGCGTCGAGCTTCGAGGCCAGGGCCGGGTCGGCGTCCCCGAGCTCGCGCCGTGCTCGCTCGGCTGTTCGGGCCGCGTGCGGGTAGCGCCCGGCGTGGGTGAGCACGAAGGCCAGGTCGAACAGGGCCCGGGCCCGCCGGTGGGGCGCCTCGATGAGGGTCACCGCCTCGGCCAGCGTCTCCGTGCCCGCGCCCTCCCCGGCCTCGGCCTCGGCCAGCCCGGCCAGGGCCAGCAGGTCTCCACGCTCCTGCACCCCGGGGCCCTCGTCGAGAGCGCGACGCAGGTACCGCAGCGCCGCTCGGGGCGCCCCCCGGGAGTGGGCCCGCTCCGCGGCCGACCGCAGCACCCGGCGGACCCACTCCTCGCCGCTGTGGCTGGCGTTGAGGAGATGCGAGGCCACCGCCTCGGCGGCTGCACCGTCCCGGTAAAGGATCTCGGCCGCGTGCAGGTGTGCCTGCGCCTTGCGGGTGGGGGCGATGTCCGCGTGGACGGCGGCGGCGACGATGGGATGGGCGAAGGAGATCGGGGCGCGCGGTGCGAAGACGTCCGCCTCGATCAGCCGGTCGGCGGCGTCCACGTAGTCGGCGAGCGTTCCACCGGCGACCTCGGCCGCGTGCCGCAGGGGAGTGTCGTCGCCGAGGACGGCGACGGCCTCGGCGAGCTCGCGGGCCGGTGCCGGCAGCCGCCCCAGGCGGGTGAGGACGGCCCGGGAAACGGATTCCGGACTCAGCTCGGCCACCCGCTCGGCTCCCGCGGCCGTCGGTTCGACCCGGTCCGCGATGGCCGAGGCGATCAGCTCGCCCAGGTAGAAGGGATTGCCGCCGCTCGCCACGGCGCAGGCGTGGCAGAACTCGTCCACGGCCCCGGGCAGGGCTTGGCGAACCCAGCCGGCGCGCTGAGCGATGCCGGGCGGAGCACGGTGAACGGGCGGCGGTCACGGAGCTCGGCGATCAGGTCCTCGGCCTCCGTCGGCTCCCCGGTCCGGACCGCGACGACGACGGCGACCGGGAGCTCGTCCAGGCGCTGGGCCAGGTAGTTGATGAACGCCAGCGACGGCGCGTCGGCCCAGTGTGCATCGTCCACGCGGAGCAAGAGCGGCTCCCGCTCGGCCAGGTTCGAGACCAGCCAGTGGAGGCCGTGCAGGAGCGAGAACATCGCGTCCCCGGTTGGTCGCTCCGGCGGCTCGGGGCCCGCCGTGAACAGCGGACGTGCCAGCGAAGCGGCCCCGGCGAACGGGTCGTCGCCGATCGCGCGGTCGGCCAGGAGCTGGAGGGTGACCCCGAAGCTGTAATCGCGTTCCAGCCGGCTGCCCCGTGCGCTGAGCACCCGGACCTCCGACTGCCGGGCCACCTCCATCGCCGCGTCGAGCAGGCGGGTCTTCCCGATCCCGGCGGGCCCTTCGATGAGCACCAGGGTTCCGGCCCCTGTGGCCGCCGGTGAGAGGGCCTTCGCCAGCGCCTCCAGCTCATGGTCGCGTTCGAGGAGCGCCGGCGCGAGCGCTTCCGTCACGCCGTCCTTCACCACGTCTGAGTCGAGCGTAACCCTTCGGAGGGGGCCACAAAGGACTGTGGAGGGGCCCACGTTGTCCGGCATCAGCCCGTCGCGCAGCATCGCCCCGTGATGGCGGCGAGGGGCGAGATGATCCAGGTGGTCGTGGAGCTCGAGGCCGCCAGCGATCCGATCCGGGGATCGGTGCGGTCGGATGCGGGCGTGTGGCCCTTCGACGGCTGGATGGAGCTCACCGCGGCCCTCGAGGACGTCCGCCTCGCCACGCGGGACGGCCCCACGAGATCCCGGACCCCCCAGGAGGGAGACACCCGATGAGGAAGACACTGGCCCTGTCCGCCGTCCTGGCCCTGGCCGTGGCCCTCACCCCGGCCACCGCGGCCCGGGCCGCCAACGGAGGGGCGCCCCTGGTGTTCCACGAGATCACCCCGTGCGCCCTGTTCGACACACGTCCCTCCCAGGGAGGGACGGGGATCATGGCGGCGAACGAGTCCCGGACCTTCCACGTGGTGGGGGACACCTCGGACTTCGC
>JBOGVZ010000004.1:0-7660 GCA_050692985.1 Actinomycetota bacterium
GTCGAAGAGGTGGCCGGAGACTGGTTGAAGGAGGCATTCGGCCTGCCTGCCCACGCTTCGTTCGGCCTGGTGACCGGCGGGCAGGCTGCGAACACGGTCGGGCTCGCCGCGGCTCGCCACCGGGTCCTGGCTCGGGCGAGCTGGAACGTCGAGGAGCGCGGCCTCAACGGGGCGCCCCAAGTCCGCGTCGTGGCGAGCGAGGAGCGTCACGCCACGGTCGATCGTTCCCTGCGGCTGCTGGGCATCGGAGCCAGCGCCGTCGAACCCGTCGCCACGGACCCCAACGGCGCCATCGATCCAGCGGACCTGGCGCGGGTCCTCGAGGCAGGCCCTGACGCACCGACGATCGTGTGCGTCCAGGCCGGCAACGTGAACACCGGTGCGTGCGACGACCTGGTGGCGGCGTGCGGTACGGCAACCCGGCGCGATGCCTGGGTCCATGTTGATGGCGCCTTCGGGTTGTGGGCAGCGGTGAGTCCCTCTGTGGAGCACCTCGTGACCGGCATCGAGCGAGCCGACTCGTGGGCCGTGGATGGTCACAAGTGGCTCAACGTCCCGTACGACACCGGCTACGTGTTCTGCGCTGACTCGGAAGCCCACGCCGCCTCGATGTCGTACACGGCCGCCTACCTCGCGGGGCACGGAGAGGGAATGGTCCGCGCGCCGTCCGACTACGTCCCCGAGTCGTCGCGCCGGGCCCGGGGCTTCCCGACGTGGGCGGCGCTGCGCCAGCTGGGACAACGAGGTCTGGCCGACCTCGTCGATCGGTGCTGCGCGCTGGCCCGCCGCTTCGGCGACCAGCTCGGCCGGCTCGACGAGGTCGAGATTGCCAACGACATCGTCCTCAACCAGGTTCTGGTGAGCTTCGGCTCCGACGAGCGCACCGATCGGCTGATCGCCGCGGTGCAGCGTGACGGCACCTGCTGGATGGGCGGGTCCACCTGGCGCGGCCGACGGTACATGCGGATCTCGGTCTCGAACTGGTCGACGACGGAAGCCGACGTCGACCGCTCGGTCGCGGCGATCGGGCGGCTGCTGCCGGATACAGCGTGAGTAGGGACTCGGACCGCATGAGAGCGGTCGTCCACGATAGGTACGGACCTCCGGAGGTTCTGCGACTCGAGGAGGTCGACCGGCCGATACCCAAGGACGACGAGGTCCTCATCAAGGTCCGGGCCTCGACGGTCAACCGGACGGATACGGGTCTTCGCAGCGCCGAGTACTTCATCAGCCGCTTCCTCACCGGTCTCATCCGACCGAAGCGGAAGATCCCCGGCACCGAGCTGGCCGGGGAGGTCGAGACAGTCGGCCCGGCCGTTACCGAGTTCGATGTCGGTGACCACGTCTTCGGCGTCAGCGCGAGCACGGCCGGAGCACACGCGGAGTTCGTCTGCCTGCCGGAGAGCGCCCCGCTGGCGCGCAAGCCGACCGGCATGACGTTCGACGAGGCTGCGGCGGTCCCCGACGGGGTCATCCTGGCACTGTCCTACCTGAGCCGACTGGATCTCCGGAAGAAGCGGAAGATCCTCATCTACGGCTCGTCGGGATCGATCGGCACGGCGGGCGTGCAGCTGGCCAAGTACTTCGATGCCGACGTCACCGCAGTATGCAATACGAAGAACGTCGAGCTCGTGAGATCGCTCGGAGCCGACCGGGTCATCGACTACACCCAGGAAGACTTCACGAAGAACGGCGAGACATACGACTTCATCTTCGACGCGGTTGGCAAGCTCTCGTTCAAGCGGTGCAGAGGCTCGCTGAAGCCGGGCGGGATCTACGGCTCAACCGACCTCGGACCCTATTGGCAGAACCCGTTCCTGGCGCTGTGGACGTGGCGGATCGGCGACAAGAAGGTGCTGTTTCCGATACCACGCTACACGAAGAAGGATGTCCTCCTCCTCAAAGAGCTCATCGAGGCGGGGAAGTATCGAGCGGTCATCGACCAGCGTTACCCGTTGGAGGACGTGGTCGATGCGAACAGGTATGTCGAGACGGGACAGAAGACGGGGAACGTCGTTCTGACCGTCGGCCACGACCGCACGACTTGAGCAGGCCGTCGCCACTACTTCTCCTTCTCGAGCTCGTTCTCGAGCTAGCGCGGGCTTCGGCGGTACAGCGCGGAACTCGGGGGGTTGACCACCTTCGTGGCGTGGCGGTGGCGTTCGAGGGCCCGGCGCCAACCGAAGTCCGGTCAGGACTCGGGAGGAACATTGGCCTCCGAAGAGGGATCTCCGAACAGCGCTCCACGCAGGGCCCCGATATAGACGCCGCCCAGGACGATGACCCCGCCGAGCGCCAGAGCCAGCGTGATTGGGTCGCCCTCCAGCCACAGGCCCAGGAGGGAGGCCACCACGGGGAACAGCACGAAAGCGTAGGCGGTCCGGGATGCGGTCCACCTTTTCAGGATGAACAGGTACAGGACGAACAACCCGACCGACCCCAGCAAGATCAGGTAGACCAACGCCGTCAACGTCGCGGTCCGAGTAGGCAGCTCCCAGGACTCGCCGGCGATGCGGGACAGGACCAGGAGTAGCACGCTCCCCACCCCCATGGCCACAGCGTTCATAGAGACGGGGTGGGCTTCGGGGAACCGCTTGGCGATCACTCCCGCCTCGCCCACAGCCACTGCCGCTAGCAGGAAAGCCACAACCGACCCGAGTGGCACCCCTCCAGGGGCCCCGAACATCACCACGATCCCGGCCAACGCCACCAGGGCCCCGATGAGAGCCCGCCATCGGAACCGCTCCTGTCCCTGGACGAACGCCAGAAGGAAGGTGGTCAATGGCGCCAGCGATAGCAGCACGGCCCCCGAGCCCGCCGAGGCCTCCTGGAGTCCCACGTAGGCGAGGGCATAGAAGGCGCCGAACCCGAGCACCCCGTAGAGGCCAGACCCCACCAGGGTTCGGCCTCGAGGGAAAGGAACCCGCAGAGCCAGCCCGATGAGAGCCAGGATCACTGCCGAGATGATGAACCGGGAGCCAGCTCCCCAGAACGGCGGGAGCTCCGCATTGCTGAACCGAACGGCAACGAAGTTCGCCCCGCCCAGAAGGACCATGACAAGGAAGGCTGCCAGAACCACCGTTGGCGCCTGGGGCGCCTCTTTCTGAGGCGTGGGGACCGCCTCAACGTCGCCGCGCGCTGTCGCACTCATGCACTCATCCTGTCATGTCAAGGCCGGGCATTCGAACGGCGCGGGGTCAGCCTGCCCGGTCGGGTGAAGGGGGTCTCGCTCATTCCCTCTTGGTGATACTCGGGCGGGGCGAGCTAGCGGAGCTCCATGAACCCGGCGGCCTCGCAGGTGTCTACCATCATCCGGATGTCGTCGTAGGATCCGGCGTCCACAGCCACGAACCGCTCCACGAGCGCCAGCGCAAGGCGCTCGCGCACCGCAGGATCCTCGGCTATTGTCACGAGGACGCCGCGGATCGCCTTTCGGAGGTCCTCGGGAACCCGCCTGGACACCGCCACCGGCTGGATCGTCGAGGGCCCCAACGCTTCTACCACCCGTACGTGCTCGGTGAGGTCGGGATGGTCGCGTAGCTCGATCGACAGCACCTGAGAATCGATGGCCGAGCCATCCACCTCCCCCCGAGCTACCATCCGGATCGCCTCCCGGTGGAACCCGGCCTCTACGACCTCGCGAAAGAACCCGTTGGTCTCTCCCAGGGTGACTAGGTGGTACCGGGTGATCCCGTACCCCGACCAGGACAGCGGCTCGTTGTACGCCCAGGACTGCCCCCGCAAGTCAAGGAAGGTCAGGAACGGACTATCGCGGTGAACGATGACGTCGGAGAAGTAGATGGGCCGCCCACCGTACCGTTCTCCTTGGAGCACGGGCGCGGCCACCGGAACGGCCAGGTCCAGGCCCCGGCGCTCAAAGGCAACGTACGGCAGGCTGCACACGAAGCACACCTCGTTCTGGTCCCGCTCGCAGCTCTCGTAGGAGGTCTCGACAACGAGCTCGGTGGGGAGACCGAGACGCCGACCGACCTCCTCGGTCACCAGCTCATAGAGGGCGAGGGTGGTGGCATTCGACACCAGGTACGTACCGAACCGCAGGTGGTCGGGGCTGGCTCCCCCTTCCCGTTGTGCCACGCGTCCCAGGACGGCCCGACCATCCGCCGCCGGGCCGGAGGGCGTCCACGTGAACACCGGTTCCCGCGTCCCGACAACCCCGGTCGATCCCCATCCATGCCCGGTATCCATTGGCCAGTCAAACCCCTTTCCATGGCTTCGTCTGACCATAGTCCTTCCTGTCTGCCCCTGACGAGCTCACCTCCAGGGGAACCGGAATCAGACCTCCAGGACTTTGCGGATCTCGGTTCCGAGGAGGTCGGCGGTGACCGTCCCAGTCCATTCGAATGCGACGTCCCCACGACCATCGTAGATCACCGTGATCGGCTGGCCGACGTAGCCGAGGCGATCCCGGATCTCCCCGTTGGGATCGAACACGCTCGGATACGGCCAGTCGAAACGGAGGATGAACCTCCGAGCGGCCCGGCGGTCGTCCAGGATGTCCACGCCGAGGAACTGCACCCGCCCCTCGAACTCCCGCGCCACCCGAGCGAGATCCGGCGCCTCGACGAAACAGGGCGGGCACCAGGAGCCCCAGATGTTGACCACGACCGGTGTCCCCCGCAACTCAACGAGCAGCGTCTGAAACTCCTCGAAGCCGAACTCGGGCAGCTCCAGTCTGTCACTCGGGAGAAGGCTCGCCGGCCGGGCGTCGGGCTCTGCGGGTCCCGGAGTTTCGACCGTGCCGCAGGCCACCAGGAGCAGGACCGCTCCGGCGAGGAGCCCTCTCCCCGTATCGCTCGTCAGAACGCCTGGCGGCAGCAACGACATGTCTAGCCCCGGTAGATCTCGGTGTCTGGGAAGAACGCCGCCCAGCTGAACCAGAAGTGATCGACCGCCGGAAGGGCTCGGAGCTGGGCCCCCCGGAGCGGTCCCTCTACGGCGCGTCCGAACAGGTCCCACCGGCTGTGGGTCTCCTCGTCGACGAAGCCTGTCGCCGCCTCGAAATGCAGCTGCAGGTCCCCCGACCGAGGCTCGTACGCGGTCGCCGAGCCGACGTCCCGCGACGCCGCGATCCTCGGCTGATCGAGCGCCGAGGCTGTCCCCTGCTTCCAGAACACCACCACGTCCTGACCGCCGACTCGCGTCTGCACCGCGGAGAAGCCGTCCACCGCGTGTCGAGCCAGTTCCTCGTACGGGAATGCCACCTGCCGACCCGACGCGTCCACCCCAAGGACATGAGCCGTCGAGTGAAGCCGGGGATCCGGATCCCCCGCAAACAGGAACGGGTCGTCGTTCCCAGGGGAGTCGTATCCCTGGTACGGGTTCTGCCCGTAGGCCCGGTCGAATCCGGTGTCCTGGGAGAGCACCCGTCCGCTCCGGTGGGCGGCTCGCCAGTCCCCCCAGGAGACGATCTGGGCGGAAAGGAACTCGAGCCGCCTTCCCGCCAGCGGCCCGACGATCGCTTCGAGCGTCGCCTGCGACCAGTAGGTGCCGGTCTGTCGGTCGTACATCACCAGGTTGGAGTGGAACAGGCGACCGGAGGTCCCGAAGTCGAGCAGCTCGCCGTCGACGATCGGGCGAAGGAACGCGACACCCGTGTTGCACAGAGGGCAGTAGGTGACGCTCACCGGCTCGCCGCCGATGGTGTCGTTGACGATCTCGTGCCACATCAGGATCCGGACCGGGTACGCCTTGGCCTCGCCGTTCAGCTCCACGGAGATCACCGGCTCCTGGGCCACGAGCCACCGAACCTCAGCGGGATCGACGAACTTGGGGTCGTCGATCGGCGGGATGCCGTCGGGCGGCGGCCCGCCGGAGATGATCAGCTCGGTGTCCACCGTGGCCGGTCCCGGTGGGAGACCTCCAAGATCGCCCCGCATCTCGTTGAGGCGGTCGGGACGGGAGGGCGTCGACGGCCGGGGACTGTCGAATCGGCGCCCCTGGGAGGCGAGCGCCGCGACCACGACGACACCGACGAGCGCAAGGGCGGCAACGAACAAGGGCCGGCCGATCATCTCAACTCGAGTTCGGGCTCCGTCGGAGACGATCCCACGGTGCGGCGTGAGCCTCGACGTCCCCTGGTCGTCATCGCCTCTGGCGCCATCGTCACCTCACGCGGCGGCCCGGCCGGCAACCCCCGAGGGACCCAGGCATCCTCCAGGCCGGCCAATCAGACCATCCCGAGGACACGGGCGGCCAGGAGAACCTCGCGAGCGTCGTCGCCCACCAGTAGCGCGGGGAATGGCCGATCGGAGCACAGGAGCACAGAGCCCTCCACCTCGGCTCGCCACGTCTGGCCTTCTCCGGGGCGTGCCCCGTCGGCCATGGGGAAGCTCCGATCGGCCCGGTAGACAGTGACCCTGTGTCCGGCCCGGTCGCGGTACCGATGTCCCACCACGGAGAGCCGGTCCACCTCGCCCGCCGTGACCTCCACCAGGGCGAGGTCTCCCAGCCGTTCGGGCAGCGAGGCCGGGACGGCTGCCTCCAGCCGGTGGTCGCCGTGGAAGTCGGCAACCAACGCATCGATGGCCCTGGGCTGGCCGGCGGCGAGAAGGGCGAACGCGCCCCCGGTGACCCCCAGGGCCAAGGCCAGAACCCCGACCCCTATCCGGAGCCGGATCCGAGTTCGATGGGGAGTGAGCGACACCTCACCCCGGATCCGGTCCCGCAGCGCCTGGGGGGCAAGCTCCCGGCCCACTTCCGCGTAGCCCCGGCCCAGCCCGCCAAGCCGGACCTCTTCCCAGCAGTCGGGGCACTCCATAAGGTGGGCCTCGAACACTCGCCGGGCCCTCCGGGACATCGCCCCGCCCAGATACCGGGCGGCGGCCGCCTCAGGGTCATGCTTCTTCACGGAACAGCACGCTCCCTTCCAGCATCGCGGCCAGCTTCTTCCGACCCCTGTGCACCCTGGCCAGCACGGTCCCTCGCGGCGCGCCGGTGATCCGGGCCACCTCGGCGGCGGTGAACCCCGACAGATCCATGAGGGCGATGGCCACCCGCTGCTCCGGCGGCAATCGGGACAGCGCGTCGTGCACCAGCGATCGGCGGATCTCCCTCATTACCTGGTCCTCCACCGAGTCCGGGTCCGGCTGGAGGGGTTCGGCATCGGTTGGAATCTCTCGATTCCAGGCTCGGCGGAGCCGGCTTCGCCCCGCGTTCAGGCAGATCGTGGCCATCCACGGCTCCACCTTCCTCGGCCGTCGGCGCCCAACCCATGCTTCGAAAGCCCGGAGGTACGTCTCCTGCACAAGGTCTTCCGCATCATCGCGTCGGCCAGCCATCCGGCGGGCCAGGTTGTACACGAGGTCGAGGGCGGGCAGCGTTGCCGCCAGAAACTCCTCGTGAACTCTGGATGTCACGAACCGCTCCTCATGCGCCATCCCACGGACGCCTCGAGGGGCCCGACGATTGCACCCTCTGTGATCGCCAATGCCTCCCATTCCGACGCCGGCCGACCCTTCCCCCATCCGGCTTGAGTGCAATCACCTGGCGCCCGGGTGCGTCCGTGGATATCGAGCCGACCTTACGCCCATCGACCAAGGAGGTGCCCGGTGGCACGACGCACCGTCCCCATCGAGCTCGACCGCAGGGAGTTTCTCGGGTGGACGTGGCGGGGAGCGATCGGCCTCGGGGTCCTGGGGGC
>JBOGVZ010000005.1:0-22277 GCA_050692985.1 Actinomycetota bacterium
TGATCCTGCGCACGTAGGCTCCTCTCGACGCTTTGCGGCTGTTCGGGAGTGAGCCTACGTGCCTTCTTCATCTGTTCCTCGGAAGCTGGGTTCTCTCGGTGCTGCCTTCCAGCCGACGCTACCCCCCCCCGGGCCCCCCATCGACAGGCGGCCGGGGCTGGCCCTATACTCTGACCTGCATGCGTGAAGCGCTTCCCACCGCACCCCGCTCGTGACGGTCCACCCTGGCGTTCCCCGGAGGTGATGTCGAGTTTCCGTTGACCCACGGATAAACGAGCGCATCCGGGCCCCGGAGGTTCGCCTGGTCGGACCGGATGGGGCCCAGATCGGCATCGTCCCGGTCCAGGACGCCCTGCGCCGGGCCCGCGAGTCAGACCTGGACCTGGTGGAGGTGGCGCCCCAGGCGAACCCCCCGGTGTGCCGGATCATGGACTACGGCAAGTACAAGTACGAGCGGGACCTGAGGCAGAAGGAAGCGCGGAAGAAACAGTCCCGGATCGAGGTCAAGGAGATCAAGTTCCGGCCGAAGATCGACCGCCACGACTACGAGACCAAGAAGGGCCACGTGATCAGGTTCCTGAACGCGGGTGCCCGGGTGAAGGTGACGATCATGTTCCGAGGGCGGGAGATGGCTCACACCGAGCTCGGACAGCGTATCCTCGACAGGCTCGTCGAGGACCTGGACGGCCTGGCCACCGTGGATCAGCCATCCAAGCTGGACGGGCGGAACATGGTGATGGTCATCGCCCCCACGAAGCGGCCGAACAAGGCCGGCGGGGGCCAGGAAGGCAGGGAGCAGGCAAGCTGATGGCGAAGATGAAGTCGCATCGAGGGGCGGCCAAGCGGTTCCGGGTGACCCGCACGGGCAAGGTCATCCACCGGCGCGCCAACATGAACCACAACCTGGGGACGAAGGACTCGAGCCGCAAGCGGCGCCTGTCGCGAACCGGCGAGGTCACCGCCGAGAAGCAGAACGTCCTCCGGCAGATGGGGAAGCGGTAACGTGCCCAGGGTCAAGCGAGCGGTGCACGGGCGGAAGAGGCGCCGCGCCCTCCTGGAGGAGGCCAAGGGGTACTACGGGGCCCGGTCGCGGCGGTTCCGCGTGGCTCGCGAGCAGCTCCTGCACTCCGGCCAGTACGCGTACCGTGATCGGCGCGCCCGGAAGCGCGATTTCCGACGTCTGTGGATCACCCGCATCGGCGCGGCGGCCCGGCAGCACGGGATGACGTACTCCTCGTTCATCCGTGGGTTGAAGGGCGCCGACGTGGACCTCGACCGGAAGATCCTGGCCGACATGGCCGCCACCGATCCCAGGGGCTTCGCCGGTCTGGTCGAGGTCGCCCGCAAGGGCCTCGGCGCCTGAGCGCCGGGCATTGATCACCAGCACGAAGAACCGGCAGGTCACCGCCGCCGCCAAGCTGCGGAAGCGAGGACTGCGCGAGCAGTACCGCCTGTTCCTGGCGGAGGGCGCCCAGGCCGTGGAGGAGGGCCTATCGGCCGGCGCGGTCGAGCGTCTGTTCCACGTTCCTCCCGGAACGGGGCGGATCCCGTCCATCGTTGCCCACGCTTCCCAGGGGGGTGTGCCGGTGGTAGCCGTGTCCGAGGCCGTGATGGGCCACCTCACCTCGACGGTCACGCCCCAGGGGATCGTGGCCGTGACCCGATTCGTGGACGGGTCCCTGGAGGAGGCCTCTCGTGGGGATGGACCGGTGCCGGTGTTGTGCTCGGTGCGCGACCCGGGGAACGCGGGCACGATCCTCCGCTCGGCCGACGCCGCTGGGGCCGGCGGCGTCGTGTTCACCATCGATTCGGTCGACGTGTACAACGCCAAGACCGTCCGGGCCTCCGCGGGCTCGCTGTTCCACCTCCCGGTCGTCCGAGAGGTGACGCCCTCCCAGGCCGTCACGGCCCTGCGGGCCGGCGGCGCCCGGGTCCTGGCCGCGGCGGCCGATGGGGACCACAGCGTCTACGACGTGGAGCTCACCGGACCCACCGCGATCCTGTTCGGCAACGAGGCCTGGGGCCTACCCCCGGAGGTCCGGGGCCTGGCCGACGCCTCCATCCGGGTGCCGATCGCGGGGCGGGCGGAGTCGCTGAACCTGGCCGCCGCGGCGGCGCTGGTGCTGTTCGAGGCCGCCCGGCAGCGTGCCGGCGCCACGGCCACCGCCGGCGACCGGTTCCCCGCGCTGGTCGCTCGCGGGGCCCACGACCTGCGGCTGCCGCTGACCGCGTTCAAGGGCTTCAGCGCCGTCCTGGCCGGGCGGTGGGACTCGCTCGACGACGCGCAGCGGCGCGACCTGGTGCGAGGCATGCGCCTCGACGCGGAGCGGGTATCGGCACAGGTGACGATGCTGGTGGATGCCGCCCTGCTCGAGTCCGGCGGCATCAGGCTGGACCGTTCCCGGCACGACTTGGGCGATGTGGCCCGGTGGGTGGCCGAGGTCTATGCGACCAGCCCCGGCGGGCCCGAGGCGGTGGTGGAGGGCACCGGCACCGCCACGTTCGACCGTGACCGGGTCCGGGCGGTGCTCCTGGCGGTGTGCGACGCCGCGCTGTGGTGGGGGGACGGCCCCCTGCACCTGGAGGTTGGCCCATCCGCGGAGGGGGCAGGGGTCACGGTCGTGCGCCGGGGCGGCGGCCCCTCGTCCGCGGAGGCCGCCGCGGCGATGGACGATCGGGAGGGCCCGATCGGACTGGTCCTGTCCCGGCGCCTGGTGGAGGCGGCCGGCGGGTCGCTGACGGTGGAGCCGGGTGAGGCGGTGCGGATCCACCTGGAGCTGCCTGCCTAGGACTCCACCTCCACCAGGCGCTGCAGGCGCTCCAGGTCCCCGAGGAACGTGCGCCGGATCGCCGGAGCGAACAGGCGCATCCCCATCCGCCCCAACAGGCCCCAGGGGGGCACTAGCTCTTCCCGCCAGAACAGCCGGGTACCCTCCTGCCCGGGCCCGAGCTCCATGTACCCCCGGCCGCCGACCCAGCCGAGATGCTCCATCTCCAGGACGGCCGGCGGTTCCCACCGGGTGACCCGGATGCGGTCGCGGGTGGTGATGCCGGCGATGCGGATCGTGGCCTCTGCCTCCGCTCCCAGGCCCTGGAACCGCCCACCCTCGATCCGGACGTCGTGCGCCTCCGCCATCCATCGCTCCAGGTGGTCCTGCTCGACCAGGTAGGGCCAGATCTGCTTGGGGGAACGCCGGATCTCCACGCTCTGGGCGAAGAACAGATGTCGGGAGCGGTAGGGGATCGGCCCGATCAGCACGCCATCGCCCTCCTCGATTCGACGGGTGTGAGTAACCCTACCCGGCGGGGCCGCCCGCCGATCGGATCGATGCCGGCAGCGGCCTGCTATCGGCGCTTGGCGGCCCGGGCGATCAGGATCGCGACGCTGGCGAGCGTCACCGCAAGCGCCGCCCCGGCGGTGTCCCAACCCGGGGGCTGGCTCGGGTTCGGCGGCCTGGAGGCGCCCGACGGCGGACGGCACGTCCGCGGCCTCCCGTACACTGTCCACCTGACATGGACGCGGCCGAGGCGATCCGCACGCTCGAGGAGGCCAAGGCCCACGGCCTGGCCCAGATCGGGGGCGCCGCGACCCTCGAGGACCTCAGGGCGGCGGAGGTCTCGGTCCTCGGTCGCAGGGCCCCGCTGAGCCGCGTCCAGCGCTCGCTGGGCGCCCTGGACGAGGAGGCCCGGCGCCGGGTGGGCCGAGCCACGAACGAGGTTCGCCAGGCCCTGCGAACCGCACTGGCCGAGCGGGAGGCGGCCCTCCGCCGGGAAGCCGACCGCGCCGTGGCCGAGGCGGACCGCATCGACGTCTCGCTTCCCGGGCGCCGGCCTCCGACCGGCGGCCTGCACCCCATCACGCTCACCGAGCGGCGGATCGTCGACGTGTTCATCAGCCTGGGTTACCGGGTCGCGGAGGGCCCGGAGCTGGAGACCGACTGGTACAACTTCGAGGCCCTGAACTTCCCGCCCGACCATCCGGCCAGGGAGATGCAGGACACCCTCTATCCGGATCTCCCCGGTCATCCGGACCTCGTGCTCCGGACGCACACGTCGCCCGTGCAGATCCGGGCGATGGAGGTCCAGGGCCCGCCGATCTACATGGTGATCCCCGGCCGGTGCTTCCGCCGTGACACCCCCGACGCCACCCACACGCCGGTCTTCCACCAGGTGGAGATCCTGGCCGTGGACGAGAGCCTGTCCCTGGCCGACATGAAGGGCACGCTGGAGGCGTGGGCCAGGGCCATGTTCGGGCCGGAGCAGCGCGTCCGGCTGCGGCCGTCGTTCTTCCCGTTCGTCGAGCCGGGCGCGGAGGTCGACGTGTCCTGCTTCGTCTGCGGCGGGCCAGGCTGCCGGGTGTGCGGCAACGGATGGATCGAGCTCATGGGGGCCGGGGTCGTCCATCCGATCGTGCTGGAGAACGTGGGCATCGATCCCGAGCGGTACTCGGGGTTCGCCGCCGGGATGGGGATCGAGCGCGTGGCGGCGGTGCTGTACGGGATCCCCGACATCCGGCTGCTGTTCGAGGGCGACCTGCGGTTCCTCTCGCAGTTCGCCCGGGGAGCGTGAGTGATGCGCGTTCCCCTGCCCTGGATGGCGGAGTTCTGCGACACGACGCTGTCGCCGGAGGAGATCGCCGACGCCCTGACGCGCCACGGCGTCGAGGTCGAGGGGGTGGTGCGGCCGTGGGCCGGGCTGGCCGGGGTCATCGTGGCCCGCGTGCTCGACGTCCGTGACCATCCCCGGGCGGACCGCCTGACGCTGGCCACGGTCGAGACCGGGGCCGGCCAGTCGGAGGTCGTCGTCGGGGTCCGCAACTATGGCCCCGGCGACCTGGTCCCCTATGCGCCCGCGGGCGCCGTGCTGCCCGGGTTCCCCGGGCCCCTGGAACGACGGGAGATACGGGGGACGGTGTCGGACGGGATGCTGTGCTCGCCGAAGGAGCTGGGCATCTCCCCCGATCATGGAGGCATCCTCATCCTCCCCGAGGACCTGGGACCGGGCCAGGAGCTCGCCTCGCTGTTCGAGCTGCACCAGGCGGTCCTGGACATCGAGGTGCACCCGAACAGGCCCGACCTCCTGTCGGTGGTGGGGGTGGCCCGCGAGGTGGCCGCGGCCACCGGAGCCGACTTCATCCCGCCGGACACCGAGGTGGCCGAGGGGGCCGACAAGGCCGCCGACGCGGCAACGGTGGAGGTGCTGGACCCGGAGCGGTGTCCTCGGTACCTGGCCCGGGTGATCCGTGGCGTGAGCGTGGGCCCGTCGCCGGTCGCGGCGGCGGTTCGGCTGACCGCGGGAGGGATGCGTCCCCTGTCCAACGTGGTGGATGCCACCAACTACGCGCTGCTGGAGCTCGGCCAGCCGCTGCACCCCTTCGACCTGGCGCTCCTGGCCGGGCCGGGCATCGTGGTCCGCCGGGCCGGGGCGGGGGAGCGGCTGGTGACCCTGGACGGCGTCGAGCGCGACCTGACCGAGGAGGACCTCCTCATCGCCGATGCCGAGAAGGGCCTGGCCATCGCCGGGGTGATGGGCTCGGCGGGCGCCGAGGTGGGACCCCACACCGCCGACGTGTTGCTGGAGAGCGCGTCGTTCGAGCCCCTGGGGGTGCTCCGGACCGCCCGCCGCCTGGGGCTGCGGACCGAGGCGTCGATCCGGTTCGAGCGTGGCGCCGACCCCGAGGCGGTGGCCCCGGCGGCGTCACGGGCCGCGGCGCTGATCGCCGCGTGGTCCGGGGGCACCGTGCTGGCCGGAGCGGTCGACGTGGGCCAGGCGCCACCCCGGCGGAGCGTGGCCGTCCGCCCGGAGCGGGCGTCGGAGCTGCTCGGGGTGTCGCTGGGGGCGGGGGGGGTCCGCGAGGCCCTCGGTCGCCTGCGCCTGCGGGCCACCGAGGAGGAGGACGCGGTGGTTGTGGAGGTCCCCGGGTGCCGGGCGGACCTCGAGCGCGAGGCCGACCTCATCGAGGAGGTGGCCCGCATGGTCGGCTACGAGACCATCCCCTCCACGCTGCCGGGGATCCGCCAGGCCGGGGGGATGGACCGTGACCAGCGGCTGGGGAGGCGGATCCGCGACGTGCTGTCCGGGGCGGGCCTCGCCGAGACGCGGGCCCTGTCGTTCGGGCCGGCCACCGACCTGGAGCTGTTCGAGGACGCTCGCCGGAAGGGGATCCGGGTGGCCAACCCGGTCTCCGAGGAAGACGCGTACCTGCGGACCAGCCTCCTTCCGGGCCTCCTGCGGGCCGCTCGTCGCAACGTGGCCCACCGCCGGACGCAGGTCCGCCTGTTCGAGGTCGGGGCCACCTTCACCGCGGAGGGCGCCGATCCCTCCGAACGAGAGCGCCTGGCGTTCCTGCTGACGGGCCCGGCCGCCGAGGAATGGCCGGGCCAGCCCCGGGCGATGGACTACCTCGACGCCAAGGGCGTCCTGGAGCACCTGATGGCCAGCCTGGGGATCGACGGGTGGTCTCTGTCCGAGTTCACCTTCCCCCCGTTCCACCCGGGCCGTTCCACCGAGGTCCTGCTGGAGGGACAGCCGCCGATCGGGGAGCTGGCCGAGCTCCATCCTCGGGTGGCCGAGGCCTTCGACCTGCCCGACCGGGTGGCCGTGGCGGAGCTGTTCACCGCACCCCTGGTGGCGGCGGCCCGGGACCTGCCGGCCTACGCGAGCCTGTCCCGGTTCCCCCCCCTGCGCCGGGACCTGGCCTACGAGGTGGACCGGGACGTGCCGGCCGGTGCGGTCCGGGCGGTGCTCGTCGACGCGGCGGGGGACCTGCTCGACCGGGTCCTGCTGTTCGACGTCTTCGAGGGCGATCCGGTGCCCGAGGGGCGCAGGAGCCTGGCGTTCCACGTGGACTTCCGGGCCGCCGACCGGACCCTCACCGACGAGGAGGCCGACGAGCGGGTCCGCCACATCACCGAGCGGTTGGCCGGTGACTTCGGCGCCGAGCTGCGGGCGCGATGATGGCGAGCCGTAGGTCGCGCTCGGTCACGCGCAGCGATCCACCCGCCTATCGGGTGTCGATCTCGTCGTAATCGACGGCGATCGTCGCGCGTACGAGCTCTGCGATGACCTCGGGAGGCGGGAGGGTGTCCACCGGACCCCCTTCCACCCACACATGGAGACCCTGGACCGTCCACACCGCCCGTACGCCATCCGTGAACACGAGGACGCCCTCGACAGCTCGGTCCAGCCGATAGCCCTCGGAGGCGATGGCCTCGTCGAACGGTTGAGTGGGAAGCTCGTCGGCCTCGGTGGCCCAGATGTAGAAACCGTGGCCCTGGGCACCTCCTACGAGCGCGCTGCCCGTGTCCCCGGTCACTCGATACCCGGCGGATCGCAGCACCAGGCGCACCCACGCCGGCTCGGGGCAAGCCGGGTGGGACCAGGGTCCGACGTCCTCGGGGCAATCGTCCGGGACGGGGGCCGTGGCCTGGATGCTGTCCAGGGCCTTCACCACATCCGCCTCGAGCGACCGGGCCGCCTCCGGGCCGAAGGCCACCTGGAGCTGGAAGAAACGGCCCTCGTCGCGGAAGCGGAGCTGGTATTGAGGCACCTCCCCGTAGCAGGAGTACTCCGTGCCGTAGCGGAACTGGCTCAGGTCGAAGCTTCCCGGCCGGGGGACGAAGTCCTCGGGGTGGCCGGTGCCGTGGTACTCGATCAGCCAGAAGAACGCGCCGTCGGACGGCAGGTCGTCGAGGGCGTCGAACGGCGCGCACACCCCGCCCAGGGGGAACGCCCACGAGCCCACGGCGAACACGTTCTCGGGCTCGATCGGCTCGGTGGGGTCCTGGTGGAAGGTCCAGGCCGCCGGGATCGTGATGCGCAGCCCGTCGTCCAGGTCGGAGTGGGTGACGGTCCCGGCCGACCGCTCCGGCTGTTCGACCTCCATGGTCCCCGACGGGCGGCCATCGTCGCTTCCCCTGCCCAGGCCGGACAGGAGGGCCAGGGGGATGCCCACCCCGGCCAGCAGGAGTAGGGCGGCTACGGCGAGGGCCACCCACCTCGCGGGCGGGAGCCCCGGGCCCCGCCGCATCCGGCGTCGCCCGCCCACGGAGGGATCCCACCTTCCAGGGTCGAACCGCGGCCGGGCCCCCGACTCCTGCAGCGCATCCCTCACGATCCCGTCGACGTCCATCCCTACGCCTCCTCCATGACCGGTCCCAGGGACTCCGCCAGCTTGGCCCGGGCCCTGGTGAGCCGAGACTTCACCGTGCCCACCGGCACGCCCAGGGCCGTCCCGATCTCGCGCTCGGAGAGCTGGCAGTAGAAGCGCAACACGACCGTCTCCCGCATCCGTCGGGGCAGCCCGTGGACGGCCCGTTGGACCACGATCCGAAGGTCCGAGCGCTCATCCTCCCCGGGACCCGCCGCCGGCACCTCGGCCAGCTCGAGCAACGGGGCCACGTGGCCCTCCCGGTGCCGACGCTGGCACAGGTTGACGGCGATGCCCGTGATCCAGGCGCGGAACAGGGCCGGCTCCCGAAGTCGCCGAAGGTCGCGCCACCCGACCAGGAATGCCTCCTGGGCCACGTCCTGGGCCAGGTCGGCATCACCGAGGAGCAGGTACGCGGTGCGAGCCACCCCGTCTCGATGCCGGACATACAGGGTGTCGAACGAGCCGACCCGACCGACCCTGGCCTCGCGGACCAACGCTTGGTCGTCCGCGACCCCCTCCGCTCCATCGGCTGTCTCCTCCGTCCTCCGCCTCCATCCGTCCAGAGAGGTCCTCCCCATCATCAGTTCAGTGCCATCTCCGGCCCCTGAGGTTCCATCATGAAGGACGTTCGGACGGGGTTCGCCGTTCCGGGGGACGGAGGATAGACTCGCGCCGTGGACCGGGACTTCCTGTCGATCGACGACCTGAGCCGCGAGGAGCTGCGGGCCGTGCTGGACCTGGCGACGGCGGTGAAGGCCTCACCGCGGGAGTTCGCCACGAAGCTGTCCGGGACGGCGGCGGCGCTCATCTTCGAGAAGCCCTCCACCCGGACCCGGGTGTCCTTCGAGGTGGCCGTGGCCTCCATGGGCGGGCACCCCCTGGCCCTGTCCGCCTCGGAGCTCCAGCTGGGGCGGGGGGAGACGATCGAGGACACCGGCCGGGTGCTGTCCAGGTACGTGGATGTCATCGTCCTTCGCACCTTCGGGCAGGAACGGCTGGAGGCCCTGGCCTCGGCTGCCACCGTCCCCGTGGTGAATGCCCTGTCGGACTACGAGCACCCCTGCCAGATCCTGGCCGACCTCCTCACGGTCCTCGATCACAAGGGGGAGGCCTCGGGTAAGGTGCTCACCTACGTCGGTGACGGCAACAACGTCACCCACTCGCTGCTGCTCGGCGGGGCCATGCTGGGGATGCAGGTCCGGGTGGCCACCCCGGCCGGCTACGAGCCCATCCCCCAGGTCGTGCAGCGCGCCGAGGAGATCGCCGCCGAGACGGGGGGTGGGGTCGAGGTGGGGAACGAGCCGGACAAGGCGGCCGAGGGAGCGGACGTGATCTACACCGACGTGTGGGCCTCGATGGGGCAGGAGGCCGAGCACCGGGAGCGGGTCCTGGTGTTCACGCCCTTCCGGGTGACCCGGGACCTGGTGTCGAGGGCGGCCCCCGACGCCATCGTCATGCATTGCCTCCCGGCCCACCGCGGCGAGGAGATCACCGACGACGTCATCGACGGGCCCCAGTCGGTGGTGTGGGACCAGGCCGAGAACCGCCTGCATGCCCAGAAGGCCCTCCTGCTCTGGCTCCTGGGGGCGGCGTAGCGGGAGGGGCCGTGCGGATCGCCATCGTCGGTCCCGGCGGTGCGGGCGGGTACCTCGGCGCCCGGCTCGCCGAGGGAGGCGGGGACGTCGTGTTCATCGCCCGGGGGGAGCACCTCCGGGCCATCCGGGATGGCGGGCTCCGCCTGGAGAGCATCGACGGGGACGTTCACGTCCGCCCGGCCACCGCCACCGACGACCCCGCGGAGGTCGGCGTCGTCGACGCGGCCGTGGTGGCCACCAAGACCTGGCAGCTCCGGGCGGCGGCGGAGTCCATGCGCCCCATGGTCGGGCCGGGGACGGCCGTGGTCCCGGTGCTCAACGGGGTGGAGGCCCCGGGGGTTCTGGCGGAGGCCCTGGGCCCGGAGGCCGTGCTGGGGGGCCTGTGCGGGATGCAGGCGTTCATCGCCGCCCCGGGGGTGATCCGCCACGTGGGGGCCGCCCCGTGGGTGGCCTTCGGCGAGCTCGATGGGTCGGCGTCGGAGCGGGTCCGCCGGCTGGAGGAGGCCTTCCGCCGGTGCCGGGCGCTGAAGGTCGCCGTCCCCCCGGACATCGGCGTGGCCATGTGGGAGAAGTTCATCTTCATCGCCTCCTCGGGGGGCGTGGGAGCGGTGACCCGAGCCCCGTTCGGGGCGTTCCGGGCCGTTCCCCGGGCCCGGGCGCTGCTGGAAGCGGCCATGCGAGAGGCCTGGGCGGTGGGCCGGGCCCGGGGCGTGGACCTCCCCGAGGGCGCCGTGGCCCGGGCCCTGGCCATGGTGGACGGCTTCGAGGCGCACGTCACCTCGTCGATGCAGCGCGACATCATGGCCGGGCGTCGTTCGGAGCTGGAGGAGTGGACCGGGGCCGTGGTCCGGCTGGGGAAGGAGGCCGGCGTGGAAACCCCCGTCCACGCCTTCATCTACGGGGCGCTCCTGCCCCAGGAGCTGCGGGCCCGGGGCGAGCTGGAGTTCGCCGAGCCGCCCCCCGGCTAGAGGCCGCGGCCGGTTCGGGGGCTGGGGGCCCCGCGTACACTTGACCGATGCCCCGCCCGAACGACGAGGTGCAGGAGCTCCTCCAGGAGTACGCCGACCTGATCTCGATCTCCGGCGGAGACCCCTTCAAGGCCCGGGCCTACGAGAAGGCCGCGCGGTCGGTGGGCGGCTTCCACAAGGACATCGAGGGGCTCGACCTCAAGGGCCTGTGTGCCATCGACAACGTGGGGAAGTCGATCGCGGAGAAGGTCCTGGAGTACCTTCGCACGGGGGCCATCCAGGCGCTGGAGGAGCTGCGGGCCGACGTGCCCGAGGGCGTCCGGGCCCTGATGGGCATCCCCACGATCGGACCGAAGAAGGCGTTCAAGCTCTACGACGAGCTCCACATCGCCTCCCCGGAGGAGCTCCTGGACTCCCTCCACGAGCAGCGGATCCGTGAGCTGCCGGGGTTCGGGCCCAAGACCGAGGAGAACCTGTTGCGGGGCATCCAGCTCATGCAGCAGTCGGGGGAGCGGATCCAGCTCGGCGTGGCCACCGACCTGGCCGAGGAGATGCTCGGCAGGCTGCGCTCGCTCAAGGCGGTCCGCCGCTGCGCCTACGCCGGCTCGCTCCGGCGGATGCAGGAGACCATCGGCGACATCGATCTCCTGGTGGCCTCGGAGCGGCCGGAGGCCGTGATGGAGGCGTTCACCCAGATGGCGTACGTGGACCGAGTGCTGGCCCGGGGGGAGACGAAGTCCTCGGTCCTGACCACGAAGGGCCTCCAGGTGGACCTGCGGGTGGTGGAGCCGGCGGTGTGGGGAGCGGCCCTCCAGTACTTCACGGGGTCGAAGGCCCACAACGTCCGCATCCGGGAGATGGCGGTCCGCAAGGGGCTGAAGCTGTCGGAGTACGGGCTGTTCCGGGCCAGGTCGGGAAAGCTGATCGTGGCCGAGACCGAGGAGGAGGTGTACGAGCACCTGGGGCTGCCGTGGATCCGGCCCACGCTGCGGGAGGATCGCGGCGAGGTGCAGGCGGCCCTGGAGGGAACGCTCCCGCGCCTGGTGGAGGAGCGCGACATCCGGGGGGACCTCCACACCCACACCAACCTCACCGATGGGCTGGCCCCCCTGGAGGAGATGATCGAGGCCGCCCGGGCGCGCAAGCTCGCCTACTACGCGGTCACCGACCACGCCGAGCTGCTGTACATGCAGCGGATGACCAGGGAGAAGGTGCTGGCCCAGCGGAAGCGCATCCGAGCCCTGGAGGGGAAGGGCGACATGGCCATCCTCCACGGCTCGGAGCTCAACATCCAGCCCGACGGCTCGCTGGACTGGGACGACGAGTTCCTGGCCGGGTTCGACATCCTGGTGGCTTCGGTGCATTCCCACTTCAACCAGTCGAAGGACGACATGACCCGGCGGATCGTGCGGGCCATGGAGCACCCGTACGTCAACGTGATCGGGCACCCCACCGCCCGCATGCTGGGACGGCGCCCGGGGATCGAATACGACCTCGATGCGGTGTTCGCCGCCGCCGCCCGGACCGGCACGGCCCTGGAGATCAACTCGTTCCCGGACCGGTTGGACCTCCGGGACGAGCACATCGCCTGGGCCCGGCAGCATGGTGTCCGGTTCGCCGTGGACACCGACTCCCACTCGCCGGTCCACCTGCCGAACATGCGCTTCGGCGTGGGCACCGCGCAACGAGGATGGGTGACGAAGGCCGAGGTGATCAACACCTACCCCCTGAAGAAGCTGCGGACGTTCCTGGCCAAGGGCCGGCCCGCCCGGTGAAGGACCGGCTGCCACGCCGCTTCTATGCCCGGGACCCGCTGACGGTGGCCCGGGACCTGCTGGGGCGGGTGCTGGTTCACCGGATCGGGGGACGGATCCTGGCGGGGCGCATCGTGGAGGCCGAGGCGTACGGGCCCCAGGACCCGGCCAGCCACGCGTTCCGGGGGCCCACCCGGCGCAACGCCTCCATGTTCGGCCCGCCCGGCCACGCCTACGTGTACGTCTCCCATGGGATCCACCACTGCCTGAACGCCACCACGGGCGCGGGGAGCGCGGTGCTGATCCGGGCCCTGCAACCGCTGGAAGGGATCGGGGAGATGGCCCGGCGGCGCGGGCAGGAGGATCTCAGGCTGCTGTGCGCGGGCCCGGGACGGCTGTGCCAGGCCCTGGGGATCACGGTGGCCGAGGATGGCGCCGACCTGACGAACACCGGCGGGATGTGGATCGCCCCGGGGGATCGGGCCCCACAGGCGGTGGCTACGCCTCGGATCGGCGTGACCCTGGCGGCAGACGTGCCGTGGCGCTTCGTGGTTCCCGGGAGCCCCTTCCTGTCCCGACCGGTCAGCCGGACGCCACGACGAGCGTGACGGTGGTTCCCCGGGGCGCGCTGGTCCCCGGCGGCGGCGATTGGCTGAGGACGGTGCCGGTCGGGTAGCTGTCGTTCTGCTGCACGGTCTGGGCCACCGAGAATCCCGCGCTCCTCAGCACGGCGTAGGCGGCGCTGGCGGTCATGCCCACCACCGAGGGGACCGTTCCCGTGGAGGGGATGGGCTCCTCGTCATCGCAGTCCGGCGGGAGGTTCTCGGGCTCGAAGGTCTGATGGTCGATGGCCCCCACCGCCTCCGTGCCCGGGGTCAGCACGCAGCCCCTGGCGGTGTCGATCGGCAGGGTGATGGTCGCCCCCACGGGCCGCTTGAAGTCCCGCACGGCCATCTCGAGGGTGACCTGGGCCATGAAGGCGTGCCAGATCTGGGCGGGGAACGAGCCGCCCGTGATGTTCCCGATCCGGGTCCCCGTCATCGACACCTGTCCCTGCGGCCACCCCACCCACACCGCCGCCGAGAGCTGGGGGATGAACCCGGCGAACCACGCGTCCCGCCACTCCTGGGCCGTCCCGGTCTTCCCCGCCTGGGGCCTCCCGATGTTCGCGGCCGTGCCCGTGCCGTACAGCACGGCCTTGCGGAGGATCTGGGTGGTCACCCAGGCCACGCCGGCGTTGATCACCTGCTCCCGCTTCACCTTGGGCTTGTAGAGGGTGTCCCCATCCGAGTCGGTGATGAGCTTGATGGCCATCGTCCGGGCATGCTTCCCGTTGCGAGCCAGCGTCCCGTAGGCGGAGGCCATCTCCAGCGTGTTGACCTCGCTCGTCCCCAACACCGACGAGCAGTAGGGATTGACCTTGCTGCGGATCCCCATCCGGCGGGCCACCTCGGCGGAATTCGCCGGTCCGACGTCACGGATGATCTGGGCGTAGGCCACGTTCACGCTGGAGACCGTGGCCTGCTCGATCGTCAGGGTGCCCTGGGCCGACCCGTCGTAGTTGCGCACGCCCCAGGGTTCCTCCGGGGTCCCGCACGGGGGGTCCGACAGGGAGAGGGTCCCCGGCACCTGATACGTCTTCGTCGGGGGGAACCCCTCCTCCAGGGCGGCCACCAATGTGAACGTCTTGAACGCCGATCCGGCCTGGCGCCCCGTGGACCCACCGGTGGCCAGGTTGACCTTGGCGTAGCGATCCTCCCTGCGGGGGACCCAGTACTCCCGGCCGCCGACCATGGCCTTGATGTGGCCGTTCCGCGGGTCGAGGACGGTCATGGCGCCGTACGGATCCTCGGGCTGGGACAGCACGCCGTTCACGGCGGCCTCGGCGGCCTTCTGCATGTCGAGGTCGATCGTGGTGTAGATGCGCAGCCCGCCCTTGAACAGGAGGTCGTACCGCTCCTCGTAGGTCTCGCCGAAGCGCTTGCTGGAGAGGATCTCGTGCTTGACGTAGTTCACGAAGTACGCGGCCGGGTACCTGGTCCGGCCCAGCGCGGGATCGACGCCCAGCGGCGCGGACGCGGCTCGCTCGTGCCGGCGCGCTCCGATCATGTCCAGGCCGAGCATCCGGTCGAGGACGACGTTCCTCCTGGCCTTGGCCCGCTTCGGGTGGCGGATCGGGTCGTACTGTCCGGGGGCGGCGATTAGCCCGGCCAGGGTGGCCGCCTGAGCGAGGTTGAGGTCGGCGGCCTTCACCGAGTAGTACGTGCGGGCCGCCCGCTGGATGCCGTACGCCCCCTTGCCGAAGTACACGGTGTTGAGGTACCGCTCCAGGATCTGCTCCTTGGACAGCTCGTCCTCGAGCTGCCAGGCCAGGGCGGCCTCGTTGATCTTGCGCTCCAGTGACTGCTCCGAGCCGACCAGGCGGTTCTTGACGTACTGCTGGGTGATCGTGGAGCCGCCCTCGACGATCCGTCCCTCGGTGGCGTTCGCGTAGGCGGCCCTGAGCATGGCCTTGAGGTCGATGCCGCGGTGGAACCAGAAGCGCTGGTCCTCGATGGCCACGACCGCGTTCTGGACCCGCTCGGGCATGCGGTCGATCGGCACCACCACGCGGTCCTCCTCCGCGTGCAGGGTGGTGATGAGCCGCCCCTTGGCGTCGTAGATCTTGGAGGTCTGGGCCAGCGGGGGGACGTCCTGCTCAACGTCTTGGAGGTCTGGGAGGGCCCCGCAGGCCGTCCCCACCACGCACAGGGCGATGAGCATCCCCACGGGTCGGAGGATCCGGGGCAGGGAAGAGGGAGGGCTCATTCCGGGACCAAGTGTACCCTCGGTTTCGCGTTTACTCTTTGTTACGATGCGCCCGCGATGCCCCCCGCTGACGTCTCCAGCCAGCTCCGGGTGCTGCTGCCCGGCGGCGCCCAGGCCATCCCGGCGGACGAGCTGGAGGCGAAGCTGGCCGGGGCGGCCCGGGAGGGCCGTCCCCTGCGGGTCAAGCTCGGCATCGACCCCTCCGCTCCGGACCTCCACCTCGGCCACGCCGTGGTCCTGGGGGCCCTGCGGCGGTTCCAGGACCTGGGCCACATCGCCGTCCTCATCGTCGGCGACTTCACCGGCCGGGTGGGCGATCCCAGCGGCCAGTCCGAGACCCGGCCGACCCTGACACCCCAGGAGCTCGAGGCCAACGCCCAGACGTACCTCGACCAGGCGGGCAAGGTCCTGGACGTGGCCCGGGCGGAGATCCGCCGCAACAGCGAGTGGCTGGCCCCCCTCTCCCTGGCCGACGTGACCGGCCTGGCCTCGGTGCTGACCGTGGCCCGGCTGCTGGAGCGGGACGACTTCGCGGCTCGGTACCGTGAGGGCCGGCCCATCAGCCTGGTGGAGTTCCTGTATCCGGTGATGCAGGGGTACGACTCGGTGGCGGTGCGGGCCGACGTTGAGATCGGGGGCACCGACCAGACCTTCAACCTGCTGGTGGGCCGGGACCTCCAGCGGGCCCACGGCCAGGAGCCCCAGGTAGCCTTCACCCTCCCACTCCTGGCCGGCACCGACGGGGAGCGCAAGATGTCGAAGTCGCTCGGCAACCACGTCGGTTTGACGGACCAGCCCGGGGAACAGTTCGGGCGGGTCATGAGCATCCCGGACGACCTCATCGCCCGGTGGTTCCGGCTGTGCACCGGCCTCGATGCTGGCGAGCTGGATGCCATCGACCGAGGCCTGTCCGATGGGTCCCTCCACCCGAACGACCAGAAGCGCCGTCTGGCCCGGGAGATCGTGGCCACGTACCACGGGACCGATGCGGCGGGGGAGGTCGAGGCCCGGTTCGACCAGGTCCACCGGGAGCACCAGATTCCCGACGACGTGCCGGAGGTGGCCATCCCCCCGGCTGCGGTCCGGGACGGGCGGGTGTGGCTGCCTCGGCTCCTGGCCGCGGCCGGACTGGCTCCGTCGAACGCCGAGGGTCGCCGGCTGATCGAGCAGGGCGGCGTCCGCCTGGACGGGGAGCCGATCATCGGCCCCGATACGGAGATGGCCCCCGACGACCTGGCCGGCCGGGTCCTCCAGGTGGGCCGCCGCCGCTTCGTCCGCCTCGTCTAGCGTCATGGACATCCCCAGGACGCGGTACGCGAAGAGCGGGGAAGTGAACATCGCCTACCAGGTCTTCGGTGAGGGTCAGGACCTCGTGTACGTCCCCGGCTGGGTGTCCAACGTCGAGCTGAACTGGGACGAGCCCTCGTACGCCCGCTTCCTGCGCCGGCTAGCGTCCTTCTCCCGACTGATCGTGTTCGACAAGCGCGGGACCGGCCTCTCCGACCGGGTCCCGGAGTCACACCTCCCCAGCCTGGAGGAACGCATGGACGACGTTCGGGCGGTGATGGATGAGGTGGGATCCGAACGGGCCGGCCTGGTCGGGGTGTCCGAGGGCGGACCCATGTGCGCCCTCTTCGCCGCCACATACCCGGAGCGGACCTCGGCCCTGGTGATGTACGGCACCTACGCCCGGCGTGGTCCGGCCCCCGACTACCCGTGGGGCCGGAGCCCGGCGGAGCAGGATGCCTTCCTGCTTGAGATCGCCGACGGCTGGGGCGGACCGGTTGGGTTGGCCGACCGAGCCCCAGGCGTGAGCCTCGACGACCCGTTCGCCCGATGGTGGTCGACGTACCTTCGCCAGAGCGCCAGCCCCCGGGCCGCCCTAGCCCTCACCAGGATGAACTACGAGGTGGATGTGCGGAGCGTGCTGCCCACCATCGCGGTCCCCACGCTGGTGATCCATCGGCGGGGAGATCTGGTCATGCACCAGGGGGAGGCCAGGTACCTCGCCGAGGCCATCCCGGGGGCGCAGCTCAGCCTCCTTCCCGGCGACGATCACTTGCCATGGGCGGGAGACCAGGACGCCATCCTCGATGAGATCGAGGAGTTCCTTACCGGCGTCCGCCCCGTGCCCGAGCCCGACCGGGTCCTGGCCACGGTCGTGTTCACGGACATCGTGGGGTCCACCGAGCGGGCCGCCGAGTTGGGAGACCGGAGATGGCGGGCCCTGCTCGACAGCCATCACGACGTGGTGCGGCGGGAGCTCCAACGGTTCCGTGGTCGGGAGATCGACACCGCCGGCGACGGCTTCCTGGCCACGTTCGATGGGCCGGCCCGGGCGGTTCGCTGCGCGGCGGCCATCGGCGAGGCGGTCCGGGGCCTCGGCCTGGCGATCCGCGCGGGCATCCACACCGGGGAGGTGGAGCGCGCGGGGGACGACATCCGGGGACTGGCCGTGCACATCGGCGCCCGGGTGGCCGCCCTGGCCGACCCCGGCGAGGTACTGGTGTCGAGCACCGTGAAGGACCTGGTGGCCGGCTCGGGGATTGAGTTCGACGGCCGTGGGGCGCACACGCTGAAGGGCGTCCCCGGCCGGTGGCGGTTGTACGCGGTGCGCGAGGTCTGACGTGCAGCCCCCGGAGACCAGATACGCCGTCGCCCCGGATGGCGTGCAGATCGCCTACCAGGTCACCGGTGGAGGGGATCTCGACCTGGTCCTGATGCAGGGTGCGGTCGCCCACCTCGAGCTCCAGTGGGAGGACCCGAGGTTCGTCCGGCTCTTCGAGCGGCTGTCGGAGTTCTCGCGCCTGATCCGCTTCGACCGGCGAGGGATGGGGATGTCCGGAGTGCTCGATCGCCTCCCAACGCTCGAGGAGCAGGTCGACGACTTCCGCGTCGTGATGGATGCCGTGGGATCCGAGCGCGCGGCGGTGATGGGGACGATCGACGCGGGAACCTTCGCGCTCGCGTTCGCGGCCGAGCACCCGGGACGCGCGGCGGCCGTGATCGCGTTCGAGACCGCGCCGAGGTTCACGCCGTCTGATGATGACGACTACGGGGTCGACGTGGAGGCGCTGTCACGCTTCGCGGAAGCGACCCAGGCGATGGACGTGGACGCCCAGATATCGATCATCGCGCCCTCGCGGAAGGACGATCCCGCCTTCAGGTCGTGGTTCCGGCGGTACACCCGCTCCGCGCAGAGCGGCGTCCCGATCCAGGCGGTGATGATGATGCTGATGCAGCACGACATCCGAGAGCGGCTCGGCGCGATCGAAGCGCCCGTGCTCGTCCTCCATCGCACCAGCCATACGCTCCTTCCGATCCGCAGTGGGCGAGCGTTGGCGCGAGCGGTACCGGACGGCCAGCTGGTGGAGCTGTCAGGCGACGGCACCGCGATCTTCTCGGCCGACGTCGACGAGGTCGCCGACGAGATCCAGTCGGTCCTCACCGGAACGCGCCCGCCGCCCCGGCACGACCGCGTGCTGGCCACCGTGCTCTTCACCGACATCGTCGGCTCCACGGACACGGCTGCTCGGATCGGCGACCGCGACTGGCGCGAGCTCCTCGATCGCCACCACCGCCTCCTGCGCGCGGCCCTCGATCGGTACGGGGGACGGGAGGTCCACACCGCCGGTGACGGCTTCCTGGCCACGTTCGACTCGCCTCGAAGGGCCATCGAGTGTGCCCGGGCCGCGGGCCAGGCGGTCCGCTCGATCGGCCTCCAGATCCGGGCCGGGTTGCACACGGGCGAGATCGAGGTCACGGCAGACGACATCCAGGGGATCGCCGTGCACATGGCGGCCCGAGTCTCCGCGCTGGCAGGGTCGAGCGAGGTCCTGGTGTCCTCTACGGTGAAGGATCTGGTGGCAGGCTCGGGGATCGAGTTCGAGGACCGCGGCACCCACGAGCTGAAGGGCGTCCCCGGCGAGTGGCACCTCTACGCGGTGGCGACATGAAGGTCCCAGAGACGAGGTACGTGCGCGACGGCGAGCTCCATATCGCCTACCAGGTCGTCGGGGATGCGCCACTCGACGTCGTGTATGTGCCTGGTTGGGTGAGCCACCTGGAAGCGATGTGGGAGGATTCCCGTTACGGGACGGCCCTGCGCAAGCTGACGGGTTTCGCGCGGGTGATCCTCTTCGACAAGCGCGGGACGGGGTTGTCCGATCGGGTTCCGGTCGATCGGCTCCCCACGCTCGAGGAGCGGATGGACGAGATCCGGCTCGTCATGGACGAAGCCGGGGTCGAGCGGGCCGCGCTCTTCGGGTCGTCGGAAGGGAGCCTGCTCTCAGCGGTGTTCGCTGCTTCGCATCCCGATCGCGTCTCCTCCCTCATCCTCTGCGCGGGGTACGCACGGTTCTTCCCGGATCCGCCGGACTATCCCTTCGGATTGATCGACGCGGATGCGCGCGAGCTCTTGATCAAGGGGCTGCGTGACACGTGGGGCGAGAACGGCGAGTTCATCCTTTCGATGTGGGCGCCGAGTGCGGCCGGCGATCCCGTCGCCGTCGGGGAGATCAACCGGTTCTGCCGGTTGTCCGCCAGCCCCGCCGCCGGTGCCGCATTCCTTCGGCTCGCCTCGGAGGGCGACATCCGAGGGGTGCTTCCGTCGATCCACGTCCCAACGTTGGTGCTCCACCGTTCGGATGACCGAGTGGCAGAGATCGGGCATGGGCGGTACATCGCGGAGCACATCCCGGGGGCTCGATTCGTCGAGCTTCCGGGAAACGAGCACCTGTGGTGGTACGGCGATCAGGACGCCGTCCTCGACCACCTCCAAGAATTCCTCACCGGGACCCGGCGCATCCGCGATCCGGACCGGGTGCTCGCGACCGTCCTGTTCGTCGATGTGGTCGACTCGACCGCTCGGACCGCGGAACTCGGTGACCAGCGCTGGAGGGAACTGCTCGCACGTTGCTACGAGGTGATCCGGAACGAGCTGGATGCCTATCGCGGACGTGAGGTGAAGACGCTCGGCGATGGCATGCTCGCCACGTTCGACGGGCCGGGACGCGCCGCGCGCTGCGCCGCCCGTACCGTGGCCGCAGTTCGCCGGCTCGGGCTGGAGATCCGCGCCGGGGTCCACACGGGGGAGATCGAGTTGGCGGGCGATGACGTGCAGGGCCTGGCCGTCCACATCGGGGCTCGGATCGCCGCCCTGGCCGGGCCTGGGGAGGTCTGGGCGTCGTCGACGGTGAGGGACCTGGTGGCCGGGTCCGGGATCGAGTTCGATGAACGCGGGAGCCACAGCCTCAAGGGCGTCCCCGGCGAATGGCGCCTTTTCGCGGTGGCCGGCGACTGACCGCAGGTCACACAATAGGGCGACCGTGGCCTGGGCGGGGCCCGGCCCGCAGGCGTATCATCTGTGATCCGGCCCGCGGATGACGGCGCCGGTCCCCGTTTGACGGGCTCCGAGCGGCCAGAGTATCATGGGCTGTTGGAACGACCCCCTTGTGGGTGGGGGAGAAGGGTCCCTGCATGAGGAACCTCCTCCTGACAACCGAAGAGCGGGAGGTGACGATCGGGGCGATCTGACCGGAGGTCGGGTTCGCACGGTGGTCGTCGGCGCGTCCGGCGACTTTCGCATCTCCAGGCTCCTCGGACCCGAGGTGGGCGCACCTTGAGAACTGAACAGCGTGCCAAAAGCCAGTGCGAAATCCCGTCATCAGGGTGCTTCGGCACCCGAGCTCGATGACGGTCGTACGAAGTCCGTCCGGACTGAATGTTCCGGCCGGATCATCTTTCTACGGAGAGTTTGATCCTGGCTCAGGACGAACGCTGGCGGCGTGCTTAACACATGCAAGTCGAGGGAGAACCTCAGGAGGGTAACCCTCCTGGGGGGAGACCGGCGAACGGGTGAGTAACACGTGGGCAACCTGCCCCAGGCTCTGGGATAACCTCGGGAAACCGGGGCTAATACCGGATGCGCTCGCGAGATCTCATGGTCTCGCGAGGAAAGCTCCGGCGGCCTGGGATGGGCCCGCGGCCTATCAGCTTGTTGGTGGGGTAATGGCCCACCAAGGCGACGACGGGTAGTTGGCGTGAGAGCGTGGCCAACCACACTGGGACTGAGACACGGCCCAGACTCCTACGGGAGGCAGCAGTGGGGAATCTTGGGCAATGGGCGCAAGCCTGACCCAGCGACGCCGCGTGGGGGATGAAGGCCCTCGGGTTGTAAACCCCTTTCAGCGGGGACGAAGCGAAAGTGACGGTACCCGCAGAAGAAGCCCCGGCCAACTACGTGCCAGCAGCCGCGGTAAGACGTAGGGGGCGAGCGTTGTCCGGATTTATTGGGCGTAAAGCGCGCGCAGGCGGCCCGGTCAGTCGGATGTGAAAACCTGAGGCTCAACCTCAGGCGTGCATTCGATACTGCCGGGCTGGAGGCAGGTAGGGGAGATTGGAATTCCCGGTGTAGCGGTGAAATGCGCAGATATCGGGAGGAACACCGGTGGCGAAGGCGGATCTCTGGGCCTGTCCTGACGCTCAGGCGCGAAAGCTGGGGGAGCGAACAGGATCGGTATCGGTCCTCTCCGGGGGTGACCCCGGTGACTAAACCGGCTGTATCGGCGAATCTCCTGTTACCCCCTCGAGCTACGGTTCGAGGGTGGAACAGGACAACGCCGAGGGAAGTCGGGAACGCGACGCGTTTCTTGACCCCGTAGAGACTGCACGCCGGCCCCTCTTCGGAGGGTGAAGACACAGTCCGAGCTCATCGGTAACGGTGAGAGGTCGGCAGAAATGTCGGCCCGCCAGATCGATTCGATCTGGTCAGTACCTCGGAGTGCAATGCGAGGGAAAGTAACAGTGCTGTAGATACCCTGGTAGTCCCAGCCGTAAACGTTGGGTGCTAGGTGTGGGAGGCATCAACCCCTTCCGTGCCGTCGCCAACGCATTAAGCACCCCGCCTGGGGAGTACGGCCGCAAGGCTAAAACTCAAAGGAATTGACGGGGGCCCGCACAAGCGGCGGAGCATGTGGCTTAATTCGACGCAACGCGAAGA
>JBOGVZ010000006.1:0-4482 GCA_050692985.1 Actinomycetota bacterium
TGGCGGAGCAGGGATACGTGGCGGGGGCAGACGCCACCGACCTCGCCGACGCGTACCGGTTCCTGCGCGCTCTGGAGCACCGGCTGCAGCTGGTGCGCGACACCCAGACCCACGAGCTCCCCGCCGAGGACGTAGCGCAGCGACGTCTGGCCCGGTCGCTGGGGCTCGACGGCCCCGAGGCCCTCCGGTCCGCGTACGAGCGGGAGACCGGCGTGGTCCGCGGGGTGCACGAGCGGCTCTTCTACCGGCCCCTCCTGGAGACGTTCGCCGGGCCCCGGGCGCCTCGCCCGGGGGTTGAGCGCGGGGCGACCGAGGAGCTCCTGGCGGGGCTGGGGTTCGTGGACCCGCCGGATGCGTACGGACGGTTCGCCGGGCTCGTCGAGCCCGGGACCCGGCTGGGGCGGGTCCTGGCCCACGTGTTTCCGGTGGTGGCCCCGGCCCTGGCCCTGGCGCCCGACCCGGACGCTGCCCTCCTACGGTTCGAGCGGGTCCTTGAGGGGCTGGAGGACGAGGGAGCCGTGGCCGACGTCCTGGCGTCCGATCCGGGGGCCGCGGGACGGCTGGCCCGTGTCGTGGGGGCCTCGTCGTGGGCCTCGGACGCGCTGGCCGCCGATCCGGCGGCCGTGGCGGCCCTGGCCGCCCCCCCGTCGGGCCCCGAGCCCCCGCCGCGGGCCCTGGTCCGGGTGGCTCAGGCCTACTCCGCCGGGGAGCTGGGGGTCCCCGAATCGGGACGGGCCCTGGCCGGCGTGGCCGACGGGACCATCTCCGACGCGCTGATGGCGGCGGCCCCCTCGATCACCTTCGCGGTCGTGGGATTGGGCAAGCTCGGCTCGGAGGAGCTGAACTTCGCCTCCGACCTCGATGTGGTGTTCGTCTACGAGGGCGAGGGCGCGGGCCCGTTCGAGGAGGCCCGGCGGGCCTCGGAGGCGGTGCTCGGCGGGATCAGGGACCGGGGTTTCGAGGCGGACGCCGACCTCCGTCCAGAGGGCCGGAGCGGGCCGCTGGCCCGATCGATGGCGGCGTGGCTCGAGTACTGGGAGCGGTGGGGGCAGACCTGGGAGTTCCAGGCCCTCCTCAAGGCCCGGTTCGTGGCCGGGGACGAGGGGCTCGGCTCCAGGTTCGCCATGGCCGCCGAGGACTTCGCGTACCCGGAGTACCTACCCCTCGAGCGAGAAGCCGAGATCCGGCGCATGCGCGTGAGGATGGAGGAGGAGCGGATCCGGCATGCCGACGCCCGGCGGTTCCACTTCAAGCTGGGGTACGGGGGTCTCGCCGACGTCCAGTTTGCGGTGGAACTGTCCCAGCTTCGGCACGGCCGGGAACATCCCGATGTCCGCCGCCGTCACACCCTCGAGGCGTTAGAGGCGCTGGCCAGGGAGCGGCTGATCGAGGATGCGGCCGCCTTGGCGCTGGGGGAGGCGTACGTGTTCCTCAACGAGGTCAAGAACGCCATGGAGATCGATCGCCGGGTGCGCGCCGAGGCACTCCCGACGACGCCCGAGGCCCAGGTGGCCCTGGCCCGCCGGCTCGGCTACGAGGAGTTCCCCCGGGCCTCGTTCTTCGAGGACTACCGCCGGATCACCCGCCGGGCCCGCCGGGCCATGGAGCGGGTGTTCTACGGAGAGGAGCGATGAACCGCTGGTGGGCCGCGGTGGTCTCGGTGATCTCCCTGGCGGCTTGCCAGCCTGCCGAGGAGCTCCACGGGGATCCAGCAACGATCCGGGCGCCGTTTGAGGTCCTGTTTGCGGGCCGTGTGAGGTCCATGGCCCGTGCGATCCCCTCGATCTCTGTCGCACGGACCCCTCGCGACGGGCAACGGATCGCTCGTCGGATCGGGATCGGCGACGCCGCGGGGATCCTACGGTCCTGGAGTGACTATGAGGTTCGAGCACTGATCACCGTGGCGGTCGGGGATGGACCCGGGTATGGTTCACAGCTTCGAATCGATGAGGTTCGGACCCCTGCGCTCCTCTTTCAGATCGAAGTCACAGCCAGTGTGTTGCCGGCTTCCACCCCGGCGTCCTCCGAGCCCACCGTGCTCTGGACGATCCTCTCGATCTCAGCGGGGCGCGTTCCACCCGAGGTGGAGTGTTCGCTGACGGTGGGAGCGGAATCGACGACGACCAAGTGCCTGCCCATCCCGGGACGATGAAGGTGACGGCACCATGGTGAGAGAGGTCGCTCGCGGAAGGTTCTCCACGGGAGCCGTCGGGCGGACGATGGCGATCGCCGCAGCTGCTGCAGGGCTTCTGGGAGGCGGCTGTCGGGAAGACTTTCATGTAGATCCGGCGACCTTCCGAACGACGTTCGAGGTCGTGGCTGAGGGGAATGCGCTCGTCTCCGGGCCCGCCGACCCGTCCATGTTCCTCGCCCGAACGAAGCGGGAGGGCCAACGCGCGGCCCGGCGGGCGGGTATCGATGAGATCGCTGAACTCCTCGCGTCATGGACCAACTACAGAAACCGGGCGCTGATCGCGGTCCTCGGCAACAGCATTGCGGATGCGAACGCCCGCGTGCTGGTGGAGCGGCTCGATGCGCCGGCGTTATCCGCGTTCACCATCGTCTGGGCTCGTCTCGGCACAGCTCCGGAGCCTGCCTCGCCCGTTCAATCGATCCCGTGGCTGGTCGTATCCGCCCCGGCCCAGGCCGTCTTTCCCACGGAGCAATGTGTCCTGCGCATCGGCGGGGAGGAAGTGCGGTCTCGATGCGTTCTCCGTGGCTCCTGATCCGTCCTGTCTGCGCCCGAGGGCGAAACCGCGAGGATGGGGGAGGGCCGGGCGGTGGTGCCGCCCGGCCCTCCTTTCGTTCCCGTCAGCTACTACTTTCGTGCTCCCAGTTCCACCGCCGGATCCTGCCCTGCTCGTATCCGGTGACCGGCCGGGCAGGCTCCCGGTAGTCCTCCGGCTGGCCGTACTCCCGACCCCAGTCGCCGTGCTGTCCGTAGTAGGACCACAGGTCCTTCTCCAGGTGCTGGCTGATGGCGTCAGGAGCCACGTCAGGCGAGTCCTTCACCTGGTCCTTGGTGAACGGCACGATCACGCCGTCCTGCTCGAAGGTCGCCCCGCGGAGGGGGACCATCGAGTACCGGTGTGACAGGATGCCGGCCCCAAGGGCCAGCCATTCCGGCTGGTTGGATTCCACGTTGTAATACACGTGGTCCACGGTCCCGATCTTCTCCCGGTCGCTGGAGTACACTGGCGCCCCGCGGAGGTCCTGGATGCTCTGCATCGTCATGGCGCTCCGCATGGATGTCACTCCCTTCGTCGTATCGACGTCCGTGCGGTACCACCTATGACCTACCCACCCCCCGCGGGCCCATGCGCTCTACCACCCGGTAGGTTGGAGAAACCCCGAGAGGGCCGCGCTCCGCGGCCCTCTCGGGTGGTGACGACGGTGAACGAGCTCAGCAGTCGTACGTCAGCCAGAACTCGTACGGATGCGGTCGCAGTCGAAGCTGATCGACCTCGTTCTTCCGCTTGAACTCGAGCCAGGTGTCGATGACGTCCTGGGTGAACACCCCGCCCTCCAGGAGGAAGCCCTGGTCGGCCTCGAGTGCGTCGAGGACCTCCTCCAGGGAGCCCGGGACCTGCTTCACCTGGATGGCCTCCTCGGGTGGGAGGTCGTACAGGTCCTTGTCGATCGGGTCGGGCGGCTCGATCTTGTTCTTGACCCCGTCGAGTCCGGCCATGAGCATGGCCGAGAACGCCAGGTACGGGTTGCACGACGGGTCCGGCGAGCGGAACTCGATCCGCTTCGCTGCCGGCGTCTTGTAGTACACGGGGATCCGGGCGCACGCTGAGCGGTTCCGCTGCGAGTACACCAGGTTGATCGGCGCCTCGTAGCCGGGGACCAGCCGCCGGTACGAGTTCGTGGTCGGTGCGCAGAACGCCAGGAGCGCCGGCGCGTGCGTCAGGAGGCCCCCGATGTACCACCGGCACATGTCGGAGATCTGCGCGTAGCCCACCTCGTCCCAGAACAGGTTCTCACCGCCCCGCCACAGCGACTGGTGGGTGTGCATCCCGGAGCCGTTGTCCTGGAAGATCGGCTTCGGCATGAACGTCACGGTCTTCCCCGCGGCCAGAGCGGTGTTCTTGACCACGTACTTGTACTTGAGCACGTTGTCCGCGGTCTTCAGCATCGTGTCGTATCGGATGTCGATCTCCGCCTGACCCGCGGTGCCCACCTCGTGGTGGTGGACCTCGACCTTGATCCCGACCTCCTCGAGCTTCAGCGTCATCTCGCTCCGGAGGTCCTGGTAATGGTCCATCGGTGGGAGGGGGAAGTACCCCTCCTTGTACCG
This sequence comes from Actinomycetota bacterium, assembly GCA_050692985.1. Lineage (GTDB taxonomy): Bacteria > Actinomycetota > UBA4738 > UBA4738 > CALAEC01 > JBOGVZ01. Next base: position 4,301 of record JBOGVZ010000006.1, read on the forward strand.
CGGCTTGTACCCGAGGTTGTGGCCTCCCTCCTCAGCCCCCGAGTTCCACACGCCTTCGATGGCGTCGATGTGGTAGTAGCCCTCGTGCTGGTTCTGGTCGAACCGGATCGAGTCGAAGATGTAGAACTCGCACTCCGGTCCCCAGAACGACGTGTCGGCGATGCCCGTCTGCTTCAGGTAGA
>JBOGVZ010000007.1:0-20959 GCA_050692985.1 Actinomycetota bacterium
CGTCGACCTCGCCCTCGACCCGGGGCTTCAGGTGGGAGAGCATCATCCGGTTGGCCTCAAGGAGGTCCTCGAGCTTCCCGGTGTCCTTCCACCACTCCGTGACCATCTCGGCCCGGACCGTGCGGCCCGCGTCGATCATCGCCTGGATCGAGTCGGTGATCTCGAGCTCGCCGCGCCAGGACGGCTCGACCCGATCGATGGCGTCGTGGACGGTCCGATCGAACAGGTACACGCCGACCAGGGCCAGGTCGGAGATGTGCTCCTTCGGCTTCTCGACCAGCCGCACGACGCGGTCGCCCTCGAGCACGGCCACTCCGAAGCGCTCGGGCTCCCGGACCTTGGCCAGGAAGATCTGGGCGTTGGGCGTGTGGCGCTGGAACCGCTCGACGAAGCGGGAGACGCCCTCGAGGAGGACGTTGTCGCCCAGGTACATCACGAAGTCGTCCTGGCCCAGGAATTCCCGGGCCACCACCACGGCGTGGGCCAGGCCCAGCGGCTCCTCCTGGGGGATGTAGGTGATCTCCAGTCCCCACTGCGACCCGTCGCCGCACGCCGACTCCACCTCCGCGGCCGTGTGGCCCACCACGATGCCGACCTCGCGGATCCCGGCGTCGCGGATCGACTCCACGCCGTAGAAGATGATCGGCTTGTTGGCCACCGGGATCAGCTGCTTGGCGCTGGTGTGCGTGATGGGCCGCAGGCGGGAGCCCTTCCCGCCCGAGAGGACCAGGGCCTTCACGGCAACACCGGCCCCAGGTCGCTCCCGGCCACCACCGCCACGTCCGCCTTCCCCAGGAGCGTGGCGCTCACCCGCCGCAGCGGCACCTCCGGCACGTACCCGCTGAGGACCTGGGCATGGTCCTCGGACTCGGGCCCGTACAGGATGGCGGTGCGGCGGAAGCTCGGGGGGGCCTGGCCCCCGGCCAGCACCTTGAACCCGGCCCGCCGGAGCATCCCCTCGGCAGCGGCGGCAGCTCCCTCGTCACCCGTGGCCAGCACCCGCACGGCGATCTGGGCCGGAGAGATCGCGGTCTGGAGGAGCACCTGTCCCAGCTCGCCGAGCGGCCGGCCGGCGCGCAGGCGCCGGAACAGCCGGTCGGCCGCGGGCTTCTCGGCGATCACGTAGGCCACGCCGTCGATCGTCTGGGGCACGGAGGGCACGACGCGGAGGTCGAGGGTCCGGGCCCCCGTGGGGTCCTCCCCCGCCAGCTCCCGCAGCTTGGTCCCCAGGTAGATGAAGTCGGCCCCGGAGATCTGGTCGTCGGTCACCACGTTCCCGGCCGCCTCGGAGATGAGGTCGGTGTCCAGGAGGCCCCGGGCCGAGATCAGCCGGTTCAGCATGGCCCGCATGAACTGCTGCTGGCGGGCGATCCGGGAGAAGTCCGGGATCAGGTCCCCCTCGATGTGCCGGGCCCGCACGAACGCCAGGGCCTCCCGCCCGTCCAGCGTGTGGCACCCGGCGGCGGGGATGTCCAGGCCGGCCAGCTCGTCGAACAGCGGCCGGTCCACGCAGATCCGCACCCCGCCCACGGTGTCCACCAGCTGCTGGAAGGCCGCCAGGTCCACCACCACGTAGTTGTGGATCGGCAGCCCGGTGAACCGGTGTACGGTCCGCACCGCCAGCTCGGGCCCGCCCAGCTCGAAGGCCGCGTTGATCTTGTCCTCCCCGTGGCCGGGGATGGCCACCAGAAGGTCCCGGGGGAAGTGGATGGCCACCGCCCGCTCCTGACCGGGGTCGATGTGCATCAGGATGATCGTGTCGGAGCGCCGGCCCTCGACATCGTCCGGTCCTCCGAACGTCACCTGCTCCTCCTCGGACAGGCCCTTGCGGGTGTCGCTCCCCAGGACGAGGACGTTTCGGGGATGGTCGGCGAAGTACGAGGCCTCCTCCTTCTCGCACGTGCGGCAGCCACCGGTGTCTCGCTGGTCCAGCGCCTGGAGGAGCCGGATCCCCTGGATGCCGCCCAGGGCCACGCCGAGCCCCAGCACGCCGGCCAGGGCCAGCGCGACCATGCGGGGCCAGCCGGACAGCCACGTGGCCAGGCGCTTCGCGCGCCCGGGTGGGCTCGCCGTAGGCTTAGGGAGCGACATCGGGGACAAGGGTACCGCTGGCAGGGATCGGGAGCGGCGATGAGCGACATCGTGTGGCGGCCCACCGACGAGTACGTCGAGCGGGCCAACGTCACGCGCTTCATGCGGACGCACGGGATCGGGTCGTACGAGGACCTGGTGGCCCGCTCCCAGGACGACGTGGAGTGGTTCTGGGACGCCGTGGTCCAGGACCTGGGCATCGAGTTCTTCCGGCCCTACGACCGGGTGCTGGACACCTCGGAGGGCATCCCCTGGTCGAAGTGGTTCGTGGGAGGGCAGATCAACCTGGCCCACGTCACCTGCGACACCTGGGCCGAACGGACCCCCGGCGCCGTGGCGATCGTGTGGGAGGGCGAGGACGGGGCGGTCCGCCGCGTCACCTACGCCGAGCTCAGGGACACGGCCGACCGCGTTGCTCACGGCCTGCGCTCGCTCGGCGTGGGGCGCGGGGATGCGGTGGGCATCTTCCTGCCGATGGCCCCGGAGACGGTGGCCGCCACGCTGGCCTGCGCGAAGGTCGGGGCCATCTACGTCCCCATCTTCTCCGGCTACGCCCCGGACGCCGTGGCCACCCGGCTGCGGGACGCCCGGGCCACGGTCCTCATCACCGCCGACGGGTTCCTCAGGCGGGGCCAGCGGGTGGCGATGAAGGAGATCGCCGACGCCGCGGCCGACGAGTCCCCCACGGTGCGGACCGTGATCACCTGGTCCCGCCTGGGCCGTGACGACCTCCCGCCCCGGACCGACCGCGACGCCAGATGGGAGGGCCTCCTGGAGGAGGCCCCCGGACGCTTCGACACCGAGCCGCTCGACGCCGAGCACCCCCTGTTCCTGGCCTACACCAGCGGGACCACCGGCAGGCCCAAGGGCTCGGTGCACGTCCACGGGGGCTTCACGGTGAAGATCGCCCAGGAGGTCGCCTACCAGACCGACCTGCACCCCGGCGAGACGCTGTTCTGGGTGACCGACCTGGGGTGGATCATGGGCCCCTGGGAGATCGTGGGCGCCGGGGCCCTGGGAGCCACGGTGTTCCTGTTCGAGGGCGCCCCGAACCATCCGGAGCCCGACCGCGTGTGGGACATGGTCGAGCGCCACGGCATCACCACCCTGGGGGTCTCCCCCACCCTGATCCGGGCCCTGATCCCCGCGGGGGACGGATGGGTGGAGCGCCACGACCTGTCGTCGCTCCGGATCCTGGGATCCACCGGGGAGCCGTGGAACCCCGAGCCTTACCGCTGGTTCCTCGACAAGGTGGGCGGCGGCCGGTGCCCGATCATCAACCTGTCCGGGGGCACGGAGGTCGGAGCGTGCTTCCTCTCGCCGCTCCCGATCACCGAGCTCAAGCCCACCACGCTGCGGGGCCCGGCCCTGGGCATGGCCATGGATGTGTGGGGTCCCGACGGGAAGCCGGTCGCCCTGGGCGAGGTCGGTGAGCTGGTGTGCACGAAGCCGTGGCCGGCCATGACCCGCGGCGTGTGGGGCGACCCCGAGCGCTACTTGGACACGTACTGGTCCCGGTGGCCGGACGTGTGGGTCCACGGCGACTGGGCCACGATCGACCAGGAGGGGTTCTGGTTTCTCCACGGCCGGTCCGACGACACCATGAACATCGCCGGCAAGCGGCTGGGCCCGGCCGAGGTGGAGTCGGCCCTGACCGAGCACCCGGCGGTGGCGGAATCCGCCGCGGTGGGCGTCCCCCACGAGGTCAAGGGCGAGTCGGTGTGGTGCTTCGTCATCACCAAGCCCGGGTTCGCCACCGACGAGGCTCTGGCCGCCGAGCTGAAGGACGTGGTCACGGCGCACCTGGGCAAGGCGTTCACCCCCGGCCGGATCGTGTTCGTGGACGAGCTGCCCAAGACCCGCTCTGCCAAGATCCTGCGCCGGGCCATCCGAGCCACCGTGCTGGGTGAAGACCCCGGCGACCTGTCCAGCCTGGAGAACCCCACCGCGATCGAGAAGATCCGGGCCACGGTCGGCCGGAGCTGAGCGCTACCGGACCCGTCCGCGGAGGGCCCGCAGGGCCAGGCTTAGCGTGACCATCCCGAAGCCGACGGCGATGGCCACGGCGATCAGGAGCTTCCCGGCGTCCCACCCCTCCATGGTCAGCGCCCGGAGCCCGTCGAGGATGTAGGTCATCGGGTTGTAGGTGGCCGCGGTGGCCAGCCACCCATCCAGGGCCGCCTTGGGGGCGAACGTGGGGGCCAGGAACAGGAACGGGAACTGGAACACCCACATGCTCCCCACCACCTGGGTGTTACCGGTCTTGAGCGCCACGGCGAACCCGATGGCCGAGTAGGCCAGCCCCCACAGGCTGGCGATCCCCACCAGGGCCACGGCCCCCACGAAGCCGGTCTCGATCGTCGTTCCCACCAGCACCCCCACCAGGACGATGAAGGCCCCCTGGAGGACGATCCGCAGGAAGTCCGCGCCCATCTCTCCGATCAGCAGGGCCAGGCGGCTGGTGGGGGTCACCAGCAGCTTGTCGAAGTACCCGCTCTCGATGTCGGTGACCATGTTCAGGCCGGCACTGCCCCCCGTCACCGCGAACAGCACCGAGACGGGAAGGAAGAACGCCTTGTAGTCGACCCCGGCCGCCTGGGCGATCCTGGACAGCGACCCGATCATGATGAAGAAGAACACCACCGGCATGATCAGGTTGGGGATCAGGTACGCCGGGGTCCTCAGCGACAGCCGGACCTCTCGCTGGCCCAGGAAGAGGGCCGAGCGCACCCACTCCGCCAGCTCGTTCCGCCGCTTCAGCCTCCCGGGGACGGCCAGGCCGCTCATGACACCTCCACCTCCTGCTCCCGCGGTTGGGCGGGCGGCTCCGCGCCCTCCAGCCGGGACCCGGTGGCCCGCAGGAACACCTCGTCCAGGCTGGGCCGCGACACCGCTACCGAGCCCACCCGGATCTGGGCCCGGTCGAGCCGGCGGATCACCTGGGGAGCCACGGCCGAGCCTTCCTTCACGAACAGCGTCAGCCCCGAGCCGTCGGCCCGAACGTCGTTGACCCCCTCGCAGTCCCACAGGGTCCGGCGGGCCTCCTCCAGGTGCTCCTCGGACACGTCGACCGTGACCACGTCGGCGCCGATCGAGGCCTTCAGCGATTCCGGGGTGCCCTCGGCCACGATGCGCCCGTGGTCGATGATGGCCACCCGGTCCACCAGCACGTCCGCCTCCTCCAGGTACTGCGTGGTCAGGAACACGGTGATCCCCTCGGTGCGATTGAGGTGGCGGACCTCCTCCCAGATGGCGTGGCGGCTGGCCGGGTCCAGCCCCCCGGTGGGCTCGTCCAGGAACAGGATCCTGGGCCCGTGGATCAGCGCGCTGGCCAGGTCCAGCCGGCGCTTCATCCCGCCCGAGTAGGTCTTGATCCGCCGGTCGGCCGCATCCGTCAGCCCCACGAGCTCCAGCAGCTCCGTGGCCCGCCGCGAGGGGAGGGATCCTCGCAGGCCGTACAGGCGAGCCTGGAGCGTCAGGAGCTCCCGGCCCGTGGCCAGGAGGTCCAGCCCGGCCTCCTGGAGGGCCACCCCGATGATCCGGCGGACCTCGTGGGCCCCGGCGGCCACGTCGAACCCGCCCACCCGGGCCGTTCCCGAGGTGGGGCGCAGGAGCGTGGTGAGCATGCGGACGGTAGTGGTTTTCCCGGCCCCGTTCGGCCCCAGGAAGCCGAAGACCTCGCCCTGGCGGATCGCCAGGTCGAGGCCCTCGACGGCCAGGACGCCCCCGGGGAACTCCCTGCGGAGCCGCTGCGCCTCGATGGCGTGCACGGCCACCGATTGTGGCACGCAGCGGCGGCGCGGCCAAGGGACCGTGTGGGAACTGAACTATCGACGAGCACCGCAAAGCGTGAGGCCGTGCCAATTGCAATTACGGCCTGGAGAGGAATCAGTGAACCCTTCCTGAAGTCGGCCTCCGATCGGAGTCGGCGTGGAAGATCGGCAAGAGGTTCCACGACAGAGCGCCGATCCATGTGCCGAGCAGCACATACATGGCGGGATCATGGGCACGGGAAAAGAGAAATCCCAACCTCTCATCGACCAGGCTCGTTCCGGAACCGAATCCGCCGAGGATCAGGGCCGCTACCAGCACGGAACCACCCGCCAGGCCAGCCGGGCGGGACCAGCCGACGACCCAGACGGTGATGAGTCCGACAGCGATGAAGCCCAGCACGCTGACAACGCCTCGACCGCCGCCTTCGACCCGTGCTCGGGCAACCGCAGACCCCCAGAGGAGAAGAAGATCGATCAGCCACGATGCAAGTGCGGCCCAGCCCACCCCCACGCTCGCCTGGGCGATGACCCACATGGGGCGCCTCGCATGCCGGGGTGAATCCGCGACGGAAGTCAAGACAAATCCTCCCCGATCCTATCCGCTCCCAGGCGGGAAGAGGACTGCGCGCATGCTCGCCAACCCGAGTGATTCGGCTCAGATGGGAATGTGTCTGGTGTTGAGGGTTTCAACCACGGGATGCCCAGGCCCCGTTCCAGCCCTACCGGGCTCAAGATCTGCGCCCCTACTCCGAATCGAGTTGCGCGGAGACTTCTGACCAAAGGTCATCCTTTGCGCCGGGTTGGGTGGTGAAACCGTAGGAGGTCTTCTTGGCCTTGCCCCATCCATGATCGCCGAGAAGAGCCAGCCACTCGGCATCGCTCAGCTCATGAACGTCAGGGCCGAAGACGACCCAGACACCCCCTGCATCGACATCCTCGACGGCAATGGCCAGCACGTCGCTTGAGCCATCATCTCCGTCGCGACCCCAACAGTAGAAGTTTCCGACACTGATGCCATCTGGGACGGGCACAGCGTCGGCCAGTCCGAACTCAGTCACCGCTGCGGACCCCTCCGAACCCAACCTCGAACGCAATTCGTCACAAATGCGCGGATCTCTTGGGGCACCGGATTCTCCATCAGAAGCCTCCTGGGCACCCCCCGCCGCGGCTGCGGCGAGGGCGGCCAACATCAGGGAGACGGCGAGGGTCCTGCCCGCGACTTGAGTCGCGCGTGAATTCCCGAACAGATTCACCCTGTTGGCTCCTCACCCACGCCCAAGGTGTAAGCGCCCAGACGCATTAGGGATAGTAGACATTCTTAGCGATGCTGTCGGAATGGTAGAAGAGATCCCCTTGCCCCCTGTACCCATGGCTCGTCTTGACGGTGACCGGATAGCTATAAACGAACCAAGGCGAGAAAGCCTGACCGCAGGTACCCGCCTGGCTAAAGCAGTCGCCGCCGTACCAATTACCGCTCTTCTTGATGTCAGCCCAGATCAACACACACGAACCGCTGCTGCATTTGGAGTGCGCCCGAACCTCCACGCAACACGATCCAGAGTCCTTGTTGTGCTGGTGCGCGTGAAAGGTTCCGTGAGTTGCGCTGGCTGGGGTCACCAGACTGCCTATGACCGCCAGGACGACCGTGACTTGGAGGAGAAACCAGCCCGCCCTACTACCATCGAGATATGGCCCGAGAAGCTTCAATCGATCTCTCGTCCCCCTTGCCTTGTTGAGTCGCCTTCGCAAGGTAACCCCCCCCAAGAAAAGTCAAGACAACCAGATCGACCGCTACTCGGGTTCGCCGCGGGCGGCCCGGGCTTCCTCGATGGCGTGCTTGCGGGCCAGGCGGGTCTCCTGGCGGAGCCCCGCCTCCTGCTGCCGCCGGGCCTCGTCCTCCGTGGCCGGGGCCACCGGCGGCACCGGCCGGGGCTTCCCCTCCCGGTCCAGGGCCACGAACACCAGGTAGGCGCTGGAGGTGTGGACCCTGCGGCCGGTGGCGTAGTTCTCGGCCTCCACCCGCACCCCCACCTCCACGGAGGTCCGGAAGGCCTCGTTGACCATGGCCCGGACGGTGACCACGTCGCCCAGGAACACCGGCTCCAGGAAGGACATCTCGTCCATGGCGGCGGTCACCGCCAGCCCCCCGCAGTGCTTGGCGGCCGCCAGGCCGGCCGCGGTGTCCACCAGCTTCATGATCGTGCCCCCGTGAACGTTCCCGGCCAGGTTCGAGTCGGGGATCTCCATGGCCTGGGCCAGCACGACCTCGGATTCGGCGGGCGGCTTGGGCGTGAGGTCCCACTCCATGGGGCCCGAGGGTACCAAGACGCCGACGGTCCCGGCCGGGAACCGTTGACCGTGCCCGATGCGCGTCCCATACTCCTGTCTCCGTGTCCGACCACGATCCCTCTCGTCCCGGCCCGGGCGGTGGACGGCACGCGCCCTCGGGCAGGATTCTCCTCTCGCCGATCCGGGCCGGCCGGCATCGCCCTGGCCGTCGGCGGGACTTCCTGGTCCTGGTGGTGCTGGTCCTGGTCGCCGGCGGGGTGGCCTGGCAGCTCAGGGAGAGCGGCGACCCCGATCGGACGCCCACCCGCGAGGAACGGCCGGACGACCCGGCCGGGGTCGCACAGCCGACGCCACCGCCGAGCTCCCCCCGCGCCCCGGACATGTTCGACGACCCCCCCATCGACCACGTGGTGTTCATCGTCAAGGAGAACCGGACGTTCGACAACTTCTTCGGCCACTATCCCGGAGCCGACGGGGCCACCGAGGGCCGGACCCTCGACGGCCGCACGATCCCGCTGGCCCGGGCGCCCGACGTCTCCCCCCACGACATCACCCACGGCTTCTCCTCGGGGCTGTACGCGATCAACGGCGGGAAGATGAACGGCTTCAACTTCATCGGCTACGGGAAGGACCTCACCGGGTACGTGGCGTTCCGTCGCAACCAGATCCCCCGGTACTGGGCCTACGCCGACCGGTTCGTGCTGGCCGACGCCTTCTTCACCTCGATGTACGGCCCCACGTTCCCCGAGCACCTGTACACGGTGGCGGCCCAGGCCGCGGAGATCGTGGACAACAAGAAGACCGCGGACCACCCCGGCAGCTACTGCGACGACCCCACCGAGTACACGGCCCGGTTCCTGCGGGACCTCAAGCCGAAGGACCGCCGGTACATCATGGAGATCGAGGAGCGGCCCATGGCCGAGAACCCCGACCTCATCCTGGAGATCGCCAGGTTCTGGGAGCAGATCCGCACCTGCCTGGACATCCGGACCGTGCCCGACCTGCTGGAGGAGGCCGGCATCAGCTGGAAGTACTACTCGGAGGTCAACAGGTGGCAGAACGCCCTCCAGGCCATCAAGCACATCCGGTTCGGACCGATGTGGAAGAAGGTCCAGGCCCCCGACCGGTTCGTCCGGGACGTCAAGCGGGGGAAGATGCCCCACGTCTCCTGGCTGGTCCCGCCCGAGGAGTACAACGACCACCCCGGCGGCGGGAAGAGCGTGTGCGCCGGGGAGAACTGGACCGTCAAGCAGGTCAACGCGATCATGCGGAGCCCCGACTGGGAGAGCACGGCGATCGTGATCGTGTGGGACGACTTCGGGGGGTTCTACGACCACGTCGAGCCGCCGCACTACGACATCATGGGCCTGGGCCCCCGAACCCCGGCGCTGATCATCTCGCCGTGGACCACACGGGGCGACAATCGCGACGGCGGCTCCATCGACGACACCACCTACGAGTTCTCCTCGGTGCTGGCGTTCATCGAGGGCCTGTTCGACCTGCCGGCGCTCACCGATCGCGACCGCCGGGCCGATCCCCTGTCGGGTTCGTTCAACTTCGACGCCGAGCCCCGCATGGAGAAGCTGACGTTCCCCATGCGGCAGGACTGCCCCTACGGCACCGACCCCTAGCTCGGAGCGGCCCCCTCGAGCTGGCGGAGCAGCTGGCGGGCGATCACCACGCGCTGCACCTGGTTCGTGCCCTCGTAGATCTGGGTGATCTTGGCGTCGCGCATCATCCGCTCGACGCCGTACTCCCGCATGTATCCGTAGCCGCCCAGGACCTGGACCGCGTCGGTGGTGACCTGCATGGCCGTGTCCGACGCGTGGCACTTGGCGATGGCGGCCAGGTAGGTGACCCGGGGATCGTCCGCGTCGGCCGCGGCCGCGGCCCGGTAGACCAGCAGCCGGGAGGCCTCGATCGCCATGGCCATGTCGGCCAGCAGGAACTGGATCCCCTGGAAGGCGGCGATGGCCTCGCCGAACTGCCGTCGCTCGGTCGCGTACCGCGCGGCGATCTCGAAGGCTCCCTGGGCGATGCCCAGGGCCTGGGCCCCGATCGTGGGCCGGGAGAAGTCGAGGGTGCGCATGGCGTAGCGGAACCCCTGCCCCTCCCCGCCGATCAGCCGCTCGCCGGGGATCTCCGTTCCGTCCAGGTACACTTCGCGGGTGGGCGATCCCCGGATGCCCATCTTCTCCTCCGCCTTCCCCACGGAGAACCCGGGGTCGTCGGCGTGGACCACGAACGCCGAGATCCCCCGGGAGCCCTCGGCCGGGTCACGAGTGGCGAAGACCGTGTACCGATCCGACGCTCCCGCGTTCGTGATGAACCGCTTGGTCCCCGAGAGCCGGAAGCCGCCGGCGGTCGGTTCGTACCGGGTGCGCATGGAGCCTGCGTCCGAGCCCGCCCCGGGCTCCGTGAGCGCGTAGGACATCTGGTGCTCGCCGCGGGCGATCCCGCCCAGCAGCTCGTCCTTCATGGCCCGCGAGCCCGCCAGCATCACGGGGATGGCCCCCAGCCGGCACACCAGCGGGATCAGCGCCGCCCCGGCCGACACCCGTGAGATCTCCTCGACCATCACGGCCACCGGGAGCGAGCCGCCGCCGCCCCCGCCGTGCTCCTCCGGGTAGCCGACGGCCATGAGCTCGTTCCGCACGAACAGCTCGTGCAGGTCCCAGGGATACTCGTCCGTCTCGTCGATCTCCGCCGCCCGGGTGGCCACCCGGTCCTCGCACAGGGCCCGCACGGACTTGCGGAAGGTCTCGAGCTCGTCGGGGAGGGTGAAGGCTCCTTCCGCCACGTCGCCCTCGACCCTCGGGCTCAGGCCACCCGGCGGATGATCAGGGCGTCGCCCTGGCCGCCGCCGCCGCACAGCGCGGCCCCCGCGTACTCCGATCCGCGCCGGCGCATCTCGTAGGCCGCGGTGAGGACCAGGCGAGCCCCGCTCATACCGATCGGGTGGCCCAGGGCCACCGCGCCGCCGTTCGGGTTCACAGCGTCCTCGTCCACTCCCAGCATCCTGGTGGCGTTGAGCGACACGGCGGCGAAGGCCTCGTTGATCTCCACCACGCCCAGGTCCCCGGCCGACAGGCCGGCCTTCTTGAGGGCCGCCTCCATGGCCAGTGCGGGGACGGTGTGCAGGTACGGGTAGGCGTCCGCGCTCATCCCGTGGGCCACCACCTCGGCCAGCGGGGTCATGCCCAGGGCCCGGGCTCGCTCCGCGCTCATCACCACCAGTGCCGCGCCCCCGTCGGAGATCTGCGATGCGTTGCCCGCGGTGATCGTGCCGTCCGGCTTGAATGCCGGCTTGAGCCCGGCCAGGGAGTCGGCGGTGGTGTCGGGACGGATCCCCTCGTCGCGGTCCACCACCACGGGGTCGCCCTTGCGCTGGGGCACCTGCACGGGGAACATCTCCTCCGACATCCGCCCTGACTCCCAGGCGTGGTGGGCGCGGGCGTGGCTCCGGGCCGCCCAGGCGTCCTGCTCCTCCCGGCCGATCTTCAGCTCCTCGTTGACCTCGTCCGAGGAGTCCCCCATGTGCTGGTCCGTGAACGTGGACCACAGGCCGTCGTAGATCATCGAATCCACGAGCTCGGTGTTGCCCATGCGGGCCCCCCACCGGGCGGCCGGGAGCAGGTACGGCGCCGAGTTCATCGACTCCATCCCCCCGGCCACGGCCACCTCGATCTCCCCGGCCCGGATCAGCTGGTCGGCCAGGGCCACCGCGTTGAGGCCCGACAGGCACACCTTGTTGATCGTGATCGAGGGAACCTCCTTGGGGATGCCGCCCCGGATGGCCGCCTGGCGGGCGGTGATCTGCCCCGCCCCCGCCTGGATCACCTGGCCCATCAGCACGTAGTCGACCTGGTCGCCGGAGATGCCGGCCCGCTGGAGGGCCTCGCGGATCGCCGCACCCCCCAGCTCCACGGCCGGCAGGTCCCGGAACCCACCGCCGAACTTCCCGATGGGGGTCCGGGCCCCGGCCACGATCACGGAACGGGTCATCGGTCGTGCTCCTTTCCGGTGGCTGCTCTCGGCCATTCTACGCCGCCCCCCACCCGGCCCATCCGCCGGCTTGCTTCGCACGGGCACAGGTGGCAGGCTGCGCCCACCCACACAGGGAGGAGACGCCGTGGACACCGTCACCACGATCGAGCGAGCGATCGAGGAGCGAAGCCTGCTGACCCACCCCTTCTACACGAAGTGGGTGGCCGGGACCCTGCCGATCGACGCCATCCGCGATTACGCCCGCCAGTACTACGCGTTCGAGTCCTCGTTCCCCCGGTTCCTGTCGGCGATCCACAGCCGGTGCCAGGACCGGGCCACCCGACAGATGCTGCTCGACAACTTGTGGGACGAGGAGCACGGCCGCGAGAACCACGCCGAGCTGTGGCTCCGCTTCGCCGAGGGGGTGGGCGTGACCCGGGAGGAGGTCCTGGCCGCCGCTCCGAACACGGCCACCCAGGCCCTGGTGGAGACCTACCGCCGCACGGCCACCGAGGAGGCGGTCGTGGCCGGCGTGGCCGCCATCCACGCCTACGAGCGCCAGGTTCCCGACGTGGCCACGGCCAAGATCGACGGCCTGCGGCGGCACTACGGCGTGGCGGACGAGCGGACCCTGGCCTTCTGGGAGATCCACCGGGCGCTCGACGTGGCACACGCCGAGGCGGAGCGACGGATCCTCGGCGACCTGGCGGCGTCGGACCCGGGGACGGCCCAGGCGGCCACCGAGGAGGCGCTCGACGCTTGGTGGGCGTTCCTCTCCGCGGTGGATCCCGTCTGAGGAACAGGCAAGGACCCGCGCCCGCATCGCTCCGCTATCCTCGGGCCGTGATCACCGACGAGCCCGTCCGAGGGCGGTTCGCCTACCTCGAGCAGCCGTGGCTACTGGGACTGTCCGGACTCGACCAGTTCCGCCCCTTCCTCCGCGGCCAGGTCCCGCTGGCACCCCTGTACAACCTCACCGGCCTGGTGGCTACCGAGGCCGCCCTGGGCACCGCCACGTTCACGATGCCGGCTACGCCCTGGTGGCGGTCCGGGGCCGGGGTGTTCTTCGGGGGGACGTACGCCTTCGTCGCAGACGCGGCCCTGGGCGGGGCCATCTACACGTCGCTGCCGCCCGCCACCGTGCTGGCCACCTCGGAGCTGTCGATGAGCTTCCTGCGACCGGCGTCCACGAACAGCCAGCGCATCAGCGCCCGGGGGCGGCTGATCCAGGCCGGCCGTTCCCAGGGCCTGTCGGAGGCGCAGGTCGAGGACGGCCACGGGCGCCTGCTGGCACACGCGACATCCCGATGCGTGCTGATGCCGCTGCCGTTCGACCCGCCTGCCCCGCCCGACCCCCTGCCGGAGACCGATGACACGAGCTCCGACGGCCTCGACCCGTGGCAACGGCCCGCCGAGGGCGAGGTCATCCCTCACCAGCACTGGGAGCGGAAGACCGGTCTCGAGCTCATGGTCGATTGGATCGAGGGACGGATGCCGTCGGCCCCGATCGGAAACCTCTTCGGCTGGCGAGGGCTCCTGGCCGAGGAAGGCAAGGTTGCCTGGACGATGCCCGCCAGTGAGTGGTTCTGCACCGCCGGTCGGAGCTTCTACGGTGGCACCCTGGCGGTGCTCGCCGACGCGGTGATGGGCGCGGCGGTGAGCACCACCCTTCCGGTCAAGAGCTCCTACGCGACGCTCGACCTGAAGATCCATTTCCTGCGGCCCGTCGAACCCGACGGCCGGGACCTCCAGGCGACCGGGACCGTGGTTCACCGGGGTCGCCGGATCGCCGTGGCCACCGCCGACGTGGTGGACGCGGCGGGGAAGCGAGTGGCCATGGCCACCAGCAGCCATATGGTGTTCGAGGGACGGTCGTGGATCCGGGAGGGGGCCACGGCCACCCTCGACGAGACCGCTACACACGAGGCGGATGGCGGCGACTGATCGCGACATCCGCCCGGCCATCTGGACGGAGCCGGTCCGGGGCGGGTATCCCGATCCCCGCCTGTTCGGGCATCCGGGGCTCGAGCAGATGCGGGCCTACTTCCGCGGGCTGGCGCCGGCGCCGCCCCTGGGCCGGCTGCTGGGGCTGTTGCCCACGCACGTGGGCCCGGGCGCGGCCACCTTCGTCATGCCGGCCACCGAGTGGCTGCTGGCCCCCGTGCCGTTCGTCTCGCTCGGGGTCCAGGCCATGCTGGCCGATGCCGCGCTGGGGTGCGCCGTCCAGACCACCCTCCCTCCGGCCACGCCGTACACCACCTCCGACCTCTCCCTGACGTTCCTGCGCCCACTCGATGCCGACGGCGGCCAGGTCGCCGGCCGCGGCCGGCTGGTGCACGCCGGTCGGTCCCTGGGGGTCGCCGAGCTGATGATCCAGGACTCCCGGGCCCGCCCGGTCACGCACGGGACCACCCGATGCTTCTTCCTCGACCCGCTCGAGGTTCCCCCGCCCGATGAGGAGGACCTTCCCCGGTTCGACTTCCCGACGTTCGACGAGGACGATCCGTTCCGCCGGCCGGTGGCCGGGTCGCCGCTGCCGCAGGACGTGTGGGACCGGACGAGCGGACTGGAGGTGTTGCGCGGCTTGGTCGCCGGGGACCTGCCCCCTCCGCCCATCACCCACCTCACCGGCCTGCGCCCCGTCGAGGTCGACCAGGGCACCGCCACGTTCGTCCTGCCCACCACCGGGTGGCTGACCAGCCCGCTGGGCACCGTCCAGGGCGGAGCCACGGCGCTGCTCGCCGAGACCGTCCTGGCCTCCGCGGTGCAGACCACGATCCCGCCCCGGACCGCGTACACGCCGCTGGACCTGAAGGTGAACTACCTGCGGCCGGTCTTCGCCGATGGCCGCGACCTGGTGGGGGGGGCCACCGTGGTGCACCGGGGCCGTACGCTCGCGGTGGCCAGTGCCGAGCTGCGGAACGCGGAGGGCAAGCTGGCCGCGCTGGCCACGGGGACGGCCCTGATCCGCGAGGGGAGCCCGTGGCGAGCGGCAGACCGCTCCGATGACGCGCCGCCGCCCCGCCGGGACGGCGAGCGGGGCTAGAGGGTCGGGGGGTCGAGCTCCGACGGGGCGGCTCCGCGGCGCGCCAGGGCGCCGCGGATCACCATCAGGATCTCCTCGCCGACGAGCTCGTCCCGCTCCATCAGCGCGTCGCGGAGCGCTTCGACCACGTCGCGGTTCTTCTCCAGCAGGGCCGCAGCTCGTTCCTTCTGGGCGGCCAGGATCCGCTCGACCCGGCGCTTGCCGTCGACGTCCCCGAGGACCTTGCCGACCAGGTTCTTCATCGACACCGGGCCCTCGGCGACGGCCTCGTAGGACACCAGGGAGTCGGCCATCCCCAGCGCTCCCACCATGGCCGCCGCCACCTCGGTCGCGGCGGAGAGGTCGGAGGCCGGCCCGGTGCCCGACTCGCCGATGAACAGCTCCTCGGCGGCCATCCCCGCCAGCGCGATGGCCAGCGTGGCCTCGAGCTCCGAGCGGGTCTTGGTGAACCGCTCCTCGAGCTCGGCATGGGCCAGGAGCCCCAGGGACTGGCGGCGCTTGATGATCGACAGCACCTCCAGCCGGCGGGTGGTGCCCAGGAAGTACGCGGCGGTGGCGTGGGCGGCCTCGTGGACCGCGATGGCCCGCCGCTCGGCCTCCGTGTACACGACCGGCTGGCGGAGCCCGAGCTCCTCGCCCAGCTTGGCCTCGTACACGTCGGACAGCCCCATGCGATCCCTGCCGTGGCGCAGCGCCACCAGCAGGGCCTCGTCGAACAGGTGCTCCACCATCACCGGGGTGTACCCCAGGGTGTCGTGGGCCAGCCGCTCACGGTTCTCGTCCTCGTCGAGCCCCGCCTCGTGGGCCTTGCGGCCGAGGAAGAAGTCGATGAGGTCCCGCCGGCCCTTCTTCGTGGGGAGGTCGAAGTACAGCCTGCGGTCGAAGCGACCCGGGCGGAGCAGGGCGGTGTCGAGCGAGTCGGCCCGGTTGGTGGCCGCGATCAGGAGGATGTTGTGGTACTGGGGACGGCGGGTCCGGATGCGGCGGCCCGGCGGCAGGTAGCCGTTCACCCACTCGCTGAGACGGTCGCGGATCTTCTGGACCCACGGCGGCTGGTCGAACGACTGCATCTGGATCAGCAGCTCGTTGACCATCCCCCCCGTGGACGGCGACATCATGTGTGACACGCCCCACCCTCCCCGCGGGGCCGGCGACGCCGCCATCCCGCCGCCCCGTTCGGCACCGATGGCGTCGATCTCCTCGATGAACCCGATGGCACCGCCCTCACGCCGGGCCGCCTTCCGCAGGGCCTTGAAGAACGACCGGATCCGGGCCCCGGTCATCCCGAACCACATCGACTGGAACGCCGGGGCCGACACGAACATGAACGGGACCCCGGCCTGCTTGGCCATGGCCTTGGCCAGGTAGGTCTTCCCGGTGCCGGGCGGCCCCTCGAACAGGATCCCCCGGCGGGGGTTGCCCCCCAGGCGATCGCGGAACGTGGAGTACCCCAGGAACACGTTCAGGCTCCGCACCACCTCGTCCACCTGCGGATCGAGCCCCTTCACATCCTCGAGCCCCACGTCGATGTGCTCGGGGCGGATGAGGAGGTGCGGGGACCGGCCGCTGCCCAGCGGCAGCAGCAGCACGACCGCCAGCAGCAGGATGAGCACCATGAACGGCAGCCAGATGACCCACCCCTCCGGGAGGCTGGGCAGGCCGACCGGGTCGCCGATGGCCACCCGGTACCACAGGTAGCCGTCGACGACCGCCAGGATCGTCGCCAGCCGGAGGAGCCGGCGGCGACGGGACCGCTCGCGGATGCGGGCCACGTCGGCCTTGCCGGCCTTGATGAGCTTGGACTGGCCGAGGATCGCGGCGACCGGGTTGGCGGGTTCGACGGTCGCGGCGCCCGTCCCCTCCGCCGGGCTTCCCGCGCGCTTCGGCTGGCGTGCGACCCGTGCGCCGCTCGCCGCTTCCCTGTGCGGGCCTTCCTCCTCTTGCCGCATGACCGCTCCCCGAGAAAAGCTAGGGCCCGAGCACCGTTCGGGCGCCGGGCGCATGGCCTACATATTCGACACCCTTTCGCGGCTTCCTGCCACGTCGATCCTTCCCATTTGCCCGACGCCCTCCCTGCCGGGGCCGGGTCGCGTTCGGCCGTGCGGCTCCGTACGATCGGACCGTGCTCGACGACGTTGACCACATCGGCATCGCCGTGGCCGACCTAGAGGCGGAGGTGGAGCGCTACCGGCAGGCCTTCGGGGTCGAGCCCGTGCACCGCGAGATCGTGGAGGGGCAGGGGGTGGAGGAGGTCATGTTCCGGGTCGGCACCTCCTACATCCAGCTGCTGCGGGCCCTCGGCCCCGACACGCCCGTGGGGAAGTTCCTGGCCAGGCGGGGCGCGGGGGTCCACCACGTGGGGTACCGGGTGGGCGACATCGGACAGACCCTGGCCAGGCTCAAGGAGCTGGGCACGCCGCTGGTCGACGAGGAGCCCCGGCCCGGCTCCCGCGGCACGACCGTGGCCTTCGTCCACCCCAAGGGCTTCGGCGGCGTCCTCGTCGAGCTCGTCCAGGAGCCGGCGGGCGCCGAGCGGCCCGGCTAGCCCGTCTCCGGCAGGTCGGTGAGGCCCTCCCGGGGGGCGCTCACCAGGGCGGCCATGTTGCCCTCGGGGTGGGCGTTCTCGTGCATCAGCTGGTGGGCCGTCCCGATGTCGGCGAAGGAGAACGTCCTCGACAGGGCGGGGTCCACCTTGCCGTCGACCACCAGCTGGTTGAACGCCGCCGCCTGGTCGTCGTTGGCGAAGTGCGAGCCCTGGAGGCGCTTCTGGCGCATCCACAGGTACCGCAGGTCCGACACGGCGTTGTACCCGGTGGTCCCGGCGCAGATCACCACCATGCCGCCGGTGTCGGCCATGAAGATCGACGTGGGGACGGTGTCCTCACCGGGATGCTCGAACACGATGCGGGGCGAACGCTGCTCGCCCAGCGCCTCCCAGAAGGCCTTGCCGAACGCCTTGGCCCCCTCCAGCCACTTCCCGTAGGACTCGCCGTCCGTCCAGTGCGGCGGCATGCCCCAGTGGTCGAAGTCCTTGCGGTTGATGACCCCCACCGCGCCGAGCTTCCTGCAGAACTCGGCCTTGTCCTCCGAGGACACCACCGCCACGGCCTTGCCGCCGAGCTCCCGGACGATCTGGATGGCCATCGAGCCGAGGCCGCCGGCCCCGCCCCACACCAGCACCGCGTCGCCCTCGCCGACGTCGTGCGGAGGCCACCCCAGCAGCATCCGGTAGGCGGTGGCCCCCACCAGCGTGGGGGCCGCTGCCGTCTCCCACGTCAGTTGCGGCGCCTTCGGGAGGCACTGGTGGGCCTGGACCTTGGTGAACTGGGCGAACGACCCCCAGTTCGACTCGTACCCCCAGATGCGGAACGACGGGTCGAACATCGGGTCGCCCCCGGACGTCACCACCGAGCCGTCGGGATCCCACTGGCCGCAGTGGATCACCACGTGGTCGCCGACCTTGACGTTCGTGACGGCATCGCCGACCGCGAAGACGACCCCGGATGCATCGGACCCGCCGATGTGGAACTCGGTGGGCTCGCCGAACTTCCCGTGGTACCTGCACACGTCCACGGGGACGCCCCGGGCGGCCCACACGTTGTTGTAGTTGATGCCGGCGGCCATCACGAAGACCAGGGCGTCGTCCGGCCCGAGCTCCGGCGTCTCCACCTGCTCGACCTGGAACGCCGACTCCGGGTCGCCGAACCGCTCCGGCCGGATGAGCTGGGCGTACATCCGCTCGGGCACCTCGCCGATGGGGGGGATCTCGCCGATCTCGTAGAGGTCCTTGGCCACGTCCGTTTCCTCCGGTGGTCCGGGCCCGGCGGGAGCCGGGGCGAGCGGGCTTGGGTTACTCAAGGGTAGGTTACGGCGGCCCCGGTGGCAAGCTCGGCAGGCCTCAGAGGTTGACCGGGGCGCGGCTTTCACGACCGCGGGGAGCCCGGCCGCTACCGCAACGTGAGGGACCAGCGGTTTCTCACGGAATCACGGCCTCACACGTTGCCTCCGCTGGGCCCCCGCGGTCGCTGCGCCGCGCTCGGGCTGCCCATTCACCCGCGGTCAAAGCAACAGCGGCTCGACCAGGTCGACGTTGCGCACTCCCCACGCGCTCCAGTCCGGGTGGTCGCCGGCCGCCACGAAGTGGATGTAGTTCCGGCTCGCGTTCTTCAGCCGCTTGGCGGGGATCGTGACCGACCGCGGCTCGCTCCACGTGCCGTCCACCGTGGGCGCCACCTCGGCGAGCTTCTTCCAGTTGACCCACACCTCGACCTCGCCGAGCTGGACGTCCCAGGCCTCGAACTCGAGCGTCCACGAGCCCTTCCGCCCGCCGGTCCGGTAGAAGACCTCCTTGGGGTGGGAGGTGTCCTCGCCGGGCACGTTGCCCAGTGCCGAGGCGTTGCCGACCTTCACGGGAAGGGCCGGGGACTGCCGGGGGTTCACGGGCACCTCCTCCAGGTGCTTCCAGTCGGAGGCCCCGGTCACCGTGTAGGAGTACATGCTGCACCCGATGACCCCGTGCTCGCGGCAGGCCCGCACGAAGCCCCGGGTCTCCGGGCCGGTCGAACCGTCGCCGATCCCGCCGATCACGTGGATCGGGACGGTGGGCTGGCCGGTCTTCTTGCGGATGATGCGGATGTTCCGGGCCGTGTAGTCATGCGCGCCGGTGGCCCCGGCGGTGCGCCACGAGTAGTAGGTCATCGGCACGAACACGTCGTAGCGGTTGGCCAGCTGCTCGTAGGGGAACCCCGGCCAGTAGCCCTTGTTGAGCTGGATGCCGCGCGGGGAGGGGATGATCGCCCCCAGGGTGTAGGAGGGGCAGGCGTGGTCCCGGATCTTCCTCGACAGGGTGAGCAGTCGCTTGGTCCGCTTGGACGGGGGCTTCACGACGGAGGCCTCGATGTCCAGGGCGAACGAGTCGAAGCGCTGGCCCTTGGCCGTGCGGAAGTCGATCGCGGCCTTCGACCGGGCCAGGTCACGGTCGAGGTCGTCGAACCCCGGCAGGTACCAGGCCACCACCTTGACCCCCCGCTTGTGGGCGGCGTGGATCAGCCGCTCGGTCTTCTTGGGGTACAGGATCGCCGTGGGGCGGCTGTAGTTCGAGGTCTCCAGGTACAGGGTGCGGACCCCGTGGCCGGCCATGATCCGGGCGGTGCGCTTGGGACGTTTCCACGCGGCGTCCTCGTAGATGTCGACCCACGAGCCCAGACCCCGGTACGCGGCCAGGCTGCGGCCCTTGGCCGCCGAGGCGAGGAGCGGTCCGGGGATCGGACCGGGGCCCACCAGCGCGACGAGGACGGCCATCGCCACCGCGGTCCGCTTCATGGGCCCGGAATCGTGCCACATTCCGCGACCCGTGCCTAGGGCGCCGGCAGGTGCGAGAGTGCCGAGCGGTCAGGCCACCGTGCCCAGCGACGTGCCGCACCGGCGGCAGAACACGAACGTCACCACCCGGGGCTGGCCGCCCTCCTGGCGGGCGGGTACGTCGAGGACCCGGTAGGCCGCGGTTTCCTCGAGCCCGGCCCCGCACCGGGGACAGAGCGGCGCGTCCGCCGGGTCAGCCGTCGGGCCGGGCCCCGGAACCATCCCCTCCCCGGGCGTGGCCTCCTTCCCGCCGGTGTAGCCGGACAGGAGCTGGACGACCTGCTTGCGGACCCGGTTCAGGTCTGCCCCCAGCTTCTGGAGCACCTGGGCGGCCACGCCCTCCCCCTCCCGGATCAGGCCCAGGAGGATGTGCTCGGTGCCGATGTAGTTGTGGCCCAGCTGGAGGGCCTCG
>JBOGVZ010000008.1:0-7430 GCA_050692985.1 Actinomycetota bacterium
GCCCCCGGCCCTCGATCGGGGACGAGATCCGGGTCGTGGCCACGGCGGAGGAGCAGCAGTTCCCGCCGGCCCTGCCGCTGACCCGGCTCCGGACGGTGGAGGAGATCGAGATCCTGTCGGGTGGCAACCCGATGCCGACGCCCGTCCCGCTGGACGATCTGCCCGACGTCTCCATCCCCGACGGCATCGCGTTCTGGGAGCCTATCGAGGGGATGGTGGCCTCGGTTTCGGAAGCGAAGGTCGTGGCCCCCACGAACGCGTTCGGCGAGCTCGTGGTGCTGGCCGTGGCCGACGCGGTGCCCGGCTCCGGGTACTTCCCCCAGACGAAGCAGCTGCTGGCGCGGGATCTCGGCGAGGGCGCCGTCGACTACAACCCCGAGCGCATCCTGATCGACGACACCTCGCTGACCTCGGCCATCCGAGCGATGCCGGGCGACAAGGTCCTCTCCCTCACCGGCGCGGTCGACTTCACCTTCGGCAACTACAAGCTCCAGCCGCTGCCCGGGTTCGAGTTGGAGACGCACCGGCCGCCCAGGCCGCCCGCGAGCACTCGCTCCGGGCCGAACGGGGACACGGCGATCACCACGTTCAACGTCGAGAACCTGTTCGACCTCGTCGATGACCCGGTCAAGGACGACGGGAGCAGCACCCCGACACCCGAAGCCCTGGAGACGAAGCTGGTCAAGCTGGCGGCGGCGATCCGGATCGAGCTCCGGCTCCCCGAGATCCTGGTGGTCCAGGAGGTCGAGAACACCGTCATCCTCCAGGAGCTCGGCGACCGGGTGAACGCGGCCGCCGGGACGGACTACGTGGCCACCTCGTTCGAGACGAGCGACGCCCGCGGGATCGAGCCCGGCTTCCTCTGGGATGCCGCTCGGGTGTCGCTCGAGGACGCTTTCCAGCTGTCCGGCCCGGACGTGGAGGCGGCGTTCGGGCCGTCGAGCGCCAGCCCCGGGCGGGAGCCGCTCGTGGGCGCGTTCGAGATCGAGGGGAACGAGGTCACCATCCTCGCCAACCACTTCAAGAGCAAGAGCGGGGACGACCCGCTGTTCGGCGTGAACCAACCGCCTACCCGGATCACCGAGGAGCAGCGGAAGCTCCAGGCGGATGTGGTCAGGGACTTCGTGGACGGGGTCCTGGTGGAGGATCCGGAGGCGATGGTCATGGTGGCCGGGGACCTGAATGATTTCCCGTTCGGCGAGCCCGGTGAGGGTCCCGACCACCCCGTGGCGATCCTCGAGGGCGGTCCTGGCGCGATCCCGCTGACGAATCTCGTCGATACGGAGAAGGCGGCCGAGCGGTTCACGTTCGTGTTCGACGGCAACAGCCAGGTCCTCGACCACATGCTGGTGAGCCCGGCGCTCCTCGGGCTGGTCCGCGCGGCAGACGTCCTGCACTTCAACACCCCGTTCCCGGCGTCGCTCAGCGCCGACCCCGGAACGCCGTTGCGCGCCGCCGACCACGACCCGCTGGAGGGACGCTTCAGCTTCGGATAGGCATCCTCTCTGGTCGTGGGAGGATGTGGTCGTGACGGGCGGTGTGCGACGACCGGCGATCAGCCCGGTGGCGATCTGCTTCCTTCTGGCCGGCGCCTGCACCTCCTCGCCCGCTCCCCCGCGGTCCCGGGAGCCGTCGACCGTCGCGGCGCCGGAGGAAACGCCCTCTGCGGCGGGGACGATGTCGCCGCGGGCCCGACCGTCATTCCGCGAGTACCCGGTCCCCGCCGGTGCTCATCCCCACGACGTCGCTCCGGCGCCCGACGGCCGGGTCTGGTACACGGCTCAGGGTTCGGGTGAGCTCGGCGTGCTCGACCCGGAAACCCGGCGGACCCGCCAGGTCCCGCTCGGGGCCGGGTCGGCACCGCACGGGGTCATCATCGGACCGGACGGAGCCCCCTGGATCACCGACGGCGGCCTGAACGCGATCGTGCGGGTGGATCCGGAGAGCCTCGAGGTCTCGCGGTTCGCCCTCCCGGAGTCCGGGTACGCGAACCTCAACACGGCGGCCGTCGACGGGGATGGCGTGCTCTGGTTCACGGGCCAGAGCGGGGTCTACGGTCGGGTCGATCCTGCCACGGGAAGGGTCCAGGTCTTCGATGCCCCACGCGGGGAAGGCCCCTACGGCATGACCGCCACGCCCAGGGGCACGGTGTGGTTGTCATCCCTGGCGGGCAGCTACATCGCCCGTGTCCGGTCCCCCGACGGCCGGCTTGCCGTGGTGGAGGTCCCGACCACGGGCGGGGGCGCCCGCCGCGTCTGGAGCGACTCCCTGGGCCGCCTGTGGGTCACGGAATGGTTCGCCGGGAAGCTGGCGCGTTACGACCCCGCGAGTCGAACGTGGGACGAGTGGGACCTGCCAGGGAACGGCCCGCAACCGTACGCGGTCTACGTCGATGACCGGGACGTCGTCTGGGTGACCGACTTCGCCAGCAACAGCCTCGTCAGGTTCGACCCGGACACCGAGCGATTCCGGTCCTTCCCGTTCCCGTCGCCGGGCGCGGAGGTGCGTCAGCTCCTCGGCCGACCCGGCGAGGTGTGGGGGGCCGAATCCGGGACCGACAAGCTCGTGGTGCTGCGGACGCCCTAGGGTCGTTCCCCGGTCGCCACCAGGACCCGACGGAGCCGGGCGGGGGACCTCGACGAGACCTTCGAGCTGGCCCTGGCGAGGCCCAGGAACTCGCACTCCACGAGCACCTCGCCGTTCACGCACTGGTCGCCCGCCACGTGGGGGCCGCCGTCGAGCGTGTCCGACTCGGATCCCCCGTCGAGGAAGTCGTCGCCTTCCATGCCGTACAGCCGGTCGTTGCCTTCCACGCCGAACAGGAAGTTCTGGTTGGCGTCGCCGGTGAGGTCGTCTCCGGCGAGGTGTTCGGTGCCCACCAGATCCTCCATCGTCACCAGCGTGTCCGTCCCGTCCCCGGTGGCGACACCGGTGGTCAGGTTGGCGTTGACCGGTGCCGGCGCGCCGAGGAATGCGACCAGGTCGAGGCCGTCCCCGCCGGTCACGACGTCGTCACCGCCCAGGGGGAAGAAGAAGTTGTCGATCGCGTTGCCGGTCAGCGTGTCGCCCAGCTGTGACCCCTCGAGGTCTTCGATACCGACCATCGTGTCGCTCCCCTCGCCGATGGCGATGCCAGTGTTCAGATCGGCGGCGACCGGGGCAGCGGAGAAGAAGAAGGACGCCCGGTCGAAGATGCCCTGGCCCCCGTCGAGGCGGTCGTTGCCTGCCTCCCCGAGAAGGATGTCGAACCCGGCCCCCCCGAGAAGGATGTCGTTGCCCTGGTTCCCACGGAGGATGTCGAAGTCACCCGCGCCTCCCAGGAGCTTGTCCCGGCTGGGGCCACCGGCCAGGAAGTCCGAGCCGAGCTGGCCATCGAGGAGATCCTTGCCGGGCCCCGCCAGGAGGACATCGTCACCGGTTCCCCCGCAGATCCGGTCCTTGCCCCCGCCGCTGTTGATCAGGTCGTTGCCACCGCGCGCGACGATGACATCGTTGCCCCGGGTGCCCCGCAGCCGTTCACCCTTGTTCGTCCCGACGATCGTGGCGGCCTTCCCGAAGCACCTCGGGGCGGCCTCGGCCGGAAGAGCCGGGAGGATGAAGGACCCACCGACGACACAGACGATCGCGATCCTGATGCGCTTCCTGGCCACGGCAGCCTCCCGCCTAGGGGCCCGCATTGTCCCCGGCCGTGTGGGCGGAGTCAATCAGCAGACGGGCCGCCCGCGGGGGCGGCCCGCCGCATCCCTCGAGCCGGGCGATGGGCTACGGACCCACCGACACCCGGGAGAAGTACTCGTTCGCCGGGTCCGTCGCGGTGCTCTGGGTGAAGAACGGGAGGAAGTCCTGGCCGTCCGTCCCGAACCCCACGTAGTCGCCGGGGAAGTACCCTCGGGCGAACGGGAGCTCGCGGAGGTCGAACGGCGCCGTCGTCACCCGGACCTCGTTTGCCGGCGTCCAGCCGGCCGGGCTCGAGCAGGCCACGTGGCAGTGGACCACGAACTGGTCGGTCCCAGCGATGTCGTCGGTGTCCGTGTTGTTCCGGAAGTCGTAGTAGCTCACGGCCACGACCCCCTCGTCGTTCACCCGAACCATGGGCGTGAACGCCTGCCGGTCGCCGAGCGGTTCGGTCGCCGGCGTCTGGTTGACCTTGATCGGCGTCGACCAGGTCGACCCGCCATCGGTGGACATGGTGAACGCGATCTCGTCGATGATCTGGGTCGGGTCGCTGAACCCGCCTGGGGCCTGGGCCGCGCTGAACCGGGCGTCCTGCCACACGGCGTACAGGTTGCCGTTGTTCGGGTCGACGGCGATCTCCGGGATCACGTCCCCGCCGCTGCGCACGGCGTTCGCCCCGGCCAGCGTGGCGTTGCCGCTGACGTCGGGGTCGTAGACGCCGACGAACGGGAACGGGGTGAACAGCGTCCGCCCCTGCATCTTGGCCGCCCGGATCGGCCGGCCTCTGGGCAGCCACGTGGTCCCCTTGTCCGGCGACCGCTTCAGGGAGAAGTTGAAGTCGAACTGGGTGCCCCCGTCGTCGTTCCGGAAGTTCAGGATCTCGTTGAACACGTTGACCAGCACGCCATCCGGACGGACTACGATC
The DNA here is from genome assembly GCA_050692985.1 of Actinomycetota bacterium. GTDB lineage: Bacteria > Actinomycetota > UBA4738 > UBA4738 > CALAEC01 > JBOGVZ01. Next base: position 4,601 of record JBOGVZ010000008.1, read on the forward strand.
TGGTTGCCGATCGTCTGGTTGATGGCACCGGGATCGTAGAGCCTCCGGATCGGCTCCCACGTCTCGCCGCCGTCGGTGGTCCGCGTGAACACGGCCATGCCCTTGAACGCCAGACCGCTGGCCCCTGCGGCCTCGGGCTGCCGCTTGAACCCCTGGCTCAGGATCTGGAGGAAGTCCCACACGGCGTACACGTGGGTCCCTGCCTCAACCGTCGGGTCGGCGGTCATGGTGTTCTTGTCGTGGAGGTCACCGCCCTCGTCCAGGGCCAGGAGGATGGGAGCCTCCCACTCCTCATCGTCGATCATCCCGTCCGCCAGTGCGGCGGCAGGCACCTTCTGGGCCACCATCCCGTTGCGGCCGGACAGGGCCCCGGGAAGACCCTCGGGAAGCTCGACGTCGAACACCAGGTGCATCAGGTGCAGGTCCCCGTTAGGAGCGAACGACAGCCACGGGTCGGAGGCGCGGTCGAACACCTCGAAACTCGAGGCGGCGTTGGGATTCGCCGAGCAATCGGTGATGTTCGGCGGGATGAACATCTCCCAGCTCACGCCGCCGTCGATGCTCAGGGCGATGACGTTCCCCCGGGCTCCCCCGTCGTTCCATCGGTCCTGCTGCCAGATCCCGGCGATGATGTCGGAGTTGGCGGGACTGACGTCGACCCACGGCTCCACCTCACTGTCGAGGAACAAGACGGAGTTCTCATCGACTGGGTCGAGGCCACACCCGGGGTCGAACGGGGTCGCTCCGGTGACCTGGACCGGGACGGTCGCGCTGAGTGGGCCGGCCGAGCTGGGGAACGCCCACAGCGGCCCCAGAGCGACGACCATGAAGGCAACGAGTACACGTCGCATGCGCACCTCCTCGCGTCGGGGCCCACGCCTCGCGGGCCCGCTCCGGATCGGGCCGTACAGCAAGCTCCATCAAGGTATTCGACATCGAAGCTCCCTCGGATCGGTACTGGGGATGCCAACCCGGTGGGCTAGGACCGGGAGTGCTTCAGATCCGCGAGGACCTCCCGGGCCGCCCTCGCGCCGGGGGCGCCGGTGATCCCGCCGCCTGGGTGGGCGCCCGAGCCGGCCAGGTACAGGCCCGGGACGGCGAACCGGTACCTCGCGTGGCCGAGGAGCGGGCGCCAGGCGAAGAACTGGTCGAGGCCGGGCTCGGCGTGCATCGCGCAGCCCTCGGTGAGCCCCAGGTCGCGCTCCAGGTCAGGCGGTGTCGACACGCGCCGGGCCACCACCCGGTCGGACAGGCCGGGGGCCACCTCCTCCAGGGCCTTCAGCGCGAGGTCGCCCACGTGCTCCCCGGCCCCCCGATCCCATCCGCCGTCGCGAGGTCGGTACGGCGCCGAGTGGAACAGCACCGACATCACGTGGGACCCCTCGGGGGCCAGCGTCGGGTCGGCCAGCGACGGGATGGTCGCCTCCAGGAAGGGAGCCTCGGACACCCGCCCGTACTTGTGGTCGTCGGCGGCGCGCTCGAGGTGGTCGATCGACTGTCCGATCACGATCCGCCCGGCCAGGAGGGCCGGGTCGTCCACGCCACGGAACGCCGGGAGGCCTTCGAGCGCCAGGATCACGACCGCCGCCGACCCCGGGGTTCGGATGTTCCGTCCTCGCCACAGGAGCGTGGGCCCGGCCACCACCGGCTCGAGGAGGCCGAGGGTGCGCTTCGGGTCCGCCGAGGAGACCACGGCCCGGGCCTGGATCTCCTCCCCCGAGGCCAGGGCCACCCCGGTGGCCCGGCCCTCACGCGTGGTCACCGCGGCGACCTCGGTTCCGGTGCGGACCTCGGCGCCGGCCGACCGGGCCGCCGACTCCAGGGCCCGCACCAGCGCCGCCGGGCCGCCCTCGGCGTACGTCGAGGTCCCCGCGGCGCCCCCGCCCTCCACTGACCGGAGCAGGAAGACCATGGCGGTCCCAGGGGTCCACGGTCCCATGGCCGTGAGCGCCACGGCCCGCGACGCCAGGCCGGCCCGGAGCGCCTCGGTCTCGAACGCGTCGCCGACCAGGTCGGCAACGGGCATGGGCAACACCCGCAGCGCCTCGCGGCCGGCCCGGGTCCCGATCCGCCGGAGGGCCCGGCCCAGCCGAAGCGCGGCCAGCGCGTCCCGGAGCGACGGCGACTCGATGTCGGGCGGTGTGGCCGCGGACACGCGGGCCATGAAGCTCGCCAGCGACCGGATCCGGGCATCGAAGGCCGGGTACGCCTCCGCGTCCCGGGCCGACCGCACCCGAAGCCCGTCGGCGGTCCGCCGTGGATCCCCGTGGAGGGCGACGCCGCCGCCGTCCGGCTCGGCGACGAACGCCGCGGTCTCCGGACGGATCAGGCGGAGCCCGTGGCGCTCCAGGTCCAGGTCACGGATCACCGAGCGGCGCAACTCTCCCATCGCGTGGAGGAGGGCCGGAGCCCGGAAGCCGGGGGCCACCTCCACCGTTCGGGCCGTCCCCCCGAGCTCGTCGGAGCGCTCCAGAACCACCACCCGGCGCCGGGCCCGGGCCAGCGATGCCGCGGCCACCAGGCCGTTGTGCCCGCCGCCGATCACCACGGCGTCGTACGTCATGCCGCCCGCCCACGCCGGGCCGCCCGAAGCACCTCGAACGCGGCCAGCCGCCCCGGGGCGCCCATGATCCCGCCGCCGGGATGGGTCGCCGACCCGCACAGCCACAGCCCCCGGATCGGCGTCCGGAACCGCCCCCATCCCGGGGCGGGCCGGTTCCAGAACAGCTGCTCCAGCGTGAGCTCGCCCTGGAAGATGTTGCCCTCGGTGAGGCCGATGACGTCCTCGATGTCCTTCGGCGTCAGCACCTGCCGGTGGAGGATCAGGTCC
>JBOGVZ010000009.1:0-33047 GCA_050692985.1 Actinomycetota bacterium
CCGCCGGAGCCACCGCCGGTCTCACCGGAGCCCCCACCGGAGCCCGAGCCGCCACCGCCGCTGGAGCCGCCGGAGCCGCCGCCGCCGCCGGAGCCACCGCCGGTCTCACCGGAGCCCCCACCGGAGCCCGAGCCGCCTCCACCACCCTGGCCGCCGGAGCCGGATCCCGAGCCGGAACCGGATCCCGTCGCTTCGGCACCCCCGGTTCCGTTCCCCTCCTCGTCGCCATCGCCCTGGGCGCAAGGGTCGGGCGTCTCCGCGCCGTCCTGCCGGTGATCGGCGGCCCCGGAAGAGGCCACGTCCGCGACGGCCTGGCCCTTCTCACAACCTTCCAGGGCGGGGTCCTGGGCGACGCCGGACACCGTCCGCCCGTGCTCGCCCGGGTCCTCCGGCGTCGGCAGATCGACCGGCACGACCTCCTTGGCGCGGTCGTCAGCCTCGTCGGGGAGCACCACCGCGGTAGCCACTCCCGCGCCCAGCATCAGCGCGGCCGCCAGGCCGAGCATGGCCGTGCGGCGACGAGTCAGCACACGCATGCTCTTCCTCCGTGATCGTGCCCGGAGCGGGCCGGGCCCCGCGGCCGCGGCCATCGCGGCGAGGTGCCGCGACGCGACCTCGGGGGACGGCTCCTCGAGCAGGGCCTCCCGGATCTCGGACACAAGCGCCGCGGCCCGATCCGCGGAGGGATCGTCCTGGCGCTGCCCCGAGAGGATGCCCTCGATCTGCTCCGAGCTCAGCCTGTCCATCTCACCCTGGTAATCGTCGGGCAGGCCCATCAGGAAACGCCCTCCCGGTCGATCTGCCGGGCCAGCGTGAGGAGCGCCCGGCGCTGGAGCGCCTTCACCGCTCCCCGAGACTTGCCCAGCGCCGACGCCACCTCTTCCACGGACAGGTCCGCGAGCACGCGAAGCAGGAGCACCGCGCGCTGGTCCAGGGTCAGCCCCGCGATGGCCCTATGGGCCCAGCGGGTCCCCAGGCGGCTCAGGGCCTCCTGCTCGGCGTCCCCCGTCGATCGATCGGCCAGGGTTCCGACCAGTTCCTCGGGGGACACCGCGTGCTCCCGCCGCCTCGACAGCCGTCGGCGCTCGTCCAGCAGGCGCCGGTGGGCGATGGCGAACACCCACGAGCGGAACGAGCGCTCGTCGCCTCGAAACCGGGGAAGCTGGCGGACCATGGCCACGAACGTCTCAGAGGCGAGGTCCTCCGCCTCGGCCGCCCCGTGGCCTCGGAGGTACCCGAGCACGCCCCGGGCCAGCCCTCGGTAGAGCTCCTCCAGCGCGCGCTGGTCACCGCGGCTCGCCGCCGCAAGCACGACGTCGAACGAGCCCCCCGTGGTCACATCCTGGTTATCGGCAGCCGAGCCAGACTCCAAACCGAAGCGTTCCCACCCCGGTAATCGCCGGGCGGACCCAAGAGGAAACGCCCGTCAGACCAGGCTGGACGGGCACAAGTGGTTCACCGGGCACTCCTCGCACCTCGGCGTGGGCGCCTTGCAGATCGCCCGGCCATGCTCGATGAGCACGTAGGTGAAGCCGAACCAGTCCTCGCGGGGGATGACCCCCATGAGGTCGCGCTCGACCTTGTCCGGGTCCTTCTGCTCGGTGAACCCGAGCCGCTGCGACACCCGCCGCACGTGGGTGTCGACGGCGATCCCGCTGTCGGGGTCCCGCCCGGCCCTGTCCGGATAGGCGTTCCCGAGCACGATGTTGGCGGTCTTGCGGGCCACGCCCGGCAGGCGGACGAGGTCGGCCATCGTGTCCGGCACCCTGCCCCCGAACTCCTCCACGATCATCCGGCAGGCCCCCCGGACCGCCCTGGTCTTCTGGTTGAAGAACCCGGTGGGCTTGAGGTCGCGGGCCAGCTCGGCCTCGGGGACCCGCAGGTAGTCCTCCGGGGTGCGGTACTTGCGGAACAGCGACTCCGTGACCTCGTTCACCTTCTTGTCGGTGGCCTGGGCGGACAGGATCACCGCCACCAGGCATTCCAGCGGGTTCGAGAACCCCAGGGCCACCGTGGCCTCGGGGTACTCCTCCTTCAGCAGCCGGATCACCTCGGGGGCCCGGTCCTCCAGCGGGCTGGTGCGGGTGGGGCCGGTCCGCGGCACCATGGCGGCCCTACTTCCCCCGGAAGTCGGGACGCCGGCGCTCGCGGAAGGCCCGGATACCCTCGCGGAGGTCCTCGCTGGCGAACGCCTCCGCGGCCATCATGTCGAAGTCGGCCACCCGGAACCCCTCGGTCTCCCGGTCCAGTGACAGCCTGGCCAGCACCTCGCGGATCCCCCGCTTGGCGCCGCGGACCGACAGCGGCGCAGCCGCGGCGATCGCCTCCGCCACCTCGTCGAGCCGCTCCGCCACGCTGCCCGGCGGGACCGCCTCGTTCACCAGGCCCCACTCGGCGGCCTCTCGTCCCGACAGGGCCCGGCCGGTGAACAGGATCTCCGAGGCACGCTTGGGGCCCACCGCCATCACCAGGCGCTCGATGTTCTCGAAGTTGATGACGATCCCCAGCCGGGCCGAGGGGATGCCGATGCGGGCGTCCTCGGCCGCCACCACCAGGTCGCAGGCCACCGCGAGCTGGCACCCGGCGCCCAGGGCGGCCCCGTGGACCGCGGCCAACACGGGCACGGGATGGTCGCCGATCCCCGCCAGCACCTCCTCGAACGCGCGCCCGTACTCCACCCCGCCCCGCCCGCCGGCCGCCTCGTCGAGCTCTGCCAGGTCGGCCCCGGCGCAGAAGTCGGACCCCTCCCCGGTGAGGACCACCACCCTGGCCTCGGGGTCGGCCGCCGCATCGCCGAGGGCCCGCCCCAGCTCCTCCAGCATGGGCCCGGAGACGGCGTTGCGGGCTTCGGGGCGGTCGAGGACGAGCCGCCACACCCGCCCGGGCTCCGACCGGATCAGCGCCACGGGCTCACTGTACCCGGCGCCTGGGGCGTCAGGTCGGCGAGGGGTCGGGTGGGGGCTCGGGGATCGGGAGGCGCCGTTCCACCTTGCGGCGGAAGTGGGTGGCCAGCTCGGGGCTCCCCTCCAGGAGCTCCTGGAAGGAGGCCTTGGGGATGACCATGAGCTCGGTCTCCGAAACGGCCTCGGCGGCCTTCGAGTGGGTGGTGTGCAGCAGCAGCGACAGCTCGCCGAAGTAGTCGCCGGCGCCGATCCGGGCCACCTCGGCGTCGTCCTCACCGAGGATGCGGACCTCACCCGTGAGGACGATGTACAGGGCCTCGCCGGCTTCCCCCCGGTCGAAGATTCGCTCGCCGCCCCGCCACACCAGGTTCGCGGAGGCGCCCACGGCGGCCAGCAACGTGTGCTCGGGCAGCCCGGCGAAGTCCGGCACTCGGCGAAGCGTTTTGACCAGCGTGTGCGTGGTTCCGTTCATGGACGCTCGCCTCGGTGGGTATCCTACCCACGGGGACCGGCGTGGACCCAGGGAGGCCCCGTGAAGATCTCCGACATCCCCATCCGCATCGCCCACCTCTCCGACCTCCACTGCGGGGACCCGAGCTTCGAGCCCTCGCTGATCCGGTCCGCGGTGGACCGGATCAACCGTCTCCGCCCCGACGTCACGGTCGTGGCCGGCGACCTCACCGCGGGGGGGTACGAGTGGGAGTACGAGGAGTGCGCCAAGTGGCTGGCCGACATCGAGTCCCCGAAGGTGATCATCCCCGGCAACCACGACTCCCGGAACGTGGGCTACATCCACTTCAAGCGGTACTTCGGGGACCGGTTCACCCGGTTCCGCCAGCCGATCGAGCCGGAGCGCGGCGAGCGGATCCTGGCCACGGGGATCACCGTGGTGGCCATCGACTCCTCCGAGCCTGACCTCAACGAAGGGCAGGTGGGACGGGAGCACTACCGGTGGATCGAGGAGCAGTTCGACCAGCCCGACGACCTCAAGATCTTCGCCCTCCACCATCACCTGGTGTCGATCCCGGGCACCGGCAGGGAGCGGAACATCATCACCGACGCGGGCGACGTGCTGGCGGTGCTGACCCGGACCGGCGTGGATGTCATCCTGTCCGGCCACAAGCACGTCCCGTACTTCTGGGGCCTCAACGGGATCCTGGTGGCGAACTCCGGCACGGTGTCCACCCGTCGGGTTCGGGGGCTCACGCCGCCCTCGTGGAACGAGATCCAGATCGACGCCTCCACGATCAAGGTGTACCTGCACTACGAGGACGGACGGCGGGAGCTCTCGGTGATCCGCAGCCGCACCACCCGGGCCATGATCAGGGAGGCCTTCTACCTGACCGAGGACTTCCTGTCCTCGAACCAGGTCCTGTCCGACTGAGCCCTACTCGATCACGGCGATGACGTCGCCCTCCTGGACGACGCCGCCCTCTTCGACGCGGACCTCCGCCACGGTGCCGCCGACCGGGGTCTCCACGGGGATCTCCATCTTCATGGACTCCAGGATGACCAGCGGGTCGCCGGCCGTGACCTGCTGCCCCGCGGCAACCACCACCCTCCACACGTTGGCCACCATCTCGGCGACCACCTCGGCCATCAGCCAAGCACCGCGGAGCGGTCCGGCTCCGCGGGGAGGGAGAGCAGCGCCCGTGCCTTGGAGGGCTCGGCCACCTCGCGGCCCTGGAGCCCGACGATCTGGGCGGCCGCCTCCACCAGGTCGCCATTGGAGGACGCCATGTCGCCGGACGGCAGGTAGAAGTTGTCCTCGAACCCCACGCGGACGTTGCCCCCCAGTGCCGCGGCTGCACCCACCATCGTCCACTGGTCGCGGCTGATGGCGATCACACCCCACGTGGAGCCCGAGGGCACCACCGAGGCCATGTGGGCCAGGTTCCGGGCCGTGGCGGAGATGCCGCCCAGGACCCCGTGGATCAGCGAGAACTGGATCGGTGCGGTCAGGACCCCCAGGTCCACCAGCGGGTCCACGGACTCCACGTGGCCCACGTCGAAGCACTCGCACTCAGGCTTCACGCCGGCCTCCTGCATGCGCTCCAGCAGGAAGATGATGTCCTCGAAGTTGTTCTCGAACACGAAGTTGAACACGAAGCCCTTCCGCTTCGGCGAGTACTTGGCGTAGTTCATCGAGCCCATGTTCAGGGCCCCGATCTCCGGCTTGAGCTCGGTGATGTGCGCCACCCGATCGGCCATCGGCAGCCCAACCCACCCCGTCGAGTAGTTGACGATGATGTCCGGGGTCTCCGCCAGGATCGCCTGGGTGATGGCCTGGTAGTGCCCGACCTCCACCGTCGGCACGCCCTCCGGGGTGCGGGCGTGGATGTGGACCATGGTGGCCCCGGCGTCCCGGGCCCGGCGGACCTCCTTGGCGTACTCCTCCGGCGTGTAGGGGATGCCCGGGCACTGCTGCTTGTCGGCCACGGCCCCCGACACCGCACAGGTGATGATCACGGGCTCGCTCATCAGGCGGCAAGCGTACCGGGCAAGTCCCCGGGGTCGCCAGCGTCCGGCGTGGAAGAGGAGGGGGGCCAGGGGTCCCCTCGCGGGAAGGGGCTTCGGCCCGGCTCAGCCCGCTCGTCGGCGGCGACCGGCCGCCACGACCGCTTCCAGCACCTGGTCGTTCGGCGCCATGTCGCTGGACCGGCGGGCTCGGTGCACGTACCGGATGATGCCGTCGGTATCCACGACGAACGTCCCTCCGAGCTGAGCCACGTCCCCCTGACCGCCCCACGCGATCTGCCGCTTTCCGGTGAGCTGGTTCTTCACCCACGGAAGCCACACCGCTGGACCGGTGACCTGGTTGGCGGTGCCCCGGCGAAGCCCGAAGGCCTTGTGGGCGCTGCGGTCGGGCTGAACGGTGCAGGCGAACGGGAGGTCGTGCTGCTCGCAGAACCATCCCGCCTGGTCGGGACGGCCCAGACCGATCAGCACCACGTTCGCTCCGGCCGCTTCGAACCGCTCCCGGTCGTCACGCAACTGCGCGACGTGTTCGACGCAGAACGATCACCCGAAGTGCCGGATGAACGCCAGCACCGCGGGGCGGTCCCGCCAGTACGAGGACAGGGCCACCTCGCGATCCTGCGGGTCGATGACAGTCGGGTCCGGGGCGGGATCGCCCACCTTCACCGTCTCGGGCATGCCTCCACCCTACCCGCCGGGAGATCCACCGGCACGCCGACCCCTCCCGCGTCGGGGCCTGCGACGGCGGCGCCGACGTCCGCGTCGGCGTGGTGCCTCCGCGTCTTCATCCGCCTCCTCCTCGTCGCCGGCCCCCAGCGCTCCCTCCCCGCGAGTGAGCATGTCCTGGGCCAAGCGCTCGCTGAAGCCGACGAAGAAGCCCACGAACGCGGCGAACGCCAGGCTCTCGGCCACCCCCGCCTCGAGCTGGATCCGCAGCATCCCGCTCACGATCCCGAAGTAGGCGATCAGGCCGAACACGGCGCCGAGCACCGGCCGGAACGAACCGATCCGCTGCAGGTACCTGGTCCCGGTCTCGTAGTCGATCCGGAACCGCCCCCGGGTCATCCGCCACATCACGCTGACCACCGCGCCGGCTGCACCGGCCGCCGTGGCCCCTAGCGGAGGTAGGGCCTCGGCCAGCGAGACGGAGCCTGGGCCGATCAACAGCCAGACCACCAAGGCGCCGGCCAGGGACACCACCGCCAGGGAGGAGATCATCCCGGCGAAGTAGGAGAGCCTGGCACGCTGGCGGGCGGCGTCCCGATAGAAGGCCTCCAGGTCCTCCACCCTGGCGATCAGGTAATCGAGGTGCTCGCCCAGGTCGGGTTCGCGGCCCCAGGTGTGGGCGGCACCGGCCTTGACGTCCAGGCCCGCCAGGACGTCGGTGGTCACGTTGAATGCCAGCTCAAGACAGATCCGTCGGTCGCGTCGAGCCAGGATTTGGTTAGCCTTGGATCCCACCTCCATGCATCGGCTCAAGAGGTCACCGAGTGCGGAGACCTCGGCGTCTGTTGGCAGATCGAGCACGTTGGCCATGATGTGGAGGCGGGGATTGTCATCGGAGCCCGTAAGTATTCGGACCGGCAACCTGCGTCTGTGTCCTGCTGACGCAGCTGGACCCGACGTGAGGATGGCTGCGCCGACAAGTTTCGTGCAGTAGAAGGATCGCTCAAGGGGTCCGTGTTCAGCCTCAAAGGCAGAGAACACCCTGCCCACATTCTGTCGATAGCGCTGACGAATGGCCTCGATTCTCGGGGGGAGGGAGTCCCTCTTGCGATCGTACTCGGGGTGGTACTCCTTAGATGAAAAGAAGTAAGCCTTAATCCACTCCTGAAACGATGCACTCCCTCGGCGGATGGCAGACTCAAGTTCGAAGTCGGGGAGAGGCGTTTCGATTGCGCGCTTAGACTCATCCATGTCGGTCCCAGGGCCGAGCATAGACCGAGACGTTCACACCGGGAGGGCGCCGTGCTTGCGCCAGGGGCGCTCCACCCCTTGTTCTCCGACAGCTCCAGGGACCTCCTCCGGGCGAGCTACCCCCGGGCCTCCCTCACTGGGGGGTTCGCTCGCCGTCCGAACCACCGGGGACCTCCTCCGGAAGAGCCACCCCCCTGGGCCCCCCGGCCGGCGCTTCGGCCCGGATCGACAGGTCCATGTCCATGATCCGCGTGTACACCGACCGATCGATCCGATGGGTCCACAGGTCGTAGGTGAGGCTCTGGACCGGAAACCACAACGCGACCCACCCGGCCACCGACATCCCCTCCTTCAGGACCTGGAGCAGGAATCCCGACCCCGGAAGGAGCCGGGATGCGGCGGTCAACAGGAAGAGCAGGGCCAGGGCCGCCACGAGGGCCCGGGAACCCGTCCACACCACCGAGCGCAGGTCGTGCCGCACGTTCTCGAGCTGAGCCCGGCAGTAGCGTCCCATGGCCTCCCGGGTTCGCTCCTCGAGGCCTGGGGCGACGTGCTCGGGGGGCAGCAGGATGGTGGCCCGTACGACCTTCCGGGAAGGGTCCGTGTACACCTCGTTGGCGATGAACTCGATCCCGGACGTGTAGCTCTGTGGTCGGTACGACTCCGAGAACGGGTCCGGGTTCCCCCGCTCGAACAGCTCCGACATATCGTCGAGCCTCAGCGTGACCTCGTGCACACGAGTCCGGCCCATCCCCCCTCCTCTCTAGACCGGGAGGACGCCGTGCTTGCGCCAGGGGCGCTCCACCCGCTTGTTCTCGGACAGCTCCAGGGCCCGGCAGATCACCGAACGGGTCTCCCCCGGCTCGATGAGGTCGTCCACGAACGACCACCCCGCGGCGATGTAGGCGTTGATCTGCTCGCGGACCGTGTCGACGAGCTGGTTCCGCACGGCGTCCTGCTGGTCCGCCGGTGCCTGCTCGATCTGCTTGCGGAAGATGATGTTCACCGCCCCCTCGGGCCCCATCACCGAGATCTCCGCGGTGGGCCAGGCCACGACCATGTCCGGCTCGTAGGCCCGGCCGTTCATCACGTAGTACCCGGCCCCGTAGCCCTTTCGCAGGACCACGGTGACCTTGGGCACCGTGGCCTCGGCCACGGCGTACAGCATCTTGGCCCCGTGGCGGATGATGCCCTGCTTCTCCACCGCCGAGCCCACCAGGAACCCGGGGCAGTCCATGAGGAACACCAGGGGGATGTGGAACGCGTCGCACAGCCAGACGAACCTGGCGGCCTTGTCGGCGGCGTTCACGTCCAGGGCGCCGCCCAGGAACATCGGCTGGTTGGCCACGATCCCCACCGGCCGGCCCGCGAACCGGCCGAACCCCGTGACCAGGTTCCGGGCCCAATCCGGCTTCACCGGGAAGAACTCGCCGTCATCGAGGATCGACGCCACGACCTTGCGCATGTCGTAGGCCTGGCGAGGGTTGGCCGGCACGACGTCCAACAGGTCGTCGCACCGTCGGTCCGGGGGGTCTTCGGAGGCGACGATGGGGGGCTTCTCCAGGTTCGACGCGGGGAAGAAGGACAGGTACCGGCGCACCACCCGGATGCACTCCTCGTCGTCCTCCACCTCCAGGTCGGCCACCCCCGACACCTTGGTGTGGACCTGGGAGCCGCCCATCTCCTCGGCGGTGACGTCCTCGCCGACCGCCGCCTTCACCAGCGGAGGCCCGCCCAGGGCCATGTGCGAGGTGCCCCTGACCATGGGCACGAAGTCGGCCAGCCCGGGGATGTAGGCGGTCCCCGCGGCCCCGGGGCCCATCATCGCGGCCACCTGGGGGATGACCCCGCTCATGTGGACCTGCTCCTTGAACAGATCCCCGGTGCGAGCGAACATCGAGCCCGCGGCTTCCTGGATGCGGGCCCCGGCCGAGTCGATCAGCCACACGATCGGGATCCGCTCCCGCAGGGCCAGCTCACGCATGCGGGTGGCCTTGAGCTCGCCGACCATCCCGATCGATCCGGCCATCACGGTGAAGTCGTAGGCCACGACCGCCACCGTTCGCCCGTCCACCTTCCCGATCCCGCACACGCAGCCGTCCGCGGGCGTGTGCTTCCCCTGCATGGCAGGCGACAGCGACTGGTGCTGGGCCAGCAGGGAGAACTCGGTGAACGAGCCGGGGTCGAACAGCAGCGCCAGGCGCTCGCGGACCGTGAGCTTGCCCTGCCCGTGCTGGCGCTCGATCCGCTCGGGACCACCCATGCCCAGGAACTCCTCCTTCTTCGTCCGGAGCTCCTCGACGTGGCCGCGCATGTCGGGCCCGCCGTAGGTGAGCGTGGGCATGGGCCTGGGGTCTTCGGAGGGGGAGTCGGCGCCGGACGGCACCTGGGGCTCAGCCATGGGGCACACCTCCACACAGGGCCCTTCGCCGGGAGCCCGGCTCCCGATGCCTGCCCGGGCCGCTGGCGGTACTGTAGCCTCCTACACCGCGCGCCGTGAGCGCCACAGCGAGGGGAGGGGGAGGATGACCGTCTCGCAGCTTCAGAGCACCGCGCCGGAGGATCGGGTTCGGGCGGCCATCGAGGCCGCGCTCCAGGCCCAGGGAGGGCGGACCGTGGAGAACGGTCCCGGCAAGCTGGTGATGGACGTGGGCGGATCCGTGAAGTCCGCGTACTTCGCCGGCGGCTTCCGCAACAAGATGAAGATGCCGATGCGGGTCGTGGTCACCACCGCCGGCGGCCAGGGTGGCACCGGGGTGACCCTGGACGTCCACAGCCGGGGGACCGGCGGAGGAGCCATGTCCGGAGGCTTGCTGGGTGCCTCGAAGGAAGGGCTTGCTGGGTGCCTCGAAGGAAGGGAAGGCGGAGCGGGAGTGGCTCCGGATGGCCTCCGAAGCGGTGCCGGACCGGGTGGGGGCGGCGCCTCCCGCCTAGCGGCTCTTCCAGTTCGGTGGGCGCTTCTCCAGGAACGCGGAGACGCCCTCCACCAGGTCCTCGGCCCCGAGGTTCTCGGCCAGCGTCCCCTTCAGGTGCTCGATGGCCCGGCCCCAGGGGAAGTCCTCGGCCCCCACGAAGGACCGCTTCCCCAACCGGACGATGGCCGGGCTCTTCGCGGCGATCGCTTCCACCAGTCTCTCCACCTCGGCGTCGAGGTCCGCCGGGGGGACCACGCGGTTGACGATCCCCCACCCCAGCGCCTCCTCGGCCGGCATCCGCCGGGCCGTGAGCATCAGCTCCAGGGCCACCTTCCGGGGCACCGAGCGCTGGATCACCGCGGTGATGACGTGAGGCCATAGCCCGATGTCGATCTCGGGGGTGCCGAGCTCCACCCCCTCCGCGGCCACCGCCAGGTCGCAGGCCAGCACCAGCCCGAACCCTCCGCCCAGGGCCCTGCCGTTCACCCGGGCGATCGTCGGCTTGGGGTGGTGCCACAGGGCGTCCAGGATCCGGGAGACGGCCGCCGGGGCGGACTCGGCGGCGCCCGCCGTGGCGAACCCTCCGATGTCCCCCCCGGCGCAGAACGCCCGGTCGCCGGACCCCGTGAGCACCACGGCCCGGACGTCTCCCTCCTGCCCGGCGCGGGCGAGGCCCTCGACGAGCCCGTCGATGACCTCGGGGCTGAGGGCGTTGCGCCGCTCCTCGCGGTCGATGGTGATCCACGCGGCCGGGCCACGGTTCTCGTAGCGAACGGTCACGGAGGGAAGCCTACTTGCCGAGCAGACCGGTGTCGTAGTCCCCGGATCGGAACCGCTCGTCGCCTAGGACCTCGAGCAGGGCGGGGACGTTCGTCTTGAGGCCGTCGATCCGAAGGCGGTCGAGGGCCATCCTCATCTCCCCGAGGGCGTTCAAGCGGTCGCCGCTCCAGGCCACGACCTTGCCGACCAGGGGGTCGTAGAACATCGGCACCTGGTCGCCGGCGTCGTAGCCGAAGTCGTGCCGCTGCATACGGTTCCAGTTCGGACCCACGTCCAGAGCCGTGATCCGGCCCGGGGCGGGCAGGAAGGTCCTGGGGTCCTCGGCGTAGATGCGGCACTCGATGGCGTGGTGGTTCCGGGGCGGCGTCCCGGCCAGCGACATCCCGTGGCCGGCGGCGATCCGGAGCTGCTCCTCCACCAGGTCGACGTCGCAGGTGACCTCGGTGATGGGGTGCTCAACCTGGAGGCGGGCGTTGACCTCCAGGAAGAAGAACTCCCGCTCGGGGGTGAGGATGCACTCCACCGTCCCGGCCCCCCGGTAGCCGATGTCCCGCATCGACCGCACCGCGGCCTGGCACATCCGGTGCCGGAGGTCCCGGTCGAGGGCCGGCGACGGCGTTTCCTCGATGACCTTCTGGTGGCGGCGCTGGACCGAGCACTCCCGCTCGTACAGGTGGATCGTGTCGTGCTCGTCCGCCAAGACCTGGACCTCGACGTGCCGGGCCGAGGGCACGAACCGCTCCAGGTAGACCGAGGCGTCGCCGAAGAATCGCTCACCCCTCGTGGCGGCGGTCTCCACGGCGGCGCGGAGGGCCGCCTCGTCCCGAGCCACGCCCATCCCGATGCCGCCGCCTCCCATCACGGCCTTGACCATGACCGGGTAGCCCAGGTCCCGGGCGGCGGCCACCGCCTCGTCGGCCCCCAGGTAGGGGCCGGCCCCGGGGAGCACCGGGAAGCCGCTCCGCTCGAACGTCTGCCGGGCGGCCACCTTGTCGCCGGATAGCTCCAGCACCTCGGGGGACGGCCCCACCCAGGCCAGCCCCGCATCCAGCACGGCCCGGGCGAAAGAGGCGCTCTCGGCCAGGAACCCGTACCCGGGGTGGACGGCCTGGGCGCCCGTGTCCAGGGCCGCCCGGACGATGGCGGCCGGATTCAGGTAGGAGAGGGGAGCCGGGGGCTCGCCGATGCGCACCGAGCGGCGTGCCTCACGGACGTGCTTGGCGCCGCCATCGGCGTCGGAGTGCACGGCGACGGACTCGATGCCGAGCCGGTGCACCGTCCGGATGATCCGGCAGGCGATCTCCCCCCGGTTGGCGACGAGGACTCGGCCGAACGGCGCCCGCCCGCTCGGCTGGATGCGTGGGGAAGGTCTAGTCGAGCTGGCCGACCTGGATGAGACCCTCGGCCAGCTTGCGGATCGCGCCGGCGGGGAACCGGCGGTGACCGCCGAGCGTCCGCGAGTGCGGCAGCTTGCCGTCCTTCGCCCACCTGGTCACCGTCTTCGGCGACACGTGGAGGATGTCCGCGACCTCCGCGGTCTTCAGGTACTGGGCGTCCCTCGGTTGCGCCATCGCTCCCCCTTCCTCCGTCCGTTTGCTTCCCTTGCCAGGAACGGTGGGAAGTATACGCCCTCCGTCAACGTTTGAGGAGCCCATCTGGATAGGGTACCCTGCCCGCTTTGGGCCGAATGGCGAGAGAACGGGGATCCGCTTGGCCCCCGATCGGCCTTCGGGAGGCACGTGGCCTCCACGAATGCTGGCCACCTGAGCAGATATCCTTTCCGCTGTGATTCTTCGAAAGCTTCGGAGGGGGGTTGCTGAAGAAGTACGGTCCGAGGTCGGCCCCCGCGCGATTCTTCTGATCGACGACCGGGCCAACAGCCTAGGACTGGAATCGCGAGGAGCGCTGCAGATCCGTGGCAATGGCTGTCTCGCCGCAACCGCCGAGGCGATCCTGTTCCGCCAATGGCTCCCCCGGAAACAGATTCGCATCCCGCGTGCGCGGATCATCGCGATCGAGCGAGTCCGCTGGCATCTGGGGAAGAGCTACGGACGTCCCCTGCTCAAGGTTCGGTTCACCAGCGAGAACGGTCAGCCGGATTCCATCGCGTGGTATGTGCGCGACCTAGAGGCGTGGGAAGCCACGCTTGGCGTGTCCTGACCAACGCAGTTTGAGCTCGCTTCCTTCGAGGCGATAGAACCTCTGCTCGTTATCGCCGACTCCCTCCGGTCCCCCAAAGGAAGCAGGAACGTCGCAAGGGGCTACGACCCCGCCCCCTAGGGCTACGAGGACTCCTGCATTCGGCCGACCCAGCCCCGGCTGACCATCAAGTCTGGGAGGGGGCCGGTGCCCCCTACCCGGCCTTCCCCTGGGAGGCCAGCCGCCGACCCCGGTAGTTGGGGAACACGATATCGGCGTGCTGCCAGCACCTGGTGCGCAGGTTGTAGACCGACAGCCGCGTCCCGCAGTCCGGCTCCTCGCAGACCCGGTCCTGGGCGGCCGTGCGCGACGGTCGTGGGATCTGTCCCGGCCTGGTTCCCTTCATCCCGTCCCGGACCCGAGGGTGGGCCCGCCTCACTCCGATATTCGTCGCCGGGTGGGGGAAGGGTTTTGGGAAATCGGAGGGAACTCAGGCGGAAGCCGACAGGATGGCCCGAACGCGGCTCAGCAGGGCGTCCGGGCAATCCACCGGGGAGCCGCACTTGGCCCTGATGATGGCCTGGAGGCGCACCCGGAAGTCCCGGCGATCCAGGCAACCGGTGCACCGGTCCAGGTGAGCATCGACGAGGGCGGCCTGCGCCGGGGCAAGCTCCCCGTCGCAGTACGTCTCCAGCAGGCGGAGCGCCTGCTCACAGTCAATCTCGTACAAGGCCACGCTCCCGCATCACATCCCACAACCGCTTCTCGAGGGCCCTTCTTCCCCGGTGGAGCCGGGACATCACCGTACCCAGGGGGATCTCCAGCATCTCGGCGATCTCCCGGTAGGAGAACCCCTCCACGTCGGCGAGGAGGACCGCCAGGCGGAACTGCTCCGGCAGCTCGGCCAGGGCGGCCTGCACGTCCTCGTCGGGAATGGCCTCCAGCACCAGCCTCTCGGCGGACGCCTCGGCGCCCTGGTCGGTCATCTGCTCGTACAGGTACCACTCGGGGACCTCGTCCTCGGAGATCGTCTGAGGCTCCCGCTGCCGCTTCCGGTACAGGTTGATGAAGGCGTTCGTGAGGATCCGGTACAGCCAGGCCCGCAGGTTCGTGCCCTCCCGGAACGTGGAGAAGGCCCGGTAGGCCCGCAGATACGTCTCCTGCACCAGGTCCTCGGCGTCGGCCGGGTTCCGGGTCAGGCGCAAGGCACCCGCATACATCTCCCTGAGCAGCGGAAGTGCGTCACGCTCGAACCGTTCCTCCAGATCCGAGGACCCCACCGCGGCGGCTGGCTCGCTCATCACCCCAGGATACCCCCGGGCGGCCGGGAGCGGCTCTCGCGGCCCTTCCCAGCCGGGCTGTGGGCGGAGCCGGCTGAACCTCGGCGGCGACGGTCGTGGGAGGGCCGATGTGGGAACATAGGTCCACGGCGAGGTCCCCTCGGGGGGCGGAAGGAACGTATGGCCGACGGCAACAACAGGCGCGGGCGGTGGCAGGGCTTCGACCTCGGCGGAGGGGGGAACGGGGACCGGAGACGGTGGCGCTTCTCGCTGGGCTACATCCTGCTGGGGCTGCTGGTCCTGATGCTCCTGCAGACCCTGCTCGTGCAGGGCAACGACATCCCCTACTCGCAGTTCCTGGAGCTGGTCCGACAGGACCGGATCGTGGCCACGCCGGAGCGCCCACTGGCGATCTCCGAGACGAGGATCACCGGCCAGTTCCGTGATGAGGAAGGCAGCGTGCGGCCCTTCGAGGCCGTTCGGCCGCCGCTGGCCGACGACGAGCAGCTGGTCACGCTGCTGACCGAGCACAACATCCGGTTCACGGGGGAGCAACCCAGCGCCTTCCTGGGCTTCATCCTGTCGTGGATCGTGCCGATCGCCATCCTCATCGCCCTGTGGGCGTTCCTGCTGCGCCGGATGGCGGGCGGTGGGGCCGCGGGCGCGCTCAACCTCGGCAAGCGCGGGGTGAAGATCTACGACCGCAAGGACCTCAAGACCACCTTCGCCGACGTCGCCGGGGTGGACGAGGCCGTGGAGGAGCTCCACGAGATCGTGGCGTTCCTGGAGAACCCCAAGAAGTACCAGCGGCTGGGCGGCCGCATCCCCAAGGGCGTCCTGCTGCTGGGCCCGCCGGGGTGCGGCAAGACCCTCCTGGCCCGAGCCGTGGCCGGCGAGGCCAAGGTGCCGTTCTTCTTCATGTCCGGCTCGGAGTTCGTCGAGATGTTCGTGGGGCTCGGTGCCGCCCGGGTCCGCGAGCTGTTCCAGCAGGCCAAGGACAAGGCCCCCTGCCTGGTGTTCCTCGACGAGCTGGACACGATCGGCAAGACGCGGGGCGGCGCCATGGGAGCCGGCATGGGCTCGCACGACGAGCGGGAGCAGACGCTGAACCAGCTCCTGGTGGAGATGGACGGGTTCGACGCCTCCAAGGGCGTGATCATCATGGCCGCCACGAACCGTCCCGACGTCCTGGACCCCGCCCTGCTGCGGCCCGGAAGGTTCGACCGCCAGGTCGTGGTGGACCGGCCGGACCTCCGCGGGCGGGAGGCCATCTTGCAGGTCCACGCCCGCGGGGTGGCCCTGGCCAGCAACGTGGACCTCCAGGTCATCGCCGCCCGAACCCCCGGGTTCACCGGTGCCGACCTGGCGAACGTGGTCAACGAGGCGGCCCTGCTGGCGGCCCGCCGGGAGAAGGACAGCGTGGGCATGGCCGAGCTCGAGGAGGCCATCGATCGCGTGGTGGCCGGGCTGGAACGCAAGAGCCGGGTCATGAGCGAGAAGGAACGAGAGATCGTGGCCTTCCACGAGATGGGCCACGCCCTGGTGGCGGTGTCGCTCCCGAACGCCGACCCGGTCCACCGGGTGTCGATCATCCCTCGAGGCGCCGCGGCCCTGGGCATGACCATGCAACGGCCCCTGGAGGATCGCTACATCATCACCGAGCCGGAGATCGAGGATCGCCTGGCCGTGCTGCTGGGGGGTCGCACCGGGGAGGAGATCTCCTTCGGCCGTATCTCCACCGGGGCCCAGAACGACCTGGAGCGGGCCACGGAGATCGCCCGGGCCATGGTGGTCGAGTACGGGATGAGCGAGAGGATCGGCCCCCTGTCGTTCGGGCGGGACGGGTTCCGAGGGGGCGACGGCCGGTTGCTGTTTCCCGGCGACCGGCCCGAGATGTCAGAGCACACCGCCCGGATCGTGGACGACGAGGTGAGCCGCATCGTCGGCAGGGCCCACGAGCAGGCCCGCAGGCTCCTCCTCGAGAAGAAAGACCTGCTCGCCAGGCTGGCCAAGCTCCTGATGGTCCGGGAGGTGATGGAGGGCAAGGACCTCAAGGGCTACGTGGACGGTGACCAGCCCATCCCCGACCCGGAGGACGAGCGGCGCAAGCTCCAGAAGGAGCACGAGGCCCGGGAGGCCAAGGCCCGGCAGGAGGAGAAGGACCGCAAGGAGCCCCGGCCCACCCGCACCAGGGATGAGCTCGAGCCCCCGCCGCCCCCCCACTCTCGCGAGCCCACGGAGGAGGTCCACCCCCGGCCCCGCTGACGCCGTCC
Source organism: Actinomycetota bacterium (assembly GCA_050692985.1). Lineage (GTDB taxonomy): Bacteria > Actinomycetota > UBA4738 > UBA4738 > CALAEC01 > JBOGVZ01. The sequence goes on from JBOGVZ010000009.1 coordinate 16,686, forward strand.
GGGGCCACCCGTCGGTCCGGCCACACGGTCCTCCCCATGCCCTCAGCAGGGGCTCCCCGGACCCGTGGACCTCGTGATCCAGGCGGCTCCCATGGGGACGGCGTTATTCCGGCACGGGCGTAGGATGTGTCGCTCCGGGCATGGCCACGTCCCGGTGCGGGTAACGGGAGGTGGGATCCCATCCGACAGGGAGGTTCAGGCATGCACCGATACGTGCGACTCGTCCCCGCGATCGTCGGCCTGGCGCTCGTGGCCGCGGCCTGCGGTGGGGGAACCACCGATGCGGGACGGGAGACACCGACCCCCACGGAGACGGCGGAGACGCCGACCCCCACGGACACCGGGACCACCGACGGTGGCGCCGTCGAGCTGGAGGTCGAGGCCGAGGACTTCGCGTTCGACGAGGCCACCTACACGGTACCGGCCGGAGCCACCGTGGACCTGAAGTTCAAGAACCGGGACGAGGGTGTTCCCCACACCTTCTCGGTCTACACCTCCGACGACACGCAGGACGAGATCTTCGACACGGGGAACGTCATCGGCGACGCCGACGAGTCCTTCCAGTTCCAGGCGCCGGAGGCCGGAACCTACTACTTCCAGTGCGACGTCCATCCGAACATGAACGGGGACTTCATGACCGAGTAGGTCCCGTCCCTCGAACGCCCGACCTCCGCCCCGCCGCTACCCGGCGGGGCGGAACGTCTCCAGGATCCTGCGGTAGTTCTCGGCGATGGCCTGCGGGTCGGGGCCCACCCAGGCTCCCCCCAGCAGGATCCGATCCACCACGCCGTCGAACGCGGCCAGCTGCTCCCGGCACTCGCCCTCCGACCCGGTGATCGCGTAGGTGTCCACCATGGGCAGGGCCAGCTCGGCCATCTTGCCCAGGTCCCCGACGCGGTAGGCGTCACGGAGGGGGTCCACCAGCTCCCCGAACCCGTGCAGCTCGAGCACGGGACGGTACGTCCGGGTGGTGGCGTAGAAGGCGATCTGGAGGGCGGCCTCGAACCGGGCGCGCTCCCGGTCCTCGTTGAGCTGGAGGATGACGCTGTTCGTGAGACTGATCTCCCCCGGGTCTCGGCCGGCCGCCGAGGCGCCCCGTTCGACCGCGGGGCGGACCACCTCGTTCACGTACTTCGGCGAGGTCAGCGGGTGGCCCAGCACGCCGTCGGCCACCCGCCCGGCCGCCTGGCACATCCGCTCGTTGACCGCGGCGATGTAGATCGGCACGGTCCCCACCGGGGCGGCGCCGGGGAACGGGTTCATCGTGACGTTGTAGAAGCGGCCCCGATGGTCGATCTGGGCGCCGCCGAACGTGTGCAGGACCTTCCGCACGACCTCGACGTACTCGGCCATCTTCGGCGCGGGGTGCTCGAAGTGGACCGAGAAGCGGTGCTCGTTGACCCGCTTCACCTGCGAGCCCAGCCCCAGGATGAACCGGTCGCCGGACAGCTCGGCCAGGTCGCGGGCGGTCATCGCGGTGATCGTCGGGCTGCGGGGGAAGGCCAGGGCGATGTTCGTGCCCACCTTCACGGTTGACGTGGCGCTGCCGGCCAGCGCCGCCTGCACGAACGCCGAGTAGGCCGTCTCGGCGACCCACACGCTCTCGTAGCCGCCGTCCTCCGCCCGGCGGGCCAGGTCCGCGATCGTTCCCATGTGCCCACCGACCACGATGCCGATGTCCGCCACGGGGGCGAGCCTACGCGAAGCGGTGCCCGGCCGCGACCTCGACGAGGTGTGCGGGAGGGGGCGATCGGGGAAGGACTCCGGTATGACCGAGATCGAGATCACCCCGTTGGAGGAGGCTCGCTACGGGGTGGCGGTGATCGAGGGGACCACCACGACCCACCACCGCGTCACCGTCCCCGATGACCTCCTGACCGACCTGGGACTCGGGGGCACCGACCCGGAGGTGGCGATCCGGGAGTCGTTCGAGTTCCTCCTCGAGCGCGAGCCGGCCTCCAGCATCCTTCCCCAGTTCTCTCTGGACGAGATCTCCAGGTACTTCCCCGAGTACCGCGACGAGCTGCGGGTGCGCCTGGTGCAGCGCGGTTAGGCGTCCGTGGGCCGGAGAAGGACGGACCCGATGGAGACATCCGGCGCTCCCCGGACGGCCGACATGCGCGCTCCCGACCTTGCGGTGGAGCGACTGAGCCGTTCCCCGACCGTCAGGCGCCGGCCAGCGCCTCGTGCAGGGGGACCGGCCGGGGGATGCCCTTGAGGCTCACCGGTCCCACCGGCCGGAACTCGATCCCGTCATCCTCGGTGGCCCGGCGAACGTCCTCGGTCACCAACACCTGGCCCGGCGCGGCCACGCCGGCGATCCTGGAGGCCAGGTTGACCGTCCGCCCGAAGTAGTCTCCATTCTGGTACACGACCGGTCCGGCGTCCAGCCCGACGTGCGCCGGAGGGAGACCCGAGTCCACCGTGCGTCCCACCATCTCAAGGGCGCCGCGCACGCCCCCGCCCGGTTCCCGGAAGTGGAACATCACCCCGTCACCCAGCCACTTCACCGGACGGCCGCCGTGACGTTGGGACACGTGCTGCACGAGCCCGGCCAGGCGGTCGGACAGCTCGGCGGCCGCCTGGTCGCCGCGTTCCTCCGTCAGCCGGGTGTACCCGGTGAGGTCCAGGAAGCACATCGCCGGTGGGGTGGCCAGGCGGTGGTGGAGGCCGGCCTCCTCCAGCGCCGACTCGATGTGCTCGATGATGTCCCCGGTCCAGGCGTGCTCCTGCTGGCGGCGGTACACCGCCATCAGGGCGCGGTCCAGGAACGGCACCAGCTGGCTCCCGATCTGGGTGGCCCGGTCCATCATCTCTCGCTCTCCCAGGCCCGCCTCCAGCATGGGCATCTCGATGTGTCCGTGATACACGGTGGCCTCCGCGTCCGCGATCCGCCGCAGGTTCTCGCCGTATACGCGGAGCGTTCGCAGCAGCACGTCGTCCTCGATCCCCACCCCCCGGGATCCGGCGACGATCGGCAGGATCTCCAGGATCTCCTCACGAGCGGGTTCGTCCGGCGACGGCGGCGCGTACCCCAGGGCCTCGTGCATGGACTGCACCAGCTCGACCGGCACCCCGTGATCGGCGGCCACCTCGCCGTAGCTCCGCTCCAGGCGGCGAGCCCACCGGAACGTCGGAAGGTCCAGGAACGCCAGGGAGATCTTCCCCTCGGCGATGGCCCTCCCGATGGCGTCGAGAGGAAGGCCGGCCTCCTCGCAGGCCATGGCCAGGCGCACACGCCGGAGGTCACCGTCGGTGTAGGCCCGGCCATCCTCCGGGGGCAGCAGCACGCCGAGGTCGATGAACCGTCGGACGTCCGAGGTCGTGGTTCCCGCCGCGTCCGCCAGCTGCCGCTCGTTCAGCCCCTCCACGGCTCCATGATGCCATCCCGGAACGGGGGCCCGGAACGGGGGGCCTAAGCGGGGCACGCCCGGAGGATGCGGTCATCGCCGGCCCCGGGGGACCCCCGGCCGTCGCGATTGCTGGTCCCCACGTACAGGCAGCCGTCGGGTCCCATCGCCGCCAGCCGCACCCGCCCGAGCTCGTCCACGACCGACTCGGGACCCGAGGCCGACCCATCTTCCACCACGAAGCGCGTCAGCTCCTGAGCCGCGAGGTTCGCCACGTACAGCTCGGTGCGGTCGCCCAGGTCGTGCACGGCCAGCCCGGCCGGGGCCCACGTATCGTCGGGCCCGCTCTCCCCGATCGGTTCGACGGGCGGCTGTGGCGGATCGCCGCCCGAGGCCTGGACGGTTCCGGCGAGGTACGGCCACCCGTAGAACCCCCCGGCCTCGATGAGGTTCACCTCGTCGAGGCAGCACAGGCCGAACTCCCCGGTGGGCCCGTGCTCGGAGGCGAACAGGCGCCCCTCCTCGTCCCAGTCGAAGCCCTGTGGGTTGCGGTGGCCGAAGGAGAAGACCGGCGATCCCCCGAACGGGTTGTCCTCGGGGATCGCGCCGTCCGGGGTGAGGCGGAGGATCTTCCCCGCCAGCGATCCCCGATCGGCCGCCAGCGACGGCTCCTGGGCATCGCCGGTGGCGACGTACAGCATGCCGTCCGGCCCGAAGGCCAGCCCTCCCCCATCGTGGAACGTGGCCGCGGGGATGCCGTCGAGGATGACCTCTTCCTGCCCGAAGCGGAGGCCGTCGTCGACGGCGAACCTGGAGATGCGGTTGCCGGCCGCGGAGGTGTAGGCGAGGTACACGAACGGCTCCCGACCGAAGTTGGGATGCGCCGCGATCCCCATCAACCCCCCCTCGCCCTCGGCCAGGACGTCGACCTGAGCCACGGGGTCGGGGAGAAGCTCCCCGCCCCGGATCGCTCGCACCCGGCCGGGCCGCTCGGTCACCAGAACCGTGTCGTCCGGGAGGAAGGCCAGGTCCCACGGAACCTCGAGGCCCTCGGCCACCGTCTCCATATCGCCGAAGGCCAGGGCCTCGGTGGCGTTTCCCTTTGCCGGGCCCGGCGCCCGCTCGGGGGCTTCGGGCACCTCCAGCCCACAGGCCCCGATCGCCAGGGTCACGGCCACCAGCAGCGGAAACGACGGGCCCATGTCCGCTCCTTACCCGCTCGCGGACCTCTCAGCCGGCTGGGCCGAGGGCACGGCCACGGATCTCGGCTGTACCTCTCCGGGCGTCCGGGGCCTCGCCGAGCGGCTCGTCAGGAGGTCTCGAACTCCAGGGACACCTCGACGGCGCGCTTCGTGGCGTCGCATACCGGACACCGTCCGGCCCCGCGCTCCAACAGCTCGCGGAGGGCCCCGTCGCCCATCCCGTCCGCGCGCCCCCGAATCCGGATGCGCGTCGACAGCGGCCCGGCCGGCACCGCCTCGTCCATCCCCAGGATCCCCCGGTCATCCGACTCGCTGTCCACCTCGACCTCGAGCGAGGACAGCTTCACCCCATCGCGGGCCGCCTCCATCCCGATGGTCGTGGCCACGCACGACGCCAATGCCGCCCGGAACAGCCATCCGGGCGACGGCTCCTCGGCCCGGCCGCCGACGCCTTCGGGCATATCGGTGACGATGCGCTCCCCCTTCGGTCCCGCCACCTCGACCCGGAGCGCCTCGCCCAGCGTCGCGCGGGCGAACGAGTCCGTGTACCTGGCTTCCTCGGGGTGCTCGGACAGGTAGTGGACGGCCTTCTCGATCGAGTCCCCGACCCCGGCCATCCGTCAGCTTCCGGTGGCGATCAGGCCCAGGTCCCTCAGGACCCCCACCGGGACCGTGTGGCAGTACGGCTCGTGCCCCGTCTTCGCGTAGTACTCCTGGTGATAGTCCTCGGCCGGATAGAACGCCGTCAGCGGCTGGACCTTGGTGGCGATCGGCGCCGGGAACCGGGACCGGGCCCGCTCCGTGGAGCCTTCGGCGGCCGCCCGCTGCTCCTCGGAGTGGGTGAAGATCACGCTCCGGTACTGGTCACCGATGTCCGGGCCCTGGCGGTCGACCTGGGTCGGATCGTGCATGGCCCAGAACACCTCCAGGAGCTGCTCGTACGACACCACGCCGGGGTCGAAGGTGACCTGGGCCACCTCGGCGTGACCGGTCGTGTGGGAGCACACCTCCTCGTACGTCGGGTTCTCGGTGAACCCGCCGCTGTAGCCCACCCGCACTTCGAGGACCCCCGGCACGCGCCGCAACACGTACTCGACTCCCCAGAAGCATCCCGCACCGAACGTGGCCTTCTCGTGCTCCATCACGCCTCCTCGTCTCCGGCCGTGGTCTCCACCGCGACCGCACCCACTGTAACCCTACGAGCCGTCCGGTCGTTCCCGCCTCGTCACCTTGGAGCGGATGAAGTCATCACCTACCGCTCGCGGTATCGTCCGGGTGTGGCGGTGCTTCGCAGGCTTCCGAGCGATGAACTATCGCCGGAGGAGCTCGAAGCGCTCCGGGAGCTCTTCGCAGCCGCCTGGCCCGACCCCTCCGAGCGGTTCACCGATGAAGACTGGGATCATGCCTTCGGGGGCCTCCACTTCATCCTCGAAGAGGGTGGGGGCATCGTGGCCCACGCGTCCGTCGTCGAACGGGAGCTGCACACGGGCGCACACCACCTCCCGACCGGCTACGTTGAGGCGGTCGCCACACGACCGATCCATCAGCGACGGGGCCATGGGTCGGCCCTCATGCGGGAGGTCGGTGAGCACATCGATCGGACCTTCCCCCTCGGCGCGTTGGCCACCGGCAGCTTGGCCTTCTACGAACGCCTGGGATGGGTGGCATGGAAAGGTCCCACCCTCGTGCGGACGGGCTCGGGGCTCGTCCGAACGGAAGAGGAGGATGGCCACGTCCTCGTGCGCCTGACACCGGGGTCCCCGGAGCTCGACCTGTCTGCGCCCATCAGCTGCGACTGGCGGTCCGGAGACGTGTGGTAGCAGCAGCCCCAACCCACCACCTCGAGCGTCCATGTGTCCATCCTCACGGACGGTGGGTCAGCTCGGCGCGCGCCCCTTGAGGGTCTGGAGGTACTCGTCGAGCCGGTCCCAGGTCTCGGCGGCGCCCTCTTCCATCCCCGACTTGAGCATCCCGTCGCGGTCCTCGACCGTGTCGAAGACGGAGGTGGCGGTCAGCGTGGTCTTGCCGTCCTGCTCCTCCAGGGTCAAGGTCTCGACCGAGCCGTGGCCGGGCGCGCCACCCCACTCGAACGTCCACACGATCCTCTCCGGTCGGACGATCTCCCGGTACTCGCCGCTGAACACGTGCTCCTCGCCGGGGGCCGTGTGAACGATCCGCCACGCGCCACCCGGACGGAAGTCAAGGTCGCAGCTGGCGATCTCGTACTTCTTTGGGCCCCACCAGTTCGACAGGTGCTCACAGGAGCTGTGCGCCTCGAACACGAGGTCCCGGGGCGCGTCGAAGACGCGGGTCATGACGATCTCCCGGTCCGACGGTGTGGTCACCGTGAGCTTGTCGCTACCGTTTCCGCCCATGCCCCTTCTCCTTTCGTCGGCCCTGGAGCTCCTCCAGGTACTCGTCCAACCGGTCGTAGCTCTCTTCCCAGAACCGCCGGTACCGCTCGGCCCACTCGGCGACCTCCTTCAGCGGCCCGGCCTCCAGCCGGGCCGGCCGCCACTGCCGTTCCCGGCCCCGGGCGATCAGCCCCGCCCGCTCCAGCACCTTCAGGTGCTTCGACACCGCCGGCAGGCTGATCTCGAACGGCTCCGCCAGCTCGGTGACGGAGGCCTCCCCCGCCGCAAGCCGGGCCAGGATCGCCCGCCGGGTGGGATCGGCCAGGGCCCCGAACGTTCGATCCAGCCGATCGGTCGCCGTAACCATTCAACCCTCCGATTAAATAACTGATCGGTAAAATACCGGAGCCGCTGCCTCCCGTCAAGTGGGCCCCCGGATGCCGCCTTCGGCGACGCGCCGTCGAGCAGGACCGATGACTTTTCGCCCCGGCCGGAGTCAGCTACCGTTGACGGGCGGCATCCGGGTATCGAGCTCGGCGACCGGCCGGAGCGGCCACGGAGAACGAAGAGGAGGCATGCATGTTCGCCACGACGAAGGCCTACAGCGGCTTCTCGGTCGACGACATCCCGGCGGCCAAGAGGTTCTACGGCGAGACGCTGGGTCTGGTTGTGTCCGAGGAGCACGGGATGCTCACCCTGCACATCGCCGGTGGCGGGGACGTCCTGGTCTATCCCAAGCCGGACCACACGCCGGCCTCGTTCACCATCCTCAACTTCCCCGTGGACGATATCGATCGGGCGGTTGACGAGCTCACCAAGCGAGGTGTGTCCTTCCAGCGATACGAGGGCTCCCAGCAGGACGAGAGAGGCATCCAGCGGGATGAGGGGCCGCCGATCGCCTGGTTCACCGACCCCGCCGGAAACATCCTGTCGGTGCTCCAGGAGCGGTAACAAGCTGGGGCACCTCGGCCCGGTTGCGGATGTCGTTCGACGAGGCGGAGGCCGGCGGGTCACCCGCCGACCTCCGAGTCCGTAGGACAGTGCTTACGGCTGAAGCACCTTCGCCAACCGCTTCAGGTCCTCCTTCCACCTGGCCCGCATCTCCTCCACCGCGCTGGCGTCGGGCAGTTTCTCGTGCTGGACCGTGACCGTCGTCTTGCTCCGGCCCTTCGGCTCGAAGTAGGCGACCACCCTGGACGTCCCGTCGCGGAAGTCGAAGCGGATGTCCCTGTCCTTGCGGGTCGTCCGGACCTTGAGCATCCCCCGCTCGAGCCACCTGTTCCGCTGGGGCGCCTGGGCAAAGGCCCTGTACAGCTTGCCGACGCCGAGCGGGAAGGTCTTCGACACGGAGACCTGGAAGAACCCTGTCAGGGTCTGGTGCTTGGCGCGAAGGCCCCGGGAGCGCTCGTAGCCGATCGTGATCGCCTGGGCCCACCACCCGGGCACGCCGTGCTCCTCCATGAGGTGCCTGGCGATCTCCCCGTGCTTGCGCTCCCTCGCACCCCAGGCATCCAGGATGCGCAACCACTCCTGCCAGCCCCTCCCCGTGTTCTCCCGGAGGTTGGCGTCGGTCTGGGGGAGGTCCTCGGCGCGGAGTTCTTCCTTGGGCTTGACGACGTGGCGACGGGCGGCCGTGTAGCGCTCTCCCGTCTTGGCCATGCGAGCGCGGGTGGCGCGCTTCTGGGCCTTGTTCCTGGTCATCTGGTCCCTCCTTCGGGCCGCCCGACCTCAGGACTCACGCTCCAGGGGTCGCCGACCCACGGGTCCAGTGACCACCTCCCGAGGCTGAGCCCCTTTGCCCCATCGAGCCGGTGGCGTGAGCACCGGGCCTGGGGTTCGGCGAGGGAGTCGCCGTTCGAGAGTTTAGACCGCTCGGCCGCCTAGAACCAATCGCCGGGGGTCATCTCAGGCTTATCCGCTGGTCATGGGGCATGTGCGATGCCCTGAGATCACTTCGGTCCTGGGAGTCAGCCACAATTTGGCCACAAGAAGTTCTGCTCGTGGCTCGTCGCTTCGGGCGCGGGCAGGAGCCGCACGCCGCCGGGTGGCTGTACCGCTCCTAGCCCAACCGCGATCAGTCTTCTCGGGGCGGGCCGTAGTTCACCATCCACATGACCCCGAACTTGTCCTTCAAGCTCCCGTAGTAATCTCCCCACACCTGGTCGGCGATCGGCATCTCGATCTCGCCCCCGTCCGAGAGAGCGCTGAAGATCCGGTTCGCCTCCTCCTTGCTCTCGGGCTGGACCGAGATGTAGACGTTGTTCCCCTGCACCAGCTCCTGCCCGAGCGACGGAAGGGTGTCGCTTGCCATCAGGATGTTGTCGTCCCCGATCGGCAGGGCGATGTGCATGATCTTGTCCTGGTCCTCCTCGGGGATGCTCACGCCCTCCATGGGGAAATCCTTGAAGCGAGCAACCGAGGAGATCTCGCCGCCGAACACGGACCGGTAGAAGCCGAATGCCTCCTCGGCATTCCCCGCGAAATTGAGATAGCTGTGGAGCCGTGTCATCTCTCACCTCCCATATGCGCGTCTGATCCTTCGAACGCTCTCCGTAGCTCTGCCAGGTCGAACTTCTTCATCTTGAGGAACGCCTCGGTGACCCGGGCGGTCTGCTCCTTGGTGCCGGTGCGGAGCATGTCGTCCATGGCGGAGGGGACCACCTGCCACGAGAGGCCGTACTTGTCCTTGAGCCAGCCGCACTGCTCGGCCTCGGGAACCGCGGAGAGGCTGTCCCAGTAGTGATCGATCTCCTCCTGGGTCTCGCAGCTCACGAGGAGAGAGATCGCCTCGTTGAAACCGAAGTCGTGGTCACGAGCACTGTCCATGGCGGCGAACTCCTGGCCCGCCAGCAGGAAGCTCGCGTACCTGATCGTCCCCTCTTCATCGGGGTCCTCATCCTTGCCGTAGCGAAGGGTGGGACCGACCTCTGAGTTGGGGAACACCGAGGCGTAGAAGTTGAGCGCCTCCTGCGCCTTGCCGCACACCTCGCCCACGAACATCAGGGTTGGGGTGATCCGTTGTCTTCTCTGCTCCTCGCCCACGAACATGATCTGCCACGAGAGACCGTACCTGTCTTCCGTCCAGCCGTAGCGTTCGCTGAAGGGGTAGGAATCGAGCGGCATGAGCGCCGTCCCACCGTCTGAGAGCCGCGCCCAGAGCTTGTCGACCTCCCCCTTCGTCGCGCAAGAGACCTGGAAGGACACCGCCGGCGTGAACGTGAACAGAGGACCGGCGCTGATGGCCATGAACGGCTGGCCCAGGAGCTCGAACGAGACGATGTCGGTGTCTCCCGACGGGGTGTCGTGGATCGTGGCCACGTTGGTGACCTCGGAATCCGAGAACGAGGAGGAATAGAACTCGGCCGCTTCCACGGCTTCCGTATCGAACCACAGGTGTGGTGTGATCTTCTGCATCTGAGCCTCCTTATCAGGGGGCAAGACGTCGTCAACCTCCTTCTATACGACGGTCGGGCGGCGTGAAAATCATCGGCGGGCGATCGAAGCCGCGGACCCTCGGATTCAACGCGCTCTGGGAGCCGCCGTTCGTCCCCGAGGGCGTCCGCCGGCCCCCGGAAGACCAGGTAGAGCAGTACGAACGGATGATCGCGGAGAGCCGACGGGGAGACGCCGTCGAGTTCTTCATGTCGAAGGTGGTCGGCCTGCCGGACGAATTCGTGGCCGGCGCCCGCGCCCATGCGAGGGCTGAGACAGGGTCCCGATCGCGCCATCCTCACGCTCGGGACTGGCAAAGCTCAGACGTTACTTCGGGAGCTCAGGACCAGAACTCGTCCCCCGCGTAGAGGTCGAAGGGGTGGCCCCAGAACTCGGCGACCTTACCGTCGCGGATGTGGATCACGTTCGCGAGCTGCGCGTCCAGCCGCTTCCCCTCGCGCTCGGCGGTCTGCCTCGCGAGGACGACGACGTGCTCGTCGCTCGCGAGGATGTCGTGGGGCTCGACCTTGAAGGTGCCGCCGGTCATCTCCACAGTCCTGCCGAGGAAGCCGAGGACCTCCCCCTTGCCCTTGTAGTCCCCCGACACCGGGCTCTTCCCGGGGATGTGCCAGACGATGTCGTCGGCGAAGGTCTCCCTCACCGTGTCCAGGTCGCCGGCCTGGAAGGCTCCAAGCGACTTCTTGACGATCTCGATGTTCTCGTGGGGCATGCTGCCTCCTCTCCATCCCGACTCTCGTCGCCCTCGAGCCGACCCTACGCCGCGGAAAGTGACCCGTCAATCTCGGCTCAGAAGGACTAGATTGCCGAACGAGAACCTTCGGAGCGGCCCGGAACCGTGCCCGCTGGGCCCTTACCAGTTCGCGGGTCGGAGTCTCACGGGGCCCGCTCTCGAAACCGAAGACGAAGCGGACGCCGAGGGCTTCGGCAACCCTCTGGAGGGTCTCCACGCTGGTCTCGTGACGGCCGCTTTCCAGACGCGAGATGGCCGAGTGGCTCGTGCCGACCCGGTCGGCGAGCTCCTTCTGAGAGATGCCAAGGGCGCCCGATGCTTGATCACCAGCAACTCTTCGACGCGCTCGAGATCGGCATGGTGCCCCCGCCTGGACCCGAGCGGCTGCGGAAGGCTCCCGTCTATCTAACGACGCGGTACTTGACGTGGGTGACGCCGGGCGCTTCGATCGCGCGCACCTGTTCGACCTTGAGGTTCCCTACGTTATCAAGCAGCCGCTCGCCGCCACGGAGAAGGATCGGGACCACGTGGAGCTCGAACTCATCGACCAGCCCCGCGGCGAGGTACTGCTGGACGACGTTTGCACCCCCTCCGAGCCGCACATCCCGGCCGCCCGCGGCCTGCTTCGCCTGCTCCAGCGCGGACTCGATCCCGTTGGTGACGAAGGTGAACGTGGTACCCCCCTCCATCTCCAGGGGCTCACGGGGATGGTGCGTGAGCACTAAGACCGGCGTGTGGAAGGGAGGGTTGTCGCCCCACCAGCCGTTCCAGGGAGGGCCCTCCCTCCACGGGCCGGGCCCGCCTCCGAACATGTTCCGGCCCATCACGGTGGCACCGACGTTCGACTGCAGCCCCTCGACCACGGGGGTGCTCGCGTTGACCTCGCCACCCTCCAAGCCATGCTGCCTGCGCCACGCCTCGAGGTCGACGATCCACTCGTGGAGATCCTCGCCGCCGACACCGAGCGGGTTCTCCACGCTCTGGTCGGGGCCGGCAACGTATCCGTCCAGCGAAACGGCCAGATGGAACCTGGTGGTGCTCATCGAAACCTCCTCAGCTTCGGCGGCTCAAGACGGCGCCTGATCCCTTCGTCCTCAGACTCTGTACCCTCTCGGAACTCATCGGTCGCCCGATTGCGCCGATCCGTCGAGGCCTGCGATCCTCGTCGGGACCTGAAGGGCACAGAAACTCCGACTCAAGCTGCAAGCTCGTACTCATGAATCAAGCCACCCAGCACATCGTGCCTGTGGACGCGGGCACGGCCGTCCGGGCGAAGGGCTCGATCGGGCAGTCGTTCCGGCGTCTTCAGGCCGAGGCCTCGATGCGGCCTTCGGGCATTGTAGTGAGCGGTGTAGGTCTGAAGGACTCGCTCCAGATGGCGGCGGCCGAAGACCAGAATCCAGTCCAGGCATTCCGTTCGGACCGTGCGGACCCACCGTTCGGCGAACGCGTTCGCTCGCGGAGCCCGGATCGGGGTCTTGACGATGTTCACGCCTTCGGACCGAAAGACCTCGTCGAAGGGGCTGGAGAACTTGGCGTCCCGGTCCCGGATCACGAATCGGATTCCTTGGAGCCGCTCCCCCACCGCGAGGTTCCGGGCCTGCTGGGTGACCCAGGCCGAGTCGGGGTTCCTGGTCACGCCCAACACATGTACCCTCCGGGACCGGAGCTCGATGGCGAAGAGCACGTACAGCGTCCGAAGCCACGCCGTCTCGACAGTGAAGAAGTCCAGCGCCAGGATCCCTCGGGCCTGGGACCTGAGAAACTCGCTCCAGGTGGGACCGGCTCGCCGGGGAGCCGGGCCGAGGCCATTCGCCCGCAGCAGCGTGCGGATCTTCGTCGCCGAGACCCTAATGCCCAGCTTGGCGAGCTCGCCCCGGATCCTGAGGCACCCCCACGTGGGGTTCTCCCTCCCCATCCGCAGGATGAGCTCTCGAACCTCATCGGTGATCGGGGGCCTGCCGCCGGCGGAGATCCGTTTGTAGGTCCACTTCCTTCGCACCAACTCCCGGTGCCACCGAAGGAGGGTCTGCGGGCTGACCACGAACGAGGACCACCGAGGGAGGGCCTTGCTCATCGCCGCCATGAACAATCGGTCGCGGCGGCGAAGACGGGGGCGGCCCACTTTGCGCTTGAGGACCATCAGCTGATGGCGGAGGACTATCAGCTCGACGTCGCTGTTTAGATCGGAAGGGCCGACGAGCAGCCGGAGTAGACGGCGCAGCAGCAGATACATGAGAGCGAAGAGCACGGACCGCACCTCCCTCGAGAAGGAAGGCCGATCCTACGAACGCGCTGGCCACGGCGGCGATCAGCGGTTTGTGTGCCCTTCACCCCGCATGGTCGCCCGACGGAACCATGATCGCCTTCACCCGGAGGGTCGGGGGGAGCTTCGACCTCTACGTCATGCGCTCGGATGGCACGGACGTGCGTCCACTGCTGGCCACGCCCTCCTTCGACGTCACGCCAGACTGGCAGCCACTCCCTCGATGATCTGGGGAATCCAGAGGGCCGGGGTTCTTCAAGTTCGATGGATTTACCCATCTAAGGGGAGGACCGTTGGGCGGACCGAGCCTCCAGCAATCGGTCTATGATGGTGCTGGCCAAGCTGTCACATGCCCTTGACCGATTGGATCACGCCTGAATAGGCCGTCTCCGCCGGATGCCTTGCTGCGTGGTCGTTGACAAGGAGGCCGCCGTCACCGAGGCCCTACGAGGATTGCATGAGAAGGGAACTCCGTTCCCGGCAGAGGCCATCCCTGGGTTCGAGGACGACATGGCTCCCGTGGACGAGAACGGGAGCCCCCTGCTGGTCGACCCGGGCACCCGCTGGCCGCCTCGACCTGAAACGATCGGCCCTGTCCGCGTGTGGGGTTACACCGGGGCGGGCAAGCCCCTGGCGCACACGAAGCTGCTCCTGCTCGGGCGTGTCGCCTGGTTCAAGAACTACGCCTGGCCGGAGGGCGGCCCGGCCGAGTACCAGTCGTTCGCTCCCGAGCTGGCTTGGTTCGGGAGTGCGAACTGGACCCACCCCGCCGCGAGACAGCACCTAGAGATGGGAGCCTTCACCACGGACCGTGCCTTCGTTCAGGCCTGCCTGGACTTCGTCTCCGGCGTCGTACTCGAATCGGAGCCATTGGGCAGCACGAGTCCCGTCAGCACCCCGGAGATGCAACGGGTCCGGTTCGACGACGAGGCCTTCGCCGAGTATCTGGCAGAGTACGGAGGGATCGAGCAGGAGGAGTGGTAGCGCTGGACCGGTGGGGAAGCCACCGCGTCGCACGACCGTCCACAGAAGGCCTGGGAAGGTTGCTACCCGCATTTGAAGGAGCGCGGTCAACGGGCATCTGACGATCAATGCCTCTCGCGTTCAGGTCCTGCTCAACCTCTTGCAGGCCGCTGATGAATCGCGAAGACCCCCACTGAGATGCGGCTACCACCATATCGTCCAGGGCTTCTTGGGGACGAACCGGGTGCAGGTGTCTCCCGAGCGGTACCTCGTCCCCACCGGCTCATCGGCAGGCTGGCGCGGGGACTACCCACGTCGGGGGAATTTAGCCACAAAAAAGCCACAAAACGAGGCGGCTCCCGCGTTCCGGGAGCCGCCTTTACGCCTTCTACCAGCGATTTCTCTCGTTGCGCGGGCTGGATTTGAACCAGCGACCTCTGGGTTATGAGACCGGCGATCCTGTGCCGCCCTGTCCGTCTGGTGCCGTTCCGTGCCGTCCTGTACGGGCCTCGTGTCGCCGAGGTCCGTCCTGTGCCGCCGAAGTCCGCGTGGTTCGTTTGCATTTCGTTTGCACCAAGCAATCCATGGCGCCTGCGGCGCCACCCACGGTCGAGTACAAATTCGGCGTCGCCCTGAGATCGCCGACCTGCCTTGGCCGGGAGAGGCCGTCACCAAGCATGGCGCGGGAACCTGAGGCACCCCGGACTGTGCCGAGAGCACGCCACACAGACTCTGCGACGCCAGGTTCCCCTGGGCGACTCGTCTGTCCGCCGAGGGGAAGGAGGCGCCATGAGGAAGCTCTACCGCCGGGTGGCGGGGCTCGATGTCCACAAGGAACGGGTCACCGCATGCGTCCGGATCGCGCGGAAGGGCCAGGACCCCTTTGAGGAGCTCCGGGAGTTCGGGACCACCACGGCCCAGCTGTTGGTGCTCCGGGACTGGCTGGGCGCCCACGAGGTGACGCTCGTGTCGATGGAGGCCACCGGGGTGTACTGGAAACCGATCTACTACATCCTCGAGGACGAGTTCGAGACCTGGGTGGTGAACGCCCGGCACTTCCACAACGTCCCCGGCAAGAAGACCGACGACAACGATGCCCGGTGGCTGGCGGAGCTCACCCAGCACGGGCTGGTCCGCCCCTCGTTCGTGCCCCCCAGGGACATCCGCGAGCTCCGCGATCTCACCAGGTACCGCAAGACCCAGATCCAGGCGCGGACCAGCGAGGTGCAGCGGCTGGACAAGGTGCTGCAGGACGCGGGGATCAAGCTGTCGTCGGTGGCCTCGCGGGTCATGGGGATTTCAAGCCGAGCCATGCTCGACGCCATGGTCTCCGGCACAACCGACCCGGAGGTGCTCGCCGAGCTGGCCCGGGGTCTCCTGCGCAAGAAGCTGCCGGCGCTGAAGGAAGCGCTCGAGGGACGGTTCTCCCGGCGCCACGCCCTCCTCGTGGGCCAGATCCTGGCCCACGTCGACTACCTCGACGAGGCCATCGAGAACCTGTCGGCGGAGGTGGAGGAGGCGGTTCGCCCTTTCGAGGAGAAGGTGGCGCTGCTGAAAACGATCCCCGGCGTGGATGACAAGACCGCACAGTCGCTCATCGCCGAGATCGGCCTCGACATGAGCCGGTTCCCCACCCACCGCCACCTCGCGTCTGGGCGGGGATGTGTCCGGGCAACGACGAGTCGGCCGGCAAGCGGCGTTCGGGGAAGACCCGGAAGGGATCGAAGTGGCTCCGGGACACCCTGGTGCAGGCAGCCAACGCCGCGGCAAGGGCGAAGGGGACGTACCTCAGCTCCCAGTACGCTCGCCTCGCTGGCCGCCGCGGCAAGAAACGGGCCGCCGTAGCGGTCGGCCACTCCATCTTGGTCTCGGCCTACTACTTGCTAAGCCGAGGTGTCACCTACCAGGAGCTCGGCGACGACTGGCTCCTCAGACGGGACACCGTGCGCCAGACCCGCCGTCTGGTAACCCAGCTCACGAAGCTCGGCCACATCGTCACCCTTCAACCCGCGGAGGTCGTCCCGGCACAGCAGCTTTGACCATT
>JBOGVZ010000010.1:0-12397 GCA_050692985.1 Actinomycetota bacterium
GAGCCGGCGGTTCCGCCACCGGCCGCCGAGCCGGCCTCTCCCGGTCCGGCCGCGGAGCCGGCGGTTCCGCCACCGGCCGCCGAGCCGGCCACCCGGGCGTTCTCGGCCGGGGCGCCCTCGCAGGAGGACGCCCCCACGGTCCCGTGGCGCCCGGCCGAGTCGGAGTCCCCGACCGAAGCCGGCTGGTCCGTGGAAGGCTCCGGGGAGGAGGGCGACCCCTTGCTGTCCGCATGGGAGAGCGCCTTCCTGGCCCGGCCGGAGGAGGACCAACCGGCGGACGGGGAACCCTCCCCTGCCGAGGAACCCCGCGGCGAGGAGAAGGAGCACGACAGCCAGGAACCGTCGCTCCGCGAACTGTTCTGGGGAGAGGAGTAGGCTCGGGCCCTACGTGAGATAGAAGGAGCGGGATGGCTCGGCTCCACGCCCGCCTGTACCCTATGGGTACAGACGCCTGACCGGGGAGGACCAAGTGTACGTGCTCTCATGGATCTTTCTGGGCGCCGCGATCGGCACCCTGGTCTACGGGTTGACCCAACCGGGTCTGACCTTCATCTACGTCTCGATCGGTGCCAGCGTCGTGGCCATGCTGTTCCTGCTGGCGGGCGTCCTCCGGAAGAAGCCGGTGCAGCCGGCCACCGCGGGAGCGCCGTACGGCCCGCCGCCCGAGGAAGCGGCGGCACGTTCCGCCGAGACCACCGCGGTGGCCACTCGGCCCGCCGAGCGCCGAGAGGCGGCCACGCGACCGGCCACGCCGGCCCAGCGCAAGCCCGCCGCGGCGCGTCGCCGCCCCTCCGACGAGCTGACCCGGCCCGCCGGGGCCCCCGCGGGCGAGGCCGCCGCCGAGGCCCCCAAGCCTGCCGGGAAGAAGCGGACCGCCGCCAAGAAGGCCGCCGCCAAGAAGGCGACCCCCAAGAAGGCGACCCCCAAGAAGGCGGCCACGACGAAGGCGGCGGCCGCGAAGCCGACGGCTCGGACGACGGCCCGCGTGGTGGCCATCCCCGAGCGGGGGACCTATCACGAGTCCGGCTGCCGGTTCGTCAAGGGCCGCACGGACACGGAGCGGCTGACCAAGTCCACCGCGAAGCGCCGCGGGTACTCCGCGTGCGGGGTGTGCAAGCCGGGCTAGCAGCCTCCCGCGCCGCCGCCGGCCCGCCGCAGAGCCACCGAGACCCGGTGCTCGTCGATGCGCGCCTCCACCCGATGGGCGTCGGCCCACTCCGGGGCCATCCCCTCGTCGACCGCGGTGGCCAGCGCCTCGGCCGCGATCCAGTCCCGGTGTTCCCGGAACGCCTGCTCGACCGGTCCCCGTGAGCCCACGGCCAGCTCGATCCGGTCGGTGACCGCCAGGCCGGCCGCCTTTCGGGCGTCCTGCACGATGCGGAGGAGATCGCGGGCCAGACCCTCTCGCTCCAGCTCGGGTGAGAGCTCCAGGTCCAGGGCCACGGTCAGGCTCCCGCCGGTGGCCATCCCCCAGCCCCGCTCGGTCTCCTGGGCCAGCTCCACGTCCCCGGGCTCCACCTCGACGGGACCGTCCGCCAGCGGCACCGTGGCCCGCTCGCCCCGGGCCAGGACGGCCGCGAGCGTCCCGTCGTCGCCGGCCAGGGCCCGGGCCAGGTCCTTCACCCTGGGGCCCAGGCGCGGGCCCAGCGCACGGAAGTTCGGCCTGGCCCGCCACCCGGCCAGCTGTTCCGCGGATTCGGCGAACGCCATCTCCCGGACGTTCAGCTCCTCGGCCACCAGGTCCAGCAGGGGCCGCAGCCGGTCGGGGTCCCCGGGGACGTGGATCACGGCGCGAGCGAGCGGCTGCCGGACCTTCAGCCCGGCGTCGTTGCGCACCGTCCGGCCCAGCGACGCCACCTCCCGGGCGACCTGCATGGCCTCGTCCAGGGCCGCGTCCCGGGCGCCGAGGTCCGGCTCGGGATAGTCCGCCAGGTGAACCGACTCCGGGGCTCCATCCCGGCCGGCCGCCAGGTTCCGCCACAGCTCCTCGGCCACGAACGGGGTGAACGGCGCCAGCATCCGGGCCACCGTGGTCAGGCACTCGTGCAGCGTCCGGTGGGCCGCCGCCTTCCCGCGCCCTGCGGCCTCCCCGCCCCGGGCCGGATCCCAGAATCGCCGGCGGGCCCGGCGCACGTACCAGTTCGACAGGTCCTCCACGAATCCCGCGATGGCCCGCCCGGCCCCGGTGGCGTCGTAGGCGTCCAGCCGGGTGCGGGCCTCCGAGGCGGTGGCCGCCAGCCGCGACAGCACCCACCGGTCGAGGACGGGACGGCCGGCGATCGGGACGTCCTCGGCGGCGGGGTCGAGGTCGTCGGCGTTCGCGTACGCGACGTGGAACGCGTACACGTTCCACAGCGTCAGCAGGAACCGGCGCACCACGGACTCGAAGGCGTCCATCGACACCCGGCGGGCGTTCCACGGGGAGCCGCCGGTGATCAGGAACCACCGCAGCGCGTCGGCCCCATAGCGGTCGATCACCTCCCAGGGATCGACCACGTTGCCCAGGCGCTTCGACATCTTCCGGCCGTGCTCGTCGAGCAGCAGGCCCAGCACCACGCAGTTCCGGTAGGCGGTCTCGTCGAACAGCAAGACCCCTTC
Organism: Actinomycetota bacterium; assembly: GCA_050692985.1. Lineage (GTDB taxonomy): Bacteria > Actinomycetota > UBA4738 > UBA4738 > CALAEC01 > JBOGVZ01. The sequence continues at coordinate 2,599 of JBOGVZ010000010.1, forward strand.
GGCCATGAGCGTGTAGAACCACCCCCTGGTCTGGTCGATCCCCTCGGCGATGAAGTCCGCCGGGAAGGCCGTGGCGAACTCCTCCTGGCCCCGGCCGAGCTCGGGATGGTAGGACCACTGGGCGTACGGCATGGCCCCGGCGTCGTACCAGGTGTCGATGACCTCCGGGACCCGGGGGGCCTCCTGGCCGCACCGGGGGCAGGGGATCGTGATCTCGTCGATCGCCGGGCGGTGGGGATCGACGCCGGTGACGTCGCGGCCCGCTAGCTCCGACAGCTCGGTCAGCGATCCCACCGCGGTGACGTGGCCGTTGCCGCACCGCCACAGCGGCAGGGGCGTGCCCCAGTACCGCTCCCGGGACAAGGCCCAGTCCACGTTGTTCTCCAGCCAGTCGCCGTACCGCCCGTGCTTGACGTGGTCCGGATACCAGTTGACGGACTCGTTGACGTCGAGGAGGCGCCGCCCCCGAGCCGTGGTTCGGATGTACCACGAGGTCCTGGCCATGTAGAGGAGCGGGGTGTCGCACCTCCAGCACAACGGGTAGGTGTGCCGGTACTGGCCTGCCGCCACCAGGATGCCGCGACGATCCAGCTCCGCGGTGATGTCGGCGTCGGCCTCCTTCACGAACCGGCCCCGCACGAGCTCCGGGGCTTCGTCCGTGAAGCGGCCGTCGTCGTCCACGGGCCGGTACACGGGCCAGCCCTCGCGGCGGCCCAGCTCCAGGTCCTCGGACCCGAACCCGGTGGCGATGTGCACGATCCCGGTGCCCTCGTCCACCCCCACGAACTCGGCGGCCACCACGCGGTGCACGTCCTCGAGGTTGTCGAACGGAGGGCGGTACCGGGAGCCGACCATCGCCGTTCCGGGGAGCGTTGACACCACCACCCCGTCCCTGCCCAGGGCCTCCTCCTTCCGGCGTTCCGCCACGATCAGGCGCTCCCCGTCGCGCTCGACCAGGGCGTACCGCTCCCGTGGCGCCACCGCCAGCCCGATGTTCGACACGAGCGTCCAGGGCGTGGTGGTCCACGCCACCAGAGCGGCCCCGGCCAGGTCGGGACGGGAGGGCTCCTCCAGTGGAAACTTCACGTACACGCTGGGGTCGGTGACCTCCGTGTAGCCCATGGCCACCTCGTGGTCGGACAGGGCGGTCCCGCACCGCGGGCAGTACGCCACCGACCGGTGGTCCTCGTACAGCAGCCCCTCCGAGTGCAGCCGCTTCAGGGACCACCACACGCTCTCGATGTACGGGGGGTTCATCGTCCAGTACGCCTGGGAGAGGTCGATCCAGAACCCGATGCGCTCGGTGAGCCGCTCCCAGTCCTCCACGTACCGGGTCACGGACCGGCGGCACAGCCGATTGAACTCGGCGATCCCGAACGCCTCGATGTCGCGCTTGGAGGTGGTTCCGATCTCCTTCTCCACCTCGAGCTCGACCGGCAGCCCGTGGCAGTCCCACCCCGCCTTCCGGGGCACGAAGTGGCCGGTCATCGTCCGGTAGCGGGGGTACAGGTCCTTGAAGGTCCTGGACTCCACGTGGTGGATCCCCGGCGTCCCGTTGGCGGTGGGAGGGCCCTCGTAGAAGACCCACGGGGGCGCCCCCTCGCGGGCCTCGACGCTCTTGTCGAAGATGCGCGCCTCGCGCCAGAACGCCAGCACCTCGCGCTCCAGCGCCGGGAGGTCCACCTTCGGCTCGACGGGCCGGTACCTGGGCACTCCTGCCTCCTTCACACGCCTCGCCCCTCGCAGGGACGGGGCGCTCGGGCCCCGCGGTACCACCCCGCTTGGCGGCGCCTCGCGGCGCCACCCCCTCCTTGGCTCACGTGTGAGCCTCCGCTGTCACGGGCGGGCCCGGCCGCGCCTAGTGGGCATCGTTTCCGGGCCTGCGTGCGCTCCCGGTGACGCCGTTCGGGCGGCGGCTCGGGGAGGATGTTCGGAGGGGCCCACCGCCGGGCTTCCACCGTCCCCGGCTCGCTCTGGTGGGAGAGCCCTCCTACTCGTTCCCGTCGTCGCCGATGTGCGCATTCTACTTCGTTGTCGGCCCGGGGCCGGCATGCTACCGTCCACCATCCGATGCCCAGGGCCAAGTCGCCGTTCACCAAGCGGGAGCTCACCGAGTTCCGGAACCGACTCCGGGAGGAGCGGAGCGAGCTGGAACGTCAGGCCGCCGAGATCGAGGACTCCTCGTTCGGGACCCCCCAGTCGGAGATGTCGGGGGAGGTGTCGTTCGACGAGGAGTACGCGGACGCGGGGACGTCCACGTTCGAGCGCGAGCGCGACCTGTCGCTGTCGAACAACATCAAGGACCTGATCGAGAAGATCGACCGGGCCCTGGGGCACATCGAGGGGGGTACGTACGGGCTGTGCGAGCGCTGCGGCAAGCCCATCGAGAAGGCCCGGATCAAGGCCCTCCCCTACGCCAACCTGTGCATCAAGGACAAGCAGGCGGAGGAGCGGGCGGGCTGACCCACGGGGTCCGCCCCGGGAGTCCCGCGTGACCGAACCCCATCTCACCCCGGCCCGCCGCCGCAGGCCCGCCATGCTGTACGGGGCCGCTGCGGCCGTCTATGGGGTCGACCGTCTCACCAAGGTGCTGGCCGAGGCTCACCTCCAGGGCCGCCCGCCGATCGAGGTGATCCCGGGGGTGTTCCAGCTGCGGTTCACCACGAACCCCGGGGGGGCCTTCGGGTTGTTCGGCGGGCTGACCTGGCTGTTCGTGGCCGTCAGCATCGTGGTGATCGTGGCCGTGATCCTGGCGTCGAGGAACCTCCCGGCCACCACCACGGCGGTGGGGTTGGGGCTGATCCTGGGCGGCGCGCTCGGCAACCTGACCGACCGCTTGATCCGCGGCTCCGGCTTCTCCGGGGAGGTCGTGGACTTCCTCGATCTCCGGGTGTGGCCGGTGTTCAACGTGGCGGACTCGGCCATCGTGGTGGGGGCGGCCATCCTGGTCATCTCCGGGTTCCGGCGAGACGGCCCGAAGCGGTGACCCGTCTGGAGGTCGAGGGACGGCCCGGGCGGCTGGACGCGGTCGTGGCCCGGGCCACCGGGTTCCCCCGGGCGGACGTGCAGCGAGCCATCTCCGATGGACGGGTGCTCGTCGACGGCCGGCCCCGACCCAAGTCCTTCCACCTGCGGGGAGGAGAGCGCATCGAGGCGGACATCGGCGAGCGGCCCCCGCCGCCTGCCGAGCCCGGCGGCGTGCCGGTCCGGTACGAGGACGAGCACCTGCTCGTGGTGGCCAAGCCGGCCGGCATCGTGACCCACCCGACCGCCTCCCGGCGGACGGGCACCCTGGTGAACCGGCTGCTGGGAATGGGGATCCCGCTGTCCTCCGGGGGCGGGCGGGACCGGCCGGGGATCGTCCACCGGCTCGACGCCGGGACCTCGGGACTGCTGATCGTGGCCAAGGACGACGCCACCCACGGGTCCCTGACGGACATGCTGAGGGCCCGAGCGGTGGAGCGCCGGTACCTGGCCCTGGTCCGGGGCGCGGTGGACCACGACACGTTCACCGTGGAGGCTCCCCTGGGCAGGGACCGGGCCAGGGTGGCGGTCCGCCGACCCACGGGGGCGCCGGCCCAGACCGATGTCGAGGTCCGGGAGCGGCTCCCCGAGGCCACCTTCGTGGAGGCCCGGCCCCGGACGGGGCGCACGCACCAGATCCGCGTGCACCTCGCCGCCCTGGGACACCCAATCTTGGGTGACTCCGCCTACGGGGGCGGGGGGGACGACGCCCGCCGTCTCGGCCTGCGCCGCCCGTTCCTCCACGCGTGGCGGTTGCGCTTCTCCCACCCGGCCACGGGAGACGTGGTGGAGGTCGAGGAGCCGCTCCCGGATGACCTGGCCGGGGCGCTGGCCGCGGCCAGGTCGAACGCCTGACCGAGGCCACGAGGGCGAAAAGTTGAGAATTTAGGGCACGAAGGCTATCAATGCGTAGATTTCGGGCGATAAGATTCGCGGAACGAGCAGGAGGTCGCCCCCCCGGCGCCGTAGTTAGCCACTGACGGCCCGCGCGGTGTGCGGGCCGCTGCCACATCGAGGGACGAAAGGGGTCGGGTATGGAACACGGGGTGGGGGGAAGGAATACGCGGAACGAGAGGCAGGAGGTGCCCATGAAGAAGAGCAAACGCCCGCTCCAGGCGGTGGCCCTGGCCGCCGTGGGGCTGCTCACCCTCTGGCAGGGGATGGCCCTGGCCGGAGAAGCGCCCGCACCACCGGAGGTACCTTCGGCGGAGGCTCCCTCGGCTCCGTCGGCCTCGGAGCCCTCGGCACCCGCTGAGGCGCCGAGCTCCAGCTCGTCGGCCCCCGCCGCGCCGCAGACCGCGACGCTGCAGGAGGACTCCACCGGGCACACCACGCCCGTTCCCGAGGGGGACAGCCACGCCAGCGCCGGGGTGGCCGACGTCCACCTGGCCGGCGAAGAGCTGGTCAGCGTGAACCAGACGAACGCCGCGGTCGATGACGACGACGACACTCCGTCGGGCGACGTCACCGTGCTGGCCCTCGGGGGCAGCGAGATCATCGGGGCCCACTCGAGCGGCAACGGCAGCGACTCGAACGGCCTGGCCATCGCGTGTGAGGAGAGCGGCGGCCAGCTGTGCATCGGGCTGCTGTACGCCTCCACCGAGACCAGCCAGAGCGCGGGTTCGTCCTCGTCCAACGCGGACGCCTCGCTCGTGTTCCTGTGCCTCGGCGGAACCACCACCGCTCCGGGGCCCGTGTGTGACGGCCCCGTCGGCGCGGAGGTCGGCGGTAGCCACAGCTCGATCGAGGAGACCCGCAGCGGCGGCATCGCCTCGCAGAGCGCCCACGCGGAGACCGAGCTCGCCGACGTGTGCCTCGGCGGCGAGGACGCCAGCGGCGTGTGCTCCGGCCTGGGCGTGTCCGCCGTGGGCGCCCATTCGGACAGCAGCGCCACGGACCCGGACGCACCCGGCACCACGGACTCGGATTCCTGGCTGCTGGCCATCGAGGCCCAGGGGAGCCGGACCCAGATCCTGGGGGACTCCCAGGAGCTGCTGTCGATCCCGCCGGGTTGCCCGGAGGACGGCTCGCTGATCTGCATCTTCCTGAACCAGGGTGCCGAGGTCGTGGGGAACGGCATCGCCGGGAACCGCGTCGAGACGGTCCACCTCGACGTGCTCAAGGCCGTCGGCCAGGTCCCCGGCGACAGCCTGATCCTGGCCCACCTGGGCACGGCCGAGACGCTGGTCAAGGCCGAGTTCATCGAAGTCGAGGAGTGCCCGCCGGGGACGGTCGGCACCCCGCCGGACTGCGTCGAGGCCAACGGCGGTCCGCCGGATGGCGACGACGAGGACGGCGTGCTGCCCCGCGGCGGCCCGCCCACCCTGGCCATCACCGGCCTCGGTGCGCTCCCGCTGCTGGCCCTGTCCCTGATCCTGGGGACGGCCGGCGGCTCGGTCCTGGCGTGGGACCGGCGCCGGACGGACAAGCGGTAAGCACGAACGAACGCGCGAGGGGGCGGGCCTGGGCCCGCCCCCTCGTCGTTTCCGGAGGGAACCGATGACCACCGCCTTGCCCCGGAGCCGCAGGACCCGGTTGATCGTCGGCGGCGCCCTGGTGGTCATCGCCGTGGCCGGCATCATCTATGCGGTGCTGGCGATCTTCGGCGGGAACGAGCCGGGCTCGGGTCCCGGCTACCGGTTCGCCACCGTCCGCCACGTGAACCAGGAGGGCGGGTACTCCTTCCATCACCCCCCGGGGTGGGAGGTGGAAGACGACCAGACGGTGTCTCAGCTGGCCGGCCCGCGCGGCGAGACCCGGGTGACCTTCGGCCTGGGGGCCGAGGGCGACGCCGAGGCCGCGGAGACCAGGTTCGTCCGCGAGATCCAGGGCCAGTACCGGGACGTGGAGCTGGCGGCCATCCAGATCGAGCGCGTGGGCCCCAACCCCGCCCTGTCGGTGGCCGGCACCGGGCGGGTCCCCGGCGGGCCCCGCATCCGGTTCCTGGCGATCACCGTGAGCACGCCCGAGCAGAACTACTCGATCGGGGTGTTCACCGCGGCCAACACCGACCCGGGGGAGGTCCTCCCACCCACCCAGGAGGTCGTGAACTCGTTCCGACCCCTGCCCCGGGCGGAGGTCTAGGACCGCCGGGCTGGGCGGTCCGCCTCGGCCAGGTACAGCGCCGTGGTGGTGCGGACCTCGTCGCGGGAGGTCAGCAGGGCGTCCTCCGCCGCCGGGGGCAGCGTCCGGCTCTCGATGAGGTCGTGGAGGCGCCTGGGGTCCACCGCCAGGACCTGCTCGAACAGCCCCAACGGCTCCAGGTGCCGGCGGACCGCCTCGGGGTCCGGGGCCGTCTCCACCCGCCGCACCACCTTGACGGCGCCATCCGTGCCGTACAGACGGCCCAGCCCGTGCTCCTCGGCGTATGCCCTGATCGTGGCCGCCAGCTCCTCCAGGCGCCGCCACCGCTCCCGGTCCTCGCGCTTGAGACGGATCCATTCGTCCACGACCTCACCGATCTTCGGCGGGGTGTGGTCCCGTTCGTACCGGTGGCGGAACAGGGGGCACAGGTGCTGGTAGTCGCACCACCCGCACAGGGGGTTCTCCCGGGGCTCGAACCGCTCGGCCGCGATGCGCTCGGCCACGGTGGCCACCCGGCGCCGGAGGTCGTCGATGTCGGCGGGGGAGCGTGAGGTGCTCATCCGCTGGCCGGGCAGGAGGTAGTAGAGCGTCAGCCGCTCGGGCTCGATGCCCCACACCTCCCGGGCCGCCAGGTGGTACAGGGAGAGCTGAAGGTCCCGATCCACGCGGCCCTTCGGCGGCAGGCGGCGGTTCGTCTTGTAGTCGATGATCTCGTAACCGCCCCCCGGCAGCCGGTCCATGCGGTCGATCACGCCGGTGAGGGTCACGCCCTCGACGTCGATGCGGAACCGGAACTCCAGGGCCGCCGGGATGCGGTAGTCGTCCGCGTTGTCCCGGTGGTAGCGGGCCAGGACCTCCCGGGCGTGCTCCCGGTACAGCCGCTCCTCCTGGGGGTGGGGATACCCCTCGGACACCCACACGTCGTCCAGCCACTGCCACAGCTCCGGGAGCGAGGGGGCGGCCGGCACCGGGCGGGCGTGGAAGGCGTGCAGGGCCTGGTGGAGCGAGTCCCCGAAGGACAGCGCGGGGGAGGGCCGGCCCGGGACCCGGTCCTGGTACTGGAACCGGTACTTCGCCGGGCAGGTCTCGTAGGTGTTGATGCTCGAGAACGACAGCCGCATGCTGGTCCTTTGACTCCGCTTCGCCCGGAGTATAGAGTTCCGGAGGTTCGGATTACAAGGATGTGATTCTCCACAGGTTTTCCACAGGCGGCCATGTCGGCGCCTCCGGGTAGCCTGGGAGGTACCTTCGTCGGGGAGCCATGGGGACCGGGAGCTTCGTTCACCTCCATACGCACAGCGAGTTCTCCCTCCTCGATGGCGCCTCGCGCATCTCGGAGCTGTTCGCCAAGGCCTCGGAGCTGGGGATGCCCGCACTGGGGCTCACCGACCACGGGGTCATGTTCGGGGCCCTGGACTTCTACCGGGCCGCCAGGCAGGCGGGCGTCAAGCCGATCCTGGGCGTGGAGGCGTACGTGGCCCCGGGCCGGCGGTTCGACCGGACGCCCGGTGAGGACGAGGAGAAGTATCGCCACCTGACCGTGCTGGCCAGGAACGAGCGCGGGTACCGCAACCTGCTGCGGCTGGTGACCGACGCGCACCTGGAGGGGTTCTACCACCGGCCCCGGATCGACAAGGAGCTCCTGGCGGAGCGGTCGGAGGGCCTGGTCGGGTTCACCGGCTGCCTGGCCGGGGAGGTGTGCCGGCTGCTCCTGGCGGGCCAGGACCGGAAGGCCTACGCGGCGGCGGCCACGTACCGGGACATCTTCGGCCCGGGGTCGTTCTTCGTCGAACTCCAGGACCACGGCCTGGCGGAGCAGCGGGCCGTGAACCCCAAGCTCGTGAAGCTGGCCCGGGACCTGGGGATCCCGCTGGTGGCCACCAACGACACGCACTACACGGAGAAGGGGCACGCCCGGGCCCACGACGTCCTTCTGTGCATCCAGCAGCCCGGCAAGGTCCTGGCCGACACGGACCGGCTGAAGTTCGACACCGAGGAGTTCTTCGTGAAGTCGGCGCAGGAGATGCGCGAGCTGTTCCGCGATCTCCCCGAGGCCTGCGACGCCACCCTGGAGATCGCCGAGTCGGTGGAGCTGCTGCCGGACCTCGAGCGGGCCCTGGTGGAGGCCAATCCCGAGATGCGGGTCCCCAACTTCGACCCGCCCGACGGGAAGGACCTGGACACCTACCTGCACGAGCTGGTGGAGGAGGGCGCCCGGCGGCGGTACGGTGACCTCACCCCCGAGATCCGGGAGCGGCTGGAGCACGAGCTGCGGGTCATCCGGTCGAAGGGGTTCTCCGGGTACTTCCTCATCGTGTGGGACCTGATCCGGTTCGCCCGCGGCCAGGGGATCCGGGTGGGTCCCGGCCGCGGGTCGGCCGCGGGATCGGTGGTGTCGTACTGCCTGGGGATCACCGACCTCGATCCCCTCCGCTACGGCCTCATCTTCGAGCGCTTCCTGAACCCCGAGCGCAAGCAGATGCCCGACATCGACATGGACTTCGACGACCGCCGCCGGCCCGAGGTCATCCGCTACGTCGCCGAGCGCTACGGCACCGACCGCGTGGCGCAGATCATCACGTTCTCGACGATCAAGGCCAAGCAGGCGATCCGCGACGCCGCCCGGGTGCTCGGCTACCCCTACGCCGTGGGCGACAAGCTCACGAAGATGTACCCGCCGCTGATCCTCGGCAAGGAGGCCACGTTCGAGGCGTGCTTCGACCGCAACGTGGAGTGGCCTCCGCACTCCGGCCGCAACGACGCCTACGCGGCCGCCGCCGAGCTGCGCAGGGCCTACGAGGAGGACGAGATCAACCGCCGCGTCATCGACTCGGCGCGCAAGCTCGAGGGACTGCGGCGGCAGCACTCCGTGCACGCGGCCGGCGTGGTGATCGGCAACGAGCCGCTCGTCCACTACCTGCCCGTGCAGAAGACCTCGGTCGACGGCGAAGTCGTGACCCAGTACGAGATGCGGGCCGTCGAGCAGCTCGGCCTCCTGAAGATGGACTTCCTCGGCCTCAGGAACCTCGACGTGATCGACAAGGCGGTCGGCCTCGTGGGCGGGATCGACATCACGAAGATCCCGCTCGACGACAGACCGACCTACGAGATGCTCGCGCGCGGCGACGCGATGGGCGTCTTCCAGTTCGAGTCGTCCGGGATGCGCGAGGCGCTGCGGCAGGTGCGTCCGACGGAGTTCGAGGACCTGATCGCCCTCGTCGCCCTCTACCGGCCGGGGCCGATGGCGTACATCCCCGTGTACGCGAAGCGGAAGCACGGCCAGGAGCAGGTCACCTTCCTCGACGAGCGCCTGCGGCCGATCACGGAGCCGACGCTGGGCCTGTGCATCTACCAGGAGCAGTACATGGAGATCGCCAAGCAGCTCGCGGGCTTCTCGCCGGCCGAGGCCGACGACCTGCGCAAGGCGATCGGCAAGAAGATCCACTCGCTGATGGCGTCCCTCAAGGACAAGTTCCTCGAGGGTTGCGCGGCCAACGGGGTCACGCACGCGGTCGCGAACCAGCTCTGGAAGGACATGGAGCAGGCCCAGGACTACTCCTTCAACAAGTCGCACGCCGCCTGCTATGGCCTGATCGCCTACCGCACGGCGTACCTGAAGGCGAACTGGCCCGCCGAGTACATGGCCGCACTGATCTCCTCGGTCATGAACACGAAGGACAAGGTGCCGTTC
>JBOGVZ010000011.1:0-8800 GCA_050692985.1 Actinomycetota bacterium
TCTTGTGGAAGTCCGGGCAGGCCAGCGCCCTGGAGGAGAACGAGGTGGCCGAGGGCCGCGACGTGGGCTCGGTCGGGGTGTTCGTCCCCGAGGCCGACGGCCGGCAGCTCACCTTCCAGACGGAGGCCGGCCAGTTCGTCGACCAGGAGACCGGCTCGACCTGGAACATCGCCGGTCAGGCCACGGAGGGCCCTCTGGCCGGCCACGCCCTGGAGCGCATCCACCACTTCGACACCTTCTGGTTCGCCTGGTCGTCGTACCAGCCGGGCACCGCGCTGGTGGAAGGGTGATGGGGAGACGCTCGGCCCTGGTCGGTGTCCTGGTCATCTTGCTGGCGGTGATCCTGGGGGCGGCCTTCCTGCTGACCAGGTCGGCCGAACAAACCCCGGCGGCGGCGCCCCAGGGTGAGCCGGGTCCATCCAGCTCCTTCGAGATGTTCGACGGCTCCACGGCCACCCTGGCTGATTACCGTGGCCGCCCGGTGGTGGTCAACTTCTGGGCCTCCTGGTGCCCTCCCTGCGTGGCCGAGATGCCTGAGTTCGAGCGGGTGCACCAGGAGCTGGGCGATCAGGTGGCCTTCCTGGGGATCAACACCCAGGATGTGCCGCCGGCCGGCTCTCCTGAGGCGGCCCTGCGGCTGGTGGAGCAGACCGGGGTCAGCTACGACCTGGCCTGGGACCCCGACGGCGAGCTGTTCCAGGCCTTCGGGGTGTTCGGCATGCCCAGCACCTTCTTCGTCTCCCCCGGAGGGGAGATCGTGGGCCGCCATACCGGCCTGCTGACCGCCGACCTTCTCCGTCGAGAGATCGAGCGGCTGCTCGTCCCTGCATGATCGACGCTCCGCTGGCGCTGGCTTTTGCGGCCGGGCTGGTCTCCACCGTCAACCCGTGTGGCTTTGCCATGCTGCCCGCGTACCTCTCGTACTTCTTGGGGCTGGACGAACCGGGCGAGGGTCGGGCGACGGTGGGACGTGCGCTTCAGATCGGGTCGGTGGTCTCGGGCGGTTTCCTGGTGGTGTTCGGGGTGGTGGGGGCGTTGGTGACGCTGGGCCTCCGGTGGGTCATCACCCTGATTCCCTGGGCGGCGCTCCTCATCGGGGCCGGCCTGGTTCTGCTGGGCCTGGCCATGCTGGCCGGGTACCAGCCGGTGGCCCGCCTCCCCAAGGTGCGAGGGGGCGCCCACTCCAGCGCCTTCGTCTTCGGGGTGGCCTACGCGGTGGCCTCGTTGTCCTGCACGCTTCCCGTCTTCCTCACCGTCGTGGCTGGATCCCTGACCGGCCTCGACTTCCTCTCCGGCCTGGTGACTTTCGTGGTGTACGGGCTGGGCATGTCGCTGGTGTTGGTGTCGGTGACCCTGGCAATGGCGATGGGGAGGCGCTCCCTGGTGGCATGGCTGCGGCGTTTGGCCCGCTACCTCAACCGGGTGGCAGCGGCCATCCTGGTGGTGGCTGGTGCCTACATCGTCTTCTTCTGGGCCACCAACCTCTCTCGGGGCCCCACCTCGCTCTCCGATCCGGTGGTCTTCGTGGAGCGGATCTCCTCGGTCCTTACTCAGCTGGTGGGCGGTTCCCCGCTGGTGTGGGGAGCGCTCCTCGGAGCGCTGGTGCTTGCGGCGGCCGCGTACACGGTGCTCAGTGGCCGGGGTCCCAGGGTGCCGGGCCAGCGCACCGGAGCCGAATGATTCTCCGAGACTGGGGAGCGGAACCGTCCCTGCCCCTGCGGTGTAGGACGGGTGATCTGGCGAGGAGGTGCGATGCGACGTGTTGCAGTAGTGGGCGCGGTAGCGCTCGTGTTGCTGGCCCTCATGGCCCCGGCTTTTGCCAAGGGGCCTACCAAGGCCACCATCGAGGGGGACGGGCTGTCGGCGCCGATCACTCTGGATGGGAACGGGGAACCGGGAGCCATGGAGGAAGTGGCCCGCCTGGCGCAGTTCTCGGGCATCTTCCATGCTCTGGGGAAGGGCTTACCTGCGGACCGCCCGGCTGGGGAGTTAGGGCCCAAGCTCACGATCACCTGGTTCTTCCCTCCCGACTCCGAAGTGCTGGAGGAGCTCTATCCCTACGCGTCTGGCGGAGCCGTCACCTACACGGAGCCGGGCCAAACCCTCTACGGGCACGATCTGGGGGGCGGTTGGTATCGAGCAGACCCGGCCCTGAAGGAGGTACTGGTCGAGGCGGGAATCCCTGAGCTTCCCGTGCGCTCATCGGTCCCCAGCCCGGCCGTGTCGCTGGCGGCTCTGGCGATTGCCGCCCTGGCTGTTCTTGCCGCCCGCCGGCTCCGGCCGGCCCCCGCAACCTAGCGCTCGCCCGCCTGGGATACTCCCAGGCGAGATGGGCGACACGGCCTTCCTGGAGCTGGCGCTGGAGCAGGCTCACATCGGGCGTTCGGAAGGTGGTATTCCCATCGGCGCGGCGCTGGTGGCCTTCGACCGGGTGCTGGGGGTGGGCCGCAACCGCCGGGTCCAGCTCGGCAGCGTCATCCGGCACGGGGAGATGGATGCCCTGGAGAACGCCGGTCGCCATGGAGCGGACGTCTACCGCCGGAGCACCATGTACACGACCCTCTCGCCGTGCCACATGTGTAGCGGGGCGATCCTCCTCTACGGCATTCCCCGGGTGGTGATCGGAGAGAACCGCACCTTCTTGGGCGCTGAGGAGCTCTTGCAGAACCAAGGCGTGGAAGTGGTCGACCTCGACTCCGAGGAGTGTGTGCGGTTGATGGAGTCTTTCATCGCCGAGAACCCCGAGCTCTGGGAGGAGGACATCGGGGTCTAGGGTCCCCCGCCGTCGGGCGTGAATCCGGGCGCGATCGGGGGACCGTTCGTTGCGCCGGGAGGAGCGCGGGGGCCTGGCTACCATCTCCGGCCCATGAGCGCCCTGGCCGGTTTGTTCTTTGCCTGCAGCGGCCTGCTCGGGGTGGCCGGGGTCTTCAAGCTCCTGCGTCCGTCGACTACACAGGCGACCCTTCTCGCCGTCGGGCTGCCCGGCTCGAGGCGCCTGGTTCAGGCGGTCGGCGGGGCGGAACTGGCGATCGGGGCCGGTGCCCTCCTCGGCGTGCGCGGGTCGGCCGTCTTGGTGATGGCCGCCTACCTGAGCTTGGCCGGCTTCGTGGGTTTGGCCATGCGGCGCGGGCTGAATCTGGCCTCTTGTGGTTGCTTCGGCCGCGCGGATGCCCCACCCACCGTCCTCCACCTGGCGGTCAACCTGGGAGCGGCGGTCGTCGCCGGGATGGCGGCCTTCGCATCGCTCCCCGGTCTGATGGCGGTCCTCGGCGAGCAACCCGCCGGGGGGTTCCCTTTGCTCCTCTTGATTGGGCTCACGACCTACCTTCTCTACCTAGCCCTGACGGCCCTCCCCACGGCTCGGGCGGCCATCAGGCTCACATCGTGAGCTTGGTCACCCAGGCAGGGGGATTGCTCGAGTCCCGGGTCAGCCGGCGAGGTTTCATCGCCCGCTCCACGCTGATGGGAGCGGCGCTCACGGTGGCGCCTCTCCGCTTCCTGCTCGAGCCCGTGACGGCCTACGCAGCCATCTGCTCGTGCGCGGGGACGAGCTGCGACTGCGGGGCCCTGTGTTGCGACGGCTACACCGAGTTCTGCTGCACGCTCACCGGGAAGAACGAGTGCCCGCCCGGGTCGGTGGCCGGCGGCTGGTGGAAGGCGGACGGCTCGGGCTTCTGCGACCTGAACGGCACCCCCCAACCTCGCTTCTACGTCGATTGCAACGCTCGGGTGTGTGACTGTGCCTGTGGCACCAACGGCACCTGCGTCCCGGAGTGCGCCGGTTGTACCTGCACGTGCGGCAACGGGGACTGCGGCAACCGAAAGACATGCTGCACCGCCTTCCGCTACGGCCAGTGCAACCTGGAGAGCCCGTGCATCGGCCCCATCACCTGCCGGGTGGTGACCTGCAGCCCGCCCTGGGTGTGGGATGCAACCTGCACCCAGACCTCGGCCACGGACAACGCCACCGCCTTTCACAACGCCGCCTGCCTGACATCTTTCCTGCCGAGCGGCGGCATCCCGGTGGTGGGTGACTGGGACGGCGACGGGTTGGCCACCGCGGGCGTGTTCCACAATGGGACCTGGTACCTCAAGAACCGCAACGACTCCAGCCCACCCGACCTGATCTTCCCCTACGGCAATCCAGGGGATGTCCCGGTCGTGGGCAACTGGGACGGACAGGGTGGGGACACGGTGGGGGTGGTCCGCTCCAACGGTCACTGGTTCCTGCGCAACTCCAACACCGCCGGGTTCGCCGATTTCGAGTTCTGGTACGGCAACCCCGGCGACCAGTTCGTAGTGGGCGACTGGGACGGAGACGGGGTCGACACGCCCGGCGCCATTCGCTCCAACGGACACTGGTTCCTGCGCAACTCCAACTCAGCCGGGTTCGCCGATCTCGATTTCTGGTACGGCAACCCCGGCGACCGCTTTGTGGTGGGCGACTGGGACGGAGACGGAGTCGATGGCCCAGGGGTGGTCCGCCAGAGCGGACACTGGTTCCTGCGCAACTCCCCGACGATCGGGGTCGCCGACCTGGACTTCTGGTTCGGCAACCCCGGCGACATCCCGGTGGTGGGGAACTGGGACGGCCAGGGCGGGGACACGGTGGGGGTGGTGAGATCCGATACCTGGTATCTGCGCAACTCGCTCAGCTCAGGGTCGGCCGACATGGTGCTCAGATAGGGAGAGGAGGACCCGATGGTGGCGTTGATGGTGCTGGAGACGGTGGTGATCGCTCTGCTGGCCGTACTGGTGGCCGGGCTGCTGCGTAGCCACGCCGAGATCCTGCGCAAGCTGCACGATCTCGGGATTGGTGATGAGGAGCCCGTGTCCCGGTTGAGGCCGAAGAAGAGTGCGACCCGCGCTCGCCCCGCCTCGACGCCGGCCTATGACCTGGTCGGCGCCACTCCCTCGGGGGGGGCCGCGGCGATCGGGGTCGTGGGGGCCTCGCACCCAACCCTTTTGGCATTCCTCTCGACCGGCTGCCTCACCTGCGACGACTTCTGGCGGGCCTTCGCGGCTGAGGAGGGGCTCTCCCTCCCGGGCCGGGACACCCGGCTGGTCATCGTCACCAAGGGGCTGGAGGAAGAGAGTGAATCCCGGCTCCGCCGGCTGGCCCCGCAACACCTCCCCACGGTGCTTTCCTCCCAGGCCTGGGCCGACTACCGGGTGCCGGTCTCGCCCTACTTCATCCTGGTGGACGGTCCATCGGGTCGGGTGGTCGGGGAAGGGGCGGCCGCCACGTGGCCGCAGGTGTCCTCCCTGCTGGAGCAAGCGATGGCAGACGCCGACCTGGCCGCCGAGCGCTCCCCGGCGCTCGACACCGCTGACCGGGAGGCACGGGCCGACCGCGAGCTGTTCCGGGCCGGGATCCACCCCGGCCATGCGAGCCTCTACCCGGTCGGACCCCCCGAGCAGGACCGCTGATGGACTGGATCCCCTGGGTGGGCGTTGGGATGGCCGCCTTGGCCGGGGTTCGCTCGAGCTGGTCCCCTTGAGGAGAGTCGATGCTGGCCAGCATCCACCCGCTCGGCGAGCGGGCCCGGCACAGTCGATGGGGGATCACGGTCTCGACCTACCTGGCCGGCTCCGTGGCAGGAGGTGCCTTGGCGGGCGGGGTCCTGGGGCTGGTCGGAGAGCTGGTTTGGAGCGTGCTCCGGCCCGGCCCCCGGCTGATCGCCGTCCTGGTGCTGCTGATGGGCGCAACAGGGGTGGCGCTCGATCTCGGATGGGCGAAGCTGCCGACCATCCGGCGACAGGTGAACGAGGATTGGCTGGCCCGCTATCGGGGCTGGGTCTACGGGGCCGGTTTCGGCTTTCAGCTCGGCCTGGGGGTGGTCACCATCGTCTCCTCGGCGGCGGTCTACGTCACCTTCGCCCTGGCCCTGCTGGCCGGGGCGGTCCCGGCCGGCCTGGCGATAGGTGGCACGTTCGGGCTGGTGCGGGGAGCGTCCGTCCTCGCCGCCGCCCGCGTGCGGGAACCGGGACAGCTCCGAGCTCTTCACCGGCGTATGCAGCAGCTCGCCCCGCTCGTCCGAGGGGGGGCCGTGGTGGCCCTGGCGCTGCTGGCCGCGGTGGGACCGGCAGCCCTGGCATGAAAGGAGCGGGATGCCGCCGCTGAGGGACCGGGGCCTCACCCTTGACCTTCCACCAGGCTGGGAGGGTGAGATCTACCAGCGGCCGCCCGGCCGCGACCGCCGGACCCATCCTGTCATGCACGCCGCCAACTTTCCGCTTCGTCCGGGGCGGGGAGATTTCGGGAGCGGAGCGGTCGAGCTGATGACCGCCGGCCACGTCTTCGTCTCGCTCTTCGAGTACGGGCCGGAGGCGGTCGGCACGGCGCTGTTCGCCAAGCAGGGCCTACCGGATGTCCGCCCAGAAGACTTCAGCCCCCAGACGATGCAGCGGCCACTACCCGGGCAGGCCGGATTGCAGCATTTCTTCACCTTCAACGGCCGGGCCTTCTGCCTCTATGTGGCGCTCGGGAGCCACCGGATGCGGGGACGGGTGGTCCCGCTGGTCAACGAGGTCCTCAGAACGCTGCGAATCGAGGCAAGGGGTTAGGGCCCTCAAGAAACCTCCTGAGCCTGCCGATATGAGAGCGGGCGTGGAAGGAGGCTTTGCCTCCACATTCCCTTGGGCGAGAAAGAGGTCACCTGGCGTGAGTGAGCAAGAGCAGGACCTGCCGGTCTCTCGGGACGCCGACCCTTGGGGGACGGATGGTGAGCCGGTCGTCGCGCCGGCTTCCGTGGAGCATGAGGACACTTCCGTCAGGGTCCCCCGCTACCTCTGGGAGACCATCGGCTCGGAGATGAAGCGATTTCACGAGTTGTCGGTTCGTCTCGAGGAGGCCCGCCACCAGATGATGCAGGTAGAGGAATCCGGCCCGGTGGCGCTCGATTTTCACTCAAGCCTCGACGAGCTGGAGAGTTCCGATGAGGGAGATGGCGGCTTCCGGGTCCTGGCTGATGCCAAGTTCGATTCGGGATTCATGGCCCGGCGCACCATGGGCGGTGAAGACTGGTCCTTCCTCCGAGCTCAGGTCGAGGAGCTCCGCGAGGAGATGAATCGCGTGATCGACATTCTGGTCAAGGAGCTCGAGGCCCTGCGGGGCCGCCTCGAGGGCCAGGAGCTGGAGCGGCTCCGGCAGGAGCGCGCCAAGAGCTGGTGGCGGCGGCTGCTCGAGCCCGAGGCGGTCGCCTCCGACTGATCTCCCTAGCATCTCCGCCATCGGCGGAGGAGTCCTTCCTATTCAACCAGCCGAGCTGGTGAGGATCGCCGTCTATGGCACGGGTGGGGTAGGGGGCTACTTCGGGGGGCGCCTGGCCCTGGCCGGGGCAGACGTGCACCTCATCGCCCGGGGCGCCCACCTGCAGGCGCTTCGCCGGCAGGGCTTGCGGGTCCGCAGCGTCAGGGGCGACTTCGAGGTAACCCTTCCAGCCACCGATGATCCGGCCGAGATCGGGCCATCCGACTTCGTGATCTTCTCTGTCAAGTCGTTCGACACCGAGCAGGCTGCGGGACGCCTGCAGCCCCTGCTAGGTGAGGAGACCGCCGTGGTGTCCTTCCAGAACGGGATCGACAACGAGGAGGGGATCGCCCGGGCGGTCGGCTGGAAGCACGTGATGGGAGGGGCAGCCTACATCTTCTCCACCATCGCCGAGCCTGGGGTCATCGAAGACAGTGGCGGACCGGCCCGGATCGTTTTCGGAGAGTTCGACCGGCCGACCAGCCCGCGGGCCGAGCGGCTACTGGAGCTGTGCCGTAAGGCGGACATCGACGCTCACCTCGCGGAGGACATCCGGTCGGTGCTGTGGGACAAGTTCGCCTTCATCTGCGCGCTGGCCGGGATGACGGCGGCGGTGCGCCTCCCGCTGAGGGAGATCCGCGAGGCGCCGGAAGCCTGGCGGGCTTTCCGGCGGGTGGTAGAGGAGGTCTGCGCGGTGGCGGCCGCCGAGGGCGTCACCCTGCCGGAGGGTACGGTGGACCGCCATGTGGCCTTCGCCGAGGGGCTGGCGACGGAGTCGTTCTCCTCGCTCCACTTTGACCTGACGCACGGCAGGCCGATGGAGCTGGACGCGCTGCACGGCACCGTGGTGCGACTGGGGCGGGAACACGGCGTTCCGGTCTCCACGTGCGAGGCCATCTACGGCATCCTCCAGCCGTGGGCCGAGCGCAACCGGCGGGGATGAGGCTTTTGGCCGGTGGTTGCGGCGGCGACGGCGCTTCTCGATAGGCTCGGCGGATGGTGCGAATGAACAGAGCTGTGATGGTTGACGCGCTGGTGATCGCCGTGGCCCATGTGGTTGCTTGGTTCCGCGCGGTGACGTGGGATGAGCCCCTCGTCTCGGCTCCCTGATCATGCCACGGCCGGGCACAGCAGGAGTGCTCGGTGCCCGAAGTTCCGATGGTTCACAAACCCATAGGCGATGCGCTTGAGGACCCCCAGCTTGGCGTTGGTCCCCTCCAGCCGACCGTTGGTCACCCGGTCGGCGTCGTGGAAGGCGAAGATCTCGTCTCCCCATTTGAGCAGGGCCTCGATGACCGCCCCGAACTCGGGGAGGGGCTCGGACTCATAGGCGGCGATGAAGGCCCCCAGCGCCCGGTTGGCCCCCTGGTCGTCTTCGGCCAGGTGGATCCCGTAGAGGTGCTGGAGGCACCGCCAGGCCGCCTCCAACTCGGGATGGACGGCCAGGATCCGCCCTAGCCGCTCGGCCCCCTCGTCGGAGAGCCGGTCCCAGCGGGCCAGCTGGAGGTAGCGGGACCTGAAGACCTCCGGGGCGAAGGCGGGGCGGGC
>JBOGVZ010000012.1:0-21817 GCA_050692985.1 Actinomycetota bacterium
GTGATCCTGCGCACGTAGGCTCCTCTCGACGCTTTGCGGCTGTTCGGGAGTGAGCCTACGTGCCTTCTTCATCTGTTCCTCGGAAGCTGGGTTCTCTCGGTGCTGCCTTCCAGCCGACGCTACCCCCTGGGAGCGGGACCCTTTCCTTCGGGCATGGTTTTCCCTACGGTGGACTGGCCCTACCTAAGAGGGGACCCGGTAACGAAGACCCACAAGGCAACGATCCTGCTCTCGGCGGCCTCGGCGTAGGGAGCCTCGCCGGCGCCACGGCCCCCTCCCGCATGCGGTCGAGGGGATCGTGCACGTCCGGCCCCGTTCCCGGCCGCGAGCAGGCTGGTGCTCCTAGGGCCTGCTACGATGAACCCAGGCGAACGGCGGTAGGCGGCCGGAGTGCCCTTGCCAAGGTGGGGCCGGGGTTCGGATCCCGTCGTTCGAGCCACCCAGAAGGCCCTCGGTCAACTCGAGGGCGCATGCGGCGGGGTGGCCGAGTGGTTAGGCAGCGGCCTGCAAAGCCGCGTACAGCGGTTCAATTCCGCTCCCCGCCTCACGGGTACAATGCGAGCGAAAGCTCGCTGCGGGCGCTTAGCTCAGGGGGAGAGCGCTTCCTTGACGCGGAAGAGGTCAGAGGTTCAAATCCTCTAGCGCCCACAACGCAAAACCCCAGGACGACCGCCAGGACGGCGGCCGACACGTCCTGGACGCTTCCCACGACGCCGGAGAGGGCGCTGGCCAATGCCAGCGTCACAAGCACGATGATGGCCGCGAACAGCGTCATCCCGATGGCATCGGGGAGGTAGGGGGCCAGGGGCCCGGAGAAGATCAGCGCGGCGAACGAGGTGGCCAGCACGACCTCCACGATCCCCGTCACAAGGCCCCCGGTGAGCGTGGGGATCAAGAGCCGGGGTGCCAGTTCCCGCCGAAGCCTCGACCGAAGCTCCTCCGAGCGCATCGGCGCGATGCTCCCACCATCGGCGCTCCCCTGTCGACCGAGCCGGCCCCCGAAGGCGGCCTGTGCCTCCCGGGGGCCCCTGGACAGGCGATAGGGTAGGGGCAAGAATCCAGACGGAGGATCCATGGGGAAAGGACCGCACGGACTCGGTGCCTCGACGATCAGGCTTCGCTGACGTGGCAGCCCAGGACGTCCGTGATGAGCTGCTGAAGGAGACGCAGCACTTCGTTCCCCTCCTGGCGATCAGCCCCACGGCCATCGTGATCACCGACATCGATGGCCTCGTGGTGGCGTGGAACCCCGCCGCCGAACGATTGTTCGGCTACTCGGAGTCGGAGGCGACGGGCCGGAACCTTGACGACCTCGTGGCGAAGACCGAGGAGGTTCACGCCGAGGCCGTGGGCTTTACCAAGCGCGCATCGGCCAAGGATCAGATTCACACCATCGCCCGGCGCACTCATAAGGACGGTTCACTGGTCGACGTGGAGCTGCTGGCCGCGCCCCTGGAGGTCCACGGGCGGACCATCGGCACCCTGGGCCTCTACCACGACATCACGGAGCTCCGGCGGCAGAAGCGGTACTACGAGGCCCTCCTCCAAGCGAGTCCCACCGCGATCATCGCTATCGACCCCCAGGGGAACGTGACTTCCTGGAACCCGGCGGCAGCGCAGCTGTTCGGCTATGCCTCCGAGGAGGCCATCGGACGGGACGTCGACGACCTCCTGGCCAACCGGGAAGAGCTCCGAGAGGAGGCCCTCGACCTCACCCGGCGCATCGCGGATGAGGAGGTTCGCCTCCTCATCCGGCGAACTCGCAAGGACGGGTCCCTGGTCGACGTGGAAGTGACCGGCGCCCCCATCCACGTTGGCGGCGAGCTGGTCGGGATGTATGGGCTGTTCCACGACGTCAGCGAGCTCCAGGAGCAGAAGCGGTACTTTCAGTCGCTGCTCGAGCTGAGTCCGACCGCGATCGTGGTCACGGACCTCGACGGGAACGTGACGTCGTGGAACCCGCACGCCGAGAAGCTCTTTGGGTACACGACGGCGGAGGCCGTCGGGAGCCACCTGGACGATCTCGTCGCGGCGCGCGATGACCTCCGCGCCGAGGCCCTGGGGTTCAGCGAAGCCGCGAAGGGCGGCGAGCGGATCGACGCGATCCGCCAGCGGACCCGGAAGGACGGATCCCTCGTGGACGTGCACATCGTCTCCGAGCCCGTAGTGATCAACGACGAGCAGGTCGGCCTCATGGTGATCTACCACGATGTCAGCGAGATCCAGCGTCAGAAGCGCTACTACGAAGCGCTCTTCCAGAGCAGTCCCGTGGCCGTCGCCCTCCTCGATCCCAACGGGACCGTCACGTCCTGGAATCCCGCGGCGCGACGCCTGTTTGGCTACACGAAGGAGGAGGCCGTCGGCCGAAACATCGACGACCTGGTGGCGGTGAGCGACGAGGTCCGAGCCGAGGCCGAGGACCTGCTTCACCGTGGGATGGGTGGCGAGTTGATCCACGCCATCACCAAGCGCACCCGGAAGGACCGAACGCTGGTCGACGTGGAGATCTTCGGGGCTCCCGTTATGGTCGCCGGGGAGCCGGCCGGCCTGTACTCCATGTATCACGACATCGAGGAGCTTCAGCGGGCTCGACAGGATGCGGAGGCGGCCACAGAGGCCAAGAGCGCGTTCCTGGCCACCATGAGCCACGAGATCCGGACGCCGCTGAACGCGGTGATCGGCATGACCGGCCTTCTCCTCGACACGAAGCTCAGCGCGGAGCAGCAGGAGTTCGCCGAGGTCATCAGAGGCAGCGGTGACGCCCTGCTGTCGGTGATCAACGACATCCTCGATTTCTCCAAGATCGAGGCCGGGAGGCTGGAGCTCGAGCGCAGCCCCTTCGACCTCCGCGACTGCGTGGAGTCGGCCCTGGAGCTGGTGGCCGCGGGCGCGCTGAAGAAGGGGCTCGACCTGGCCTACGACCTCGAGCCGGACGTTCCCGCGGCCCTCGTGGGAGACCTGACCCGGCTGCGCCAGGTCTTCCTCAACCTGTTGAACAACGCCGTGAAGTTCACCGAGCGCGGCGAGGTGGTGGTCACGGGGAAGGCCGAGCGGCTGGGACCCCCCGATGCCGGGCGATACCGCCTGTCCTTCGCCGTCCGGGATACCGGGATCGGCATCCCCGAGGACCGCAGGGACCGCCTGTTCGAATCCTTCAGCCAGGTGGACCGCTCCACCACCCGCCGCTACGGGGGCACCGGCCTGGGGCTGGCCATAAGCAAGAGGCTGGTCGAGCTGATGGGGGGGACCCTGTGGGCCGAGAGCAGTCCCGGGGGAGGCTCCACCTTCCACTTCACCATTGAGGCCGATGAGGCGCCCGCTCCGGTGCGGCCCTTCGAGCAGGCGTCCACGGCGCAGCTGGAGGGACGGCGCATCCTGATCGTGGACGACAACGCCACGAACCGGCAGATCCTGTCCCGCCAGACCCAGGCCTGGGGCATGATCGCCCGGGAAACCGAACGTCCCGAAGAGGCGCTGAGTGGATCCGGCGTGGCGACCCGTTCGACGTGGGCGTCCTGGACATGCAGATGCCCGAGATGGACGGCGTCACCCTGGCCGGGGAGATTCGCCGGTACCGCGACGCGCTGTCGTTCCCGCTGGTGATGCTGACCTCGCTGGGGCGCTCGGAGGACACCCCGGGGGCGAACCGCTTCGCGGCCTTCCTGACGAAGCCGATCAAGCCGTCCCAGCTGTATGACGCGCTGCTGGGGATCTTCGGCGGTGGTCCCGAGATGGCCGAGGTCCCGGTCGCGCCAGAAGCCGGGGAGCTGGCCCAACGGCTGCCCCTGCGGATCCTGTTGGTCGAGGACAACGCGGTGAACCAACAGCTCGCCCTCCTTCTCCTCCAGAAGATGGGCTATCGGGCGGACGTCGCCGCCAACGGGGTGGAGGCCCTGGAGGCGCTGGGCCGCCAGCCCTACGATGTGGTGCTCATGGACGTGGAGATGCCCGAGATGGACGGCCTGGAGGCCACCCGACGGATCCACCAGCTATTCGGCAGGGAGAGGCGGCCCCGCATCATCGCCGTGACGGCCAACGCCATGCGAGAGGAGCGCGAGCTGTGCCTCCAGGCCGGGATGGACGACTACATCACCAAGCCGATCCGGATCGAGGTCCTTGCTTCGGCGCTTGGCCGCGCCAAGCCCCTGGCCCGGAGCTCGGACGCGGGGCAGACGCTCGATGCCGACGTGATCCGCAGGCTGGTGTCCTCGTTCGGAGACCAGGCCCCCACGTCGGTGGGCGGGATCATCGCCACCTTCCTCGACCAGGCCCCCGCTCAACTGGCGGAGCTGAGGCGGGCGGTCGACCAGGATCGGCCCGACGACGTCCGCCGTGGAGCGCACACCATGAAGTCGAACGCCGCCACGTTCGGGGCCACCGCCCTGGCGAAGCTGTGTCGGGAACTGGAGGCGATGGCCGCCTCGGGGACGCTGGCCGGAGCGGAAGAGCTCCACCGCCGGCTCGAACTGGAGTGGGAGTCGGTGCGGCAAGCGCTCGAGCGGCTCCGGGAGGAGCTGTGAGGTGACCGAAGCCGCCTCCATCCTGGTCGTCGATGACGACGCGGTGATGCGGTCGATGCTGTCCCGGAGCCTGGAGCAGGACGGCCATCTGGTGACCACCGCAGGCGGCGGCGAGGAGGCACTGGACCTCATCGGGCGTGAACCGTTCGACGTGATCCTCCTCGACGTCCTGATGCCCGGCCTCGACGGGTACCAGGTGCTGGAGCGGATCAAGGCCGAGCCGAGACTGCGACACATCCCGGTGATCATGATCACGGGGGTGGACGACACGGAGAGCGCCATCCGCTGCATCGAGATGGGGGCCGACGACTACCTGACGAAGCCGTTCGACCGCGTCTTGCTGGGGGCCCGCATCAACGCCGGACTGAGCAAGAAGCGGCTCCAGGACCTGGAGCTCGAGCACGTCGAGGAGGTGCGGCGCCTCAACCGGCGCCTGGAGGCGCGCGTCGAAGACCAGATGGCCGAGCTGGTCCGGACCGGGGAGCTCAAGCGCTTCCTGCCCGCCCAGGTGGCCGATGGGTTGCTGGCCGGACAGCTGCACTCGGAGGGATTCGAGCGCCGCAAAGTCACGGTGCTGTTCGCCGACATGGTGGGGTTCACCGACCTGTCAGACAGCTTGGAGCCGGAGGAGCTCTCCGTGATCCTCGACGAGTACCTGCGGGAGATGAGCGCCATCCTGGTCTCCCACGGTGGGACGCTCGACAACTACATCGGAGATGGGGTGATGGCCGTCTTCGGAGCGCCGGGGCGCATCGACGAGCGAGACCAGGCCTGGTCGGCGGTGCAGGCGGCCCTGGAGATGCGATCGCGCGCCGGGGAGCTGGCCGAGGCGATCAGGGGCCGTGGGATCCCGGCCAACTTCCAGATCAGGATCGGGGTCAACGCGGGGCACTGCACGGTCGGGGTCTTCGGGAGCGATGTGCTTCGGGCCTACAAGGTCGTGGGGCTGGCCGTGAATCTGGCCGCCCGTCTCCAGAGCGAGGCCGAGCCGGGCACGATCCTGTGCGGCTATCGGCCGTACGCCCTGGTCCGGGACCGGGTGGTGGCGGTCGAACGGGAGCCCCTGACCGTGAAGGGCTCCGCCCGGCCGGTAGAGGCCTGGGAGATCAGCTCACTGGTCGAGAGCGAGCCAGCCGAGGCCACCGAGCGCCAGGCGACCACGCCGCCATAGCGATGAGCGGACATGACGCGCCCGTCCGCAACGCCGACCTCGTGTACCTCCTGCGGTCCTTGGGGGTGGCCGGCGCGGTCCTGCACATCGGGTCCCATCCGGACGACGAGGACGCGGGCCTCATGGCGTACCTGTCGCGTGGCCTGGGCGTTCGGACGGTCTACTGGTCGGCGACGCGTGGCGAAGGCGGCCAGAACCGGGCGGGGGCGGAGCGCGGCGAAGCGTTAGGGATCCTGCGCACGTGGGAGAGCCTCGACGCTCGGGTGGTCGACGGCGGAGAGGTCCTGTACGGTCCCTTCTACGATTTCGGCTTCAGCAAGAGCGGTCAGGACTGTCTGGCCCGGTGGGACCGGGACTCGGTCGTTCGGGAGATCGTCAGGGCCATCCGCTTCGTGCAGCCTCAGGTGGTGGTGAGCCGCTGGACGGGAGGGCCCGATGACGGACACGGCCAGCATCAAGCCGTGGGGCTCGTGGTCGGGGAGGCCTTCGACGCCGCCGCGGACGAGGCCCGGTTCCCCGAGCTGGTGGAGCTCGGGTTGCCGCCGTGGCAGGCACAGAAGCTTTACCGGTCGGCGGTCGGTGATTGGCAGCCCGGCGAGGACGTGGTCTTCGGTCTCCGGGTACCGGAGTTCGAGGAGGAGGGTCTGCTGCGGATCAACACGGGGGAGGTCGACCGGATCTCGGGGCGCAGCTACCAGGAACTGGCGTGGATGGGCATGAACCGCCACGTCACCCAGGCCATGGCCTTCGTCCCGTGGCGCGGCGAGTACCTCTCCTACTTCCGCCTGGAGCGAAGCTTGGTGCCGGTCCCCCAGCCCGAGGCTGGACCGTTCGACGGCCTCGATCCCAGCGTCGCCGGCCTGGCGGACCTGCCCGGATGCGACTGGCCGGGTCTGCGGCCGCTCCTCGAGGATGTCCGCGACAGGGCCGCGGAAGCCCTCTCCTCCTTCCATCCCGATCACCCTGAGGATGCCGGCCACGCGGTCCTCGCGGGCCTGGACGCTGTCCGGCAGGCCCGCCGGCTGGTGGCGGACCGGGGGTGGGAACACGATGGGGCGGCCCTGGACCTTGTCCTCGAGCGGAAGCAGGCGGAATTCGAGGAGGCCGCGGCCCGATGCCTGGGACTGGACCTCGAATGCCTTGTCGACGAGGGTCTGCTGACCCCTGGGCGCCGGGTCCTGGTCCGTGCCGGCCTGTGGTGGAGCGGCCAGGGGTCCATCAACGCGGACGTGCGACTGAACCTCCCGGCCGGTTGGACCTCCGAGCGCCTGGAGGTGACCGGCGGAGAGGAATCCCGCGAGGGCTCTCTCTCCGGGATCACGGCGGTCTTCGTTGTGACGCTCCCGGAGGCGGCCACCCTGTCATCCCCGTACTGGATCCGCGAGCCTCGGGGGCCCTACCGGTACAACTGGCCCGAAGCTCCTCCCCCCGGGCTCCCGTTCGACCCTCCGCCGATATCCGCGACGTGCGACGTGCGTCTCGGCGACCGCGAGCTGTCGTTCACTCGCCCCGCGGTTCATCGGAAGGCGTCGGCGGGCGGGTTCCGCGAGGTGGTCCCGGAGGTGGTCCCCCCCGTCTCGCTCCAGCTCCGAGAGGACAGGAAGATCCTCCCGACCCGGGACGAGCCCGAACGGATCGAGCTGGAGCTCGCCGCTCGGAGCACGCAGCACGACGCCCGAGGGACGCTGGTGGTCGAGGCCCCCGACGACTGGGACGTTCATCCCCCGGAGGTGGACCTGGGCTTCGAGCGCTTCGGCGACGTGCGGACCGTGCGCTATGAGGTGAACATCCCCGCAGGCGCGAAGCCGGGAACATATGCGCTGAGCTTTCGAGTCGCTTCCGGGAGCCGCGACTTCGGCGTGGTGCTCCGGCCGGTGTGGCGGCGCCCCGCCGGTCACGCCGGGTCCGTCGACGAGGCGAGCAGCACCGGGGCCGCCTTCATCATGTCTCCCGCCCGGATCTCTCTCCACCTGGTCGAGGCTCAGTTCGTGTCCAGGCTGCGGTGCGCCTACATCAGGGGGGCGGACGAGGACATCCACACGTCGCTGGAGCCCTTCGGGCTGGCCATGACGGTCCTGAACCCCGAGGACCTGGCGTACGCGGACCTCCAGGCGTTCGACGCGATCGTGGTGGGCCCCAACGCCTACGTGATGCGGGACGAGGTTCGCCGGAGCGCTGGCCGGCTCCTCGAGTACGTCGACGGCGGGGGAACGTTGATCGTCCAGTACCAGGCCTACGACTACCAGCGTCCGGGACTGGCGCCGTACCCGTTCCGGTTCCGTCAGCCGCACGACCGGGTTACGTTCCCTGATGCGCCCGTCACGGTGCTGGAGCCCGACCATGCCATCCTGTCGTTCCCGAACCGGATCACCGCTGAGGACTTCGATGGATGGGTCCACGACCGAGGGTTGTACTTCTTCGGCGAATGGGACAAGCGATATGTCCCGCTCCTCGAGAGCGGGGACCCTGGGGAGGAGCCTCTCCGTGGCGGCCTGCTCGTGGCCAGCTACGGGAGGGGTACGTACGTGTACGCCGGGTACTCGTTCTTCCGCCAGATCCCGGAGGGGGTCTCCGGCTCGATCAGGCTGTTCGCGAACCTCCTGGGGCTGGCGGAAGCGCGGATACTCGAGCGGGCCGACCGGGTACGGCACCTCCCGCTGTTCTCGTCGATGACGGAGCCGCAGCTGTACGAGGTGGCCAGGCTGATGTCCGAGCGATGGCTGGACGCGGGGACCTACCTGTGCCGTCAGGGGGACCGGGGCCGTGAGCTGTTCATGATCCTCGATGGCGGGGTCGAGATCCTGAAGGGAGACGGTGGTCGGGAGAAGGTGGTCAGCGTGGCCGGCACCGGAGAGGTGGTGGGCGAGCTCTCGGTCCTGACCGACCTTCCCCGGTCCGCGACGCTCCGGGCCAGGGAAGACGTGAAGATCCTGGTGATGGCGGGAATGCATTTCCGAGAGTTCCTCCGCCAGCACGTCGACCTGGCGGAGCGGATGACGTCGCTGCTGGCCCGGCGCCTGGCATCCTCGGAGGTCCCGTGGTGAGCCTGCGGGTGGGGCTCCTCTGCCACCGGGGCGTGGGGGGCAGCGCCAGGATCGCCGTTGACCTCGGCAACGCGCTTGCCGCTCGCGGCCACACCGTGCACCTGTTCGCCCGTACCCGCCCGCTGGGCCTGGATCGCTTCGCTGCCGGTGTGACGTTCCACCCGCTGGTGGCCGGGGACGGGCACGCGCCCCCCTCGGCGGGCCTCGACGTCGACTGGGATCGCGCCGACATGGCCGCGATGGCCGACCGGGCCACCGACGTCGCGTCCCGCTCCGGGCTGGACGTCCTGCATTTCCACTACGCGGTGCCGTTCGCTCGCATCGCCAACGAGGTGCGACACCGGCTGCGGGACGGCGGCCCTGTCGTGGTGGGGACCCTTCACGGAACGGACGTGAGTGACTGTCGCCCGTCCCGGATGCCAGGCGTGACGCGGCTCCTGGCGGGGACCGACGCTCTCACCGCTGTGTCGCGCAGCCACGTACGGCTGGCGGCCCGAACGTTCGGCCTGGCCAGGATGCCTGAGCTCATCCCGAACTTCGTCGACGTGATGCGGTTCCGCCCCCTCGCCGAGGAGCATGGTCCCTCCGCCCGGCCGATGCGGGTCGTCCACGTCTCCAACTTCCGCCCGGTCAAGGACCCGGAGGCCGTCGTCCGCGTGTTCCTGGAGGTGCGGAGGCAGGTCGACGCAGAGCTGTGGCTGGTCGGTGACGGGGAGGCCATGCCCTCGGTCGTGTCGGCGGTCCGGCAGGCGGGCCTGGACCGGCACGTCCGGTTCCTCGGCCTCCACCCGGCCGTGGAGTCGATCCTGCCCCACTCCGACGTCCTCCTCCTCACCAGCCGGACGGAGAGCTTCAGCCTGGTGGCCCTTGAGGCGGCAGCCTGCGGCGTCGCGGTCGTCGCCCCTCGGGTTGGGGGTCTGCCGGAGGTCGTGGTCGATGGGGAAACCGGTCTGCTGTTCGAGCCGGGCCGGGAACGGTTGGCGGCGGACGCGGTGGTGCGGGTCCTGTCCGACGCCCGGTTGCGCTCCGCGATGCGCACCCTGGCCCGGCGCCGGGCTCGCCGGTTCTCCAGCGACGCGCTGGTCCCCCGGTACGAGGCGCTGTACCGGCGCCTGCTCGCCGGCTGACATGCGAACCCTGGGGGAGCTGCTCGACTCATCAGACGGTCGGCGCTTCCTGGAGTCGCGGGGGGTGTGGGCGGACGAAGAGGCCTTCGTGGACCGGCTGCGTCCGCCGCTCCGCTCGGGGTTGTCAGTGGTCGCGGGCCTGGACCCGGGGCGGTTCCCGGTGTATTCGGCGCACCAGCTGCTGCCCGACTATCGGCCGTCGGTGACGTCGAAGATCGGGGCCATCGGAGGGCTCGGCCGACGCCACCCCAGCGTCGCTGCGCTGCTGGTGTGGCTGGACCTCGACCGCGCCGGAGCCGACAAGAGCACGTCCGGACTTCAGCTGTCCGGGCGAGGGGGCACGCTGCGGATCCGGCTGGCCTCCCGACGACACGACGAGAAGGAGACCAGGTTCGTCCCCGTGGACCGGGCGGCCCTGGAGGAGGGCCTTCGGCGGATGCGGGCCTGGGCTCGCCAGCACGGTCCGGCGGTGGCGGAGCGCTCCGCTCGCCTGGAGGAGGCCATGGTTGCCGCCGAGCCGGCCTCGCTGGCGAGACTGAACCTGGCCCTGACCGCGTTCCTGGTGCGGGAGCAGCTCGGGGTCGACGCGCCTTCGATCCTGGTCTCCGAGCTGGCCGCCCGTGGGGTCCTGACCGAGCTCATCGACGAGGTGGTGGACGCCATCGATGACGTCGTCACGGTGTTCAACCGGGCGATCGGGGGGCTCGTGGCCGCCGACGTCGATCCGCAGGTGCGTTCGCTGGGTCCCGAGTACCTTCCGCTCCACTACTCGTGCGACCGGGACGATCGCAGGATCGCGCTGGTCCACGAGCGGCGAGGGGCGGATCACTTCGCCGTGGCGACCTGTGTGTGCGGGAATGGCTACCGGTTCCACCTGGGCACGACCACCCTGTCCATCGCGGAGCTTGCTCAGACCGGCCGCTGGAGCCCCGACGTCACCCTTGCCATGTACCTCGGAGACCTCACCAGCGGGGTGGTAGCCGGGCGCAGCTCGGCCCTGTATGGCCTGGTCCTGAACGAGGTCTCGGAGAAGGTGCTGGCCCGGCGGCCGGTGCCGATGTTGATCCCCGAGGACCTGTCCTCCGTGCTGGCGGGCGGTCCGGCGGGAACGAAGGAAGGCCCGGACGGCCTCCTGGCCGCCTACCTGAGGGGCGGATGACCGCGTCGCTCGACGTCCTGGCGATCGGCGCCCACCCCGACGATGTCGAGGTGGGGTGTGGGGGCACGCTGATCCTGGCAGCAGACGCCGGGCTCCGGGTCGGCGTGGCCGACCTGACCGGGGGAGAGAGGGCCACGCGGGGCACACCCGCGCGGCGGGCCTCCGAGCGCCAGGAGGCCACGAAGCTCATGGGGGTGGCCGTTCGCCGATCGGTCGGCCTTCCGGACACCGGGCTGGGGACCGAGCCGGGACACCGGGCCGCGCTGCTCGAGCTGCTCAGGGAGGTTCGGCCAACCGTGGTCCTGGCGCCTTACCCGGAGGATCGACACCCTGACCATGCGGCCGCAGGGCGGCTCGTCCGGGAGGCCTCCTTCCTGGCTGGAGTGGCCAAGGTGGGCCGGGGATCGCCCCACCGTCCGGCCCGCGTGTACCACTACATGGTGAACCATCCGTTCCCTCCCTCATTCGTCGTCGACATCTCCCGGGTGTGGTCCCGCAAGATGGCGGCGATCCGGGCCTACGAGAGCCAGTTCGGGGAGGATCCGGCCGACGCTGCCACCGAGCTCTCGGGGGGAAGGTTCGTGGGAGTCATCGAGGCCGGCGGGACCTTCCACGGAGCCATGATCGGTGTCGACCGCGGGGAACCCTTCCACTGCGAGGGACCGGTTCCCCTCGCGTTCCTCCCCGGCTTCCACGAAGGCGCGATCGGCCAGCGCACAGGGTATGGGATGTTCCTGTGATGCCCGCGCCTACCCGGGGCCCGGGGCCCCAGGAGCCGCCGCACCGGGGCGGCGGCTGCTCGGTCATCTCGCGTCGAGCACCGGGGGGGTCAGCTCATCGCCCCTGCGCCACGGCCACGGCCGTGCGCGGATCTCTGCCACGGTGGGGGGTGACTAGTTCCGGACAGTCTCGACCTGATGTCGGACGCGCTCGCCCTCGAACGAAGAGCCGATAACGCGCCCCCTTTCGCTCGCCATTCACCTGCGGTGACCTGCGGTAGCACACCGCACGGCCCCGGATACCTACGGATCAGAAGGCTGGGGGTTCGAGTCCTCCCGGGCGCACCACCGGCGGAAAAATCCAGGTAGAGCGCGGTTTCCGCCAATCGGATCCGGTGCTCGCGCGTTCCGGGTGCGACCGCTCGGCTCAATCGAGCAACGAGTCGAACCTCTGCATCGTTTCGCTCAGCCGGCCCGCAAGCGTCCCTGCGAACCAGCGATGCAGGACGATGGCTACCACGGGATCGTCGGTCTCTATCCGTGCGATCTGCTCGCGTGAACACTTGAGGACCACACAGGGGGTCTCGGCCACGACGTCGGCGGTGCGCGGCACACGAGTGTAGAACGCGAGCTCGCCAACCACGACTCCCGGGCGAAGGGTCCTGAGGCGCACGTGCTTGCCCCCCGGCGTGACGGTCTCGACCGACAGCCGGCCTTCCGAGAGGACGTAGAGGTCGCCGGGCGGCTCCCCCTGCCGCAGCAGCACCGTGCCCTCGCTCACCGCGACCCGCTCCATGTAGGGGGCCAGCTCGGCGGGCAGCTCGGCGTCGCCCGCGGCTACCTCCTCCCCCGCAGCCGCCAGCCCCTCCGCGAGCAAGGCATCCTCGCAGCGCTCCAGGCCCCGATCGAGGTCGGACGCGAACCGGAACCTCCCCCCGTCCTCGGTTACCCCGCTCCGCTCGAGCTCGGCGCGCACGGGCCCGGAAGCTCCCGTGACGACCACTTCGGACCCGTGTGAGCCGGACAGGCGCACCGCCTTGGAGAACGCGACGACGGCCGAGGAGTCCATGCCGGTCACACGCCACAGGTCGATCACCACGAACCGCGGTGGTGAGGATTCGGCCCTGGTCCGGATCCGCTCGAGGAAGCGGACGGCCGAGCCGAAGAAGACGTACCCACTCAAGCGCAGGATCAGGACGCGGTCGCGTAGTGCACGCAGCGCCGCGCGCTCGGCGGGCGGGCGGTCGACGTTGCTGTGGTACGCATCTCCGAACGAGACCTGGCGCACGAGGTCCACCCGCCCGTAGCTGAACGCGAACAGCAGAGCTGCGAGCACCAGGCCGACCACGATCCCGGTGAGGTACCCCTGGGCGATGATCACCGCGAGGATCACGAGGACCACGAGGTACTCGATCCGGGGAAGTGTCTTCCGCTTGTCCCAGACCCACTCAACGATGAAGGCGAGCCCCAGGAACACAAGCACCCCGCTCACGATCGTCCGCGGGATCAGCTCGACGACCGACGCACCGGCCACGACGGCCGCCAAAGGGACGAACGCCGCGATGAGGCCCGCGCGGCGCGCGTTGGCGTCCATCCGCGCCGCCAGCGCCGTGAGGCTGAGCGCGTGGTACCCGGGGATCCCACCGATCGCGCCGGACACGACGTTCAGCACGCCCACGTCGCGCAGCTCCGCGTTGGTGTCCAGATCCCGGTCCAGCAAGACCTCGGTCCCTCCGATGTTGAACAGCAGGGCCAGGGTGGCGACGAACACCGCGGTGGCGATCGCCGGCCACGCGTCAGCCACGATCGTCCAGTCCGCACCGGTGATCGCGCGCAGCGTCCAGGGCTGCCAGAGCGTGGTCGTCTCGAACGGCCCGAGCAGCCACCCGCCCTGACGGAGGTCACCGACACTCGAACCGCTCGCCAAGGCGACCGCGACGAACACCACCAGCCCGATGCCGATCGTCACCGGGATGACCAGCGGTCTCCGCACGATCCGCATCGCGAGGAGCAAGACCAGCCCGAAGGCGAAGGCCGGTAGCCAGCGCACCAAGGTGTACGGGCGCGCCAGGTTGGTGAGCCGGAGGAGGTCGACCTGTGCGCGCGACCCGACGAAGATTCCGCCCGTGAGGAGGAGCCAGCCGGTGCCGGCCAGGAACCCGCCGACGACGGGGTATGGCACGAACCGGATCAGGTTCCCCCACCGGCGCCACCCGAGCACCAGGAAGGACAGCCCGCACAACACCGTGACCACCAGCGTCGCCGCGATCACGGTGAGGAACACGTCTGGGGCCTCGAAATCCTGAATCCCCGTGACAACCGCGAGCTGCTTCAGTTGCGAGGCCTTCGCGGCGGCGGAAGCGGCTGCAGCCGCCAGCACGGCTGCTGCGGCGTCCTGCACGCTCCCGACCACGCCGCGGCGGCCTCCCCGCCTCGCCAGCGTCGCCATCGTAAACGCGGCGGCAACCAGGTACAGGCCGATGCCGTCGGGGAGGTTCTGCGAGACCAGCCCGCCGAATAGGAAGGCGGCGAACGCCACCGCGAGCACCGTCTCGACGGCACCGATGATGACGCCCGCGGCGATGGCGACCGGCCACCCCCCGGATCTCGGCGTCGAAACCATCCTCTTCGACCTCAGTCGAGCAGCACGTCGAGGGTACGCATCGTGTCGCCCAGACGGTAGGCGATGGTGCCGGCGAGCCAGCGGTGCAGGTCTGCCGCCGCATCGGGGTCTTCCGCCTCCATCCGCGCGATCTGCTCGCGCGAGCACCGGAGCACCACGCACCGCGTCTCTGCCACGACGTCCGCGGTGCGCGGCACCCCCGTATATAGCGCGATCTCCCCGACGACGGCCCCCGGGCGGAGCGTTCGCAGCCGGAGCCGCTTCCCCTCAGGCGTGCTGATCTCCACGGCCAGGCGGCCCTCCGCAAGCACATAGATATCGCCCGGTGGCTCGTCCTGATGGAGCAGGACGGTCCCCTCCGCCAGCGGCACGCGCTCGAAGTGCGGGGCGAGCCCCGGAGGGAAACCGTCCGGCCCCGTGACCCCGTCGCCCTCGGGAGCGGCGGGCTCGAGCAGGGCCTCCTCGCAGCGCAGCAAGCCGCTATCCAGGTCGGTCTCGAATGAGACGACGCCCTGCGTGCCCAGCACGCCGCCTCGCTCGAGCCGTGTGCGGACCCCCTCGGACGCCCCGGTGAGCACGATCTGCGTGCCCTGGGCGGAGGCCAGACGTTCGGCCTTCGCCAGGGTGGCTACCGCAGAGGCGTCGACGCCGGTCACGCGCCCCAGGTCGATCACGACGAAACGGGGGGGTGTCTGGCTGTCGACTCGCGCCCGGATCCGCTCGAGCAGGCGATTCGCGGAACCGAAGAACAAGTGTCCGCTCACCCGCAGGATCTGGACCTTGTCTGCGAGGGCAGGGAGGCGTTCGCGTTCATCGGGCGGGCGGTCGACACTGCTGCGGTAGACGTCGCCGAAGGTGACCTCGTGCACCAGGTCCACGCGGGCGTAGGTGAGTGCCAACAGGCCCACCGCGAGCACGAGCCCGACGACGAACCCCGGCAAGTACCCCCGCGCCACGACGACCGCGAGGATCACCAGGACGACGACGTATTCGATCCGGGGCAAGGACCTGCGCCGCTCCCAGACCCATTCGGCGATGAACGAGAGGCCCAGGAACACGAGCATCCCACCCACGATCATCCTGGGTATGAGCTCGAGGACCGTTGCGCCGAACAGCAGCGTAGCCAGGGGGACAGCGGCGGCGACCAGGCCCGCGCGCTGGGCGTCGACGTTCATACCGGCCGCCAGGGACGTGAGGTTGCGAGCGTGGTAGCCGGGCATCCCGCCCAGGGCGCCCGAGACGAGGTTCAGCAGCCCTGCGTCACGGAGCTCCTGGTCGGTATCCAGATCCTGGTCGAGGACGACCTCGGTGCGACCGAGGCTATTCAGCAGCACGAGGGCGGCCACGATCACCGCGACGGTGATGACCGCCCAGGATCGCGCGACGGAGACCCAGTCAGCGTTGGTGAGCGCGAGCGCGCTCCAGGTGTTCCAGAACATGTCCCCGTAGAACGGGCCCATCAGCCATCCACCCTCACGGACGTCGTCCATCGACGCCCCCATCGCGAGGACCACGAGCGCGAACCCCGCCAGCCCGATGCCGATCGTCACTGGGATCGTGAGGGGCTTCTTCACGATCCGCACGGCGAGCAGCAGGACGAAGCCGAAGGCGACGGTGGGAAGCCACAAGCGCAGAGCCCCGCCCTCGAAAAGATCCTCGAGGTCCGTGTAGAAGAGCGGCTCGCCAATCGCCATGTGGATACCGCCCTGAAGGAGCAGCCACCCTGCCCCAGCGATCAATCCGCCGACGACCGGAACAGGGATGTACCGGATCAGGTCACTGCGTCGGCGTACCCCCAGCACGAGGAACGTCACCCCGCACAGGACCGTCACCACCACGGTCGCAGCGACGACGGTGAGGAAGCCCGTTTCCAAGGATCCCCGGAGGGCGGACTTGGCGACTACGATCGAGAGGATCGCCGCGACCGCCCCCTGCAGGCCGCCGACCACGCCCCGCTTCCCGGCGCGCCAGGCGAGGATCGCGAGGGTCAGGAACGCGGCACCCAGGTACAAGCCGATGCCCTCAGCCTGGTAGGAGACGATCCGTCCGCCGAAGACGAGCGAAGCGAATGCGACCGCGAACACCGCCTCGACGACACCGATCAGTGCGCCGGCAACGAGCACCGTCGGCCACCGACCGGTTTGACCCTGCTCCGGCACGCTCCCCGATCCTCGCGTCAGCAGATCTCGGACGACCCTACAGGCAATGCATTCCGGCCGCCACAGGGGAGGGCCGCAAGTCATGCGCATCCACAAGCTCGAAGATGCTGCCGATATGTGCCTTCAAGACGTCGGCGATGAGTCGCATGGGGTGAAGAGAAGCCCCGTCAGGCAAATGTTGGCGCTCTCCAGGGCTCGCGGGAGTCGAGAAGCCGGTCTCGGACCTGCTGCCGGAGCAACAGCGGGCCGATGCCGCGGTCAACGAGCCCACGCAACCAGGCCAGCACCAGCTCGCGGATCTGCTCCCCCAGGTCATCTCGAGCGTACCGGTCGCCTTGTCCCAGATCCTGGTCGCCGAGGTAGGTCAGCTCGACCAGAGGGCCCAGCACCTCCGGGTCGCCAAAGCCGTACTCCGTGTATCGCTGGAGTGCGAGACGCACGAGGGTTCGAAGTGTGGACCGGTCGCCCTTGTGATGTCTCGGG
Organism: Actinomycetota bacterium; assembly: GCA_050692985.1. Classification (GTDB taxonomy): domain Bacteria; phylum Actinomycetota; class UBA4738; order UBA4738; family CALAEC01; genus JBOGVZ01. Next base: position 17,006 of record JBOGVZ010000012.1, read on the forward strand.
ACATCCTTCCACCTCACTTGAGGGGCTGGTCGGGCCAGCCTTCGGGACCGCGTTTTCGAGCGGTCCCACTGGGACGGGGCGCGGGTGCCGTGCCGGTTGGTCAAGAGCGGGAGATCGTCATCTCGGTGACGTGGGCGGCGCCGGGGTCGAGCGTCACCCGCAGGATCTGGCGGGCCACGTCGCGGGGGTCCATGTACGTAGTGAGGTCCGGGGAGCGGCCGGTCTGGGGTGACCAGAACGGGGTCCGCATCCCCCCGGGGTACACCGTGAGGGTGCGCACGGGGCTCCCCTTCACGGCCGCCCGGAGCGCCTCCATGAACCCCCGGGCGCCCCATTTGGCCGCGGTGTAGGCGGCCTCGTCCGGGCGTCCCACCAGGGCCGCCGAGGAGAGCACGCTGACGATGGTCCCCCCACCGCCCGCCCGCAGGATCGGGAGGGCGGTGGCGGTGGCCAGCATCAACCCCGTGAGGTTCCCGGCTAGGACCTCGTCCACGGCCGTCCCCGTGAGGTCCTCCACCGGCCCGAACCGGCCCACCCCGGCCACGTTGAACAGGAACCTCAGGGTGCCGCTGGCTGCGACGTCCTGGAATGCCGCTCGCACCTGAGCCTGGTCCGAGACGTCGCAGGGGACCCCACGGACCTCGACGCCCGCGGCCCGAAGGTGTCCCAGAGCATCCTCGAGACGGGCGGCGTCCCGGGCGAGGATGACCACCCCGATGTCCTCGGCGTTCAACCCCTCGGCCAGGGCCAGGCCCAGGCCCGAGCTGCCCCCCGTCACCACCGCCAGTCGATCGACCATCCGCGCAGCTCCCGCGTCCGAGCCAACGATAGCCGGGCCGTCGTCCGGGCGGCGTCCCACCTCGCGCCGGCTTGACATTCGGGCCGCCGCCGTGCTGTGGTAGTTGACAACGTTGTCTCACGTCCCGGGTCTGGGGGGCCAAGCGGAGGTGAGGGCTCGGCCGAAGATGGTTGACGTGGCCAGGCGGGCGGAGGTCAGCCTGAAGACCGTGTCGCGTGTAATCAACGACGAGCCGGGGGTCCGGCCGGAGACCGCGGCCCGGGTCAGGGACGCGGTGAAGGCCCTGGGGTACCGCGCCAACGATATCGCCCGGAACCTTCGCAGGGGCCGCCCCCTGGCCACCGTGGGGCTCGTGATCGAGGACGTCCGGAACCCCTTCTACTCCAGCATGGCCCGGAGCGTGGAGGAGGTCGCCCGGCAGCGCGGGTACATGGTGATCACCGCCAGCTCGGACGAGGATCCGGGGGCCGAGCGGAAGGCCGTGGGGGCACTCCTGGAGCGCCGGGTGGGAGGGCTCCTCATCGTTCCCGCCGGCAGGGACCACGCCTACCTCCTGGACGAGATCCGTCTGGGGACCCCTGTGGTGTTCATGGATCGCCCGGCCGAGGGCGTCGAGGTCGACGAGATCCTGCTCGACAACGTGGGCGGGGCCCGCCGCGCGGTCCAGCACCTCCTGGCCCAGGGCCACCACCGGATCGGGGTAGTGGCCGATCCGCCGACGATCTACACGATCAGCGAGCGAGTGTCCGGATACCAAGCCACGCTGGAGGAGGCCGGTATCCCGATCGACGAGGACCTGCTCCGGGTGGGGGCCCACGACGTGCGCGAGGCGGAGGCGGCCACCCGGGAGCTGCTGTCTCTGCCCGATCCGCCCACGGCCATCTTCGCCACCAACAACCGGGTGACCATCGGCGCGCTCCACGCGCTCCGGGCCGGGGGCGCCGGGGTGGCCCTGGTGGGGTTCGATGACTTCGAGCTGGCCGACCTGGTGGGGGTCAGCGTGATCCGCAACTCCCCCCGGGAGATGGGGCGGAGGGCCGCCGAGCTGCTCTTCTCCCGCCTCCAGGGGGACGAGCGGCCGCCGCAGCGGATCGTCCTTCCCACCGAGCTCGTGGCCCGAGGGTCGGGAGAGGTCCCCCGGTGACCGTCGCCGCCACGGGCAACGGTCCGCTCCTGGAGGCCCGGGGGATGGTCAAGAACTACGGCCACGTCCGGGCCCTCCAGGGGATCCATTTCGAGGTGCTGCCCGGGGAGGTGGCCGCCCTCGTGGGGGACAACGGCGCGGGGAAGAGCACCCTGATCAAGATCCTGTCCGGGACCCTCCAGCCGGACGGCGGGGAGATCCGGTTCGAGGGACGCCCGGTGATGATCGACACCCCGATCGAGGCCAGGCACCTGGGGCTCGAGACCGTGTATCAGGACCTGGCCCTGGCCGAGGACCTGGACCCGGCGGCCAACCTGTTCCTGGGCCGCGAGGTCTTCCGGGCCGGCTTGCTGGGCAGGCTGGGGTTCCTGGACAAGAAGGCCATGCGGGCCCGGGCCGAGGAAGCATTCGCGTCGCTGGGGATCGGTCTCCAGGACACCGGCGTGGAGGTGGCCATGCTGTCCGGCGGCCAGCGCCAGGGAGTGGCCGTGAGCCGGGCGGTCACCTGGGCCAGCCGGGTCATCTTCATGGACGAGCCCACGGCGGCACTGGGGGTGATCCAGGCCCAGAAGGTCCTGGACCTCATCCGGCGGCTACGCGAGGCGGGGATGTCGGTGGTCCTCATCAGCCACAACCTCCCCCAGGTGTTCGAGGTCGCGGACCGCATCCACGTCCTGCGACTGGGCAAGCGAGTGGCGGTCATGGACCCGGGCGAGGTGAACATGGACGACGTGGTGCGGGCCATGACCGGGGCCCGGGAAGAGGAGGGGACCTGATGGGGCCGGACCGGACGCCCCTCGACCAGGTCGAGCCCGCCGAGCGGATCCCAGGCGAGGAGGTGCTGGTCCGCCGGCGGGGGGTGGCCAGCCTGGTCGCGGCCACGTCCACGTGGATATTCCTGGTGCTGCTGGTGATCATCGGGGTGTTCGCTGCCCTCAACTTCGACGCCTTCGCCTCGGTATCGAACGTCCGCAACGTCATGATCGACGCCTCCGGGCTCCTGATCATCTCGGTGGGCATGACCTTCGTGATCATCACCGCCGGCATCGACCTGTCCGTGGGATCGGTGCTGGTGTTCTCCAGCGTGGTCGGCGCGCTGGTGATGCGGGCCATGGGAGGGGAGGGGCTCACGGCGATCCTGGTGGGGTTGGTCAGCACGCTGGCGGCCGGGCTGGCCTGGGGCCTGGTGAACGGCACGCTGATCGCCAAGGCCCGGATCCCCCCGCTGATCGTGACCCTGGGGACGCTGGGGATGGCCTTGGGGAGCGCCCTCCTGCTCACCGGCGGCATCAACGTCCGGGGGATGCCCATCGAGCTGGTGACCACCGTGGGGATCGGGCGCCTGTTCGACACGATCCCGTACCTGGTGGTGATCGCCGCGGGGGTCACCGTGTTCGGAGCCGTGCTGCTGCACTTCACGCGCTTCGGGCGGTTCACGTTCGCGATCGGCTCCAACGCCGAGGCGGCCCGGCGCGCCGGCATCAACGTCCCCCGGCACCTGATCAAGGTGTACGGCATGGCCGGACTGCTGGCGGGCCTGGCCGGGTTCCTGTCGCTGGCCCGATTCACCGCCACCACCATCCAGGGCCACGCCACGGACAACCTCCAGGCCATCGCCGCGGTGGTGATCGGCGGCACCAGCCTGTTCGGCGGTGTGGGGACGATCGCCGGGACGGTGGTTGGGGTGTTCATCCCATCCGTGCTCCAGAACGGTTTCATCATCATCCGGGTCCAGCCCTTCTGGCAGCAGGTCGCCGTGGGGGCGGTCCTGGTGCTCGCCGTGTACGTGGACCAGCTCAAGCGGCGTGCGAGGGAACGGCAGTAGAAGGATCGGCAGCGGAGAGGAAGGAGGAGGTGCCATGAGCAGGCGGATCCTGCTGGCCCTGGTGGCCGCGTGGGCCGTCGTGGCCGCGGCCTGTGGGGACCAGGCCGCGCCCCCCGACGGCGAGGAGGAGCTCGACGTCGTCCTCATCCAGGGGGTACGGGGCGACGAGTTCTACGTCACCATGGACTGCGGCGCCCGGGAGGCGGCCCAGGAGCTGGGGGTGAACATCGACGTGCAGGGGCCCCAGGAGTTCGACCCCACGCTCCAGACACCCATCGTCAACGCCGTGGTGGCCGAGGGCCCGGACGCCATCCTGATCGCTCCCACGGACCGGACGGCGATGATCCCGCCGCTCCAGGCGGCCCAGGATGCCGGCATCACGATCGTCCTGGTGGACACCATCGTCGACGCCCCGGACATCGGCGTGTCCCGGATCGCCACGGACAACGTCGAGGGTGGGCGGGTGGCCGGTGACGCCCTGGCCGAGCTCATCGGGGAAGAGGGCAAGGTCATGGTGATCACCACCGACCCCGGCGTGTCCACCGTGGAAGAGCGCCAGCAGGGCTTCGAGGAGGCCATCGCCAACTACGGCGACATCGACTACCTGGGCACGGAGTTCAGCCACAACGAGCCGGAGACGGCGGCCCAGATCGTGACCTCCACCCTGGCCGCGGAGCCGGACCTGGCCGGTGTGTTCGCCACGAACCTGTTCTCGGCCGAGGGAACCGCCAGCGGCCTGCGGGAGGCCGGGCTCCTGGGCGACGTCAAGATCGTCGGGTTCGACGCCAGCCCCGGGCAGGTGGCGCAGGTCCAGGAGGGCCTGGTCCAGAGCCTGGTGGCCCAGAACCCCCGGGAGATCGGACGGCAGGGGGTCGAGCAGGCGGTAGCGGCCCTCCGGGGCGAGGACGTGGAGGCCCAGATCAGCACCCCGCTCACCGTGGTCACCGAGGACAACCTGGAGGACCCGGAGGTCCAGGACACGCTGTACGTCGGGGAGTGCTGAGCCCACCCTGATGGCTCCGTCGGCCGGCGCCTCACCCGCGC
>JBOGVZ010000013.1:0-3012 GCA_050692985.1 Actinomycetota bacterium
GTGATCCTGCGCACGTAGGCTCCTCTCGACGCTTTGCGGCTGTTCGGGAGTGAGCCTACGTGCCTTCTTCATCTGTTCCTCGGAAGCTGGGTTCTCTCGGTGCTGCCTTCCAGCCGACGCTACCCCCGGCGACTGAGCCCTTTGCGCGCCGGTCGGGGCCGCCGGTAGGCTGGCCGGGCATCTCACTTCTGAGGAGGACGGATGAAGCCTGACGACGTGAAGAAGGTCGGCGTGATCGGCTGCGGGATCATGGGTTCGGGGATCGTGGAGGTCTGCGCCAAGGCCGGGGCCCAGGTCACGTACGTGGAGCTCGACGACGACAAGGTCCAGGAGGGGCGGGCCAGGATCGAGAAGTCGCTGGCCAAGGCCGTGGACAAGGGGAAGCTCTCCGAGGAGGACCGGGGCGGCGTCCTGTCCTCCATCCACGGCACCACCTCGATCGAGGAGGTGGGCGACTCCGACCTGGTCATCGAGGCCATCACCGAGAACCTCCCGGCCAAGCTGGACATCTTCCGCACCCTCGACCAGATCACCCGCGACGAGGTCATCCTGGCCACGAACACCTCCTCGCTCCCGGTGGTGCAGATGGCCACCGCAACGAACCGCCCGGACAAGGTGGTGGGGACCCACTTCTTCAACCCGCCGCCGGTGATGAAGCTCCTGGAGCTGGTCCGGGCGCTGACGACCTCGGACGAGACCCTGGAGTTCGCCCGGGGCTACGGGGAGCTGCTGGGGAAGACCACGGTGGTGGCCAAGGATCGGGCCGGGTTCATCGTGAACTACCTGCTGACCGCCTACCTGAACGCCGCGGTGCGGATGTGGGAGGAGGGGTTCGCCTCCAAGGAGGATATCGACACCGCGGTGAAGCTGGGCCTGGGCCACCCCCTGGGGCCCATCGAGCTGCTCGACCTGATCGGGCTGGACACGATGATGGCCGTGGCCGACGTGCTGTACGAGGAGTTCAAGACGCCGGACTTCGCCCCCTCGCCGATGGCCAAGCGCATGGTCCAGGCGGGCTTCCTGGGGCGGAAGACCGGCAAGGGCTTCTACGACTACTCGAAGTAGCGTGCGGGCCGTCGACCTGCACGTCCACCTCCCCACCGAGGAGTGGCTGGAGAACGCCATCGGCCCGCACCTGGAGGCCACCGAGCGCTACTTCCGGTCCTCGCCGGAGCGGAAGACCCTCGACCAGGTGGCCGAGGAGTACCGGGAGCGGGACATCCTGGGCGTGGTGCTCGACTGGGACGACCACACCACCACCGGGCGGCCGTGGATGGGGAACGAGCGCCTGGCGAAGCTGTCGGACGAATACCCCGGCGTGCTGATTGGGTTCGGCTCGGTGGACCCCCACGCCGAAGACGCCCTGGACGAGATGACCCGGGCCGCGGACCTGGGGCTCAGGGGCCTGAAGTTCCACCCCACCATGCAGGCCTTCCACCCGGGGGAGGAGCGGTTCTCCCCCCTGTGGGAGCGGGCCCAGGACCTCGGCCTGGTGCTGCTGTTCCACACCGGCACCTGCGGGATCGGCGCCGGGACCCCGGGGGCCGGAGGGACGAAGATCCGCTACTCGCACCCGGGGTTCCTGGACTCGGTGGGCGCGGACTTCCCCGGCGTCACCTGGGTGGCCGCCCACTTCGGATGGCCGTGGTTCCAGGAGTGCCTGGCCATCGCCCTGCACAAGTCGAACGTGTGGATCGAGCTGTCGGGCTGGGCCCCCAAGTACCTCCCGCCGGAGGTGGTCCGCGAAGCGGGGAAGCGACTCAACGAGCGGACGCTGTTCGGCAGCGACTACCCATTCATCTCGCTGGACCGATGGTTCGCCGAGTTCGAGGCTCTCGGCTATCCCCAGAAGGCCAGGGATAACATCCTGCGAGGTAATGCCGAGCGGCTGCTGAACCTTTAGCCCTTATTCTTGGTTCCCGATCCTCCTTCCGTACTTCCCTTACGATTCCACGTGCCGGGTGTCCACGGAACCGGGTTCAGAGATGGCCGGTCCGCCGACCGTCGCCTGGTCCGGCTACATCACGAGCTGCCTGGGCTCACCAGGCAGGGGGATGATCGCTTCTACATTCGATCCTTGCGAATCCAGGACAGTGAGCAATGGTTTCCTACGGTCCAGCACATAGATATCGCCCCAGGCGTCCAGACCGAACCAGGTGATCTGACTGCCGGCCGGAACCGCCTCTGATGCGGCCCAAGAACCGGTGTCGACAACCAGAATCCGATCGCTGATCACCGATTCACCTCGAATCATGGCCGACACCTTCTGAAGCCCGACAAGCAGGCTCCCACCATCGTCCGAGAGACGAACCTGGCCATACGGGACGAAGTCCTCAGAGCCTAGTCGCAGGTCTGCTGATTCGACTATGTCACCATCGGTCGTATCGACTTCGAACACATGACCGTTTCCGGTCACGAGCCACAGGCGTGTTGCATCTTCAGAAGTGACGGCCCAGTGCGCGCTGCCCAATGCAAGCTCGTTTCCGAACGAATCCGTGCGGCCGTCGGCAACGACAGGAAACGGGTAGGAGATTTCGCTACCCAGGGCTCCCGATGAGGTTATCTGCATGATGCTAACGCTCTGTGAGCCCACGCACACCGCCGCGACACGGCGGGTCTGCGCGAGAGGCATGATGCTCGCAGGTCCGCAGTTAGCGTCGAGAGGGGCTGTGTCGGGCAATGTCCTTCTCATCTCGACGTCATACGTGCCGATCGACGCCGGCCCTTGAACGTAGGCGAAGTCGCCGTCGGGGGCCACAGCAAGAGGTGCGAAGGAAGGCCCACCAATCTCTTCGAAGAAACCTGGAAGGGGCACCTCCTGGTCACCAACCACCACCGCGCCGTTGGGAGTTCCATCGGTAATGCGGTCCTTCAGTGACAGGATTCTGGACCGCGCCAGACCTTTTGACCGGAACCGGTGACAGAATATCCACGCTCATCGGTCCTCCCCGGTCCCTCCGTGCGCCTCCATCCTTCTCGCCTCTCGCGCCCGGCGCATCCCCTCCTTCCTTG
>JBOGVZ010000014.1:0-4278 GCA_050692985.1 Actinomycetota bacterium
GAGTACTCGTGAAGCAGGGCATCCACCCCGACTATGGCAAGGCCACCGTCCGGTGCTCGTGCGGGAACACGTTCGAGACCCGGGCCACGAAGCCAGAGATCCACGTCGAGATCTGCAACGTGTGCCACCCGTTCTACACGGGCAAGCAGAAGCTCGTGGACACCGGCGGCCGGGTCGACCGGTTCCGCCGCCGCTACGGCCAGACCACCCAGCAGGGCTCCTGAACCGGACCGTCCTGAAGGGCTGGCTGGCCGCCTACGGGTGGGCCTGGGAGACGAAGGACCCCGAGGCGGCCGCGGCGCTATTCACTGAGAACGCCACCTACCGGGAGACCCCGTTCGACGAGGTCATGACCGGCCGGGAGGCCATCCGGGCGTACTGGCAGGACCAAGTGGTCGATCGCCAGGACGACATCTCGTTCGGCTCCAACGTCCTCCACGTGGAGGGCGACCGGGCCTTCGTCCACTGGTGGGTCTCCTACGTGCGGGTCCGGGATGGCGAACGGTTCCGCCTTGACGGCGCGTTCGTGCTCGACTTCGACCGGGGGTCCGGCCTGTGCCGCTCCCTCCGCGAGTGGTGGCACGTCGACTCGACAACCGCCTTCGAATCCTAGAGCTCTACGGGAGGATCAGTGCGTCCCGCCCATCTCTCCGGCAGGGGGAGACTGAGCGGCCAGGACCGCCGTGACAGCCAGGACGACTGCGGCCAATAACACTTCGAGGAGGACCAACCTGTTCAGGGTCCGGAGCGCCGAGGTTCCTGACTCCGTTTCGGTGGCTTCCTGTGCCGCGCGCCGGATCCTCGGCTTGGTCCACCGATTGTTGACGGCCCCCAAGATCAGCAGGGGGACGACCACCGCCAGCTTGACCAACAGGGTGATGCCGTAGGCTTCTCCGGTCAGCCCGGCCAGGGTTCGGATCTCCATCCAACCCCGGATCGTCCCGGTGGCCACCAGCAGAGCCACGGACCACACGGCGAGGTTCGAGAACCGGGTTACCACCGGCGCCAGCAGCGAAACCCGCTCCCCGTCACTTCGCCGCCTGGTGGCTGGGAACGCCAGCGCCAACAGGCCGATCAGGCCACCGACCCATGTCGCCCCGGCGGCGAGATGGGCCACGTCGGCCCCCATCCCGAGGACGATCGGAGACGAGGTTCCGGCGTGCCCGGTCAGGCTGATGGTGGCCAACAACGCCACTCCCACCAGGGCCCAACCCACCATGGACCGACGCGCCTCGGGGGCCGCGGCGGCCGCACCCAGGCTTCGGCGGGCCACGGCGGGAACCAGCATCCGCCGGCCCTGAGCGGCTCTGGCGCCCAGGAGCGCGGCTCCCAGCAGGGCCAGGAGACCGACCCGGACCGCCGTGACCAGCCCGAACCGGGTCGTCAGGACGCCTCCCAGGATCTCGCCGGACACCGCCTCTCCCAGGGGAACGTCCGCAGCCACGGCTCCCTGGAAGGCCACGGAGGACACGGAGGCCACCACCGCGCCGACCCAGGCCCAACCCACGACCGGCCGTAAGCGCCGCTGGAACTCCCCCTCCACCTCGGCTGGGCGGGCCTCCAAGGCGGCGGGGCGCCATGAGGCGTGGGCGAAAGCTCCCACGCCGACCAGCAGCAGGAGACTGGCGAAGAGGATCCACCGGGTGATCCCCAGAAGCACGGGTGGAAGCGCCCCGGCTCCCTGCGGCGCGTGCTCCTCCGAGGCCGGAGGGCCCGCACCCATCCCCGCGCTCGGAGAGACCGGGCTGGCTTCGGGCGTGGGCGGCGGGGTGGGGTCGACGGGCTGGTCGAGCTTGAACCGGAACCGGCCGGAACGGGGATGGCCGTCCAGAGCCAGGACCCTCCACTCAACGATGTAGGTGCCGTCTGATAGCTCCGGTTCCAGCCCGACCCGGACTTCCCTTCGGTCGTCCGATGCATACTCGGTTTCGCCGGTGTCCACGCGATTCCGGTCTGGGTCGAAGACCTCGATCCCTCCGAAGGTCAGCTCCGCCGGCTCGGTGAACCGGATCAGAACCGACCTCGGAGTGTCACGTACGGTTGACCCGGCCTCGGGTTTGGTCGATTCCACGAAGGTGTGGGCCGCTACCGTCTGAGTCCAAAGCCCCACGGCAGTGGCAGCCAATCCCAGAGCGGTGGCTACGTGGAGGCTCTTGGCGGTCGGCCTCAGCCGGGCCATGCGCCCCAACCTATACTGGTGAGGCACATTTCGCCGAGGCCAGGGCAATCAGCTCGAGCCGCTTCGGGCGTCGGTTAGCGGTTTCCGGGCCTGGGTCATAGAATCCGCATCAAATGGGTCTGCCCATGAGGCTGCCCACGCGGCTGTGGCTCGGTGGCCTTGCCGCCGGGGGTGCCGCCCTGACCCACGTCCTGGCGTTTGTGGTCGCAGCGCCGGATCCTGTTCGGCGAGGCCGGCTCCTGGAGGAGACCGGCCATGCGGCCTGGCCGGTGATCGTGTCGGTGGCCCTGGCGGCGCTGGTCGTGGCGCTGGCCCGATTCGCCGTGGGACGCATCCACCAGGCTGACCTACCCGCCCCAGGGGCACTGTGGCGCCTCACCGCCGGGCGGCTGATGGTGCTCCAGACCCTCGCGTTCGTCGGCCTGGAGGCCGTGGAGCGTCTGACCTCCGGGCACGAGCTGGACCGGCTCCTTGTCGAGCCGGTGGTCCTCATCGGTGTGGTCCTTCAGGTGGTGGTGTCCCTGGGCGCGGCCACGCTCCTGGTCCTGCTGGCCCACCTGGTGGACCGCCTGACCGACCTCCTGCGCACCCTTCCTCGCGCTCCTCGGGTCCTTGGGTGCCCGCGGGCGTGGGACGGCCTCCTTCCCAGGCCGCGGCTCGCCGCGGGCCCGGTGAACCCCCGCGGACCTCCCGGCGAATTCACGTAGGACTTCCGTCATCACCCGGGCCACCTTGACCCGGGGGCTCATTCGTCCACCGAAGGAGGGGAGTCACGTGGAGCACGGCTCACGTCGTGCCTTCCGCCCGCGATCCTGGGCCGTCGTCCTGTGCCTGACGACGGCATCGGTCGCTGCCGCCCTGCCGGCTTCGGCTCACGCCATCGTGAAGTCGACCGAACCGCGGATCGACGAGGTCGTGGACACAGCGCCGGCCGAAGTGGTCATGGAGTTCAACGAGCCGGTGGAGATCTCGTTCGGCTCGATCCGAGTCTTCGGGACCGATGGCGGCCGCGTCGATGCCGGTGAGACCGAGTACTTGGCGGGGACGCCCGATGCCGTTCGAGTCGCCCTGGAGCCCGACCTGCCTCGGGGGACCTACACGGTGGCCTGGAGGATCGTGTCGGCCGACGGGCACCCGATCAGCGAAGGCTTCGTGTTCCACGTGGGCGAACCGGGGCAGAACCCCCAGGGGATCATCGATCAGGTCCTCGGGGGAGAGGCTCGATCCGGACCGCTCGAGTCCGGGGCGGCGGCGGTGGGACGGTGGTTCAACCTGGCGTCCCTGCTGTTGCTGGCCGGCGCGGCCCTGTTCCTCATCCTGGTGTGGGGGCGGATCCTGGTGCCGTCAGAGGAGGTCCAGAGCGGCTTCGCCGCCCGCTGGCGCGGCATCGTGGTGACCGCGTGGGTCGTGGCGGTCGTGTCGACCATCGCCCTGTACATCCTGCAGGGCTCGCTTGCCGCCGATCTTCCGCTCAGGGAGGCCTTCTCACCCGACGTGCTGACCGAGGTGGCGGAGACTCGGTTCGGCATCGTGTCTCTGATCCGGCTGGGGCTGCTGGTGGGCTGCGCGCTCATGTGGCCGGCGGTTCGGCGGTCGTTGGACCCGCGTCGGAGCGTCGGCGCAGCGGCCGTGGCAGTTCGGCCGACCTCGTGGCAGGTGGCCGCGGGGGGCGTGCTGGTCGTGGCGCTCCTGGCCACCCCGGGCCTGGCGGGCCATGCCGGCACGACCGAGCCGGTGGCGCTGAACGTCGCCGCCGACGTGCTCCACATGGTCGCTGCGGCCATGTGGATGGGCGGCCTGCTCCTGCTCGTCAGAGGTGCCTTCCCGGCCACGCGCGACCTGAGTCCGGAAGCTCGGGCCAGGGCTCTGGCCCCGGTGGTAGCCAGGTTCTCCGACCTGGCCGTGATCGCCGTGGCGGCGCTGGTCGGGAGCGGCGTCGTCCGCGCGTGGACCGAGGTTCGAGCTCTCAGAGCCCTGGTGGACTCCTCGTACGGGATCGCCCTCCTCCTGAAGGTGGCGGCGTTCCTTCCCATCCTGGCGCTCGGCTTCATCAACAACCGATGGACGAAGCCGCGGATCGTCCGGGCGGTGGCCGAGGG
>JBOGVZ010000015.1:0-7385 GCA_050692985.1 Actinomycetota bacterium
CGGCTGCGGTGGTGGCCACCGTCGGCTCCGCGGTGCGGACCGTGGTCATCCCCCGGGGGATCCCCTCGCGGCTCACCCGCTTCGTGTTCTTCCAGATGCGGCGGCTCTTCCGGCTGCGGGCCCGGCCCAGCGCGCCCTACGAGAAGCGGGATCACGTCATGGCCCTGTACGCTCCGGCCAGCCTCCTGATCCTGGTCCTCACGTGGATCACCATCGTGATCTTCGCCTTCACCGGGATGTACTGGGGGTTGGGGGGGAGGTCGTTGCGGGAGTCCTTCACCCTGTCGGGTTCCGCGGTGCTGACGCTGGGATTCGCCGAGCCTCACGACCTCCCGGCCACGGTCCTCGTTTTCGCCGAGGCCGCCCTGGGGCTGATCCTCCTGGCCCTGCTGATCACCTACCTGCCGTCGATCTACGGGGTGTTCTCCCGCCGGGAGAACCTGGTCGCCGGGATGGAGCTTCGCGGGGGATCCCCGCCGTCTGCGGTGGAGGTCCTCCAGCGGAGCTGGCGGGTGGATCGGTTCGCGAAGCTGGGGATCCTGTGGCGCCGAGGGGAGCAGTGGTTCCTGGAGCTCCAGGAGACGCACACGTCGTTCCCTGCGGTGGCCTTCTTCCGGTCGCCCATCCCCGAGCACTCTTGGGTGACGTCGGCAGGGACCATCCTTGACGCGGCCTCGCTCATGCTCTCGGCCGTGGACCGTCCCCCCGACGCGGACGCGGCGTACTGCATCAGGGCCGGCTACCTCTCGCTCAGGCGGATCGCGGCCTTCTTCCGGATCCCGTTCGACCCCGACCCTCGGCCCGACGATCCCGTCATGATCCAGCGAGACGAGTTCGACCGGGCGTGCGAGGCGCTGGCCGCCCAGGGGATCCCTCTCAAGCCCGACAGGGAGCAGGCATGGCGGGACTTCGCCGGCTGGCGGGTGAACTACGATCGGGTGCTGATCGCCCTGGCCGGGCTCACCATGGCCCCGTACGCCCCATGGTCCTCGGACCGGTCGGTTCGGGACTGGCGGCCGAGGGCGTCGCTGCGGGAGCTCCGCCGGAGCTAGAGGACCAGGTCGGCGAGCCGGTCGACCTGTTCGAGGTCCGCCACCGTGGGGTCGAAGATCAGCTCGTCGACCCCGGCCTCCTCGAACCGGCTGACGGTGGTCCGGACGTCCTCGGGGCTCCTGGGTGTCCCGTCGGCGATGCCCTGCGCCCACTGCCCGAGGTACGCGTAGTAGTCGAGGAGGTAGGCCTTCGAGTCGTCGACGATCTCGTCGCCGAGGGAGAAATAGTTGAGAGCTACGAACCGGGGCCGACCCTCGCGGCCGGCCTCCTTCCACGCCGCCCGAACCCGCTCCGCGAACGGCGCCACCTGGTCCGGGCCGCTTCCGCCAGCGGTCCACCCGGCTCCCCACCGCACCACTCGGTCGATCACGGCGTCCGCCGTGCCCCCCATCAGGATGGGCACCTGCCCGGCGACCGGCCTGGGCGTGGACGGCTTCGGACACCCGCCTACGAGCTCGCCCCGCCAGGCGCCGTGCAGCAGCTCGAGGTCCTCATCGAACCGCCGGCCCCGATCCTCGAATCCGCGCTCCGAGGCCACGAAGTCGTCCCGCCGGCCGCCCACGGCCAGGCCCAGGGTCAGGCGGCCGCCGGAGAGCTGATCGACGCTGGCGGCTTCCTTCGCCAGGAGGACGGGGTTGCGGGTCGGTGCCAGCAGGATGTTCGTCAGCAGGCCGATCCTCTCGGTCACGGCCCCCGCCGCAGCCAGCGCGACCAGGGACTCGTAGCTCGGGTAGGCGATCCGATCGATCGTGGCCAGCGTGGAGAATCCGCGCTCCTCAGCTCGGGCGGCCCACCGCACCAGGAGCCTGCCCGGCGTTCCGGGGATGGGGTTGGGAAGACCGATACCGATCCGCATGGACTCCCCGAACCTGCGGCCTGCGACCGGTATTCCGTCAGCCGCGCTCGTCCCGATGGGCCCGCTGGACCCGGTCGGGTGTTCCCCGGGGCGGGTAGTTCGAGACGTCCGCGGTGGAGGTGGACTCGGAGATCTCCTCCAGGGTCTCCCCAACCGCGCGCTCGGACGCATCGGCCAGGGCTACATCGCCGAGGGACAGGATGCCCACCAGCTCCCCGGCCTTCACCACCGGGAGGCGGCGGATCCGGTGCTCGGCCATCATCGACCGAGCTTCCGACAGCTTCGTGTCAGGGGTCACGGTCACCGGCACGGTCGTGGCGATTTCTTGCAGGCGCACGTCGAGGGGATCCTTCCGCTCGGCGAGCACTCTGAGCACGAGGTCTCGGTCGGTCACCAGGCCCACCAGCCGCCCTTCCTCCGCCACGGGGATGACCCCGGTGTCGAACTGCTTCATCATCGCGGCCGCATCGGCTGCGTTCATCGTTGGCCCGGCGGTCTGGGGCGACTCGGTCATGGCGTGGCGAACCAGGATCGACATGGGTCCTCCCTTCGAGGCTCCGTTCTCGATGACCTATCCCGCCGGTCGGAGGGCCAAACCGCCGAGGAGGTTTCAGCCCCCGCTACGTGGAAATAAGAGTGGCGGCGGACCGCCTCAGCCCCTGGTGGCCGGGTAGACCCAACGGGGCCCTGGCGGCCAAGCCCGAGAGCAGGCCCTCGAGGACGGCTCCCTCCCCCTCGAGGGTCTGCCGCTTCCAGGGGTCAGCCCTGGTCGGAGGCGTCCTCGTTGTCGTCCTCGGCGGGGCGGCGGCCCATGGCGGCGCCGATGAGGTCGGCGACCACCAGGTTCGCTTCCGTCAGCCGAACGTCCCAGTGCATGTCGTCACTCCCTTGTCGTCGGTCGTTCGTTACGGAGTATCGGGAGGATGACCGACCTCCTTGAACGGCTCCGTTAGGGCCGTTCCCCGGGGGGGTAACCAACGGGGAGATGCTGGAGCGGATCAAGCAGAGCTCGGTGGTCCGGATCGCCCGGGCCACGAGCGAGCGGTACGGGGACGACGCCGGGGGCTATCTGGCCGCGGCGATCGCCTACTACGGCTTCCTGTCGTTCCTCCCCCTCGTGCTCCTGGGCGTGTCGATCGTGGGGTTCGCCATGGACCGGAACCCCGGGTTCCAGGCGGAGGTGGAGGCCGCCCTGACCCGCTCGATCCCCGGCGTGGAGGCCCTGGTGGAGAGGAGCCTCCGGGCCGCGCAGGAGAGCCGGGTGGCCGTGGGCCTGGTGGCCCTGGCGGGGCTCCTGTGGTCCGGGACGGGCGTGGTGGGGGCCGGGCGGAACGCCGTCCGCATCGTGTTCCGGGAGGGCCCCCCCAGGGCGGGCCTGCGACGTTTGATCTGGCTCGTGGCCGTCACGGTGGGGCTGGGGTTGGTGGGTCTGACCGCCACGTCCCTGGCGGCGGTCGCCGCGAGCCTCGAGAGCCAGGGGCCGGCTGGCATCGCGCTCCGGGCGGTGGCGATGCTGATGGCCTTCGGGCTGGACGTGGTGCTGTTCCTGGTCACCTACCGGGTACTCCGGAGGGGCCGAGCCGCCTGGCCCGACCTGGTGCCCGGGGCCGTCTTCGTGGCCCTGGGATGGTCGGGCCTGAAGCTCCTGGGCGCCTGGTACGCGGGCCGGACGGCCGAGGGCTCCACGCCGGTGTACGGGGCCTTGGCCACGGCCGTGGGGGTTCTGGTGATCATGTACCTGGCCGCCAGGCTGTTCGTGTACGGGGCCGAGCTGAACGCGGTCCTGCTGGAGGAGAGAGGAGGGCTACGGATGAACACCGACAGACGGGACGGCCGGCCCGACGACCTGTCCACACCTCAGCTGGTGGGGCGGATGGCCGGGGACGTGGGCCTGTTGATCAGGAAGGAGGTCGAGCTCGCGCGCCAAGAGATCACCGAGGGGATCTCGGCGAAGCTCCAGGGAGCGGCGGCGTTCGCCGTCGCCGCGGCGCTCGGCCTGTTCGTGCTGGGGTTCCTCGGCGCGGCCGCGGCCGCGGCCCTGGACCTGGTGCTCCCGCTGTGGGCGGCACTGCTGATCGTGGCGGGGGTCGTCTTGGTGGTGGCGGTCGGGGCCGCCCTCTACGGGAGGTCGCGGCTGCAGCAGCCGGTGGCGCCCGAGCAGGCGAAGCGCACGATCAAGGAGGACGTGGAATGGGCCAGAGCGCAGCTGCGACGGTGAGGGAGATCGAGGACATCCGCGACCGGCTCGACGCCGAGATGCGAGAGCTGGAGCGGCGGATGCCCCAGCCGGCCGTGTGGGCGAAGCGAGCGGCGGGCGTGGCGGTCGGCGGAGGGGTCACGGGCCTGGTGCTCATGTCCGTCCTCCGCCGGAAGAAGAGGAAGCGCCGGGCCGCCGAGCCGCGCCGGCCCGTCCAGCCGGTGGTTCAGGTGGTGCCGGAGGGCACGGCGGAGCGGCTGTCCGCGGCGCTGGCCGACGGCCGGTGGAAGCCGTGGCTGGCCGCCGGCGCGGGAGTCTGGCTGGCGATGCGGCTCCTTGAGCTCCGTCAGCTCCGGCAGCTGAACCGACGACTGATCGACGCCCGGGCCTAGCCCGCCGGAAGGTAGCATCGCCCGGATGTCCCGTCCGGGCCTCCTCGTCGTCGCCGCGCTGACGGCCACGACGTTGGCGTGCCGGGCCGAGGTGGGCGGGCCGAGCCCCCCGCCCCCCGCCCCGCCGCCGGACCGGCTGGTGCGGCCTGGGGCCACCCCCGTGGAGACGGTGGCTGGAGACCTGGACGGCGATGGTGTCGAGGAGGTGATGATCTCGTCCGCGTCGGTGGCCGCCGACGACCTCGGGATCGCCACCCCTTACCTCGAGGTCTTCGATGTCCGCGACGGCCGGTGGGCCCGGGTGTTCGACGCCACCGGTTCCGCACCGCCCGGGGGAGGGGCGCCGCCGCACATGCTCGCGGCGGCCGGCGCCGGGTTCGTGGGGCAGTCCGTCCAGGCCCTCGAGGCTGTCGACTTCGCGGGCGACGGGCAGCCGGAGATGGTCGTGGGTATCGGCAACTTCGGGGCCACGGCGGGGCCGCTGGAGCTGTGGATCGTGTCGATGGGCGATGGGGGCGGCCTGGCCACCGAGCTCTACCGGGCCACCGCCCGGGGCGGGGAGATCCGCGTTGAGGGCGACCTGCTCCGGTTCGCGTACGGCGTGTACCGGGGGCGAGACCCGGGATGCTGTCCGAGCCAGCGCGCCGTGGAGACGATCGGATGGGACGGGGAGGGGATCGCGGTGATCGCGTTTCGCCGCAGCCCGAACCGATGAGGGGCCGGGCCGAGGTGCTGGCGTGGTTCGCTCCGCGCCGCCGCGCATATCCGTGGCGGGGAGCCCGCGATCCGTACCGGGTGCTGGTCAGCGAGATGATGCTCCAGCAGACCCAGGCCGCCCGGGTCGCGCCGGCGTACCGCTCCTTCGTGCGACGGTTCCCCACGATCCGGGCGCTGGCCCGGGCGTCCCGGGCGGACGTCGTTCGGGCCTGGGGTTCGCTCGGCTACAACCGGCGAGCGGTGGCACTCTCCGAGGCGGCTCGCACGGTGATGCGGGATCATCGCGGCCAGGTGCCCGCCGACCCCGAGGTGCTGGCCCAACTCCCCGGCGTGGGGCCGTACACGGCGGCCGCGGTGGCCTCGATCGGTCACGGGGTCCCGGTCCCGGCCGTCGACACGAACGTTCGACGGGTCGTGGCAAGGGCCAGGTTCGGCCGGGACGACGCCGTCCCGGCCGAGATCGAGGTCGCGGCCGCCGAGTGGCTCGATCGGGGCGCCCCCGGCTCGTGGAACCAGGCCCTCATGGATCTCGGCCGCGAGGTCTGCAGGCCGGTCCCGAGGTGCCAGGCGTGTCCGCTGTCGAGGACGTGCCGGTTCCGGCTCCAGGGCTCGACACCCGTCCGACCCCAGCGCCGCCAGGCGCGGTTCGAGGGATCGCTCCGCCAGCTCCGCGGCGCGGTGATCCGCGATCTCCGAGGGGTGGAATCGACGACGCTGGCGGCGCTGGCCGGACGGCTGGGCCGTCCTCTCGCCGACGTGGCCTCGGCGGTCGCACGGCTGTCGGCCGAGGGCCTGGTCCTCGCTGGTCCCGCGGCCCTGGCCGGTCGAGGGTCCGGCCGGGTCCGCCTGGCCCCATAGCTCGTCGGCGGGGCGTCATACGATGGCCGGAGCATGAGCGACGCGTCCGCGGTCCTCGGCGATCTCGCGGGGACCTGGTTCCGGGAGACCTTCGGCGAGCCCACCCCGGCCCAGGACCTGGCCTGGCCGGCCCTGGCCGGGGGCGAGTCGGCGCTGGTGGTGGCCCCCACCGGGTCGGGGAAGACCCTGGCGGCCTTCCTGGTGTTCCTGGACCGCCTGGCCCGTGAGCCGACGAACGAAGCCGGGGTTCGGCTCCTGTACGTCACCCCGTTGAAGGCGCTGGGCAACGACATCCACCGCAACCTCGAGGTGCCGCTGGCCGGCATGGAGGAGATCGCGGAGCGCCTGGGCCGGCCCGCCCCCGGCATCTCCATGGGGATCCGGACCGGCGACACTCCGCAGCGGGAGCGGGAGCGCCTGGTACGCCGGCCGCCGGACGTGCTCATCACCACCCCCGAGTCGCTGTACCTGATGCTCACGTCGGAGCGGGCGGCGGCCACGCTGTCGGGGGTCGAGGCCGTGATCGTCGACGAGGTTCACGCTCTGGCCCCGAACAAGCGAGGCGCCCACCTGGCCGTGTCGCTGGAGCGGCTGGCGTGGCTGACCGGACGGCCGTACCAGCGCGTGGGGCTGTCGGCCACGGTGAGGCCCGCGGATCGGGTGGCCGCGTGGCTGGGGGGCCGTGAGCAGGGAGCGGGCAGGCCTGTCCGGGTCCTGGACTCCGGAGGACGGAAGGAGATCGATCTCACGGTCGAGGCCCCGGTGGAGGACTTCCGGGAGCTGCCGGGGGAGAGCGTGTGGCCGAGCGTGTGGGACGAGCTCCACGACCTCGTCCGGAGCCATCGCTCCACGCTGATCTTCGTGAACAACCGGGCCCTGGCCGAGCGCACCGCCCGGCACGTCAACGAGCGGGCCGGCGAGGTCCTGTGCCGGGTCCACCACGGCAGCGTGTCGCGGGAGAAGCGGTTCGAGGTGGAGGAGCAGCTGAAGCGGGGGGAGCTCCCCGGCCTGGTGTCCACCTCGTCGCTGGAGCTCGGGATCGACATCGGGGCCATCGACTTGGTGGTGCAGATCGAGAGCCCCAAGAGCGTGACCGCCGGCCTCCAGCGGGTGGGACGAGCCGGCCACCTGGTCGGCGAGGTGGCTACCGGACGGATCGTCCCGAAGTACCGGCCGGACCTGGTCGACGCCGCGGCGGTGGCCAGGGGGATGCTGCGCCGCGAGGTCGAGACCACCGAGATCCCCGAGGGATGCCTCGACGTGCTGGCCCAGCACCTGGCCAGCGCGGCCAGCTCGGGGTCGTGGACCGCCC
>JBOGVZ010000016.1:0-11918 GCA_050692985.1 Actinomycetota bacterium
GATCGGACGCCGCCGCTTCCTCTACGACCTCTGGGGCGACACGGTGAACATGGCGAGCCGTATGGAGTCGCACGGGACATCAGACGAGATCCAGATCACCCGCCCCACCTGGGAGCTGCTGCGCGACGACTTCGTCACCGAGCCGATCGGGCTCATCGACGTGAAAGGCAAGGGCGAGGTGGAGACCTGGCGGCTCGTCGGCAGGGCTGACGGCTAGGTTGAGAAGCGGGATACCTGCACCAACGCTGTGGTGGGCGCTGGTGGTTTCGAACCACCGACCTCCGCCTTGTAAGGACGTTCAAGCAGGGTTCGCTGACCTGCGGCGACGCCTGAACCATTAGCGCCCACCTGCGGTCTATGTCGCTGACGTCTTGTGTCTCTGCGTTTCGTTTTCCGTCCTGTAGCGGAATCTCCGCAGAATCTGCCGGAGGGAAGAGGGAATCGCGGCGAGCCCCTCGTGTCCGTCTCGGGGACTTGTCCGGATTCCGGCTGTAGGAGAGGATTGGAGAGGAGAACCTTGTGAACCAGGTCACTTCGAACGACGGCACCACGATCGCTTTCGATCGGCCGGGTGAGGGCCCGCCGGTCATCCTCGTGTGCGGCGGGTCGACCGACCGCATGGCCAACGCACCGCTGGCGACTCTCCTGGCACCGCAGCTCACGGTGTTCAATTACGACCGTCGGGGCCGAGGCGACAGCGGGGACACGTCTCCGTACGCGGTAGAGCGCGAGGTCGAGGACATCGCCGCCATGATCGATGCCGCAGGTGGATCGGCGCCCCTATACGGCACGTCCTCCGGTGGGGTCCTGGCCCTCGAGGCGGCGGCGAGTGGGCTGCCCGTCACCAAGCTGGCATTGTGGGAGCCGCCCTTCATCCTCGACGAGAGCCGCCGTCCCCCGGCGGACACGGCGAAGACCTTTCACGAGCTGGTGGCGGCGGGTCGGCGAGGGGACGCGGTCGAGTACTTCATGTCCAAGGTCGTCGGTCTGCCGCCCGAGTTCGTGGCCGGTGCCCGCAACGCCCCGTTCTGGTCGGCGCAAGAAGCCCTGGCGCACACGCTCGAATACGACGCCATCATCATGGGCGACTACTCGCTGCCGACCGAGCGGGCGGCCGCCGTCACGGTTCCGACTCTCGTCATGGACGGGGGAGCGAGCTTCGAGGGGATGGCCGAGTCGGCGCAGGCCCTGGTGGACGTCCTCCCCCATGGGCAGCGCCGGACCTTGGAGGGACAGGAGCACAACGTCGACCACAACGCCCTCGCACCCGTGCTGGTGGAGTTCTTCACCGGCTGATCCCGCGGGGTTGGATATGAATGATCCCGGTGGCTCTCTATGAGAAGGGTGATCGCATCTGAGTTCGTCACGCTAGATGGTGTGATGGAGGCACCAGGGCATGAGGAGCATCAGGACGGAAGGAACGCTTGGGCCTTGCTGGGAGCCAGCGAGGACCAACAGAGGTTCAAGGCCGAGGAACTCTTTGCGGCCAGCGCCATTCTCCTGGGACGCGTGACCTATCAGATCTTCGCGACGTTCTGGCCATCCGCGCCCGGAGATCCGGAATTTGCCAGCAGGATGAACAGTATCGAGAAGTACGTCGTGTCCACGACCCTGAAGGAGGCTGAGTGGAACAACACCGTGATCCTCCGCGGAGACATCGCTGAGGAGGTCTCCAAGCTGAAGCAGCAGCGCGGTGGGGACATCGTGATCTACGGCAGTGCCGACCTCGTCAACGCGCTGATGAAGCATGACCTCATCGATGAGTACCGACTCCTGGTCTTCCCGGTCGTTCTGGGGAGCGGGAAACGTCTCTTCAGAGACGAGAGCGACACCTCACATCTGCGACTCGTCGGCACGCGGGCGTTCAGCTCAGGCATCGTCCTTCTCTCATACAAGCCGGCTGGCGAGAGCCCCTCGAGCGAATACGCGGAGACGTTCGCCTGGACAGAGGAGCAGATCAAGTCGCTGCAAGCCGCGCAGAACGCGGATCGTGTGCTGGCATCGATCCTGTTCACCGACATCGTGGATTCGACCGGACGCGCCGCCACTCTCGGCGACCGACGTTGGCGTCAGCTCCTGGATCGTCACGACAGAGTCGCGCGGGCTGCGGTCGAACGGTTCCGCGGCCACTTCGTGAAGACCACCGGCGACGGCATCCTCGCCACGTTCGATGCGCCCACCCGGGCGCTCCGATGCGCGTTTGAGCTCCACGAGAGGCTTACCGACCTGGGACTCGGTATGCGCGCGGCGATTCACACAGGAGAGATCGAGATCCGCGACGAGGATGTCGGAGGGATCGGCGTTCATATCGCTGCGCGCGCTCTCGTCGAAGCCGGCGATGGTCGAGTCATCGTGACCCGGACGGTCCGGGATCTTGCCACCGGCATCGACCTTGCCTTCACCCCGCTCGGCTCGGTCGGCCTGAAAGGAGTTCCGGGAGAGTGGGAGCTGTTCGAAGCCTCGATCGGATAGGCGTCGATTTGACGTGGGTGGCTGGAATGCCATAATCCTCTTCATTCGGGAACCGTGGGGCGTACCGCCCATCTCGGCGGTCCCCCTCAGAGAGGAAGGAGCCGCCATGCGTCCCGGGAAGCGCCCCGTTCGGACGGCCTCCGCCGTCGCCGTCGCGGTCGCCCTCACCCTCGCCGTCCCGTACGGGGTGGCGGCCGTGCCGCCGGACGACACGCCGGACCGCCCCCACACCCAGAACATGCATCTGCTCGGATCCAGCCTCCGCCCCGGCGCCGTGACGGGGCCCCCGCCGGTCGGCCCCGGTACGGTGCCGTGGGATACCCGAAACACGGACCTGGCGTTCTGGGGGAAGACGGCCATCCAGGGCCGCTACGACGGCTTCCGGGTCATCGACGTTCGGGCGCCGGGGAACCCGCGTGAGATCGCGTTCTTCACGTGCGTCAGCCCCCAGGGGGACGTCGGCATCTGGGGCGACCTGGTGTTCCGCTCGGTGGACTCCCCCCAGCGGACCGACGGGTGCACGGCCGAGAGCCAGAGTGGAAATCCGACAGGCGCCGCCTGCCTACCGGCGCCGTCCCCCTGCACCGGCTTCGAGGGCATCCAGATCTTCGACATCAGCGACCTCGATGACATCCAGCACGTCGCGTCGGTCCCGCTCGACTGCGGATCCCACACGCACACGGTGGTGCCGGATCCGGGACGAGAACGCGTCCTGATCTACAACAGCGTCAGCGGCGACGGGCTCCAGGCGAACCCGGGGAAGTACGGCAACCGCTGCCCGGGCCCGCCGTTCGGCCGTGAGGACATCGTCGAGGTCCCGCTCGAAGACCCTGCTTCCGCAAACGTGCTGGGCTCCTTCGACCTCGGCGAGCATGAGGGCGAGCCCGTCCGGATCTGCCACGACTTCGGCGTCATCCTCGGCGACGTGAACCTCGGCGCCTGTGCGGGTCACGGGGTCGCGGTCTACGACCTGAGCGATCCGGCGAACCCGATACACCTGTACACGACGACGGCCCCGACGGTCGACCGCTTCCACTCGGTGGCGTTCACGTGGGACGGCTCCATCATCGTCTCCGGCTGGGAGCCCGGCGGCGGTACGCAGCCGCGCTGCCAGGTCACCGGCGCGCCGCTCGCCGGCGGGCTCGTCCAGACGGAGGAGATGAAGACCGCCTGGTTCCACGACGCCGAGACCGGCGAGATCATCGGCAAGTACGTGCTGCCGCGGCCGCAGTCGCAGTACGAGAACTGCACGATCCACAACTACAACGTCGTCCCGCATCCCACCAGGAACCTACTCGTGCACGGCTCGTATCAGTCGGGCACCGCTCTCGTCGACTTCACGGATCCGGCGAACGCGTACGAGGTGGCGTGGATGGATCCCGATCCGCTCGACCCGCCGTCGGGCACGAGCCCCGGCGGGCGCACCAACTTCCGCGGCGGTGACTGGTCGTCCTACTGGTACAACGGGCTCATCTACGAGAGCGACGCGAGGCGCGGCCTCTACGTCTGGAAGGTAAGCGCGCGGGAGGTTCGGGGACCGATGGTCCGCCTCGACTTCCTGAACCCGCAGACCAATCAGCTGTCGCTCTAGGAGGACGCGCTTGGCTTGAGCTTCATCGCCCCAGCGAGGAACTGAGCCGGACGATCCGGTCCGAGGGTCCCGGCACCCTGCGGCCGATGAGTTTCGATCGGCTCTTCGGTCGTGGCTGATGATGGCGACGACCGAGGAGGAGGAACCGATGACGAAGGTGGCCGCAGGGATCACGACCTCGCTGGATGGGTACATCGCCGGGCCGAACGACGGCCCGGGCCGCGGCCTGGGCGATGGCGGCGAGCGGTTGCACTACTGGGTCTTCGGGAGACCGTGGAGCTACGACAAAGAGCCCAGAGGCGAGGCGACGGGAGCCGACAAGGAGTTCCTCGACGAGGGGATCGCCCGCGTCGGGGCCATCATCGGCGGGCGCAACACGTACGAGGCGGCGGAGGCGTGGGGCGGCCAGAATCCCTTCGATGCGCCTTTCTTCGTCCTAACGCACCGGCCCGGGGACGCCCCCGCTGACGCCGGATTCACGTTCGTGAACGGGCTGGATCAGGCGATCGCCCAGGCCCGCGAGGCGGCCGGCGACAAGGACGTGTTCATCATGGGCGGGGCGGACGTGATCCGGCAGGCGCTGCGCGCCGGACACGTCGAGGAGCTGGCGATCTCGATCGCGCCGGTCGTACTCGGCGGCGGGAAGCGTCTGTTCGACGACTTCGACCAGACGGTGACCCTCGAGCACGTGCGCCTGCTCCAGTCCCCGTTCGCCACGCACATCTCCTATCGGGTCGTGCGATGACCGGCGGGAGCGTCACCGCCCACAGGCTCCACGTCGAACGGACCAAGGAAGATGGTGACGAACAGGCACGGTTCCTCAGCGGTCGGCGTGTGGAACATGCCACGAGGTGATCGAGGCGGTCACCGACTCGTGACTTCCTGGAGCACCCAGGTGTTGCCGTCGGGATCGCTGAAGTCGGCGAACGAGTTGTAGTCGCGGTGCTCCGGATCCGGTCCCGGCTCCCACCCGCCGGGCCCCATGTGCCGGATGTCACTGACGTCGACGCCGCGTCCGACCAGCTCGGCCCGGGCGGCTTCGATGTCCGAGACGACCAGGTGCGTCCCCCGGCACGAGCCCGGCGCCGCGTCCGTGATGCCGATCCCGATCGTGATCGAGCACGCCGAGCCCGAGGGCGTCATCTGCACGACGCGGAACTCGTCGTTGGGCTGGTGATCGACGTCCAGATCGAAGCCGAGGGTGTCGACGTAGAACGCCTTGGCGCGGTCCACGTCCGAGACGGGGATCAGCACGAGCTCGAGCTTGTAGTCCACGATCAGATCCTCCTTCGTGGTCGAGGTCCCCTCATCCAAGGGATTCGACGTCGGTGCCGGCCGGAACTCATCGATCGGGCACGGTCCACGCTTAGCCGGGGACCGTGCCGCAGGTCAGGTTCACGGCACAGGCGGTCATGGCGCCGGCCCGGTCGGAGGCGGCGAACGCCGCGGCGTTCCCCAGCTCGTCGAGCGTGGTCAACCGTCTCAGCATCGTCTTGCCCTGATTCCACTCGAGAAGCTCCGCTCGGGTCATCGGGGCGCCGGTCCCGTAGGCCGGGAACCGGTCGACGTCGGCCAGGGCCTCGGGGAGCCCGGTGGTCTTCAGCCACAGGACCCTGACGCCGTGCGGCCCGAGCTCGGTGGCCCACTGACGGCACTGGCTCTCGATGGCGTCGAAGGCCACCGCGGTGCCTCCGACCTCGGGGAGCGACTGGTGGGAGGTCGAGGCGGTGTGGCTGGCGGTGGCGTACGCTCGCTCGGGCCGCGCGGAGGATGGGCACGCCGCCGCGCTGGAGTCGCTGGACCTGTTCCGTGAGGCCGACAACCCCACGGGGATCGCCCTGGCCCTCCAGTGCCTCTCGTTCCTGGCCCTCTGGGACGGCCGGCACGAGGACGCGCTTCGACTGGTGGCGGCGTCGGAGGCCCTTGACGAGGCGGCCGGGGCCTCCCGGACGACGGGGTTCGCAGGCCTGTTGGAGGGCGACCCGGCCGAGGAGGCCCGGGGCCACCCTGGCCGATGACGCCGCCCGTCGCGCCTGGGAGGAGGGGCGAAACATGACCGTCGAGGAGATCGTGGCCCAGGTCCGGAGGGGCTGACCGGGCCGGTTCAGTACTCGTAAGGGTCGTCCGGCGGGGGGATGGGGTGCACCTGCACGACGTGGAGCTCCATCCGGGGCCGGCCGGACGGGTCGACCGGGCCCGGTCTCGCCACCCCCACGACCTTGAGCCACGTGTCCGCGTCCCTGGGCACGTCGTTGACCACCGCGACCTGCATGGGCTGGGCGTCGGCCGCGCAGCAACCGATCCGGAACCGGCTCAGCAGGTAGCCGGAGGGTGCTTCACGGTCCGGGGTCACGAACCCGCGGAGGCGGACCGGGACGCCCTCGAGCGATGGCCGGGCGAACAACGTCCGGGCGATGAAGTCGCTCATGCTCATGTCGACCGCCCCCTCGCGGGGCTCGGGGAGCGCCGGGAGGTCGAGACTCGGCCGGACGAACGAGGCCCGGTCGCCGCTCAGCCCGACCGCGAACGCCCCCAGAGGGAGCTGGGGGATCGTGATGAGGGCCACCATCGGGAGGAGCATCAGCCACCCGACCGGCGGGCCGTGCCTGTGACCGCTCTCCGAGGCCAATGTCCACAGCGAGGCCACGCCGATCGCGATCACCACGCCGGCGGCCAGGGACAGCAGGATCCCCAGCCCTGGCCGCACGTAGTTGACGTGGCCCCCGACCAGCACGGTGCGGAACACGATCACCCCGGCCACGAGCATGACCCCGCCCTGCGCGGCCAAGCTCACAGCAGGACCCACCCGACGATCGCCGAGAGCACCACGGCCACCCCGAAGGTGAGAGGGGCGAAGCGCAGGGCGAACGGCCGGCCGAACAGACCGGCCTGGAGGGCCACGAGCTTGATGTCCACGGCGGGTCCCACCACCAGGAACGCCAGGCGGGCGGTGAGGCTGAACTGCCCCAGGCTGGCCGCCACGAAGGCGTCTGCCTCGGAGCAGATCGAGAGGGCCACGGCCAGGAGCGCCAGTATGAGCACGGCGATCGGGCCTGAGCCCGCCACCGAGTCCAGGATGCTGCGGGGGACCGCCACCTGGATGGTCGCGGCCGCCGCTGCCCCCACCACCAGGAAGCCGCCCGCGTGGAGGAAGTCGTGGCGAACGGAGTCGCGGAACGTCGCCCACGGCCTGCCGTCCTCGCCGACCGATCGCCGGGCGCGGGCCGTGTACGCGTCCCGGCCGAGCCGGGCCCACAGGAGCCCCACCACGACCGCCGTGAGGAGGGAGGCCACGAAACGGGCCACCACCACGATGGGCCGTCCGGGAAAGGCCACGGCGGTCGACACCAACACGACGGGGTTGATGGCCGGCGCCGACAGCATGAACGCGAGGGCGGCCGCCGGAAGGACGCCCCGGGCGACCAGTCGGGCGGAGATCGGCACCGACCCGCACTCGCATCCCGGGAGGACGCAGCCGGCCACCCCGGCCAGGGGCACCGCCACGGCCGGCCGGTGGAGGAAGGCCCGGACCAGGAACCGGGAGGGGACGAAGGCCACGATGGCCCCCGCCAGGACCACGCCGAGGATCAGGAACGGGAAGGCCTGGAGGCTGATCGATACGAAGATGGTGGCCCAGGTCTGTAGGGCAGGGCTCGACTCCATGAACCGGACGATGACCGGCCGGAGGAGGGCCGTAGCCACCACCCCGAGGATGAGCAGCTCCAGGGTGGGGAACCGGCGAGCCTCGGCGCGAGGCTCCATGCCTGGGGGCGTCTCGCGGACCTGGGTCATGGCTGCCACATCTACGCCGTTAGAACGATCGTTGTCAATGTGTGGGAGCGGCCATCCCATTTTCAATGGGCCGTACCGGATTTGACTCCGGTCCATCCGAAAAGGTATGAGAACGTCCAACCAACCCAATAAGGGAGGGAGAACGATGGGCCTTCTCCGGAACCCCAGCAGGCGAGTCCGCCGCCTGTGGCTGGTCGGAGTGGTACTGACGCTGGCGGTCTCCTCCGCCGGGCTCGTGGCCAGTCCGGCCACTGGAGAAGAGGAAGAGGCCCTCAAGCCACCCGAGCCGACGGGGGCGTTCGAGTCTCTGGTCGAGTTCACCCTCCCGGACCGAGACGCCCTCCAGGAGCTGGTCCTCCTGGGAGCCGACCTGGTCGAGACGGTCAACGACAACGAGGACGGGACCGTCGGCGTCTACATGTACGTAACCGCCGAGGAGCGCGAGTACTACGAGGCGCTCGGCTTCGAGGCGGGGGAGACCCTGGAGGACTACTCCGATTACCTGGATCGTATGCGGGAGCGAGAGGTTCTCCTTGGCAGGGAAGAGGCGGCCCTGGAGGTGGCCGAGGAGGGTGAGGAGGCCCGGGACGGATCCGACGAGAGCCAGGGCGAGTCGGGCTTCTTCTCACTGATGAGCGCGCCGGAATTCGAGCCTCCGGGCGAGGTCACGATCCAGCGCGCCGACTACTTCGAGAACTACGCGGGCCGGTTCCTCTCCGTGGAGGCCCACAATGCGCTGGGGACCGTGACCGGCGGGCCCACCATGGCCGTGGCGTGGCGGACCGAGACCGGCGACTACGGCACCGCCACCACCATGACCAAGTTCAACGATCAGATGAACGGGGCCAACAACTACATGTATCACCGGGTCCTGATCAGGATCGGGACGGCGGGCTCGATCTCGGACCCCGATCGGCCCATCCCGGCCTCCGTACGCGTTGCGTCGAGCACCGGAGAGGTCAGGGAGCGGGAGGTCCGGCCGTGGCCGGGTGGGGGCCTGCCGCCGCGTGTCGATGAGTACCTGTACGCCTTCCCCTTCACGTTCGAGACCGGGTACAAGGACCCGGTCCAGGTGTTCGAGTACGTCAACGCCCTCGAGGACGAGTTCGACGACCTGGCCGACATCATCGACCTCCCGAACCTGACGAACGGGTACCGGCGGAAGGCTCAGGCGCTGCTTGACCCGCCGGGCAACCGCCTGTCGATCCCGTTGGGACCAGCGGCCGGGACCTACACGTATGCCGCGGCCACGTACGGCCCCGCCGTTCCGGCGGGCGGGTTCCCACCCACCGACACGCCGCTGGCCACGGTGACCGCGGACCCCAACCCGGACTTCCCCAACGCCACGCCGTCGCAAGGGTGCGGCACGATCACGGGTTTCCCGGCCGGGTCGATCGCCCTGGTCGACCGGGGCGAGTGCACGTTCGCCCTGAAGACCCTGAACGCCCAGAACGCCGGGGCGGTGGCCGTGGTCATCGTCAACAACGTGGCAGGCGCGCCGACTTCGCCGGGCGGCACCGCCCTGCCCGGCACCGCGATCTCCACGGTGATGATCTCCCTGGCCGACGGCAGCTTCATCAAGGCGAACCTCCCGGCTTCGGGGAGGCTGATCCCCGGCACCGCGGTGAGCAACGCCGCTCGGGTCGGCGTGGACTCGCTGGCCTGGGGCCACGAGGGCGGCAACGACATCACCATCCAGGCCGTCGATCCCGGGGTCCCGGACTCGCCGCTCTCGGTCGAGGTGACCGGCAACCACGTCACGGTCAACCTGGCCACGAACGCCTCGGGGGCGCGCACCAGCACGGCCTCCCAGGTGGTTGCGGCGATCAACGCGAGCCCCGGGGCCAGCGCCCTGGTGTTCGCGTACACGTTCCGCGGCAACGCGGGCGGCGGAGTCGTGAACCCGACGCAGTTGATCAGGCTCAGCGACAACCTCAACGCGCCGGCGGAATACGCCCGAGGCCCCCAGCAGCCCCAGGTGATCCGGATCGGCAAGCACCGTGACGGCTCCAAGGTCGGGGTGTTCCTGTTCTGCCAGGAGCACGCCCGGGAATGGGTCACGCCGCTCTCATGCGTGGAGACCGCCGAGCAGCTGCTCCGGAACTACGCCATCGACCCGATGGTGAAGGAGCTCGTCGACAACCTGGACATCTTCATCCTGCCCTCCTACAACCCGGACGGCTCTCTGTACTCGATGTACGACTTCCCCAGCCAGCGGAGGAACATGACCAGGTACTGCCCGGTGACGGGCAGCTACGACGTCCTTGCGCGGAACGCCTGGGGCGTGGACAACAACCGGAACCTCACTGTCGGGAGCCTGTTCGACGGGTATGCTGGCGCGTCCACGAGCTGCACCAGCGATGTGTACGCCGGCCCGGCGGAGCTCTCCGAGCCCGAGGCGAAGAACGAGCACTGGATCGTGGACACGTTCAGCAACATCAAGTTCTCCAACAACATCCACACGTTCGGCGGATACTTCATGTGGTCACCCGGTTCCTACGTGGTGACGCCGGGGAGCCCGCCTGGCCGGACGCCCCTTCCCCACCCCAACATCGGCGTGGAGGGGTACTTCTTCGCCGCGGCGGACACCGTGCTTGGCCGGATCAAGGAGCTCCGCCAGACCGTGGTTGCGCCCCAGAGGACCGGCCCGATCGCCGACGTCCTGTACTCCGCGGCAGGGAACAGCGCAGACGACCAGTGGTACCGGAAGGGGATCATCGCCTACAGCT
The DNA here is from genome assembly GCA_050692985.1 of Actinomycetota bacterium. Classification (GTDB taxonomy): domain Bacteria; phylum Actinomycetota; class UBA4738; order UBA4738; family CALAEC01; genus JBOGVZ01. Next base: position 10,585 of record JBOGVZ010000016.1, read on the forward strand.
TCGAGGCGGGGTCCCAGCTGTTCAACTCGACCGAGACCGGGACGAGCCAGTCCGACGTGGGGTTCTTCCCCAACTTCCTGAACGAGGGCCGGCACGAGGCCGTGGAGTTCGCCTTCGGGAACTTCGGCCTCCTGGAGGAGGCCCTGAAGTACGCGAACGATGACGAGGCGCCGGTGGCGGACATCGTCCCCAACGGTTCCCCGAACGTGGCCCCTGACGGCTGGGCGTCGCAGAGCCCGATCGCGGCCACGTTCGAGTGGGTGAACGAGCCGTCGAAGATCTTCTACACGGTCGACGGCTCGACCCCGACGCAGGCGTCCCTGCTCTGGGAAGCTCAGGGGCCGCGGCGTCCGGGCCAGGTCTTCCGGTTCGAGGAGACCACGACGCTCAGGTGGATCGCCGAGGACATCAAGGGCAACGTCTCCGACGTGCGATCCGCCACGTTCCACATCGACGTGGATGCGCCGGACATCAGCATCACCAGCCCGGTGGATGGTGAGCAGTACCTGATCGACTCGACGGTGAACGCCGATTACGAGTGCACCGACCTCGACTCCGGTGTCGAGGTGTGCGACGGCACCGTGGCCGACGGCTCGCCGATCGACACCTCGACGGTCGGGTTCCAGCCGTTCCAGGTGGATGCTGAGGACTACGCGGGGAACACGGCATCCGAGGCGATCCAGTACCAGGTGATCTGGCCGTTCTCGGGGTTCCTGGCGCCCATGAACGGGTCCGGGGTGACCACCGCGAGGGCCGGCAGCACCGTTCCCGTGCGTTTCGAGCTCGGCGGTGACCGAGGGCTCGGGATCCTCGAGGCCGGCTCCCCGACGTCTCGCCAGGTGGATTGCACCTCCGGGGAGCCGCTGGGGGATCCGGCGTCGACGATGAGCAACAGCGGACTGGTATTCGAGGACGGGAAGTACAAGTACGAATGGAGGACCCAGAGGCAGTGGGCCGGCACATGCCGGGAGCTCAGCCTGGCGCTGGTGGACGGCACCACGCGGACGGCGATCTTCCGCTTCACCTAGGCCGAGCCGGAGAGGGGCCGGAACGTCCGGTCCCTCCCTGGGGCATCATGATGGCATGACGGATCGCGCCATCCGCGTGTACGAGCACGGCGGGCCGGAGGTCCTTCGGTACGAGGAGGTCGAGGTGCCCGACCCCGGGCCGGGCGAGGTCCGGCTCCGCCACACGGCCATCGGGGTGAACTTCCGGGACACCTACGACCGGACCGGCCTGTACCCGCTGTCGCTGCCGTCCGGGCTCGGCGTGGAGGTGGCAGGTGTCGTCGAGGCGGTCGGCGCCGGGGTGACCGGGTTCCGGGACGGCGACCG
>JBOGVZ010000017.1:0-10698 GCA_050692985.1 Actinomycetota bacterium
CGGGGAAGTGGCGAGGGCCGGGGGACGCGCCCTTCCCGGGACCCTCACGAGAGACCTCTTTTCGCTCAGCGAGTTCTTTCGCTCGTTGCGTAGGCCGTCGCTGACCTTTCCGCGACAGCCTCTCAGTCCGGCACTGAGGTCTTTCTTGGGAATTTGCAGTGGATGGTAGGATTATGTCGGGTCCGGATGGACCCTGATCCTGCGCCTTCTTGACCGGAACAGGGGAACCCTCAGATGGCCAAAGAGATGCGTCAGACGCCCGCCGAGCCGAGGGACGAGCGCGAAACCGCGGACGAGCGCTCCGCTTGCAGCGTGTGCGGGACGAAGCTCTCCAGCTACAACCCCGGCCCCAACTGCTGGCAGCACACGATCGGCTATCCGTGGCGGGGCCCCTCCGCCAAGCCCCGCTACGACTGACCGTTACAGCCCCACGAGCTCCTCGTATCCCTGGTCGAGGTCGAGGGCGGCCTGCTCCATCCCCGGGATGAGGAAGCCGTCCACCCACAGGCGAGCCACCTGCCGTTCGCGGTCGGTGCCCCGCTCGCCGGCCTCCACCAGCAGGGCTCCCCGGTAGGCCAGGGCCAGCCGCTCCACCAGGACCCGGGCCGAGGCCTGATCGCCTGCCAGGACCGGCCCGGCCTCGACCTCCAGGCGGTCCAGGGCCTGGGCCACCTGCTTGGCGGAGGTGGCCAGGTCCCCGTTCGCCGGCAGGCGCGAGCGGGCGTCGGCCACGAGCGCCGTGAGCGTGTCCTCCCCGGCCATGGAGCGCACCGTGTCGAGCACCAGGACGTTGGTCGTGCCCTCCCAGATCGGCAGCACCTGGGCGTCCCGGAGCAGGCGGGGGGTCGGCTGCTCCTCGATGTACCCGTTGCCCCCCAGGAGCTCCATGGCCTCGCTGGCGGCGCGGACGGCGAACTTGCCCGTGATGAGCTTGGCGATGGGGGTCAGCACACGCAGCATGCGCCGGTCCCGTTCGGTGGCGCCGCCCCCGTCCACCAGGTCGAGGAACCCGGCGGTCTCGAACACCAGGGCGTTGTTGGCCTCCAGCTCGACCTGGAACCGTGCCAGGTCCTGCATGGCCAGCGGCTGGCGGGCCACCGGGGCGCCGAAGGCCTCTCGGTCGCGGGTCGACGCCAGGGCCTCGCGGAGGGCCCGCCTGGCCCCGCCCACCGAGGCCACCGCGTTGTAGATCCGGGAGATGTTGAACAGCTCGGCGGCCACCCGGATGCCCCGGCCCCGCTGGCCCACCGGGTACCCCAGCGCCCCGTCGTACACGACCTCACCGGTGGGCATGGAGGCCACCCCCAGCTTGTCCTTCAGCCGCTCGATCCGGAAGCGGTTCCGCTCCCCGTCGACCTCGGCGGGGACCAGGAACACCGTGAGACCCTCCGGGGCCCGGCCGATCGTCAGGATCAGCCCGGCGTCCACGTTCGAGCAGAACCACTTCTCCCCGTACAGGCGCCAGGCCCCGCCCTCCTCCCGGGCCTCCGTCTCCACCCGCGACAGGTCGGAGCCGCCGGCCTTCTCGGTCATGAACATGGCCCCCTGGACCAGGGAGTCGTCGGTGGCGGTCAACCTGGGGACGAACCGTCGGGCCAGGTCGGGGTCGAAGGTCTCCAGGATGCGGACCACGCCGTCGGTGCAGGCCACCGGGCAGTACAGGCCGGCCTCGCCCTGGGCGAACAGGTATCCCAGGGCGAACTTGACCACCTGGGGGAAGGGTCCCTGGGCATCGGACGGGCGGACCAGGCCGAAGCCGTAGGCGGCCCGGGTCATCTCCTCGTAGGCGGGGTGGTAGACGACCCGGTCCACCCGCCGCCCCTGGGAGTCGTAGCGCTCCAGGACCGGGCGGTGGCGGTCCGCGACGGGGGCCCGAGGGGCGAAGAAGCCGGGTGCCAGCTCTCCCATCTCCTCGAGCAGCGGCTCGGCCCGGGCCAGGGGGCCGGGATCCGCCCGGGCGGCCACCGCCCGCCGCAGCGGCTCGTCGTCCCGCCACCAGTTCACGGTGGCCATCATACTGGCCGGGTGGAGGCCCACGAGATGCGCCGCCGGGCGGCCGAGGCCCGGGTGGCCCGGATGGCCACGGTCGATCCCGAGGGCCGTCCCCACGTGGTCCCCGTGGTGTTCGCCATCGACGGCGACGTCCTGTACTCGAGCGTCGACGAGAAGCCCAAGTCGACCAGGGACCTGCGGCGGATCCGCAACCTGCGGGCCAACCCGGTGGCCGAGGTGGTGGTCGACCACTACGAGGAGGACTGGGAGCGCATCTGGTGGGTCCGGCTGCGCGGCCGGGCCGAGATCCTGGAGGAGGGACCCGAGCGCGGGCGCGGCCTCGAGCTGCTGGCCGGCAAGTATCCCCAGTACCGCGACCAGCCCCCCCAGGGGGTGGTGATCGCCCTGCGGATCGACCGCTGGCGGGGGTGGTCGTTCCGGCCGATAGAATGACCGCGGCATGAAGGCCCTGGTGATCTCGGCCGACCCGACCCTGCGGGATCTGCTCCGGGTGGCGCTCCGCAGCGCCGAACGGCGCACCGGCGGGACCTGGGAGTACCTGGAGGCCTCGAACGGGGTGCGGGGGATCCGCACGGCCTGGCGGGAGCGACCGGACGTGGTGGTGGCCGACGAGATCGCCTCCGGGGCCGGGGCATTCGCCGTGGCCAAGGACCTTCGGGGGGCGCCCGAGCCGTTCCCGGGGGCGGTGATCATCGTGCTGGCCCGGGGGCTGGACGACTGGCTGGCCCGGTGGTCGGGCGCCGACGCCTGGCTGACCAGGCCTGTGGACCCGTTCCTGCTGTCGGACACCGTGGTCCGGCTGGTGGAGGAGCGCGCTTCGGAGACGGCCGACAAGGAGACCGCATGAGGATCCGGGGAACGTGCACGAACTGCGGCCGGGAGTTCATGCCCCAGCAGGTGATCGCGTCCGGGGGACACTGCCCGTGGTGCGGCATGGCATTCAACCGCGACTACACCTCCCTGCTGGTCCGGGCCCTCCGTCAGGCCAACGAGACCGGTGACGCCCTGGAGGCGGCCCTCAAGGACATGGGGGCCATCGAGGGACTGGCCATGGAGCTCGACGAGGGCAGCATCCTCGAGCCGCTCCGGGAGGCCCTCCGCCAGGTCCGGCGCCGCCGGGCCCGCGTCTGAAGCGCACCGGTGAGCCCCGTCCTGGTCGGCACGGCGTCCTGGACGGACAAGACCCTGCTGGAATCGGGGTGGTACCCGCCCGAGGCCACCACGCCCGAGGAGCGGCTGAAGTTCTACGCCTCCCGGTTCCCGGTGGTGGAGGTGGACTCGACGTACTACGGGCTGCCCAGCGAGCGGAACGCGGTGCTGTGGGTGGAGCGAACCCCCAAGAACTTCACGTTCGACGTGAAGGCCTTCTCGCTGATGACCGGGCACCCGGTGCTGGTCCGGGGGCTCCCCAAGGCCGTGAAGGAGTCCCTGCCGAAGGACGCCGGCCCCCGGATCTCGGCCGACAAGATCCCCCCCGATGCGGCCGGCGAGCTGTGGGAGATGTTCCGCCGGGCCCTGATGCCGCTGCACTCCGCGGGCAAGCTCGGCGTGGTGATGTTCCAGTACCCGCAATGGTTCTTCCCCGGCCGCGACTCCAGGGAGAAGATCCTGGAGGCCCGGGACCGGCTGGGCGACTACCGGATCGCCGTGGAGTTCCGCCAGGCCTCGTGGTTCAAGGACACCGACGCCACCCGCAAGACCCTGGACTTCCTGCGAGCGGAGGACATCCCGTTCGTGTGCGTGGACATGCCCCAGGGGTTCGGCACCAGCGTGCCCCCGATCGCCGAGGCCACCTCGGGGCGGTTCGCCCTGGTGCGGTTCCACGGCCGGCGCTCGGAGACGTGGACGAAGAAGGACATCCACCCCACCGAGCGGTTCCGATACGACTACTCGGACCGGGAGCTGGGGGAGTGGGTCCCCAGGGTGCGGGCCCTGGGCGAGCAGGCCCGGGAGACCCACGCCCTGTTCAACAACTGCTACCGCGACTACGCCACCCGCAACGCCGCCACGTTCGCCGACCTCATCGAGGCCGAGGAGTGAGCGACCGGCCGTACCGCGTGGAGGCCGAGCGAGAGGAGGGGGAGTGGACGGTGCGGATCGTCGACGACGGCGACCGGGAGGTGTTCCGGCGCGCCTGTGCCGACGAAGCCCAGGCCCGGCTCCTGGAGTCCACGGTCCGCCAGCACCTGCGGTGGCTGTCCCCCGAGCGGTTCCGCCAGTACTACCGCCTGCCGTAGCGGTACGCTACGGGCGATGGGCTTCAACCCGATGCAGCGGGGGAAGGTCAAGCCGGCCGACCTGGCCGTGTTCCTGATCGCCCTGGCCGTGATCGCGGCCGTCGTCCTGTGGGCGGTCCTGTAGGCGGGGAGGATGCCCGAGGTCCTGATCGTCGGCCAGGCGGAGGTGCCCGACCTCCTGCCGATGGACCGGTGCATCGACCTGATGGCCGACACGCTGTCCGCCGTGGCCCGGGGAGAGGCCGAGCTCCCGCTCCGGCAGATGGTTCCCCTCCCCGCCGGCATCCTGGCGACGATGCCCGCGTCCATCTTCGGGGTGGCCGGGGTCAAGGTCATCACGGTGTTCCCCGGCAACGAGGGTACCGAGCTGGACTCCCATCAGGGGATCGTGGTGCTGTACGAGATGGAGCGCGGCACCCCCCTGGCGCTGGTGGACGCCACCTCGGTGACGGCCGTCCGCACCGCCGCGGTCAGCGGCGCGGCCACCAGGGCCCTGGCCCGGGAGGATGCCGGCGACCTGGCCATCCTGGGGTCGGGGACCCAGGCCCGCACCCACCTGGAGGCCATGGCCGCGGTGCGGGACCTGCGCCGGGTCCGCGTGTGGAGCCGGACGGCAGAGAACGCGCACCGGTTCGCCGAGCGCGGGTCGGAGCACCGCGGGACTCCGGTCGAGGTGGTGGCATCAGCAAAGGAGGCGGTGGAAGGCGCGGACATCGTGTGCACGACGACCTCGGCCCGGGAGCCGGTGCTGCTGGGGGAGTGGCTCTCGCCGGGCGCGCACGTGAACGCCGTGGGCTACGGAGGTCGCGAGGGTCGTGAGCTGGATGGGGCGGCGGTGGCCCGGGCGCGGATGTTCGGGGACCGCCGGGAGTCGGTGGAGAACGAGTCCGGCGACTACCTGCTGGCCCGGGCCGAGAGGGCCATCGGCGCGGACCACCTGGCGGGGGAGCTGGGCGAGGTGCTGACCGGGAAGGTGGAGGGTCGCACGTCGCCGGAGGACATCACCCTGTTCGAATCGCTGGGCCTGGCTGTGGAGGACGTGGCCGCGGTGAAGCTCATCCACGAGACGGCCGCGGCCACCGGCGCCGGAACCCGCGTAGACCTCGGCGGCCTCCGCCAGGAGTGACGGCCCGGGCGCCGGGCGGTCCCGCGGCCTCGGGTCACAGTGGTAACCGATAGAACGGAAGGAGGAGGACATGCTGGCGGATCATCCGATCTACACGTCGATCCCCGTGAGCGACCTCCGGCGGGCCACTGACTGGTACCGGGAGAAGCTGGGGTTCGAGCCGGCGGAGGACCCGCCCGTGCCCCATGGGGACGAGGGGGTGTACTTCGACGCCGGGGCGGGGACGAGGTTCTACCTGTTCCCCACCAGGGCGACGGCCGGGGCCGGGCACACCGTGGCCGAGTTCGCCGTAGGGGACAGCTTCGACCAGGTCGTCGAGGAGCTCCGGGGCCGAGGGGTGACCTTCGAGGAGTACGACATCCCCGGGATCAAGGTGGAGAACGCCGTAGCCCACTTTCCCCCTCCCCAGGCCCACCGAGCAGTGTGGTTCAAGGACTCCGAGGGGAACGTCCTGGCGATCGGCTCCTACGCTCCCGGCGCGGCCTAGGCGCGTTCCAGGACCACGGCCATGCCCTGCCCGCCGGAGATGCACAGGGCCACCAGGGCCAGTGACCCGCCGCGCTCACGCAGCTCGTAGGCGGCGGTGAGCACCAGGCGGGCCCCGGACATCCCGATGGGGTGGCCCAGGGCGATGGCCCCGCCCTTGGTGTTGAGGCGGTCGTGGTCCACCTTCAGCTCCCGGTCCACGGCAAGGACCTGGCCGGCGAAGGCCTCGTTGATCTCGATGACGTCGAAGTCGGCCACCTGGAGGCCGGTCCGCTCCAATACCTTCTGGACCGCGGGGACCACCCCGATCCCCATGTAGGCCGGGTCCACCCCCGCGGAAGCGGCGGCTACCACGCGGGCCAGCGGCTCCCGCCCCTCGGCCGTGGCCCGGGACTCCGACATCAGCACCAGGGCGGCGGCGCCGTCGGTGATCCCGCTGGCGTTCCCCGCGGTCACGGTGCCGTCCTCGGCGAACACCGGCGGGAGCTTGGCCAGGGACTCGAGGGTGGTGTCGGGGCGGGGATGCTCGTCCTCCGTAACCGCGGTCACCTGGCCCTTCCGGCCGGTGACCTCCACGGCCACGATCTCCTTCGACCGCCGCTCCTTCCCGTCCTCGGCCTTGCGCTGGCTGGCCTGGGCGAACTCGTCCTGCTCCTCCCGGGGGATGCCGTACTTCCGGGCCAGGTTTTCCGCGGTCTCGCCCATCACCAGGCCGCACAGGGGGTCCAGGAACCCGTCCCGGTACATGCCGTCGTGGACGGTGGCGTTTCCCATCCGGTACCCGAAGCGCATGCGGTCGAGGATGAAGGGCGTGCGGGTCATGTTCTCCATGCCCCCGGCCACGGCCACCTCGGTGGTCCCCAGGGCGATCTGGGCGGCGGCCATCTCCACGGCCTTCGTGCCCGAGCCGCAGGCCATGTTGACCGTGTACGCCGGGACCTCCTGGGGGATCCCCGAGCGGTAGGCCACCTGCCTGGCGGTGTTGGGGCCGTTCCCGGCCTGCCGGGCGTGCCCGAACACGACCTCCTGCACCGCTGCGGCATCCACGCCGGCCCGTCGCATGGCCTCCCGGGCAGCGGTGATGCCCAGGTCCACGGTGGGGACCTCGGACAGCGTGCCCAGGAACTTGCCGACCGGCGTCCGCGCGCCCTCGAGGATGACCGCCCGCTCCACGGGCACCAGTGTAGCGGCGCCCGGGGGGCTAGCGGCGGGCGGCCTGGAGACGGTGGCGGAGGCGGGCCAGGGCGGCGCCGCCGTCGATGGGCTCGGCGGGGGCGAGGTCGGCCGCTACCACCCGGGCTCCGGCCCCTGCCAGCCACGCCGCGGCGACCTTCACCTCGTCGGCGGCGTCCAGGGGGACCGGCAGGGGGAACCCCCGCTCGTCGCCCCGGCGCTCCAGGGCTCCGCCCCGGAAAGCGATGCGGCGCCCGTCGGCCTCGATGACCAGCCGGCCCCCGCCCACCAGCCAGGCGTCGGCCCGGGCCCGGGCCAGCGCGGGGACCAGGGCCTCCAGGCGGTCGCGAAGCAGGCCGGCCTCCTCGAACCGTTCCTGCTCCGCCAGCGAGCGCATCCTGGCCTCGAGCGCTTCGAGGAGCCCGCCCGGAGTGGAGAGGGCGGCGTGGAGGAACCGGACGAGCTCCTCGTAGCGCTCGGGGGTGACGCGGCCGTCGCAGGGGGCCACGCACCGGCCCAGGTCGGCCAGGGCGCAGGGGGCGAACCGGGTGGCGCGGCCCATCGACCGGGTGCACCGGCGGATGGGCACGACCTCCTCCAGGGCCTCCTTCGCCAGCCGGGCCCGGGCGGCGCTGGCGAACGGCCCCAGATAGGCCCCGCGGCCCGAGGCCCGGCGCACCACCTTGAGCCGGGGCCAGGCCTCGTCGAGGTCGAGCTTGAGGTAGGCGTACCTCCGCCAGGCCTTCCCCCGACGGTTGTACCGGGGGTGGTGCTGGCGGATCATCCGGGCCTCCAGCACCAGGGCTTCCAGCTCGGAGGGACACGGGAGCGCCTCCACCGCCCCCGTCTCGCCCAGCAGGGCCTCGACCTTCTTGCGGCCGTCCCCGTAGAAGTACGAGCGCACCCGGGCTCGGATGTCCTTGGCCTTGCCCACGTACAGCACCTCTCCCGCCCCGGCGGGGGTGGGAGCCCGGCGGAACGCGTACACGCCGGGCGTGGTGGGGAGGTGGTCGGTCAGGCGGATCTTCGCGTAGTGAGGGTGTCCCCTGGCGCGAACCGCGCCGTGGAGGTCGGCCAGCGTGAGGATCCCCAGCCGGCCCCCCAGGTCGAGCAGCCCGTGGAGGACCTCGGCGCAGGCCTCGGCGTCCTCCAGTGCCCGGTGGGAGGGCTGGGCGGCGGTGCGGAAGAACTGGGCCAGCGTGTGGAGCCGGACGTTCGGCACATCCTGGGCCAGCACCCGCCGGGCCAGCCTGGCCGTGCACACCGGCGGCCCCTCGATGAGCTCGTAGCCCAGGCGGTCCAGGTCGTGGTTGAGGAAGCGGAAGTCGAACGAGGCGTTGTGGGCCACGAACACCGTGCCCCGCAGGAACTCGACCAGGGATGGGAGGGCGGCCTCGACCGGGGGAGCGTCGCGCACCAGCAGCTCGTCGATGCCGGTCAGGTGGGTGATGAACCGGGGGATGGGGACGCCGGGGTCCACCAGCGTGTGGAACGTCCCCAGCCGCTCGCCCCCCCGGTACTTGACCGCCCCGATCTCCGTGATCCGCGACCCGGGTGGCGCCCCACCGGTGGTCTCCAGGTCCACGCAGGCGAAGGTGACATCCGCCAGCGGCACCCCCAGGTCCTCGAACGTGGCCTGCACGGCTCGCAACGCTAGAACCCCCCGGTGACACGGTTCCGCGGGCCGCGCGGAGCCCCAGGGTAGCCGAACACACGTTCGAGGTCAAGAAGGGTTCTCCACCGGGGGGTCCGGCGCCCCCCCGCCCGGTCCGGCGCCCCCCCGCCCGGGGCGAGCTTCCCCCCGGGCCCCCCCGTACAATCAGGCCGCTGTGGAAGAGCGGTCGAGGTCCGGCGGGCGAACCAGGTTGCGGTGCACGCAGTGCGGCAACCTGACCAGGTTCGACGTGGTCGAATGGCGCCGGACGAAGGGCTTCTTCCACTACACCCTCGGCGGCGACCTCTCCGTGGAAGACGAGGAGACCCTCGAGTTCGAGCGCGAACGGATCACGTGCCGGTGGTGCGGCTCTTCCGAGCACGTCGAGGAAGTGCCCGTGGAGGATGGCTGAGTGGCCGGCCCCCTGGCCGGTACCGTCGTCCTCGACCTGACCCGCCTGCTGCCCGGGAACTACGGCACGCTGCTGCTGGCCGACCTCGGCGCGGACGTCATCAAGGTCGAGGAGCCCGCCCGCGGCGACTACATCCGGTGGACACCGCCGATGGTGGACGGGGAGGGAGCGATCCACCGGGCCCTCAACCGGGGCAAGCGATCGGTCACGCTGAACCTCAAGGATCCCGAGGGGGCCGAGCTGCTGCGTCGGCTGGCCGAGGGGGCCGACGCGCTCATCGAGTCGTTCCGACCCGGGGTGACGGATCGCCTGGGCGTGGGGTTCCGGGCGCTCTCCGAGCGCAATCCCCGCCTGGTGTACTGCGCCATCACCGGGTACGGGCAGGACGGGCCGTACCGGGACCGGGTGGGCCACGACATCAACTACATCGGGTACGCGGGGCTCCTGCACGCCACCGGGTGGCCGGACGGCGGCCCGGTGCTCCCGGCGGTGCAGGTGGGGGACTTCGGCGGGGGGATGGCCGCCGCGCTGGGGACCGTGGCCGCGGTGGCGGAGGCGCGGCTGACCGGCCGGGGCAGGTTCGTGGACGTCTCGATGCTGGACGTGGTGGCCTCGTGGCTGGCGGTGGTGATGGGCTGGTACCTGGCCACGGGACGGGCCCCCCCTCGGGGAGGCATGCCGCTGTCCGGGGGGCTGGCCTGCTACCGCGTGTACCGGGCGGGAGACGGCAAGCACCTGGCCGTGGGAGCGCTGGAGCCGCAGTTCTGGCGGGCCCTGTGCCGGGCCCTGGGCGTGCCCGAGCTGGTCGACGAGCACTACGCCCCCCCCGAGCGCCAGGAGCAGATGGCCGCCCGGCTCCAGGAGGTCTTCGCCACCCGTCCCAGGGATGAGTGGGTGGCGGAGCTGGCGCACCTGGAGGCGTGTGTGGGTCCGGTGAACGACGTGGCCGAGGCGGTGGGGGATCCCCAGGTGCTCCACCGGCGGCTGCTGGCGGAGGCGGGGGGGCGTCCGGTCGGCCCCGGCCCGGCGGTGAAGCTCTCGGACCTGGATCCGGGAGAGCTGGCGCCGGCGCCCGGCCTGGGGGAGCACACGGCCGAGGTGCTGGAAGGGCTGGGGATCCCCCCCGACGACCTTCGGTCGCTCCGCGCCCGGGGGGTCGTCTGATCCCGGCTCACGAGGGCCGGACGTCGATGTCACAGGGGCCCGCTAGGCTCCGGGTCCGTGGTTGGAGCCGACCGAAGGAGGCCCCGTGCGGATCGACTGCAACGAATGTGCCATGCAGGGCACCGAACAGTGCCGGGACTGCGTCGTCACGTTCATCCTCGACCGGGAGGACGGGCCGGTCGTGGTGGACGCGGACGAGGCCAGGGCGCTCCGCCGCCTGGGGGAGGCCGGGCTGGTCCCCCTCCTGCGGCTTACCCCGAAGCCCGCGGACCCCGAACCACCGCCCACGAAGGAGGCCACCGGATGACCAGTAGCGTCCGTCAATAGGCAGTAGGCACTCCCTGCTCTCCATGGCCTCCCCGGTCTTCCGAGGATGGCGAACAAGCCCTCACCTTGAGGGCCGGAGAGCCTGGTGGTTCTCGGTCAGCCGATC
>JBOGVZ010000018.1:0-5314 GCA_050692985.1 Actinomycetota bacterium
TCGGACTTGAGGTGCTCATGGATCTTGATGAGCAGGGGGGGAGGGGTGTCATCCTGAAGGTCCCGGAGGCAACCCTGGAGCTGGTGGACGCGGACCACGGCGGGATGGTCGACGAGGTGGAGGTCGGCCGCCGCCTCGGAGAGCGGGTTCGGATCGCCGTCCAGGTCGACGATCTCGAGACAGCCAGTCGGACGGTGCTCGAAACCGGGGCCGCGGCCATGGCTGCCGCGGTCGAGACTCCCTGGGGGGATCACAACCAGCGGTTCAGGGCAAAGGATGGCACGCAGCTCACGCTATTCCAGTCGCCCTAGGAGCCTTCGGAGCCCTGTATCCGCCGAACCGTTGTCGGTGGCGAGGCGGTGGTGGTGGCGGACGAGACCCGGGACCTGAAGAAGGCCAATCGGTTTGGGAGCAATCGCGGCAGCCCGAACCAGTGGGAGCATGCTGTTCTCGAAGCGGGTGATGCCGCAGATCCGGTCGCCGGTGAGGGTGAGGACGAGGAGGCCGGTCCCGTGGCGGATGTCGGTAGGGGCGCGCAGGTAGGCCCCGAACGCCGGCTGACCGTTGGCTCGCGTCGGGACGAGGCTCTCCCGGTCCTACGACGAGCAGGTGGAGGCCTGGGAAGCGGAGGCGCTGCGGGACCAGGGTGGGCATTCGCGTCTGAGTTAACCGAGCCGCCGATGAGTTCGGCCCTCGGGGGAGTCAGATCCTCGGGATGAATACCGCGGCCGGGAGTAGGAGGAGTATGTTGCCATCCAGAAACGCGAGAGACCCTGGATGAGCGATCGACAGATCGAACCCGGACAACGGGTGACGCCCCTCGAGCTCTTCTTTGATCTCGTCTTCGTCTTCGCCATCACACAGGTCACGGGGTTCCTCGCCGATAGCCCGACGTGGGGTGGCCTGCTGCGGGGCCTGCTACTGCTTGGCGCGCTGTGGTGGGCGTGGGCCTCCTACGCCTGGCTGACGAATACGCTCAACCCGGAAGAGGGTGCGGTCCGGCTCGCCGTGTTCGGCGCCATGGCCGCGATGCTCATCGTGTCGCTCGCCACACCGAACGCCTTCGGCAGGGACGGCGTGGCCTTCGGCGTCGCGTACTTCATCGTGCGCGCCCTCCACCTCGTTCTGTACGCGATCGCCGGCCGGGGCGATCGCGACTTGCTGGGCGCCGTAGCCAGGATCGTGCCGACCTCTACCGTCGGTCCGATTCTGGTCCTGGTGGCGGACTTCCTCGAGGGCGTCCCACAGCTGGCGACGTGGGGTGCGGCGTTGGCGGTCGATTACCTCGGGGTCTTGGTCGGCCACATGCGGGGATGGCGCGTCTCGCCAGAGCACTTCGTCGAGCGCCACGGCCTGGTCATGATCATCGCACTCGGAGAGTCGATCGTCGCGATCGGGGTCGGCGCGGTGGGGCTGCCCCTCGATGCCGGCCTGATCGCGGCCGCCCTCCTGGGGATCGCCGTGGTCGCCTCGCTCTGGTGGTCGTATTTCGACTGGGTTGCCTTCGTCGCCCAGGCCAGGCTGGCCGAGGCGACCGGCCCGGAGCGCGCCGCGCTCGCACGTGACCTGTACTCCTATCTGCACCTGCCGATGGTCGTGGGGATCGTCCTGTTTGCCCTCGGGCTGAAGACGACGCTTGCTCACGTCGATAGCTCGCTACGAACCATCCCGGCCCTGGGCCTGTGTGGCGGCGTCGCGCTGTACCTGCTCGCCCACGTCGCCCTGCGGCTGCGTATCGGCGGCGGACTGGGACACGGTCGGCCGGTCGCCACGATCGTGCTACTCGGGCTGGTTCCCCTCGCCAGAGAGGTGCCCTCCCTCGCCGCACTCGGGCTGGTCGCGGTCGTCTGCGCCGGCCTGATCGCCTACGAGGCACTCCGCTACCCCCACGCGCGCGCCTGGATCCGGAGCCGACGCGGGGCCTTCACCATGGAGGAGGCCGCTCGCGTTGCGAGTACCCGCGGGCGCCCCCGTCGTCGCCGAGCCTGATGGCTTGCCGTCGCCATCTAGCGCTTCGCGGGGAGCGAGCGAGCGTATGTCGTGCCAAGTTTGAGCCACTTGGCGAGCTGCCTTTTGGTGCGAAGGTCTTCTGAAGCGACCCGCAGCCAACCGTTCATCGCACGTCCGCGCATCGCCATGGGGCGAGCGGTCGTCGTCGCAACGAGTGTGTCCGACTGAGCCGGATCGACTCGAACCAACGCTCCACCCTGACCGCTTGCCGCCACCGCCATATTGCCGCCGATGAGAAACGCGAGCCCGCCGAACATCTTCTTCTCGGTCACATCGGGCTCGCCACCGATCAGGTCACGTATTCGATCCGCGAGTTCCTCGTCGTAGGCCATTCGGGCCATCCTAACGTCACGAGACATACACCCACGGGTCTCGTCAGGCTCTCGGGGCGTCGACCTTCGAGATGCGGTCGGCCGCCGGGCGGAGGCCGCCGTCTTACTGGACGCGCACGAGGGCGCGCGCTCGATGTAGTTATCGCGTACTCGAACCAGGCGGAGGCTTGGCCCGACCGGTGAGTAGATGAGCCACCAGAGCGGAAATCGGGACATCGAGTGACGGTCCAGCGAGGACGGCCTGGGGCCGAGCGTTGGGTGTGTGTGGAAGCAGCCGTACAGGAGCAGGTTTCGAGCTCGGAGTCTTCGAGCCACGGCGAAGCCTCGCGAAGTGATGCGGAAGCCGTTTCGTGATCGGGCTGCGTTTGGCACGGCCACGACGTACAGACGCACCGAAGTGCCCCGTCGTTGACCCCCGATCAGCCCGCACGCCTCGCGGGGGAACGCCTGGAAGGCGATCCGATTCCTTCTCCGACTTCACGAGGTCAAGGAGCTCACCGAAGACAGAACCGGGGGAGATGCTCTGCCCACCGATGATCTCGCCCTCACCGACCTCCTCGCCGCGTGGCGGTTGAAAGAAGACGGCCGGTCGCCGCGCCGCTTCTTCCCCGGTGACGCCGACCATGTCGCGGATGGTCTCCATGATCTGCGCGTCGGCGCGGAGGAGTCGCATCATCTCGTCCAGGATCTCCGCCTGTCGGCGGCGAAGCTCCTCGTCGCCGGTACGCTCGTTCCCGGTGTCCGCCATCGCTCGTCCCCTTCTCGCGGTCCCGGCAAATCATGATAAACCACTGGTTCCCGGTCAAGGTGCCGGTCAGGGCGGAACGGGCTCCCTGCGGTAGTCTCGAGCGGCTGGCCCTGAATATCGCGATCACCGGGACCGGCAAGTTCGGCCGACAACTCGGTGACGCTACCCGACACAGCAGAGGAATGATCTAGGTGGAGAGCGATGAGCGCGGGGGTTGAGGAGACCACGTCCGGGAGCATCGACGACCTCACCCCCCTGGTGGGCCAGTGGTCCATGAGCACAGTCTCCGCCGGCGTCACCGACCCCGAGCGCACCCTCGGGCTAGTCGGCGATCCCGAGCGGGTCACGCGCATCGCCTCGGTGGGCAAGCTGCTGGTGGGGATGGCTGCCCTGGTGGCGGTGGAGGAGGGGACGATCGACCTCGACGAGCCAGCCGGCCCCGAAGGCTCCGCGGTCCGGCACCTTCTCGCCCACGCCTCCGGGTTGGCCTTCGACGGGGAGGCGATCCTCGCCCCTGCCGGGCGACGGCGGATCTACTCCAACACCGGGATCGAGCGGTTCGCGGATCACCTGGCCGCCCGGGCCGGGATGCCGTTCGAGGAGTACCTCCGGCTGGGCGTGCTGGAACCGCTGGGGATGGGCCGTACCGAGCTCCGAGGGTCGCCTGCCCACGCCGTGTGGAGCACCGTGTCCGACCTGCTGGCCTTCTGCCGGGAGTTGCTCCGGCCCAGCTTGATCTCGCCCGCCACCCTGGCCGAAGCGACGCGTCCCCAGTTGGCCGACCTTGCGGGGGTGCTGCCCGATATCGGTCGGTTCGATCCGAACCCGTGGGGGCTGACCTTCGAGATCCGGGACCATAAGCAGCCTCACTGGACGGGGCGGCGCAACTCGCCGGCCACGTTCGGCCACTTCGGCGGGACCGGGACCTTCCTGTGGGTGGACCCGGAGGCCGGACTGGCGACGGTCGTCCTCACCGACCGGGACTTCGGGCCTTGGGCCCTGGAGGCCTGGCCGCGGTTCTCCGACGCGGTGCTGGAACGCTACGCTCCGCCAGGCTGACCCCCAAACGCTCGGTTCTACCGCGCTTCTCGGAGGAGCTGCGAACGCGCAAGCACGCGCCCAGGATCGCTCGTGACGTCGACAGCGCCGATCAGAGCGGGGTCGTCGGCACGCCAACCTTCTTCATCAACGGGCGTCGGCACTACGGCCCCTACGACCTCGACACCCTGGCGGGCAGGGTGGAGCGAGAGGCCAGAGAGACCATCGCCCGGGGGCGACCCGCGTGATTACAACTGGAAGACTTCCGTCAGCCGGAACGCAGCTCGGCGACCCACTCCCGGAGCCGGGGCAGATGCTCCCCGTAGTGCTCGGCTCCTGCCTTTCCGATCCAGTACGCCGCTTCCGGGGTCAGCTCCGGGAGCTCGCCCCACGCCAGGAGCATCCGGGCTCTGGCTGCTGAGGCCTGGGCCCGAACCGTCTGGAGGGGCACGTCCTTCATGATGTCGAGGAACGTCCGGTTCATCGCATCGATGTCGGTCTCCTCGTGTCTGTACGTGCCCACTCTGATCCGTAGCAGGAAGACACCGGCCTCGGCCAGCCAGCTCCCGATGTGGGCCAGGAGGTCCTTGGCCGACCACCCCTCCGAGTAGTAGCCGGGCTGCTCCGTCTCCTGCGGCGTGAGGGAGTCCATCAGCGCATGGAGCTCGTCCCAGCCGGCGTCCTCCGCGGCCATCAATACGGAGGCATCCGGTTGGCTTCCCGTCTCGGGTCCTCGGCCGTCCACGACCTAGCCTTCCAACGCGTACGCGATGGCCTTGTCGGTGCCCATGGCCCGTCCCTCGTCCCAGGCGCGCTCGGCTGTGTCCGGATCGAGGCTCCGTCGGGACTCCTCGAGCGACTCGCCGGACAGCATCAGCTCCGCGGGAGCGCCCCCGCCGGTCTGTTCCTTCACCGCCTCGGACGCACCGGCCAGGCTCAGAGCCCGGACGTGTCGCCCCCCCGCCGAAGCGATCATCGCCATCGCCTCCAGGACCATGGCGATCCCGGTTGGATTCCCCGCCTCGACGAAGATCTCGAGGGCCTCGCGTTGGGCGGCGAAGGCCGCGTCGAGGTCGCCGACCAGCAGGTAGTACGAGCCCAGCCCGGAGATGGCGTCGGCCATCGCGAACACGTTCCCGAGCTCGCGGTAGATGGCCAAGGCCTCCTCGACCAGCGGGAACCCATC
>JBOGVZ010000019.1:0-21052 GCA_050692985.1 Actinomycetota bacterium
CGGGGAAGTGGCGAGGGCCGGGGGACGCGCCCTTCCCGGGACCCTCACGAGAGACCTCTTTTCGCTCAGCGAGTTCTTTCGCTCGTTGCGTAGGCCGTCGCTGACCTTTCCGCGACAGCCTCTCAGCGAGCGGGAATCGGCCGACCTGCTGCGTTGCTCGGTCCCGGCGCTGAAATCGTTGGTGACTCGGGGCCTGGCGGCGCTCAGAACGCAGATGGAAGGAGAGGAACGGTGATCGATCTGGAGCGACAGCTGCGGTCGACCCTCATGGACAGGGCCGATACGGTCGCCGAGCCCCCGGACAGGGGCATGCCCGCACCGATCCGACGCCGTGCTCGGCGCCGCCAGGCCGCCACGCTGGGCGTGGCCGGTGTGATCGTGGCCGTCCTGGCCACCGGGGGGGCGCTGACGTGGGTGCGGGTGTTCCCCGGCCCTCCGCCTGTGGTTCCCATCGAACGCCCCGACGATGGAACCGAGGAGCGGCTGCTGATCGCAAGCGGGGTCGACGGGGACATCCGATGGCACGTCAGCGTGTCACGGCCGTCCGAGGAACACGTGTGGTGCGTGAACGTCGAGACGAGCGGCCCGGAGACCCGGTGGGTGACCTCCGCCTGCTCTCCCAGCACCGGGGCGGGTGATATCGACCTCCTGACGGCCGGAGTGGGGAAGCCCTTCGTGTACGCGGGAACCGTCTCGGATGCGGTGACCTCGATCAACTTCGACGCGGTCAGAGGTTCCCAGGGGACGGCTCGGATCGTGGAGGTTCCCGAGGCGGGCTTCCGTATCTTCTTCGTCGTCGTGGGGAAGCCTGGGGTGGTGATCTTCACCGCCCGCGACGCTGATGGGGACATCGTGGCCGTACTCGGGACGGGGCCGACAAGGAACTAGACGGCTGGGCTACCCTTCGCGGCGTGTTGGCCGCCGTGGGGCTGCTGGTGGTGGGGGCTGGGCTCCTGTACGTGGGGGCTGAGGCGGCCATCCGGGGCGCCACCGGATTCGCCCGGATCCTGGGGATCCCCGTCTTCGTGATGGGGGCCCTGCTGTTCGGGATCGACCTGGAAGGGCTGGGGACGGCGCTGGTGGCCGCCGGCCAGGGCCAGACCGCGCTGGCCGCCGGGGAGATCTTCGGCACGATCCTGTTCCTGTTCAGCGCGGCGTTCGGGGTGGCCCTGCTCATCGCTCCCCGGCCGGTGCCCTCGCCGGACCCGGTGATGGTCCTGGCGCCGGCCGTGCAGCTGGTCGTCGCGGCATGGTTCCTCTCGGACCGGTTCGTGGGCCGTCTGGAGGGCGGAGTGCTCGTCCTGCTGTACGCCGGGTACGTCTGGCTGGTCGTCCGGGAGGGCACCTCCGCCCGGGCCAGGGCCCGGGAGCTGGAGCGCGAGGCCGAGGAGGCCCCCCGCTCGAGGGCGTTGCTGCTGGCGGCGGCCCTGGCCGGCCTGGGACTCCTCTACCTGGGGGCCCGCCTGCTGGTGGCCGGCGGTACCCGGATCCTGGCCGGCACCGAGCTCTCGGCGGGGTTCGTGGGGGCCGCGGTCCTGGGCGTGCTGGCCAGCCTGGACGAGGTCCTGCTGGAGGTGATCCCCATCCGCCGCGGAACCCCCGAGCTGGCCACCGGCAACCTGTTCGGCACACTGGCGGCGTTCACCTCGGGGGTGCTGGGGCTGGCCGCGCTGGTCCACCCCCTGGACCTCGACAGCGCCTCCAGCCTGGCCTTCCTGGGCGCGGCGGTCCTGTACGCGGTGGTGGCCTCGACGTTCCTCCTGCGGGGCCGGGTCGGAAGGGTGGTGGGCGCGGTGGTGCTGGCGTTCTACGTGGGGTGGCTGGTCGTGGCCGCCTCCGTGTGAGGGCTTCGGTTTGGTCGCCTCGCTTGGGGGGAAGGCCGCGCGCAGGGCCGGCTAGCGTAGAGCGGGGGGCTCTTTCGAGGCCCCGACTATAGGTTTTCCAACGCATGGGGAAGCTCGGCCAGAGTGCGCACCGCCACGTCGGCCTGAGCGAGTTGCTCGGCGGTAGGGTCGTCGGGAGCCTCGCCTCGCAGCAGCCACACCCCTCGCAGGCCGGCCGCTCGGGCCGGCACCACGTCGTTGTCCAGCCGGTCCCCGACCATGGCACACCGTTCCGCCGGCGCCCCCGCCTGGCCCAGGGCGAACTCGAAGATCCCCGGGTCGGGCTTCTCCACGCCGACCTCGGCCGAGATGGCCCACACGTCGAAGAACCCGTCCAGGCCGTCGCGAGCCAGCACGTCCCGGATCCACCGCTCCTGGTTGGCCAGGACCCCCAGCCGGTAGGTGCCCTTCAGCGCCTCGAGGGCATCGCGAACGTCGGGCTGGAGGTCGTCCGGCGAGTAGTGCCACAGCTCGCGGCCCCGCTCCACCACCGCCGGGATCCCCTCCTCCGGCACGAACAGGCCAACCAGCCGCGTGGTGAACGGCCCGCGCTGCTCCCGCCGGGCCGCCTGGAACTCCGCCCAGAACTCCTCCTGCGAGGCGCCCGGGACGGCCTCGGCCACGGCCCGCCACAGGCCCTCGTAGTAGGGGCGGTCGCCGTAGATCGGCCCGCCCACGTCGAGGAACACCACGTCGAGATGCGACGACACGGCGCGAGTCTACCGGCGGCGGGAGCGGCGGAGCACGCCGCCCACGAAGGGGGCCACCTCGCCCCACCGGGAACGCAGGGCCCGGGCCTTGCCGGCCGGGCCGGGGGTGGAGATGGCCTCGATCACCCCGGCGAACCCCCGGCGCATGGCCTGGCCGTAGGGGTACCACCACCCGTCGTAGAACCACCCGGGGTCCTCGGCCACCAGGCGCTTGTCGACCATCTCGTAGAACCCGAACTTCGAATGCGTCACCCCGGTGCCCGAGTCCTTCACCCCGCCCCACGGGGTCTGGGCCAGCCCGTGTGAGTACGTGGCGTCGTTGATCCACACCATGCCGGCCTCGAGCCGCGTGGCGATCCTCCGGGCCCGGCGCATGTCGCGGGTCCACACGCTGGCCCCCAGGCCGTAAGGCGAGTCGTTGGCCAACCGGACGGCCTCCTCCTCCCCCGCGAACTCCATCACCGGCAGGAGCGGCCCGAACGTCTCCTCGGCCATGACCTTCATCGAGTGGTCCACGCCGGTGAGCACTACGGGGGCCAGGAACTTGCCGGCCAGGCCTTCCACCTCCACCGGGCCGCCGCACTCGGCCGTGGCCCCCCTGGCCACGGCGTCTTCGAGCTGGTCCACCACCTTGGCGAACTGCACGTCGTTGTTCATGGGGCCGATCTGGGTGGCGGGATCCTTGGGGTCGCCCGGTGCGATGGCCTTGGCCCCCTCCACCAGCCGGGCGACGAAGCGCTCGCGGACGCGGCGGTCCACGTAGATCCGCTCCACCCCGGCGCACGTCTGCCCCGCGTTGCACAGCCCCGACCACAGGATGCCGGCCACCGAGCGGTCGAGGTCGGCGTCGGCGCAGACGATGGCCGGATCCTTCCCGCCGAGCTCCAGCATCACCGGCTTCCCGTGACGGGCCGCGGCCTCCATGACCTTCCGGCCGGTGGCCACGCTGCCGGTGAAGAAGATCTTCCGGAGGGGGCCGGCCTCGCACAGGGCCGCCCCCGTTTCCCCCCGCCCATGCACGACCCGGAGGACGCCGTCGGGAAGGCCGGCCTCGGCGAACAGCGCTGCGATCCGGTCCCCGGTCAAGGGCGTCATCTCCGACGGCTTCAGGACCACGCCGTCGCCCGCGGCCAGCGCCTGGGCCACCTCGCCGAGGGGGATGATCATCGGGTAGTTCCACGGGGCGATGACGCCGACCACTCCCAGGGGCCGGTACACCAGCCAGTGGCGCTTGTGCTTGACCAGGAGCTGGGGATCGGGGATCCGCTCCGGCGACAGGTATCGCCCTCCCCACTTGGCGATCCAGTCCAGGGTGGCCACGCCGTTGGCCACCTCCACGATGCCCGACTCCACGAACGTCTTCCCGTTCTCCCGGGTGATGGCCAGGGCGACGTCCTCGCCGTCCCGCAGCAGGATCTCGGCGGCCCGGGCGATGACCCGCAGGCGCTCGGGCAGCGGCACCAGGGCCCATCCCCGCTGGATCCTGGCCACCTCCTCGGCCACCCCCTCCACCTCGGCCGGAGGAGTGACCGGCACCGTACCCAAGAGCTCGCCGGTGGCCGGGTCGAAGCTCTCCAGGACCTCGGGCGCGGTCTTCGTGCGGGCGGTGGCGGGGCGGGCCATCAGGACCCCTTCTTCGCCTTCAGGCGCTCGAACTCCTCCGGGTCCGTGGTGACGAGGCCCACCCGGACGGGATCGTAACGGGTCCCGTGGCAGTCCGAAGCGCCGGTGGCCACCAGCCCGAGGGCCCCGGCCATGTCCCGGTACCTGGCCTCCATCTCGGGGGTGTGGTCGGAGTGGGCGGCCTCGATGCCGCCCAGCCCGGCCCGGGCCAGCTCCTCGATGACCTCGTCGGACACGCCCAGGCCCTCTCGCCATAGTCCCGGGTGGGCCACCACGGCCACGCCGCCGGCCCGCTTGATCAGGGCCAGGGCGTCCGCCGGATCGAGGGCGTGCTTCTCCACGTACGCCCTGCCGCCCTGCGCGATGAGGTCGGGCGTGAAGGCGTCCTCGATCGTGGGCACCACCCCCGCCTCCACCAGTGCCTGGGCCACATGGGGCCGGATGATGTTCCCCCCCTCGGCGATCTCCAGGACCCGCTCGAAGGTGACGGGGTACCCCAGCTCCCGCAGGCGAGCCACCATCCGCTGGCCTCGGGTGAACCGGTCGTCCCGGAGCCGCCGGAGCTCGGCCTGGAACTCACCGTCCTCGAGCTCCGGCCAGTAGGCCAGGACGTGGATGCCCTCCCCGTCCCTAACCGTGGAGAACTCCACGCCGGGGACGATCTCCAGACCCGTGCCTTCGGCGGCGGCGAACGCCTCGGGGAGACCCTCGGTGGAGTCGTGGTCGGTCACCGCCAGCGTGGTCACGCCCCGCTGAAGGGCCGTGGCCACCAGCTCGGCCGGCGTGAACGTCCCGTCCGAGTACGTGGTGTGGGTGTGGAGATCGATCCTGGCCACGGCCGCCCATGGTGGCACAACGGGGGACGGGGTGACTCCCGGCATGGCCACCCACGGGGACCGCACGGCGTAGCATCGGGGCCTTGGCCACCCTCGACGAGATGGCGGCCCGGACGCCGGCCTCCCGGGACCGCTACATGGACTTCCTCAGGGCCTTCAGCATCCTGGTGGTGGTCATCGGCCACTGGCTGATCGGGGTGATCTACTGGCGGGAAGGCGTGATCGGGACCCGCAGCGCCATCGGCCTGACGCCGTGGATCTGGGTCATGACCTGGTTCCTTCAGGTCATGCCGCTGTTCTTCTTCGTGGGCGGGTTCTCGAACCTGGTGACCTACCGTTCGTTCCGCAGGCGCGGGGCCACCACGGCCGAGTTCCTCCGGACCCGGCTGGCCCGCCTCATGGTCCCCAGCCTGGTGTTCCTAGCGGTGTGGACGGTGATCCAGGCGGTGCTCCATGTGGGCGACGTGGGCAGCCCCACCACCCCCTACCTGCGAGGGATGCGGCCACCGGGGGCCACCGTCCCGTTCGGGCCGCTGTGGTTCCTGGCCGTGTACGCCGGGGTGCTCGTGCTGAGCCCGCTGCTGATCCGGCTCCACGAGCGGTTCGGGTTGGCGGTGCCCGTCGTGATGACGGTGGGGATCGTGGCCGCGGACGCGGTGGGTTTCGCTGGAGGCATCTCCGAGGCCCGGTGGGCCAACGTGGCGTTCGTGTTCCTGCTCCCCCACCAGCTCGGCTTCTTCTACGCGGACGGGCGGCTCACCGCGCTGCCCCGCCGGGCCCTGGCGGCGATGGCCCTGGCCGGGCTGGCCGTGCTGCTGCTGGCCACGAACCCGGTGTTCGGCGAGGCCGGCCAGCGGTGGTTCCCGGGGATCGGGCACTACCCCCGCAGCCTCCTCGGCACCGACGTCGAGCGGATCAGCAATGCCTACCCCCCGACGGTCCCGTTCGGGGCCATGGCCTACTGGTCGATCGGCCTGGCCCTGCTCCTGCGAGGCCCCCTGACCCGGTGGCTCCAGCGCGACCGCCCGTGGAAGGGCGTGATCCTGGTCAACAGCATCATCATGACGCTGTTCCTGTGGCACATGACCGCGTTCCTGCTGGCGATCCTGGTGCTGTGGCCGCTGGGGCTGGGCCGGCAGGGCTCCCCCACGCTGGGGTGGTGGCTGGAGCGCCCCCTGTGGGTGGCCGTCGCCGGCGCGTTCCTGGTGGCCCTGGTGGCCGTGTTCGGGCGGTTCGAGACCGGCCGGGCCCGCCGCTCCCTGGAAGCGTCGCCGATCCCGGCAGCAAGCTGACGCTCGGTGCCAAATGGGGGCGGTACAGCCTACCTCGGAAGAATATATCGAATACGTTATCGTGCTCCCCCCGCCTGCCTTCCCCGGACCTGATAACAAAGTCGCTATAAATTTCCGAGGGTAACTGCCACGTACGCGGTAAAGGCGACGGCGATCACGCTCAACACCCAGGCGGCCCGCCTGAACGAGGCCGGGCTCCTCACGGGGCCTACGGCAGGGTGGGGGGCCAGGGGCGGTCGGGGTCGATGTCGTAGCGCGTGATGGCCTCG
Source organism: Actinomycetota bacterium (assembly GCA_050692985.1). Classification (GTDB taxonomy): domain Bacteria; phylum Actinomycetota; class UBA4738; order UBA4738; family CALAEC01; genus JBOGVZ01. Next base: position 6,614 of record JBOGVZ010000019.1, read on the forward strand.
GAGACCGCCTCGGGCTTGACCTCGCCCACGTCGGCCAGCGCCGACAGCGCGGCCACCGCCAGGTGCTCCGCGTCCACCTCGAAGAACCGTCGCAGGGCCTCGCGCGTGTCGGACCGGCCGAACCCATCGGTGCCCAGGGGCACGTAGGGCTGGGGGACCCACCGGGCGATCTGGTCGGGCACCGCCTTCATCGAGTCCGTCACCGCCACCACCGGGCCCTCGGCGTTCTCCAGCACCCGGGTCACGTACGGCGTGCGCTTGGCCTCGCCGGGGTGGAGCCGGTTCCACCGCTCGGTGTCCAGGGCCTCGAACCGGGCCCGCTGGTAGGAGGTGGCGCTCCACACGTCGGCGGCCACGTCGTGGTGCTCGGCCAGCAGCTCCTGGGCCCGCAGGGCGATCGGCACCATGGGGCCCGAGCCGAACAGCTGGACCCGGTGCGACCGCTCCTCGGCCGCCTCCTTGAACCGGTACAGCCCCTGGAGGATGCCCTCCTCGACACCCTCGGGCATCGGCGGCTGCCGGTACGGCTCGTTGTACACGGCCAGGTAGTACATGAGGTCCTGGCCGTCCTCGTACATCCGGCGCAGGCCCTCGCGGACGATCACCGCGATCTCGTAGGCCCAGGCCGGGTCGTAGGAGCGGACCCCGGGGTTCGTGGAGGAGATCAGCAGCGAGTGTCCGTCCTGGTGCTGGAGCCCCTCCCCGGTCAGCGTGGTGCGTCCGTGGGTAGCCCCCAGGAGGAACCCCCGGCACCGCTGGTCGGCGGCCTGCCAGATGAGGTCGCCGATCCGCTGGAACCCGAACATCGAGTAGAACGAGAAGAACGGCAGCATGGGCTCGCCGTGGGTGGCGTACGAGGACCCCGCGGCGATGAACGAGCCCATCGAGCCGGCCTCGGTGATGCCCTCTTCCAGGACCTGGCCCCGCTGGGACTCCCGGTACGCCAGCAGATGCTTGGCGTCCACGGGCTCGTAGAGCTGGCCGTGGGCGGAGTAGATCTTGAAGTCGGGGAAGAGCGACTCCATCCCGAACGTGCGGGCCTCGTCGGGGATGATCGGCACCACCCGGGCGCCGATGTCCTTGTCCCGCAACAGTTTCCGCAACACCCGCACGTAGGCCATGGTGGTGGCCACCGGCTGGTCCTTGGAGCCCTTGAAGAACTCGGCCCACAGGTCGTCCTTGGGCAGCTCGATGTCCACCGGGGTGACCCGCCGCTCCGGGAGGAACCCACCGAGCTCCTGGCGCCGCTCCTTGATGTAGCGGACCTCCTCGGAGTCCTCGCCGGGGTGGTAGTAGGGAGCCTCGCCCTCCTCGATGTCCTCGTCCTTGATCGGCAGCTCGAGGGAGTCGCGGAACTTCTTCAGCTCCTCGGCCGAGAGCTTCTTGCTCTGGTGGGTCACGTTGCGCCCGGCCATCGACTCCAGGCCCCACCCCTTCACGGTCTTGGCCAGGATCACCACCGGGGCGCCCTTCAGCTCCGCCGCGCGGGCGTAGGCCGAGTACAGCTTGCGGTAGTCGTGGCCACCCCGGCGCAGGCGCCACAGGTCCTCGTCGGAGAGGTGGGCCACCATCTCCTGGAGCCGGGGGTCAGGTCCGAAGAAGTGCTCGCGGATGTACGCCCCAGACTCGACGGTGTACTTCTGGAACTCCCCGTCGAGGGTGGAGTTCATCTTGTTCACCAGGACGCCGTCGTGGTCCTTGGCCAGCAGCTCGTCCCACTCCCGGCCCCACACCACCTTGATCACGTGCCAGCCGGCGCCCCGGAAGATCGACTCGAGCTCCTGGATGACCTTGCCGTTCCCCCGGACCGGCCCGTCCAGGCGCTGGAGGTTGCAGTTCACCACGAAGATGAGGTTGTCGAGCCCCTCCCGGGCGGCGATCGACAGCGCCGCCATGGACTCCGGCTCGTCCATCTCGCCGTCGCCCACGAAGCACCACACCCGCTGCTGGGAGGTGTCCTTGACCTCGCGGTTGTGGAGGTACCGGTTGAACCGGGCCTGGTAGATGGCCGCCAGGGGGCTGAGCCCCATCGACACAGTGGGGAACTCCCAGAACTCCGGCATCAGGCGCGGGTGGGGGTACGAGGACAGCCCGTCCTCGAACGCCTCGCGGCGGAACGCGTCGAGCTGGTGCTCGGAGAGCCTTCCTTCCAGGAACGCCCGGGCATAGATCCCCGGGGCGCCGTGGCCCTGGATGTACACCTGGTCACCCCGGCCGGGGGCGTCCTTGCCGCGGAAGAAGTGGTTGAACCCCACCTCGTACAGGGAGGCCGAGGAGGCGTAGGTGGAGATGTGGCCCCCGATCCCGGAGAAGTGCTTGTTCGACCGGGTCACCATGAGCGCGGCGTTCCACCGGATGATCCGGCGGATCCGCCGCTCCAGCCCCTCGTCGCCGGGGAACTCCGGCTCCTGCTCGGGCGGGATCGTGTTGATGTATGGGCTCGACGTCATCGACGCCAGCCCCACGTTGCGCGTGCGCGCTTCGCGGATCATGCGGTGCATGAGGAACCGCGCCCGCTCCGGGGACTGCTCGATGAGCTCGTTCAGCGCCTCGAGCCACTCCGCGGTCTCCTGCGGATCGCTGTCCGGTAGCTGGTCTCCGAAGATGTCAACCATGCCCGACTCCCTCGCTGGCCGTTCCCCTCTAGTGTCCACCCTTTCCGGGCGAGCGTCTGCCATGCCATGCTACCCACCGGCGTGGGGACGCGAGCGACGGGCTGGCGCAAGGTCGCCACCGCGGTATGGGGGTGGCCCAACGACCCACAGGTGTACGGGCGCCTGGAGGTGGACGCCGAGCCGGTCCTGGAGGCGGTCCACGCGCTCCGGGAGCGGACCGGGGCCCGCGTCACCGCCACCCACCTGGTGGCCAGGGCCATGGCCCTGGCCCTGCGGGACAACCCCTCGATCAACACCCGGCTGGCCCGGGGCCGGTTCCACCCCCGGGAGACCGTGGACGTGTTCCTCATCGTGGCCGCCGCGGGCGGCGGCGACCTGTCGGGGGTCAAGGTCCGGCAGGCCGACGAGAAAAGCGCCGCCGACATCGCCCGGGAGCTCGAGGAGCGGGTGGCCTCGGCCCGGGCCGGGAAGGGGGAGCTCGACCGGGCCAAGCGGATGATGGCCGCCATGCCGCCCTTCCTGCTGGGGTGGATGCTCCGGCTGTCGGCGTTCCTGACCTCGAACCTGCACATGAACCTGAAGGGCCTGGGGATGCCTCGGGACGCCTTCGGCGGAGCGATGGTCACGAACGTCGGGGTGTTCGGCGTCCAGGAGGGCTGGGCTCCTCTCTCACCGATCTACCGCGTGCCGATCATCGTCCTGGTGGGCGAGATCAACGAGCGGCCGTGGGTGGTGGACGGTGAGGTCAAGCCCCACCCGGTCCTCCCGGTGACCGCCACGATCGACCACCGGTGGGTGGACGGCTACGGCATCGCCGGCCTGTCCGAGACCTTCAAGAAGTACCTCGCCAACCCCCTGTCCTACGAGACCTGATCTGGCCGGGTGACCGACCCTGTGGCAGATCAGATCAGGTGAAGGCGTTCTCGCCGGTCAGGGCCCGACCGATGATGAGCTTCTGGACCTGGCTGGTGCCCTCGTACAGCGTGGTGACGCGAGCGTCTCGCAGATACTTCCCCACCGGGTACTCGTCCACGTAGCCGTACCCGCCGTGGACCTGGACGGCGGCGTTGGCCGCCCGCACCGCCACCTCGGAGGCGAAGTACTTAGCGTACGACGACTCCAGTGTGTGCTCCCGGTCGGCGTCGGCCAGGGCGGCGGCCCGCCACGTCAGCAAGCGGGCGGCGTCGGTCTCCACGGCGATGTCGGCGATCAGCTCCTGCACGATCTGGAACCGGGCGATCGGCCGGCCGAACTGCGAGCGCTCACCCGCGTACCTCACGCTGGCCTCCAGGCACCCCCGGGCGATCCCCACGCACCCCGCCGCCAGCGAGATGCGTCCCTCGTCGAGTGCGGACATGGCCACCCGGAACCCCTGGCCCTCGTCGCCGAGGCGTGCTTCGTCGGGGACCCGGACCCCGTCGAGGGTGAGCTCGGCGGTGTCCTGGGCCCGAAGGCCCAGCTTCCCCCTCACCGGGCGGGCCTTGAACCCCGGCGCGTCGGTGGGGACCAGGAAGCAGGTGATGCCCTTCGGTCCCGGGCCGCCGGTGCGGGCGAAGATGAGGGCCAGGCCCGCCCAGGTGCCGTTCGTGATGAACATCTTGGAGCCGGAGATGACCCAGTCGGTGCCGTCGCGTTCCGCCCGGGCGGCCAGGCCGGCGGCGTCCGACCCGGTGCCGGGCTCGGTGCGACCCAGCTCCTCGATCACCAGGCAGTACGAGACCGTGTCGAGGCCCATCCCTCCGTGCTCCTCGGGGACCGTGGCTCCCAGCCACCCGACCTGGCCCAGCTTGGCCACGATGGCCCGGTCCATCTCCTCCACCCGGTCCCACTCCCGGGCGTGGGGGGCGATCTCCCGGTCGCAGAACTCCCGGGCCGTGGCACGGACCAGCTCCTGCTCCGGCGTGAGCGTGAACTCCACCTGGGTCTCCTTCGTCTCGCGGAGAAATCCTACGCGCCGGGCAGGAGGCGGGGCACCGCTCATCGAACTCCTGAGAAAGAACAACCGGACCACTGGGGACAAGGCGGTAGGAATGCCCGCAAGCCGATCAGCGTCCACCATGGCCCGGGGCCAGGTCGCCGACGGCCTCCTCGTCGCGCCGATCGGTCCCCGGGGCCGGTGGGCGGCACTTCGCTCCCTCCGAGCCGGGATGGCGGCCCTCCGCGATGGCGGCGGCCGACCCGCGCTCCACTTCGTGCTGGCGCTCTCCGAGGACGGCCGCGTGGTGCCGGGCCGCAGCCCGGACGCTTCGCTGTTCGTGCTGGCCTACCGCTCCCGCTGACCGCTACTGGCGGATCAGGACCTCGATGTCGCCCTCCTTGCGGGGGACCTCCGTGGCCGTCACGCCGTCGTTGTTGGTGAAGACCAGGTCGAGGCGGGCGTTCCCCACCCGCATCCCGGTGATCTCCACCCGCTCCAGCCACGCGGGCAGGCGGGGGCGCTCGATGAACAGCCGGTGGTTGGCGGCGTCGGCCGACAGGCCGCCGTAGGACCGCATCATCAGGAAGGGCGCACCCGACGCCCAGGCCTGGGGACGGCAGGCCACGGGGTACTGCACCGGCACCGGCACGTCCTCGGCCGCGAAACCGCAGAACAGCTCGGGGAACCGGGCCAGTGGGAAGAACGCCCCGGCCAGGGCGAGCTGGTCCAGGACCGACCGGGCCTCGCGGTCGAAGCCGTAGCGCTTCATCCCGTGGGCGATGAGCGCGTTGTCGTGGGGCCACACGGTCCCTCGGTGATAGGCGATGGGGTCGTATGCTTCCTGCTTCGTGGCCAGGGTGCGGATGCCCCATCCCGACGACAGCGCCGGCGACACCAGGCGGCGCACCACCCGCGCGGCCTTGTCCTCGTCGGCGATCCGCGACCACAGGCAGTGCCCGGGGTTCGAGGTGATCGTGGGCACCTGGCGCTTCTGCCCGTCAAGGGCCAGGGCGTAGTAGCCCTCCTTGTCCATCCAGAAGTCCCGGTTGAACCGCTCCTGGAGCTCGGCGGCCTGGCGATCCAGGGCCTCGGCCAGCTCGTCCTCACCGAGGTTCCGGGCCAGCCGGGCCACGTTCCGCTTGGCCTGGTACACGTAGCCCTGGACCTCGACCAGGGCGATCGGCGGCTCGGCCTCGGTCCCGTCGGGGAACACGATCGCGTCGCGGGAGTCCTTCCAGCCCTGGTTGTCGAGGCCCCGGGGCGACCTCTTCCGGTACTCGACGTAGCCGTCGCCGTCCATGTCACCGTGCTCGTCGATCCACGTGAGCGCCGCCAGCACGTTCGGCCACAGCTCCCGGACCGCGTCCAGGTCCCCGCTCCACCGGTACGCGCCGTGGAGCACCGACAGCCACAGCGGCGTCGAGTCCACCGACCCGTAGTACGGGGTGTGGGGGATCTCCTGGGCCCGGGCCAGCTCCCCCACCCGGACCTCGTGGAGGATCTTGCCGGGCTCCTCCTCCCGCCAGTCGTCCTCGGCCTTGCCCTGGAGGGCGGCCAGGCCCCGCAGCGTCCCCCAGGCCAGCTCGGTGTTCACCGCCAGCGACTCGTACGCGGTGATGAGGGCGTCGCGGCCGAACAGAGCCGAGTACCACGGGACCCCCGCGTCGATGTGCTGGGTGCCGTTGTCGTCGCGCGCCGTCAGCATCCGGAGGTCGAGGATCGCTCGCTCCAGGAAGTTCGACAGCTGGATGTTCGAGGTCTTGAACCGGGTGCAGGCCTTCCGCCACGACGTGTAGTCGCGGGACAGCCGCTCCTCCTCGAACCGGAGCGATCGCCGCTTCCCGGTGACTCCTCGGCCGACCTCGGGCACCACCTCCAGGGCCAGCTCGATGTCCTCCCCCGGCCGGGCCTCGACCTCGAAGGTGGCCCTCGACTCCGTGAGCTCCCTGGGGGCCGGGGAGAACCGGATCGTGGTCGTGCGAACCTCCCCGTCGAGCCCCCGGTACCCCAGCACGACCTTGTGCCGCTCGGCCCGGGGCCGCTGGAGCTGCCCCCGCTGCTCCCGGTACATCCCCCGCACCTCGAAGATGTCCAGGAAGTCCGCGCCGAACTCGATCTGGAGCCGGATCTTCCGGGGCTCGGTGCCGAAGTTTCGGATGCGGATCCGCTCGAACAGCGAGCCGGACAGCACCCGGAACCGCTGGAGCGACACGTTCTCCCGCCGCTCCAGCCCCTGGGGGTCCTTCAGCTCGAACGGATAGGCCAGCTCCACGATCTGCGAGTAGTTCCGCTCCGTGGAGGAGTGGAGCAGCAGGGGGTGCATGTCGTTGACGGTCAGCTCCAGCGCCGACAGGAACCGGGTGTCCATGTGGTACAGGCCCAGCGCGGCCCGGTTGTCCTCCGGCACGTCGCCGTAGCGGTCCGACAGGAAGAACGTCCGGTCGTCCTTGATGACCTGGACCTCTCGGATGTCGACGCCGGCCGGGGCCTCCGTCACGGCTTCGATGCTACTCGACAGCCGGAGGCCCCGGAACGCCATGGCCCCCCCGTTCTGGGCGCCACGGCGGTCGGGTATCCTCGCGGCGGTGACCCGGGTCACGGTGTTCGGGGCCGGCGCCATGGGCACGGCGCTGGCCATCCATCTCGCTCGCAAGGGCGAAGACGTCACGCTGTGGGGCAGCGAGTACGACGCCAGGGTCCTCCCGGAGCTGCGCGACCGACGGAGCCACCCCGCCCTGCCCGAGCGGCTGCCGCCCGCGATCCGCGTCCTGGGGCCCGAGGAGCTCGCCGACGCCGCCAAGGAGGCCGACGTGGCGGTGATGGCAGCGAACTCCGGAGGGGCCCGCTCGCTGGCGGCGATGGTGGCCCCGGCCCTCGACGGCGACCCGGTGGTCGTCTCGATCGCCAAGGGCCTGGAGCCCGACACGTTGCGGCGCATGTCGGAGGTGTACGGGGAGGAGCTGGGCGGGCGTCCGGTGGTGGCCATCGCCGGACCGGCCCTGGCCGCGGAGGTGGCCGACGGCCAGCCCTGCTCCGCCGTGCTGGCCTGCGAGGACCGGGCGTCGCTGGCCTCCGCCGGCGACGCGCTCCGTGCGGACACCTACGTGGTCCATACCACCGACGACTGCGCCGGGGTCGAGTACTGCGGCACGGCCAAGAACGTCGGAGCCATCGCCGCCGGGATCCTGGAGGGCCTGGGGCAGCGGCGGGAGCAGGCCTACAAGAACGCCCGGGCCGCCCTGTTCACCCGGGCGGCCCACGAGATGGCGGATCTCGTGGAGTCCTTGGGAGGCCGGCGAGAGACGGCCCTGGGACTGGCCGGCGTCGGCGACCTGCTGGTCACCAGCATCGGCGGCCGGAACCGGCAGTTCGGCGAGATGGTGGGGGCGGGGTCGGATCCCCGCCACGCGCTGGAAGACATGCAGGAGCGGGGGTTGACCGTGGAAGGCGTCGACTCCGCCAGCGACGTCCACGAGCTGGCGGAGCGGGCGACCCTCGGCCTTCCCGTCCACGAGGCGGTCTATCGCGTGGTCCACGACGGGGCCCCGCCCACGAGCATCCTGGAGGCGATCGGATGAGCGAGAAGCCGGATCGGAACCTGGCCATGGAGCTGGTTCGGGTCACCGAGGCGGCGGCCATGGCCGCAGGCCGGTGGATCGGCCGTGGAGACAAGGAGGCCGCCGACCAGGCGGCCGTGGATGCCATGCGGCTGATGGTGGACACCGTGAACATGGACGGCGTGGTGGTCATCGGCGAGGGAGAGAAGGACGAGGCCCCCATGCTCTTCAACGGAGAGCAGGTGGGAACGGGCGACGGCCCCCCGGTGGACGTTGCGGTGGACCCCATCGACGGCACCACCCTGACCTCGAAGGGGATGGGCAACGCGGTGGCGGTGATCGCCCTGGCCGAGCGGGGCACGATGTTCGACCCGGGCGCCGCGGTGTACATGGACAAGATCGCCGTGGGTCCCGAGGCGGCCGAGGTGATCGACCTGGAGGCGGGACCGGAGGAGAACGTGGCCAGGGTGGCCAAGGCCAAGGGCCTCCGCCCGGAGAACATCTCGGTGGTCGTGCTGGAGCGGGATCGCCATGAGGACCTCGTGCGGCGTATCCGTGCGGCCGGGGCCCGGGTCATGTTCATCACCGACGGGGACGTCCAGGGCGCCATCATGGCCGCGGCGCCGGAGCGCCAGGGTGCCGACCTGCTGATGGGGATCGGGGGGACGCCGGAGGGCGTGGTCGGCGCGGCCGCCCTCAAGTGCATCGGTGGAGCCATGCAGGGCAAGCTCTATCCCCGCAACGACGAGGAGCGGTCCAAGCTCGTCGATGGTGGGTGGGACATCGACAAGGTCCTCACCACCAACGAGCTCGTCGCCGGCCAGGAGGTGTTCTTCGCCGCCACCGGGGTCACCACCGGGGCGCTGCTCCGGGGAGTCGGCTACCGGAAGGACCGCGTCATCACCCACTCCATGGTCATGCGCTCGCGATCGGGGACGGTCCGGTACGTCGAGGGCCACCACCAGCTCGACAAGCTGATGCGCTTCTCCCAGATCGAGTACCGCTAGGGCCAGCCCCGGTGGTGGTCGCGGAAGGCCTTCACCTCACCCGGGGTGCGGGGCCCGAGGGTCCGCTGGCGGATGGGCAGCCCCTTGCGCACCCGCTCCAGCTCCCGGCGTGAGAACCGGCACGGCACGGCGGCGGGGTCCACCCCGTATAGGCGGGCCGCGTTCAGCCCCAGGATCTTGGCCTTGCGCCGCGGGGTCAGCCGGGGGTAGCCGTACCGTTCCTGGAAGCGCTCGGTGATGTGGAAGGCTCGCAGGGCCTGGATCTGGTCCTGGGGGGAGCCGTAGAAGATCGAGTCGGTACCCCACACCACGTTGTCCTCGCCCACGTACCGAAGCAGCTTGCCCAGGACGTGGGCGGCCTGGGTGGGATCTCGCATCACGTTCCACCAGGTGGTCCCGATCTCCGCGTACACGTTCTCGCCCGGGCCGACCCCGGCCCGGCGCATCGAAGCGATAAGCCGGTTGATCCCCAGGTGGGCGGTGGCCCGCGAGTACGGCCCCTCGACGTGGGTGCTCTCGTAGCCCGAGTGGTACACGACGAGCCGGGCCTCTGGGTGCTTGCGGGCGGCGGGGCCGATGTCCTCCGGCGAGGAGAACCTGCTGCCCCCCGACAGCCCCTTGTGCACGCACACGATCGGCACCCCCAGGCGAACGGCGCGGTCGACGAACCGCTCCCCCACCCGGGGCACCCCCGGTTCGTGGTCGTCGAGCCACCACCCCGTCCCGGGCTGGCCGAACGCCTCGGGGAAGTGCGTGAACGTCTTCCACGCCGAGATGCGGTGACGGCGGACCAGGTCCTCCATGGCCTCCAGGTTCGTCGCCGGCGACCCCAGGTTCGGCAGGGCCTGGCCGTGGAGCAGGATCCGCTCGTCGCCGCACAGCGCCTCGGCCACCCTCCGGGTCTCCTCCATGACCCCGGGCGACAGGGGGCTGGCCTCCGGCCGGATCGGCAGGGCGGACAGGGCCACCAGGTTCGTGTCGCTGCGGAGGAAGATCTCGGTGAGGAAGTGGTCGATCGAGAAGCACGTCCGGGGGTCGTCCTCGCCGCAGTCCTGATGGGGGAAGTGGGTCCAGAAGTCGTCGTCGTGCGCGGCCGGGTTCAGCTCGTACTCCAGGAGGTGACCCTGGACGTCGAACACGAACTCCTCGCCGCCCACGGCCTCGCGGGCGGCGTCCTCGTCCACCGTGGCCTCCGCGGTGACCTCGTACCGGCCGCCCGGGTCAACCCGCCGGCCGGTGTGGCGTGCGGCCTCCCGGGAGCAGGCGTCCAGGGCGAACAGCACCGCGGCCGCCGCCGGCAGCGACCGCAGGAACTCCCGGCGGCTCACCCCCGTTCGCCGGGCGCCCCGGTCCACCAGGTCCCGGGCCCGGCGCAGGGCCTCGCGGACCACCGGGGACAGCGGGACCGGGTCGTACTCGCCGTTCGAGGCCGGCCCCAGCTTCACCGGGAGGTCTTCGATCCAGTCCCCCACGCCTCCTAGGACGGTCGCCGGAAGGAGGCGGTTCGGCTCACCCGGCGGGCTCGATCACCGCCGGCTCCAGCTCCACGGTGGGCTCGCGGGCCGGCCCCCGCTTCCGGAGCGCCGCCACGATCACCCCGGCCAGGACCAGCGCCACCCCGGCGAGCTGGAGTCCCGAGGGCTGCTCGGAGATGAGCACCATCGACAGGAACACGGCGGCCACCGGCTGGAGGGTCAGGAGGATCGAGGTCAGCGCCGCCGGCAGCCGGGGAAGCGACACCGAGATCAACAACCACCCGGCCACCTGCGCGGTCAGCGCCAGCGTCACCAGCCACAGCTGGGCCCGGAGGCCCGGGGCCGGATCGAAGTCGCCCAGGGCCCACCCGGCCACGGCCGACAGGATCGCCGCCGCCGCGGTGGCGTCGAACAGGGGGCCGGCGGGCCGGCGGATGTCCCGGTTCCCCTGGCGCAGGATCAGGATGAACCCCGAGTACGCCAGCGCCGTGGCCACCCCGAACAGCACGCCGAGGGCGGGGTTCTTGCCGAACGCTCCCTCCTCCAGCACCCCGGAGATCAGCACGATGCCCACCAGGGCGATGGGAACGGCCGCCAGCAGCCTCGGCGACAGGCGCTCGCCCAGGATGGCCCAGGCCAGGAACCCGACCATCACCACCTGGGTGTTGCCGAGCACCGTGGCCAGGCCCGCACCCACGGCCTCGATCGAGTGGTGCCACAGGATGAGGTCGGCGGCGAAGAAGGCCCCGGCGAGGACGGCCAGCCACCGCTGGCGGGCCGGCCGGGGACCGAACCGCCGGCGCTCCCACCACGCCAGCAGGGCCAGGGGCGGCAGGGCATACAGGCACCGGAACACCGCCACCGTGGAGGGCGACTCGCCGGAGAGGCGGACCAGGATCCCGGAGAACGCGATGCACATGGCCCCGGCCACCGCGAACAGCGCCGGCCGGCGGGCCAACCCCGCCCAGGTCGGACTCGGCTCCGGTTCCTCGCTCACGGCACCTGAGGGTATCGGGTTGCCCGCCCTTCGCGGCCGAGTTGGGGACCGGCCCCCGTACCTGTAGACTGTCTGTGAGGGTTCGGCACGTGGTTCGCGCTTCGAGCAGTTCCCTCCCGGCAGATCAGCCGGAGGCCGCCGGGCCAGCAGTCAGGGTCCGGAGCGGCCAAGGAAGGAGGGAATTGCTTGTGACCATCGGCACCGTGAAGTGGTTCAACCCCGACAAGGGGTACGGCTTCATCACCCAGGAGGATGGCCCTGACGTGTTCGTGCACTTCAGCTCCATCACGGGTGAGGGGTACCGGAACCTCGAGGAGAACCAGAAGGTCGAGTTCGACGTCACCCAGGGCCCCAAGGGCCCCCAGGCGGCGAACGTCCGGCCCGTGGCCTAACCCTCGGGAGACCTGAACCAAGGAGACCCGCCGCCACGCGCGGCGGGTCTCCTCATTCTCCGGCGCTAGGCCGACTCCTCCTTGAGGTAGCGGAGGAGGCCGCCGGCCAGGACCTGCTGGCGCTCGTGCTCGTTGAGGTCGTTCTTCACCATGGCGGTCTGTCCGTCCACCTCCAACGTGAACTCCCGGCTGCCCGAGGCGATCTCCTCGCGGATCTTCGGCATGCGCCACTCGTCGCCCTGGACCGCCTTCGTGTAGACCTCATCGTCGATGATGATCGGCACGATCCCGTTGTTGATCAGGTTCCGGCGGTGGATCCGGTGGAACCCCTTGGCGAACACCGCCCGCACCCCGAGCTGGAGCGGGGCCAGCGCGGCGTGCTCCCGCGACGAGCCCTGGCCGTAGTTGTCGCCGGCCACGATGAACCCGCCCCCCCACTCCTTGGCCCGGCTCACGAAGTCGGGGTCCTCCTTGCGGAAGCAGTACTCGGCGATGGCCGGGATGTTCGACCGCTCAGCCATCACGATGACCCCGTCGGGGGACATCGAGCCGGTGGAGATGTTGTCGGGCAGGGCGATCAGGACCCGGCCAGCGAGCGCCTCGGGAAGGTCCGGCGGGATCGGGGGCGGCTTGATGTTCGGCCCTCGCCAGATCTCGATCTTCGCCGCCTCCTCCAGCTCGGGGGGGAAGATCAGCATCGAGTCGTCGGTCACCGGCTCGGGGGCCTCGATCTCCGGCGGCTCCATGCCCAGGTCCCGGGGATCGGTGATCTCCCCCTTGAGGGCCGTGGCCCCGGCCACCTCCGGCGAGGTCAGGTACACGTAGTCTTCCACCGTTCCCGACCGGCCCTGGAAGTTCCGGTTGAACGTCCGCACCGAGGGCTGCCCCGATGGCGGGGCCTGCCCCATCCCCACGCACGGCCCGCAGGCCGGCTCGAGCAGCCGGGCCCCGGCGGCGATGTAGTCGGCCAGCACGCCGGTGCGAGCGATGGAGTCGAGGATCTGCCGCGAACCGGGTGAGACCGTCATGTCGAGCCACTGGTTGACGCCGCCACCCTGCTTGACGATGTACGCGGGGATCGCCAGGTCGTGGTACCCGGAGTTCACCGAGGATCCCACGCACACCTGGGCCACCCGGGCCCCGACGATCTCCCGGACCGGAACCACGTTGTCGGGGTTCCGTGGCTTGGCGATCAGCGGCTCCAGCCGGGCCAGGTCGATCACCATCTCGTCGTCGTACCCCGCCCCGTCGTCGGGGAGCAGCTCCCGGAACTGCTCCTCGCGCTCCTGCGAGCGCATCCACTCCCGGGTGCGGTCGTCGGCCGGGAACATGCCGGCGGTGGCGCCCAGCTCCTGGATCATGTTGCAGATCGTGGCCCGCTCGGTCACCGACAGCGTGGGCACGCCGGGCCCGTCGAACACGAAGGCCTTGTTGATCCCGCCCTTGACCGTCAGGCGCCGGAGCATCTCCAGGATGACGTCCTTGGCGGACACCCACTCGGGCAGGTCGTTCTCCAGCACCACCCGCACCACCGAGGGGTAGGTGAGCTCGAAGGGGAACCCGGCCATGACCACGGCCGCGTCCATGCCCCCGATCCCCAGGGAGAACATGCCCACGGCCCCGGCGGTGGTGGTGTGGGAGTCCGAGCCCACCATGGTCTGCCACGGCACGTCGAACCGCTCCAGGTGGACGTAGTGGGAGATGCCGTTCCCAGGCCTGGAGAAGATGGCCCCGTACCGCATCGAGCAGGTCTGGAGGAAGAAGTGGTCGTCGGGGTTCTTGTGGTCGAGCTGGATCATGTTGTGGTCGACGTACTGGACCACCTGGGGTACCTGGACCCGATCCTTGCCGAGCTGCTCGAACTCCATCCACGCCATCGTGCCGGTGGCGTCCTGGAGCAGGACCTGGTCGATGCGGTAGGAGATGGGCTCCCCGGGCTCGAGCTTCCCGGAGACGAGTTGCTCCTCGAGGACCTTCTGGACGATGTTCTTCGCCACTCGCGTCACCCCTTGTGCCGTAGCGTACTACCGGGCTCGGGGGGACGGATGCCCGATGCACGTGGGGCCGGGATCGCTCCCGGCCCCACGCTGTGTTCGGTTTGGCTCTCAGGTCACTTCGGCCCTCGGTGCCTCCGCCCGGGTCGACCGGCCCCGGGAACCTGGAGTCGGTGGTCTGGTTGGATTCCGCCGGGCCGCCCCGGCCGGGCGAGGTGGCCTGTCCCCGCCCGCGAGGGATGGCTCAGCAGCCAGCCACCTCGGGGGTCGTCAACGGTTGTGACAACGGACCACCTCCTTCCTCCCGTTGCCTCCATCTTCGAACGGCCAGGCCCGAATGGCAAGCATGCTCGGGGTCCGGGGTAGCGTCGGCTGGAAGGCAGCACCGAGAGAACCCAGCTTCCGAGGAACAGATGAAGAAGGCACGTAGGCTCACTCCCGAACAGCCGCAAAGCGTCGAGAGGAGCCTACGTGCGCAGGATCA
>JBOGVZ010000020.1:0-51466 GCA_050692985.1 Actinomycetota bacterium
ACAGTGATCCTGCGCACGTAGGCTCCTCTCGACGCTTTGCGGCTGTTCGGGAGTGAGCCTACGTGCCTTCTTCATCTGTTCCTCGGAAGCTGGGTTCTCTCGGTGCTGCCTTCCAGCCGACGCTACCAGTAGCACCCCGGATGATTGACACCCCACGGGCCCGGCGGTAGGCTAGCCGACGCCCCTGTAACTACGGAGCTGTCATGCCAGAGGATCACGGTTACCGCATCCCCGAGGTCCAGCGGATCGTGGGGATCTCCTATCGCCAGCTGGACTACTGGGCCCGAACCGCCCTGGTGCGCCCCAGCATCCGCGACGCCGGCGGGTCGGGGACCCAGCGGCTGTACTCCTTCCAGGACCTGGTGCTCCTCCGCACCATCAAGAAGCTCCTCGATGCCGGGGTCTCCCTCCAGCGGATCCGGAAGGCCATCGGGTTCGTCCGGGACCAGCTCAACAAGGAGCCGGAGGGGGTTACCCTGATGTCCGATGGTCAGGGCATCTACGCATGCGAGTCGCCGGACGAGGTGATGGACCTCCTCCAGCGGGGCCAGGGCGTGTTCGGGATCGCCATCGACAAGGTGTGGACGGACGTCGAGGGGTCGGTCCGGAAGGCGACCAGGGCCGCAAGGGCCGGAGGGACTTGACCCAGGCCGTTCACGCCACCGAGCCCCGGGAGAGCGGTGGTGCCATGTTCGCCCACGCCAGCGAGCGCCAGTTCGCCCGACTGCTCGACTTCTACCAGATCGAGTGGGAGTACGAGCCCCGGTCGTTCGACCTGGAATGGGACCGCGACGGGAACGTGACCCAGCAGTTCAACCCTGACTTCTACCTCCCCGCGTACGACCTGTACATCGAGATCACCACGATGAACCAGAAGCTGGTGACCAAGAAGAACCGGAAGGTCCGCCGGCTCAAGGAGCTGTACCCGGAGATCAACTGCAAGATCTTCTATCAGCGCGACTACCTATCGCTGGTGACGAAGTACGGCCTCGAGGACCACCGGGCCGGCTAGCCGGGGCGATGCTGTAGAATCCGGGCGCTCCGCCGTGGACCTCGTGACCTGACGTGCGATTCGCCCCACATACCGACGCCGACGTCCGGGACATGCTGTCCGCCCTGGGGCTGTCCTCGCTCGACGACCTGTACGCCCACATCCCGTCCGAGGTCCTGCTGGACCGGCCGCTGGACCTGCCTCCCGGGATCTCGGAGATGGAGCTGCTCGAGGACCTGGGGACGCTGGCGGCCAGGAACCGCCACGCGGACGACCTGGTGTGCTTCGCCGGTGGGGGAGCGTACGACCACTACGTCCCCGCGGTGGTGTGGACGCTGGCCGGGCGCTCCGAGCTCCAGACCTCGTACACGCCGTACCAGCCGGAGCTGTCCCAGGGGGTGCTCCAGGCCCTGTTCGAATATCAGTCGATGATCTGCGACCTGACCGGCCTGGAGGCCTCGAACGCCTCGCTGTACGACGGGGCCACGGCGCTGGTGGAGGCGGTGAACGTGGCCCGCGCCGCCACCGGCCGCGACCGGGTCCTGGTGGCCACCACGGTGGACCCGCGGTACGTCGAGGCCCTGCGGACCTACGGCAGGGGAGTGGGGTACGAGCCGGAGCCGTTCGGGGATGGGGACGGCCGGGCGGGGGTCCCCGACGTGGGCCAGGACGTGGCCGCCGTGGTGCTCCAGCACCCGAACGCCTTCGGGGTCCTGGAGCCGGCCCGGGAGGTGTTCCGGGCGGCGGGGGAGGGGGGTGCCCGGGCGGTCCAGGTGTTCGATCCGCTGTCGCTCGGCGCGCTGGCCCCTCCGGGCGAGCTGGGCGCGGACATCGCCGTGGCCGAGGGCCAGGCCCTGGGCAATCACCTGAACTACGGGGGGCCGTACCTGGGGATCATGGCCGCCCGGATGCAGGACGTGCGTCGGCTCCCCGGGCGCATCGCCGGACAGACCGTGGACGCCGACGGGGAGGTGGGCTTCGTCCTCACCCTCCAGGCCCGGGAGCAGCACATCCGCCGGGAGAAGGCCACCTCGAACATCTGCACGAACCAGACCCTGATGGCCGTGGCCGCCGCCGTGTACCTGGCCTGGCTGGGCCCCGGCGGGCTCCGGGAGCTGGGGGAGGCCTGCGCGGCCAAGGCCCGGTACGCCTCGGAGCGGCTGACGGAGGTGCCGGGGGTCCGCCTGTCCCATCCGGAGGCGCCGTTCTTCAAGGAGTTCGCGCTGTCCTTCGATGCCGCCGGACCGGGAGAGGTGCGGGAGCGCCTCGCCGACCGGGGGTTCCTGGTGGGCCCGGTGATCGGGGGGTCCCTGCTGGTGGCCTGCACCGAACGACGGACCCGCCGGGAGATCGACGGGCTGGCGGAGGCCCTGGCCGAGGTGCTGCGGTGACGGGTGGCCCCGCCCGCCGCACGGGGGCCCCGGTCCGGGTCGGCGACCCCAACCTGCCCCGCACCCTCAAGGAGCTGTCCCGGCCGGGCCGGAGGGCGTCCTCCCTGCCAGAGCTAGACGTTCCCCCGGCGGAGATCCCCGCCGAGCACCGCCGGTCCGAGCCGGCATGGCTCCCCGAGGTGGGGGAGCGGGACCTGGTCCGCCACGTCACCCGGCTGGCCCAGCGGAACTACGGCGTGGACACCGGGTTCTATCCTCTGGGGTCGTGCTCGATGAAGTACAACCCCAAGGTGGCCGAGGCGGCGGCGGCGCTGCCGGGGTTCGCCCGGCTGCATCCTCTCCAGCCCGACGACACCGTCCAGGGGGCCCTGGAGCTGCTGTGGCGGCTGGAGCGGGCCCTGTGCGAGATCACCGGGATGGCGGCGGCCACCTTCCAGCCCGCGGCCGGGGCCTCCGGGGAGCTGACCGGCCTGTTGATCATGCGGGCCTTCCACGAGCTGAACGGTGATCCGCGGCGGCGCGTTGTGATCCCCGACTCGGCTCACGGCACCAACCCGGCCTCGGTGCGGATGGCCGGCTACGAGGTGGCCACCGTACCGTCGGACGCCCGGGGGCTGGTGGACCTGTCGGCGCTGGAGAAGCTGGTGTCGGATGACGTGGCCGGGCTGATGATCACCAACCCGAACACCCTGGGGCTGTTCGAGGAGGACATCCTGGAGATCGCCCGGACGATCCACGAGGCCGGGGGGCTCCTGTACTACGACGGGGCCAACCTCAACGCGATCCTGGGCCGGGTCCGCCCCGGCGACATGGGGTTCGACATCGTGCACATGAACACCCACAAGACCTTCGCCACCCCCCACGGCGGGGGAGGGCCGGGGGCCGGACCGGTGGCCGTGCGGGAGCGGCTGGTCCCGTTCCTGCCGGCGCCGGTGGTCCGCAGGGCGGATGACGGCGGGTTCTTCCTGGACCACGACCGCCCGAAGTCGATCGGCCGGATCCACGGGTTCCACGGCAACTTCGGAGTGTTGGTGCGGGCCTACGCCTACGTGTTCGGCAACGGCGGCGACGGGCTGCGGGAGGTGGGGGAGCGGGCCGTGCTCAACGCCAACTACCTGGCGAACCGGGTGACCGAGGCGTTCCCCCTGGCCTTCGAGGGCCGGCCCATGCACGAGTTCGTGGGCACGGCCCGGCCGCTCAAGAAGCACGGGATCCGGGCCATGGACGTGGCCAAGCGCATCATCGACCTGGGCTTCTATCCCTCCACGGTGTACTTCCCCCTGATCGTGGAGGAGGCCATGATGGTGGAGCCCACCGAGACGGAGTCGAAGGAGACCCTGGACGCCTTCGCCGAGGCCATGCTCCAGGCCGCCCGGGAGGCCCGGGAGAACCCCCAGGTCCTCAAGGAGGCCCCGGTGACCGCCCCCGTGCGCCGCCTGGACGAGGCCCGGGCGGCCCGCCGGCTCACGATCCGCTGGTAGCCCGGAGGCCCGTCCCCCGGCGGGGGAGCGCCCGGCCATCCCCCTTCGGCCGGCGGATGCTCCCGGGGTCACCTCTCCCCGCCTCCCCGAGCCCGTCCCGCCACCGGACCGAGGGCAGGACGGCTGTCGGGCTCGGGTGTGCGGTTGGACCGTTGCCCCGGGGGACCGCGCCCACGGAAGCTCGAGGCGAGCGACGGGCCCACCTGGCCCCGTGAGGCTCGCGGCCGGAGGTTCCCCGAGAGCGGCTACTTTTCATAATCATCCTTATGGGCGAACGGCCCCACGATCGCGCGGCCGCAGAGGTTGGGGAACGCCGCCACCTACTCGGAGGGATGGGCCGCGGTGGCGGGCTCCTCGGGGAGCCTCCGGCGGAAGATGCGGTCGCGGACGGCCCACAGGAGCACGTGCCACAGGGCCTCCACCACGATAGCCCGGGAAAGCTTGGAATGGCCGTGCCGCCGTTCCTCGAAGGTGATGGGGACCTCGGCCACGATCATGCCCCGGCGCCAGGCCCGGTAGGCAAGCTCCACCTGGAAGGCGTAGCCCTCGGAGCGGAGCTGGTGGGTCACCAGCTCCCGGAGGGCTTCCCGCCGGTAGACGCGGAAGCCGCTGGTGGAGTCGGCCACCGGGAGGCCCAGGAGGGCCCGGACGTAGAGGTTCCCCCCGCGCGACAGGGTCCTGCGGAACGGGCTCCAGTTCCGCACCGAGCCCCCCGCCACGTACCGGCTGCCGATGGCCACGTGGGCCTTCCGGGTGGCCTCCAGCAGAGGGGGAAGCTCCTCGGGCCGGTGCGACAGGTCCGCGTCCATCTCCACCACCAGGTCGTAGCCGATGGCGATGGCCCGCACGAACCCGTCCAGGTAGGCGCTGCCCAGGCCGCCCTTCTCCGGACGCTCGATGAGCGTCACCCGGGCATCCCGCTCGGCCAGCTTGCGGACGACCTCGCCGGTCCCGTCGGGCGAGCAGTCGTCCACGACCTTCACGTCGACTCCGGTGGCCGCCAGCAGCCGGTCCACCACCTGCTCGATCGTGTCGCGCTCGTTGTAGGTGGGCAGGATGACCGCGGTCCGTGGGTCCGGCGGCAGGGAGGGAACCGCCCTGCGGCGGGACCGGCGCGGCGCCGCCAGGGCCAGGAGCAGCCCGGCCACGTACGGGACCGGGAGCCACCCCCCGATGCGGCTGTAGATCGTGCGCCCCGTGGCCTGACGGATGTGGTGGCGGAGCGTGGCCGGCTCGTACAGGCCCGTGGTGGCCACCGCCTCCCCCCGCGGCGAGATGATCCCGCTGATCCCCGACAGGGCCCCGTGCACCACCCACCGGCCGTTCTCCACCGCCCGCATCTCCGAGAGCACCAGGTGCTGGCTAGGGGCGGAGGTCCGTCCGAACGTGGCGTTGTTCGTGGACACGACCAGGAACCCGCTGTCGGCCGCGACCACCCGGCGGACCTCGGAGGGGAAGGCGTTCTCGAAGCAGATGATCGCGGCGAACCGGACACCGGCCACCTCGAACCGTCCGGGTCCGTCCCCCGGCGACAGGTCGGCCCGGACCCGCTCGATGTCGGGCACCCGCCCCTCCAGGTACCGCCGGAAGGGCACGTACTCCCCGAACGGGAGCAGGTGGTTCTTGGCGTACCGGGCGGCCACCTCCCCGTCCGGCGTGTACAGCAGGCTCTCGTTCAGCAGCCTGCCGTCGTCGGCCTCGGTGATGGCCCCGACCAGCGTGGGGACGCCCACGGTCCGGACGGCGGCCACCACCTCCGGCCCCGAGACCGGGTCGCGGCTGGGGTCCCGGTCCAGGGCGTTCTCCGGCCACATCGCCAGGTCCGGGGGGCTCTGGGCCAGCTCGAGGTGGAGCTGCACGTGGTTGGCGGCCACGGTGCGATCCTCGATGATCCGGCTGGCGGTCCCGATCCGCTCCGGAACGTTCCCCTGGATCACGGCCACGTCGACCCCCGGGCCGTCGGCCCGGGGGAGGGGGATGGCCACGGGGAGCAGGACCAGCGCCGCGGCGATCGCGGCCAGGGCCCCACCGCTCCCCCACTCCCCCGCCGCCCGGCCCCGGGCCAGCCGGACGGCGGCCGCCAGGACCAGCGCGTTCACCGCCGCTAGCACGAAGGCGATGCCGGTGGCCCCGATCACCCCCGCCAGCGGAAGGAGCAGCGGGTTGTCGTGGGCGGTGTCCCCCAGACCGGTCCAGGCCCACCCCCCGAACGGCCAGCCGCTCCGGGCCCACTCGATCGCCGCCCATCCCGCGCCCACCGCCAGCGCGGTGCGGATCGGACGGTCGTCTCGCCACACCGCGGCCAGGGAGGCGAACAGCAGCGCGTACCACCCCCCCAGCGACAGGACCAGGACCGCCCAGCCCAGGATCGTCACCGGGATCAGCCACCACAGCAGCGGTCCGTAGAACGCCAGCCCCCACACCAGCCCCACGGCCGCGCCCCGGCGGGCCCGGACGCCCCGAGCCGCCCACAGCGCCGGGACCAGGGCCACCACGCCCACGGGACCGAGGTCGGCGGGCGGAAGGGCCAGCCACAGCAGGATCCCGGAGGCCGCGGCGGCCGCCAGGGCGATGGGCAGGGATGGAGGGGTCGCGCCTAGGCGCAGTCGCGACAGTACATGCGCTTCTTGTCGGCCAGCTGGCTGCGGTGCTTCACGAGGAAACACTTCTTGCACACGAACTCCGTGGGCTGCTGGGGCACGACCTTGACCGCGAGCGGCTCCACCCGGTCGCCGGTCCCCGAGGCCAGCATGGACTCGTCCTCCGAGTCCTCCTCGGGTGCGGCTCCATCCTCGCTCTTCTTGGCGAGGATTTCATCCAGGCTGGCCTCGGCCGGCTCGGCGCCGGCCTGGTCCCGCTGTTCGAGGGTCTCTTCCTGCTCCACCGTGGTTCCCATTCATTCCCGGGGACGGGACATTGTACGCCCTCGTGCAAGAGAACATCGGCAGGAAGAACAGAAATCTCACCGAGATGATTCCCGCACGGCGAAGGACCCACAGAGACCTTTGGTGCCGCGGCGCCGGGGCGCCGCGTTCTCTACTCAGCCTCTGTGGGTCCCCCGCCCCGCCACTCCCGTGGCGGTGCGGCGTCATGCTAGCCCCGGGCGCCGCGGGGTGTCAACCGCTACTCAAGGGTTTTGGCGAACAGGCGGCCCGATCGCCCGAACCTTCGAGGGCCGCTGTAGGGTTTGGGGGGCCATTCGCCGGTCGCCGTGTCTGGGAGGCGCTATCCTTCGGCGGGATGGAGGGGGGTCACGGTGCCTGGGCCGGCTGAAGCCCTGGCCGGTGTCGATCTGGCCGACAGCCGGGGGCTGGAGGACGCGGCCGCCTACGTCCTCGATCTCCTGGACCGCCCGGCGCGGGACATCCGGGTCGCCGAAGGCCAGCTGGGGCTGGAGGACGACCTGGTGGTCGAGGGCCACCCGGATGGCTTCCGCCTGGCTCCCCTGTCCCCCACGTCCCCCGGCACGATGTGGGCCGTCGACGGCGGCTCCACCGTGCTGGCCGACGGCCGGTCGTTCCAGGTGGCGGCCTTCCGGGCCTCCCGGGTGCGGTTCTCGGGCGGCGTGACCGACCTGGTCGAGGCTCCGCCGCTCACGGTTCGGGCCCTGTCCCGGGACGAGATGGAGGGGATCTACCGGGACCAGCTGGAGCGGATGGAGGCGGCGGCCCCCGAGCGGATGCCCGACATCCCCCGGCCGGTGGACTTCCTCCGCGAGTGCGCCGAGTGGCAGGAGGTTCGCCGGACGGTTCGCCAGGCCGACCCGGGAGACGCGGTCCTGGTGGACGGGTCGCTGCACGGCGGGCCCCTGATCCCCGGCGGGTTCGTCCGGCGGGTCCACCAGGAGGCCGTGGAGCGCGGCGTCTCCCTGGCCGGCGTGGTGAAGGCCTCCACGCTGTTCTGGGGCCGCAACGCGCCGCTGGTGGGGCTGCTGAAGCGCCGGGGCGACCGCGAGCTGGGAGGGGTGCCGTGGGCCGCGCTCATCTCCACGGACCCCGCCTTCGGCCGCCTGTATCCCGGGGACATCTTCGTGGCCCACCTGGCCCCCACGGCGCCGCACGCGTTCCGGGTGGACGTGGCCCGGGGGCCGGCCGAGGCCGACGAGGTGCTGGCTCGCCTGGCCGGGGCCGCGGACGACCCCGCCTTCGTGGGGTACCCCTATCCCCTGGCCCGGGCCCACCAGGCCACCCGGGTGTCGGGCTACGCGGTGGCCGACCTCCGCCGCTCGTTCCGCGACGCGCTGTCGCGCCGGGGCATGGCCGAGGACGACATCGAGACGCTGTTCCAGGACTTCCACGAGGTCCTGAACCGGAGCTAGAGGGAGCGCCCATGGAACCGCAGCACAAGGGACGGATCTTCGGGAGGAACGTGCTGGAGGCGACGTTCCGGTCGTTCCACGGCACCGACCTGTTCCTGGGCGAGCTGCTGGCCGCCGAGGACCCCGAGCGGGCCCGGCGGTTCCTGTTCCGGGTCATCCAGGTGACCTACGGCTCGGACTCCTCGGATCCGAACTGGGCCGAGCGGACCGCCGGAGCCCACATGGCCGGCGACGCGGCGGGGACCCCGTACCACCTGCACGACCCCGACCAGCGCCTGTACAAGGTGGCCACCTGCGCACCGCTCGGGTACATCGACGCCGCCGGGGAGTTCCGCAAGCCGAAGTCGCTCCCCGCCCAGTTCGCCCGGGTCACCGCACCCACCCCCGAGGACTTCACGTTCCTGCGGGACCGGATGGGGGACCTGCGGGTGGGGCTGCTGCGATCGGGCGAGGACACCATCGACCTCGAGGTCGGCGTCCGGGGGGAGACGTTGACCTCCCACGTGGGGGTCTTCGCCACCACCGGGATGGGCAAGTCGAACCTCATGAAGGTCCTGGCGGGCACGATCCTGGAGTCCCAGGGCCGCTACGCCACCCTGCTGTTCGATCCCCACGGCGAGTATCACGAGGGCGGGGAAGGAGGGCGCCGGGGGCTGCGGGATCACCCCTGGGCCCCCGACCGGCTGCGGGTCTATGCCACCCGGGCGGCCTCGGGGGCCGGGGCCACGGCGCTGCGACTGTCGCTGGCCGAGCTCACCCTGGGCGACCTCCAGACCGCCTACGACTGGAGCCGGGCCCAGGAGGAGGCCATCTACCGGCTGAACCGCCTGTACCGGGAGGAGTGGCTTCCCACCGTGGCCGACGAGTCGCTGGACCTCCAGGAGCTGGCCGAGCAGGTGGGGGCGGCGCCGGGGACGCTCCAGGTGGTGCGGCGGCGGGCCATGCGGATCCTGGACCTCCCGTGCATCAGCCGGGACCCCTCCCAGCCGTCGCTGTCGGAGCGCATCGTGGACGAGCTCTCCGGTGGCTACTCGGTGCTGGTGGAGACCTCCGGCCTGTCCCAGATGGAGGAGATCCTGGTGGCCTCGGTGCTCACCCGGCGCCTGCTGGAGACGTACTCCTCCGCGTTCCTCGAGGACCGTGAGGCGTTCGGCCGCCTGCCCCCCACCGTGGTGGCCCTGGAGGAGGCCCAGCGGGTGCTGTCGAGGGTGAAGCGCTCCGAGGAGAACGTGTTCCCCCGGGTGGCCCGGGAGGGCCGCAAGTTCCGGGTCGGCCTGTGCGCGGTCAGCCAGCAGCCGAAGCTGATCGACGACGAGCTGCTGTCGCAGTTCAACACGTTCTTCATCCTGGGCCTGGCCGACGAGCGCGACCGGAACATCCTGCGGGGCTCCTCGAAGCAGGACATCTCGGACCTGGGGCCGGAGATCCAGACGCTCATGCCGGGTGAGGCCATCGTCACGAACCTGGAGGCCCCGTTCGCCCTTCCGGCCAAGGTCACGCTGTACGAGGACTACCTCAAGTCCGTGAAGGGTCCCGCTCCCCTCCCCTCCCGGCCCCGGGGGGCCGCGCGGGGCTTCACGGAGTGAGCGCTTAGATGGCCCGACTGGTCGCCTTCGGGGACGCCCACCTGGGCCGGACCCACCTGGCCAACCTGCGGGACGATCAGGGCCGCAACCTGCGGGAGGAGGACTTCCTCCGCTCGTTCGACTGGGCCACCGGGGAGACGCTGCACCAGGAGCCGGACGGGTTCCTGCTGCTGGGCGACCTCTTCGACCACGCCCGGCCGTCGTACCGGGTGTTCACCCGGGTGGCGGTGGGCCTTCGGGCCCTGGCCGACGCGGGGCTTCGGGGTGTCGGCATCAGCGGGAATCACGACACGCCCCGGCTACGGGGCACGGGCTCGCCGTACGCGGCGCTGGAGGAGTTCGTCCCGAACGTCACGTTCGCGTGGCAGATGGAGGCGGTGGCGGCCGGTCTTGCCGGGGTGAAGGTGCATGCGGTGCCCCAGACGCTCGACGTGGGGTCGTTCGCGGAGCAGCTGGACCGGGCGGCCGGCGACCTCGATGCGGACGCGGTGAACGTGCTCCTGGCCCACGTGGCCCTGACCTCGCTCCCCGCCCGCGCCTACCCGGACATCAACGAGCTCGAGGTGTCGGAGTCCGCGTTCGACCGGCGCTTTGACCTGGTCGTGCTGGGCCATTACCACGTGCACCAGAAGGCGTCGAAGCGGACCTGGTACGCGGGAGCCACCGACTCGTTCTGGTTCGCCGACCGCCCCACGGGCGCCGGGCCGAAGGGGCTCATCGTGGTGGACACGGAGGCGGGCTCCGTCGAGCACGTCCCCAACCCCGGCGAGCGTCCGCTGGTCACGTTCGGCATCGACGCCGCCGGGATGGGCCCCGGGGAGCTGCTGGACGCCTGTGCCCGGCAGGCCGCCGAGGTGCCCGAAGGAGCCGTGGCCCGGGTGTACCTGAACGAGGTCGACCCCGCGGCCTTCCGCCAGGTCCGCCAGGAGGACTTCCTGGAGGTGATGCCGACGGCCGTGCACGTCCAGGTCGAGCCGGACTTCGGCGCCGCGGCGCTGGCCGTCCAGGGGGCCCCCACGATGGGCACGCTCGAGCAGGAGTGGGCCGACTACGTCCGAGGCCAGGATCTGGCCGGGTTGGACCGGGACCGGGTGAGGTCGCTCGGCGAGCGGTTCCTGGTTGAGGCCCGGGGTGAGGAACCGTGAGGGTCCTGGAGCTGTCGCTCCGCAACTACCGCGTGTTCGAGCAGGTCGACCTGGAGCTCCCCGCCCGGGTGATCGGCATCTTCGGCCCGAACGGCGGAGGGAAGTCCTCGCTCGTGGAGGCTATCCAGTTCGCCCTGTACGGCGTCTCCCGGACCTCGAAGGACCGGATCCGGACCCACGGCGTGCTCACCGACTGCCAGGTGCGCCTGGTGTTCGAGCACGGCGGCACGCAGTACGAGGTCAGGCGGACGATCCGGGGCAAGAACCACACCGTGGCGGCGGAGCTCGTCGCCGGGGACCTCCAGCTGGCGGTGGGCGTCCGCGAGGTCACCGCCGAGGTCCAGCGGCTGCTGCACATGGACCAGCAGGTGTTCCGCTCGTCGGTGTACGCCGAGCAGAAGCAGCTCGACGCCTTCAGCGAGATCCGCAAGGCCGAGCGCAAGACGATGGTCCTGCGCCTGCTGGGCATCAAGCCCGTGGAGGACGCCATCCGCCTGGCCCGCACCGAGTCGCGGGACCGCGCCAGGGACGCCGAACGCCTGTCCGGCGCCCTTCCCGACACGGCCGAGCAGGAGGCCAACCTGGCCACGGTCCGGGAGGTTCGAGCCAAGGCGGCGAAGCGTGCCGCCGAGGCAGCCAAGGACGTCGGCCGGGCCCGTTCGCGCCTGGACCAGGCGGATGCGGCGTTCGCCGCGTCCGAGGAGAGGCGCCGGGAGGTCGAGCAGCTCACCGCGCTCCGCCTCCAGGCCGAGGAGGCCGCCGCCGGCACCGCCGCGCGCCACGCCGACCTGGCGGGGCGGATCGAGCGGCTCACCGAGAGCCTGAAGGGGCTCCCGGCCCTGGAGGAGGAGCTGGCCGGGCTGGCCGGGGCCCGTGACCTCCTCGACACCGCCAAGCGCTTCGCCGAAGCCACCGAGGCCCTGCGCCGGGCCGAGGCGGAGCTGGCGGAGCTCCCCGCCGCCGACCCCGGGGCCGCCCTGGCCGACCTGGAGGAGGCCACGAAGGAGCTGAAGGCCGCGGAGAAGGCGGCCACCAGGGGCGAGGCGGCGCTCGAGACCGCCCGTGCCCGGCTGGCCGCCGCCGGGGAAGCCCTGGACCGCGCCGGAGAGCTCGATGCGGACCAGCCGTGCCCCACCTGCGGGCAGCCCCTGGGCAAGGCTTTCGCGGACGTCGTGGCCCACCGCCGGGCGGAGGTGGCCGAGCTGAAGGCCGAGGTGGCCTCGGCGCAGAAGGCCGCCGGGGAGGCCGAGGGCGGACGGGCAGCCGCGGAGGAGCGCTTCGCCGCCTCGCAGAGGGCCGGGAGGGACGCCCAGCGGGCCGTCCACCAGCGCGACATCCTCGAGAACAGCGCGGCCGAGCAGCGCACCCTGGCCCGGGAGCTCGGGGAGCCGTTCGACGGCGCCCCGCCCGACCTTGACGACCTGGCCGCCCGAGCCCGTCGTGCCGCCGAGCTCGAGCGAGGGGTGACCCAGCTCACCACGGAGCGGAAGCACCTGGCCCAGACCCACGAGGACCTCGCCGCGTGCGCCGCCGAGCGCGACCGGGCCGCGAGCAGGGTCGCCGACCTGGAGCGCCGGCTGGCCGAGCTGGCCTTCGACCCCCAGGCGCACGAGAAGCTGCGTGGCGAGCACCGGGAGGCCGTGGCCGACTTCGACCGGGCCCAGGGCGACGAGCGGGAGGCCACCTCCGCGCTGAAGGACGCCGAGAAGGAGGTGGCCGTGCTGGATGCCGGCCTGGAGAAGCTGCGGGAGTTGGCCGCCGAGATCGACAGGGCCCGCCAGGAGGCCCGGCACGTCGATCGCGTCGCGCTGCTCCTGGAAGGGTTCCGCGACAACCTGGTGTCCCGGATCGGCCCGGAGCTCTCTCGGGAGGCCGAGGCCCTGTTCCGCGAGCTGACCGGCCACGAGTACGAGGACCTCAAGATCGACGAGGAGGACCTCCAGATCCGGATCGCCGACGGGGGAACCTACCACCCCATCGAGCGGTTCTCCGGCTCGGAGACGGACCTGGCCAACCTGGCCCTTCGAGTGGCCATCAGCATCCACCTCTCTCGCATGTCCGGCGCCGACATCGGGATGATGGTCCTGGACGAGGTGCTGGCTTCCCTCGACGTCGAGCGCAAGGACCTCATGGTGCAGGCCATGGGGCGGCTGGCCGAGCGCTTCCACCAGCTCTTCGTGATCACCCACGCGGAGCAGGTGAAGGACCAGTTCCCGGCCTCCATCGAGGTTCGCCCGATCGGCCGCCGCCGCAGCACCGCCGTGCTGGTGTGATCCGGTCGCAACGCGGGGGCCCGGCTGTTCGCCGGGCCCCGGGTCCTCCTGGATCCCGGTCTACGAACCGGGCTCCCGAAGAACCTCAACCCGGCCGAGGACCCGAGCCCGGGACCAGGTCAACCCTGCGACCTCCGAGCTCGCCGTTAGGTCGGCGCCGCGGCCTCGGCCCGGATCTCGGCCCGGCGAGCCCCCAGCTCGGAGGTCACCATGGCCGCCACGACCAACCCGGCGCCCAGCCACTGCCCGGAAAGGAGGCGCTCCCCCAGCCACACGAACGAGAACCCCGCGGAGGCCACCGACTCCCCCGCCAGGATGATCGCCGCCCGAGGGGCGCTCAGGTCGCGCTGGGCCGCCAGCTGGAGGGTGAACGCCACGCCCGAGCCCAGGATCCCGGTGACCACCAGCAGCGGCCACACCTCCGCGGCGCCGGCGGGGTCGATGCCCACCGGTGCCGCCGCCGCCAGGTGGAGCGCGGCGGAGAAGCCCATCTGCCCCAGCGCCAGCACCAGCACCGGGTGCCGGGTGGCGAACCTCCCGATGGCCACCACCTGCCCGGCCCACACCACCGCGGAGGCCAGGACCAGCAGGTCCCCCGGCCGGGCCCGGAGCGCGCCGAGGTCCTCGAACGACAGCAGCGCCAGCCCCACCACCGAGATCCCCACGGCGACCCAGGCCCGGCGGCCCGCGGGTTGGCGGAACAGCGCCAGGCCCAGCACGGGGGTGAATACGACGTACAGGCCGGTGATGAAGCCGGCGTTCGTGGCGGTGGTCCGCTCCAGGCCCACCGTCTGGAGGACGTACGCCGCGAAGATCAGCGTCCCCAGCACCGCCCCCGGACCGACGGCCCGCCACACCTCCGTCCGGGTCACCCTCCCCTCCCGGCTCCCCCGGGCCAGCCAGGGGATGGCCAGGAGGATCGTCGTGAACCCGATCAGCCGGCTCCACGCTGTGAACGGCAGCACGTCCAGGGTCCGGATGGCGATCTTGGCGGCGGGAAAGGTGGCCCCCCACAGCACCGGGACCAGGAGCAGCAGCCACCCGGCGGCTGGCGGCCGACGCCTGCCCGTCACCGGGCGTACACGTCGCGCCCCCGGGACACGGTGAGGACCGGGCGAAGGTCGCGGACGTCCACCACGTCCATGGGGTCGGTCTCGTAGGCGGCGAAGTCTGCTGCCGCCCCCGGCTCCAGGCGGCCCTTCTTCTCTAGGCGGGCCAGCCGGGCCGCTCCCACGGTGAACACCCGGATCGCCTCGGCCCGGCCCATCCGTTGCCGGGGGTCGTGGTGGTTCTCAAGGGCCCAGATGCCCAGCATCGGGTCCAGGGGCGTGACGGGCGTGTCGGAGCCCCCGCCCACCTCCAGCCCCCGGTCCACCAGGGTTCGGAAGGGGTTCATCCGCCAGGCCCGCTCCCGGCCCAGGCGCCGTTCGTACATCTGCCCCTCGCCTCCCCAGGCGGCATCGAAGGCCGGCTGGATCGAGATGGCCAGCCCCAGGGCGGCGGCCCGCTCGACCTGGTCCGGGGAGGCCATCTCGAAGTGCTCGAGCCGGTGGCGCCGGGCCCGGAAGTGGCGGCGGCGGCGCGAGTCCAGGGCGCCGTACACCCGCTCCCACACCCGCAGGGCCTGGTCGATGGCCGCGTCGCCGATCACGTGGAGGCCCGACTGGAGCCCGGCCAGGTGGACGTTGTGGAGGAACTCGGCCATCTCGTCGTCGCCGTAGGCCAGGTCGCCGGAGCCCGGGTGGTCGGCGTAGGGCTCGACCAGGGCGGCGGTATGGGCGCCCAGGGAGCCGTCCAGGAACAGGTCGCCCCCGATCCGCGGCTGGCCGTGGTCGATCACGTACGGCAGGTCCCGGTCCGCGATGTAGGGCACCACGTCGGCGGGCAGGTCGTCGAGGTGGTGGAGCAGGACCTCGACGTCGCGGCGGCCGCGCTTGTCCGGGATGGCCATCTCGTGCATGCAGGTCACGCCCCGGGCGGCGGCCATCCCTGCTGCCTGGAGCTGGGCCTCCTCGACCGCCGCGTCCGGGAGCGACTCGAAGTACCAACGCTGGACGCGGGCGTTGGCCCGGTCGCGGAGGACCCCGGTGGGCCGTCCCTCGTCGTCCCGCTCGACCCCGGGGTGGGCGTCGGCCCCCGAGGCCGCCAGGGCGGCCGAGTTCACCAGGCTCACGTAGCCGTCGGCCCGGACCAGCAGGATCGGTTCCGCCGACGTCGAGTCGAGCTCCTCCAGCGTGGGGAACGCGGGGTCGGACCACCGCGTCTCGTCGAACCCCTGGCCCAGGACCGGTCCCCGTGCGCCGGCTGCGTGCGCACCGGTCGCGGCCAGGACGTCCTGGCGGGAGCCCGCCGTGGCCAGGTCCAGGCCGGCCATGGCCAGCCCGGTCCCCGACAGGTGGACGTGGGCGTCCACGAAGCCGGGAAGGATCGTGGTGCCGGGGACATCCACCACGCGGTCCGCCTCCGGCGGCTCGCCGGCGCCGACCCGCTCGATGTGGCGTTCGTCCACGAGCACCCACTCCCCCTCGCCACGGATCGAGAAGGTGTGCACGCGGGAGGCGCGGTACAGGGTCTTCATCGTGTGCCCTCGGTGAAGGTGCGGCGATTGTACCGGTCGGCGGGCACCGACCCGCGCGGTGTGGCCCCCCCGTACAATCGGCTCATGCTGCCACTCACCGATCGACGCGGTGGCCGCGGAGCCCGGCGGCCGCGGGAGCTGGGCCTGGGCGCAGACGTGGTGGAGGGGGCCCGGGCCATCTGCGAGCGCGTCCGCACCGGCGGCGACGCCGCCCTGGTCGCGCTGACCCGCGAGCTCGACGGGGCCGACGTGGAGGGTCGCCTGCCGGTCTCCGGTGAGGAGATGGAGGGGGCGATCGAGTCGACGCCGGCGGACCTGCGGGGGGCCCTGGACCGGATGGCCGACCGGCTCCGGGACCTCCACGGCCGCCAGTTGCCCCGGCCCTGGGAGGCCGAGGCCGACGGGGTCCGGTTCGGCGAGGTCGTCCGCCCGGTGGCCTCGGTGGGGTGCTACGTGCCCGGCGGCCTGGCCGCCTACCCCTCCACGGTGCTGATGACGGCCATCCCGGCCTCCGTGGCCGGGGTCCCTCGGATCGCGATGTGCACCCCGCCGGCCCGGGACGGGTCGGTTCCCGCCCCGGTGCTGTACGCGGCCGGCGTGGCCGGTGTGGAGGCGGTCTACCGGGTGGGCGGGGCCCAGGCGATCGCCGCCCTGGCCTACGGGACGGAGACCGTGCCGGCCGTGGCGAAGATCGTGGGGCCTGGGAACGTGTGGGTGACCGCGGCCAAGCGGGAGGTGGCGGGCCTGGTCGGCGTGGATGCCCTGGCCGGCCCGACCGAGCTGTTCATCGTGGCGGACGGCTCCGCGGACCCCCGGGTGGTGGCGGCCGACCTGGTGGCCCAGGCGGAGCACGACCCGCTGGCCCGGTCGGTGCTGGTGTGCCTCGACGACACGTTGCCGGCCCGGGTCCGGGAAGCCCTGTCCACCGAGGTCGCCGCATCCCCCCGGCGGGACATCGTGACCCGGGCGCTGGAACACGCGGAGGCCGCGGTCGTGGCCGACCTGGACGCTGCGGCGGCCATCGTCGAGGAGGCCGCTCCCGAGCACCTCCAGGTCCTCATCGAGGCTCCCCGGGCGTTCCTGGAGCGGGTGTCGGCGTTCGGGGCGGCCTTCCTGGGATCGAGCAGCCCGGTGTCCTTCGGCGACTACGGGGTCGGCTCCAACCACGTGCTCCCCACGATGGGCACGGCCCGGTTCGCCTCGGGCCTCCGGGCCGCCGAGCTCGTGCGCGTGTCGAGCTTCGTGGAGGCCTCGGCCGACGCCATGGACGCGCTGGGACCGGAGGTCGAGCTGGTGGCCGCGGCCGAGGGGCTCCCCGGACACGCCAGGGCCGTGGAGGTGCGGCGGTGACCGTCCCCGGCGCCGATCGGGCCACCCGGGGCGGCGGGCCCCGCCTCCGCGCCGACCTCGTGGACCAGGAACCCTACCTGGCGCCCCAGGTGGACGCCCCGGTCCCGCTCAACACGAACGAGTGCCCCTATCCGCTGCCCCCGGCGTTCACCCGCCACCTCGAGAAGGAGCTGGCCCGGATCGAGTTCAACCGCTACCCAGACCGCGAGGTCCTGGAGCTCCGCACCCGCCTGGCCGACCACACCGGCCACCCGGTCGAGGGCGTGTGGGCGGCGAACGGGTCGAACGAGATCATCCAGCAGCTGTGCCTGGCCTACGGTGGCCCGGGCCGGCGGGCCCTGGTGTTCCAGCCCACGTTCCACCTCCACTCCCTGATCCCCCGGGTGACGGGCATGGAGGTGGTGGCCGAGCGGCTCGGCCGGGGCTTCGC
This sequence comes from Actinomycetota bacterium, assembly GCA_050692985.1. GTDB lineage: Bacteria > Actinomycetota > UBA4738 > UBA4738 > CALAEC01 > JBOGVZ01. The sequence continues at coordinate 17,544 of JBOGVZ010000020.1, forward strand.
CCTGGGGCCGGAGGCAGCCGGGGCCTGTGCCCGGCACCGCCCGGACGTCACGTTCGTGTGCTCGCCGAACAACCCCACCGGCAACGCCCAGTCCCTGGACGAGGTGGCCGCGGTGTGCCGGGAGACCGGGGCCGGCCTGGTGATCGTGGACGAGGCCTACGGGGAGTTCGGCGGGGAGAGCGCCGTGGCCCTCCTCCCCCACCACCCCAACCTGGTGGTCACCCGGACCTTCTCCAAGGCCTTCGCCCTGGCGGCGGCCCGGATCGGCTACTGCCTGGCCGACCCCGGGGTGATCGCCGGCCTGGCCCGGGTGCGGCTGCCGTACCACCTGTCGGCGATGTCCCAGGTGGCCGGGGTGGTGGCCCTCCGGTATGCCGGGGACGCCGCGGCGATCCTGGACCGGGTGCGCTCGCAGCGGGACCGGCTGGTGGAACGGCTCGCCCGGATCGACGGCGTGGAGGCGTTCCGTTCCGACGCCAACTTCGTGTTGTTCCGAACGGGCCGGGAGGGCCGGGCCCTGTGGTCCGCCCTGGTGGACCGCGGCGTCCTGGTCCGCGACGTCTCGGCCGGTCCGGGGCTGGAGCGGTGCTTGCGGGTCACCGCGGGGACCCCGGAGGAGACCGACGCGTTCCTGGCCGCGCTCCCCGGGGCCGTGGAGGCCGCCGCGTGAGCCGCTCGGCCGCCGCGGACCGGTCCACCAAGGAGACCGCCGTCACCGTGCGGCTGGAGGTGGACGGCTCCGGCTCGGCCACCGCCGAGACCGGCATCCCGTTCTTCGACCACATGCTCGAGCAGCTCGGGACCCATGCCGGCTTCGACCTGGACGTACGGGCCACCGGGGACCTGGAGGTCGACGCCCACCACACCGTGGAGGATGTGGGCCTGGCCCTGGGGCAGGCCCTGGCCACGGCGGTGGGCGACAAGGCGGGCATGCGCCGGTTCGGCCATGCCGCGGTCCCCCTCGACGAGGCCCTTGTGGAGGTGTCCCTGGACCTGTCCGGCCGGCCCTACGTGGTCCACGAGGTGCCCGTGCCGGCCGAGCTGATCGGGACCTACGACCCCGGGCTGACCGAGGACTTCGTGCGGGCCCTGGCCACCGCTGCCGGGATCACCCTCCACGCCCGGCTGGTGTCCGGCCGGAGCCCCCACCACGTCGTGGAGGCCGAGTTCAAGGCCCTGGCTCGGGCCCTGGCCGACGCCTGCCGGGTCACCGGCGGGGACGTGCCGTCCACCAAGGGGACGCTGTAGCGTGCCCCGCGTCGCCATCCTCGACTACGGCATGGGCAACCTCCGGTCGGTGGCCCGGGCCGTCGACCACGCCGGGGGCGACCCGGTGGTGACCTCCGACGCCGCCGAGGTCGGCCGGGCCGAGGCGCTGATCGTCCCCGGGGTGGGTGCCTTCGGGGCGTGCATGGCGAACCTGCGGGCCACCGGGCTGGACCGCGCGACCACCGCATTCGCCGAGACGGGCCGGCCGCTGGTGGGCGTGTGCCTGGGGATGCAGGTGCTGTTCGACCACGGGGAGGAGGGCGACGCCCACGGGCTGGGGCTGCTCCGAGGCGAGGTCACCCGGCTGTCGGGGAGCGTCAAGGTGCCCCACATGGGATGGAACGAGGTCGAGTGGACCGGCGACCACCCGCTGGTCCGGGGGATCGCGTCGGGCACGCGCTTCTACTTCGTCCACTCGTACGCCTGCCGTCCCGCCGAGGACGTCGTGGTGGGCGAGACCGAGCACGGGGCCCGGTTCCCCGCCGTGGTGGCCAGGGACAACGTGTTCGCCACCCAGTTCCACCCGGAGAAGTCCGGCCAGGCCGGCCTGGAGGTCTACCGCAACCTGGTGAAGGAGCTGGGGTGATCGTCATCCCGGCCATCGACATCCGAGGCGGGTGGGCCGTGCGACTGGTCCGGGGCCGGCCGGAGGACGAGACGGTGTACGGGAAGGACCCCGCCGAGATCGCCGGTCGCTTCGCCGCCGGCGGTGCGGCGTGGCTGCACGTGGTGGACCTCGATGCCGCCTTGGGGACCGGAGAGAACGGCGAGGCGATCCGACGGGTGGTTGCCTCCTGCCACGTCCCCGTCCAGGTCGGCGGTGGCCTTCGGTCGGTGGAGGCCATCGAGGCGGCGCTCGGCCACACCGGGGCGGCCCGGGCCGTGGTGGGGACGGCGGCCACCGACCCGGGGTTCGTCCGGGACGCGGTGAGCAGGTTCGGCGACCGGATCGTGGTGGCCCTGGACGTCGAGGACGATCTGGTGCGGGTGCGGGGGTGGACGGCCGAAGGGGGCCGGCTCGACGACCTCCTCCCGCGCCTGGACGGGGCCGGGGCCCCGCGGTTCCTGGTCACCGCGGTGGGCCGCGACGGCACGCTGGAGGGCCCCGACGTGGCCCTATACGAGCGGGTCACCGGGCTGACCGAGCGGCCCGTCCTGGCCTCGGGCGGTGTGCGGGAGGCCGGGGACCTCCGGGCCCTGGCCGCCACCGGGGTGGAGGGCGCGGTGGTGGGCACGGCGCTGTACGAGGGCACGCTGGAGCTGTCCGAGGCGCTGGAGGCGGCCTCGTGACGGTGGCCCGCCGGCTCATCCCCTGCCTGGACGTGGACCAGGGCCGGGTGGTCAAGGGCACCCGGTTCCGGGACCTGACGGACGCGGGCGACCCCGCCGAGCTGGCCTCTCGGTACGACGCCGAGGGCGCCGACGAGCTGGTGTTCCTGGACATCAGCGCCACCACGTCCGGCCGGGGAGCCACCCTCGACGTGGTGTCCAGGACCGCCGAGACGGTGTTCATCCCCCTGACGGTCGGCGGCGGGATCCGCTCGGAGGACGACGTGCGGGCGCTGCTTCGATCCGGGGCCGACAAGGTCTCGCTGAACACCGCCGCGGTCCGGGACCCGGACCTGCTGTCTCGGTGCGCGGAGCGGTTCGGGACCCAGTGCGTGGTGGTGGCCGTGGACGCCAAGCGCGGCGACGGGGGGTGGGAGGTGTACGTGGAGGCCGGCCGGACCCCCACGGGCCTCGACGCCGTGGTGTGGTCGGCCCGGGCCGCAGAGCTGGGGGCCGGCGAGGTCCTGCTGACCTCGATCGACCGCGACGGCACCGGTCAGGGGTACGACGTCGACCTGCTGCGGGCCGTGTCGGACGCCGTGCCGGTACCGGTGGTGGCCTCCGGGGGCGCCGGACGGCCGGAGCACTTCGCCCAGGCCCTGACCGAGGGGCGGGCCGACGCGGTCCTGGCCGCCTCGCGCTTCCACTTCGGCGAGCTCACGCTGCGGCAGGTCAAGGAGTACCTTTCGGCGAACGGGATCCCCGTGAGGACCTGAGGAGGAAGGCGATGCTGATCTGGCCCAGCGAGGAGTGGACGGCCGCGTTCGCCGAGCTCATCAACGAGAGCACGGAGTACCGGGAGGCGGCGCACGATTGGGAAGGCTCGGTGGTGTACCACTTCCAGGCCGAGCCGGACCGTGCTCTGGGCGAGGACGTGTACGGGTGGTTCGACCTGTGGCACGGACGGTGCCGGGAGGCCAGGCAGGTCACCTCCGAGGAGGCCCAGGGGGCCGCGTTCCTGGTCTCGGCGCCGTACTCGACGTGGAAGCGGGTGCTGACGAAGGAGCTCGACCCGATGCGAGCGGTGATGCAGGGCCACATCAAGCTGCGTGGCGACCTGCCCAAGGCGGTGCGCTACACGAAGGCCTCGATGATCCTCCAGGACCTGGCGGGCAAGGTGCCGGACACCGAGTACCTCGACGAGCTGCCTTCGGAACGGCTACGGGAGCTTGCCGCAGAGGGGCTGCCGGTGGCGGTCCCCGGGGAGTCCTGACGTGGCGGTGGCCGACCTCCGCTTCGACGACGCCGGCCTGGTCCCGGCGGTGGTCCAGGACGCGAACAGCGGAGACGTCCTGATGGTGGCGTGGATGAACGAGGAGGCCGTCCGCCGGACGGTGGAGTCGGGGCGGACGTGGTTCTGGTCCCGGTCCCGCGGCGAGCTGTGGCGCAAGGGCGACACCAGCGGGAACGTCCAGCACGTCCGGGAGGTGCGCTACGACTGCGACGGCGACACCCTGCTGGTCCGGGTGGACCAGGTGGGGGTGGCCTGCCACACCGGCCAGTGGTCGTGCTTCCACCGGACGCTGGAGGGTTGATGCTGAAGCTGGTGATCCCCAAGGGCTCCCTGGAGGAGCAGACCCTGCTGCTCCTGGAGGCGGCCGACCTCCGGGTGCGCCGCGGGTCCTCCCGGGACTACCACGGCCGTATCGACGACGAGCGGATCGACCGCGTGTCGCTGCTGCGGCCTCAGGAGATCCCCCGGTACGTGGAGGAGGGGTTCTTCGACCTGGGCATCACCGGCCAGGACTGGGTCGAGGAGACCGGCGCCGACGTGGAGACGCTGGCCGAGCTGCCGTACGCCAAGGGCGGGCCGGGACACCCGGTGCGGGTGGTGCTGGCGGTCCCCGTGGACTCCCCGGTCGAGCGGGCCGCCGACGTCACCGCCGGGAGCCGCATCTCCACCGAGTACCCCGAGCTCACCAAGCGCTACTTCGACCGGCTGGGGATCCCGGTGAAGGTGTTCACCTCGTACGGCGCCACCGAGGCCAAGGTGCCGGACATCGTGGACGCCATCGTCGACGTGTCCGAGACGGGGGGGACGCTCCGGGCCCACGGCATGAAGATCGTGGAGACGCTCCTGGAGTCGGACGTGCTGTTGATCGCCAACCGAGCCTCCCGGCGGGACGGTGACAGGAGCCGGGCCATGGACGACGTGCGCACGCTCCTGTTGGGAGCCATGGCCGCCCGGGGCCGGGTGCTGATCAAGCTCAACGTGTCCGAGGAGCGGTTGAAGGACGTGCTGCGAGTCCTCCCGGCAATGAAGGCCCCCACGGTCTCCCCGCTGGCCGAGGAGGGCTCCTACGCGGTGGAGACCGTGGTGGACAAGGCCTCGGTGAACACGCTGCTGCCACTGCTGAAGGCCCACGGCGCCACCGACATCCTGGAGCTCCCCATCCGCAAGATCGTCCCCTGACCGCCGCTCAGATCACCGAGGCGCCGAGCCATCTGAAGCGAGACCGTCCCTCCAGGACCCGGGTCTTCGGCTCGCTGCGGGACAGGCCCAGGGCGGCCAGGGCGGCATCCAGGAGGTCGAGGACTTCCACGGCCGCCCGCTGGGATGGCACCGCCACGAGGTAGTCGTCCATCCACCGGAGGAAGGGGAATCGGGCCACGGCCCGATCCGCCTGGCGCAGAACCGCGTTGGCCATGACCGCGGAGGCGTGGGGCCCGATGGGCAGGCCCGGGTACCCCTCGCTCCCCCACCCCTCCAGGAGGTCGGCGACCCGGCGAGCTTCCCGGGGTTCCACGCCCGCCGATCGCACGGCCCGGGCAAGCACGCGGGGCGTGACCGAGGGATAGAACGCGGCCACGTCGGTCCTCAGGACGAGCGCCGTTGAGCCGGCCAGCGCCGTCGCCATCCGACGGGCCCTGCGCAGGCCCGGACCGAGGGCACGCAGGCGCCAGCCGGAGCACCCGCTCACAGCCCGGCTCCCCAGCACCCGGGGGTCGAGGCCCGGCTCAACGACCGCCGCCACCACTCCACCGAGCCGTTCCCAGGCCTCCCCGTCCGTGGAGGACAGGGTGGCCATGCGCCGCGCTCCCCCTCCGGGTTTCGGCAGCCACCACGAGGCCACCGGGTCCGTGCGGACGGCGGCGAAGCCCAGGTTCGGCAGGGTGCCCTCCCCACGTCACGGGGGAGGATGCCACGGGGAGGTTGTACCCTAGCGACGGCCCGGCGCCAATCGCCCGTCCGGGGGATTTCCGCCCTCCCCCGGCGGGGGGTCCGCGGGTAGCTCACCCCGAGGGCGGGTAGCTCACCCCGAGGACGGTGGACGTTGACCACCGACGGCGAGCGAACCCCCCAGTGAGGAGGCTAGGGGGCCAGGCGCTCCAGCAGGAAGGCCTCCCCCAGGCAGGCGCTCTCCAGCTCGGACAGGGCCACGCTCTCGTTGGCCCCGTGCATCCGGGAGTCCGGGTCGCACACCCCCGTCAGCAGGATGGCCGCCTGGGGGTACGTGTCAGCGAAGTCGGCCACGAACGGGATGGTCCCTCCCTGGCCGATGTACACGGGCGGGCGGCCCCAGGCTTCCTGGAACGCCGCCTCGGCGGCGTCGAACGCCGGGCCCTCCGTCTTCACCGAGAACGGTCTGGCGAGGGCGCCGTGGTGGACCCCCACTTCGGCCCCCCACGGCGCGTTCGACTCCAGGTGGCCGGCCAGGGCGTCCATGGCCCGCTCGGGGTCGTCGCCGGGCGCCAGCCGGAGGCTGATCTTGGCCCGGGCCGATGGGATCAGCGTGTTCGACGCCTCGGGCACCCGGGGGGCGTCGATGGCCAGCACCGAGACGTGGGGCCGGGCCCACAGCCGGGCGGTCAGGCTCCCCTCCCCGATCTCCTGCACCCCCGGGAGGGCCCCCACCTGCTGGCGCAGCTCCGCCACGGTGAGGTCGAGCGGGTCGGCGTCCCCGGATACCAGCCCGGGGACGGCCACCCGGCCCCGCTCGTCGTGGAGGGTGGCCAGGAGCCGGCACAGCACGGTGAGGGCGTCGGGGAACACCCCTCCCAGGAACCCGCTGTGGACGCCGTGGTCGAGGGTGCGGACCTCCACCTCGCAGTCCACCAGGCCCCGCAGCGAGGAGGTGATCCCCGGCTGGCCCACCCGCCAGTTCGTCGAGTCGGCCAGGATGATGACGTCGCCGGCCAGCTCGTCGCGGTAGCGTTCCAGGAACGAGGCCAGGTTCGGCGACCCGATCTCCTCCTCGCCCTCCACGAAGACCGTCACCCCCACCGGGGGGTCGCCGCCGAAGGCCCGCAGCGCGGCGGCGTGGACGGCCACGCCGCCCTTGTCGTCGGCCGAGCCCCGCCCGAACAGGCGGCCGTCGCGCTCGACCGGCTCGAACGGCGGAGACTCCCAGTCGGCCTCGTCGCCGGGGGGCTGCACGTCGTGGTGGGCGTACAGGACCACGGTGGGCGCGCCGCCGGGAGCGGGGTGCTTGGCCAGCACGGCCGGGAACGTCTCTCCCTCGTCGAGGAGCCGGACGTCCCCCAGCCCCGCGGCCGACAGGATCTCCGCGGTGAGCTCGGCGGACCGGCGGACCTCGGCGGGGTCGAACCCGGGCGCGCTCACCGACGGCACCCGGATCAGCCGCTCCAGCTCGGTCCGGACCTCGGGGAGGGCCTCCTGCACCGAATCGCGGACCCGGTCGCTCATGGTGACAGCGTATCGGGGTCACTCGGCGTCGCGCCACCGGCGTACACTTCGGCTCCAGCATCATGGCCCGTCCTCGCCGCGACCCCCTCCTGATCGGAGCCGCCCTCCTGCTCCTGGTGGGCTACGTGGCCTCCCGGTGCGTCGGGGCGCCCGACGTGCCTCCCCGCGTCGCAGGCCCCTCACCGGAAGCGACCTCGCCGGCCGTCGAGCCGACCGCCCCCGTCCGTTCTCCTTCGACGCCGGAGCGGGGTCGCCTGGTGCCGGTGCTGCGGGTGGTGGATGGCGACACCATCCACGTGCTCCGCGGCGGCCGCGACGTGACGATCCGGCTCATCGGCATCGACACCCCGGAGGTCGACTGGTACGGGGGCCAGGCGGAGTGCTACGGGGCCAGGGCCGGCCGGTTCCTGATGCGCCTGCTCGAGGGCGAGCGGGTGCGCCTGGAGTTCGACCGCGACCGCATCGACCCCTACGACCGCACCCTGGCCTACGTGTACCTGGAGGACGGCCGCATGGTGAACGAGCTCCTGGTCAGGCGGGGGTACGCGGAGGTCACGATCTTCGAACCGAACGACCGCTACGAGCCGGACCTCCGCGCTGCCGAGTCCCGCGCCCGCGAAGGAGATGCCGGCTTGTGGTCGGCCTGCCCGTCCTGACGACCTTCAGCCGGCCAGGTGGCGGCCGATGATCATGCGCTGGACCTGGTTCGTGCCCTCCACGATCTGGAGGGCCTTGGCCTCGCGCATGTATCGCTCCACCGGGTACTCGCGCATGTAGCCATAGCCGCCGTGGGCCTGGACGGCGTCGGTGGTGACCCGCATCGCCACGTCGGAGGCGAACAGCTTGGCCATGGAGCAGGCCACGCTCGTGCCCCGGCCCTCGTCCCGGGCCCGGGCGGCATCCCGGTACAGCCGCCGAGCCGCCTCCACCGAGGTGGCCGCGTCGGCGAGCATGAACTGGAGGCCCTGGAACTCGATGACCGGGCGGCCGAACTGGGTGCGCTCCTTGGTGAAGGCCACCGCGGCGTCCAGGGCGGCCTGGGCCAGGCCCACCGAGCACGCGGCGATGCCCAGCCGTCCCGAGTCCAGGGCCGCCAGTGCCACGGCGAACCCCTGGCCCTCCTCCCCCACCAGATTCTCCGCCGGGACCCGGCACCCGTCGAACAGCAGCTCGCGCATGGGCGAGGCCGCCCACCCCATCTTGGCCTCAGGCGCCCCGAAGCCGAACCCGGCCCATCCCTTCTCCACGGCGAAGGCGGAGATCCCTCGGGGCGAGTCGTCGCCGGTGCGGGCCATGACCAGGTAGTACTCGGCCTCCCCGGCATGAGAGATGAACCGCTTCGACCCGGTGAGCACGTACGCGTCGCCGTCCCGCTCGGCCCTGGTGCGCAGCGCGGCGGCGTCGGAGCCGCTGGCGGCCTCGGACAGCGCGTAGGCCCCCAGCCACTCGCCGGAGAACAGGCGGGGCAGGTACCGCTCCTTCAGCTCGTCGGAGCCGAACTCGTGGACCCCGAAGGCGGCCAGGTGGTGGACCGACAGGCCCACCGCCAGGGCCAGGTGACCCGCCGCCACCTCCTCCAGGACCAGCAGGTAGGTCAGGAAGGGCTGGCCGCCGCCCCCGTGCTTCTCCGAGTACGGGATGCCCCCGAAACCCATTTCCGCCAGCGTCCGGAACTGCTCCCGGGGGAACTCCTTGCGCTCCTCGAACCCGGCGGCGGCGGGGACGACCTCGCGGTCCACGAACCCGCGCACCAGCCCCACGATCTCCCGCTGCTCGGGGGACAGCCCGAACTCCCGGTCCACGCCGCTAGGGTACCGGAGCCCGGCCTGCCCTATCCTGTGCCCGTGCGGCTGTTCAACACCCTGACCAGGCAGGTCGAGCAGGTCCGGCCCCTCGAGGACCGGGTGGTCAAGATGTACGCCTGCGGGCCCACGGTGTACCGCCCCATCTCGATCGGGAACATGCGGACCTTCCTCCTCTCGGACCTGATCCGCCGGGCCCTGGAGTTCGAGGGCTACCAGGTCGTCCAGGTGGTGAACGTCACCGACGTGGGCCACATGGTCGACGAGTCCTCCGCCGACGCGGTCGACAAGATGGAGCTGGCCACCGCCGACGAGGGCCTGTCGCCCACGGAGATCGCCGAGAAGTACACCCGCATCTTCCTGGAGGACACCGGGGCCATCGGCATCCTGCCCGCCCACAGGTACCCCAAGGCCACCGAGCACATCCGGGAGATGGTCGAGCTGACGGAGCGGCTCATCGAACGGGGACATGCCTACGCCCTGGACGACGGCACCGTGTACTACGACGTGGGGTCCTTCCCAGCGTACGGGAAGCTGTCCCGCAACACCCTGGACAAGCTGGAGCCGGGCCACCGGGACCTGGAAACGGACGCCCGCAAGCGCCACCACGCTGACTTCTCGCTGTGGAAGCGCGCCTCGCCCGGACGGCTCATGAAGTGGGACAGCCCCTGGGGCCAGGGGTTCCCCGGGTGGCACATCGAGTGCTCGGCCATGTCGATGAAGTACCTGGGCGACCGGTTCGACATCCACACCGGGGGGATGGACCTGGTGTTCCCCCACCACGAGGACGAGATCGCCCAGTCCGAGGGAGCAACCGGCCACGAGGTGATCTCGGTGTGGGTCCACGGAGGGATGCTGCTGGCCGAGGGACAGAAGATGGCCAAGTCCGCGGGGAACGTATGGACGATCGGCGACGTGGCCGCCCGGGGCCACGACCCCCTGGCGTTCCGCCTGCTGTGCTTCCAGACCCGGTACCGCAGCGTGCTCGACTTCCGGTGGGACGCGCTGCACACCGCCGACCGCACCCTGTCCCGGTGGCGGAAGCGGATGCTCGACTGGTCGGGGGCCGAGCGCGACGGCCTGTCCCCCGAGGGCAAGGAGTTCGACCGCCGGTTCCGGGACGCGGTGGCCGACGACCTCGACCTGCCCGAGGCCCTGGTGGTCCTCAACGAGGCCCTCCACTCCCCCCTCCCCGACGGGGACAAGTACGCCCTGCTGGCCTCCTGGGACCGGGTGCTGGGCCTGGACGTGGAGCGGCTGGCCCGGGAGGGATTCGAGGTCCCGGATGACGTGCGGGCCCTGGTCGAGGAGCGGGACGCCGCCCGCGGGGCCAGAGATTTCGCCCGCAGCGACCACATCCGGTCCCGGCTCATCGAGATGGGCTGGGAGGTCATGGACTCCGCCGAGGGGACCCGGGTCCGCCCCCTGTCGGGCCACTGATCACCGGCCGGCCACGGCCTCCAGCGTCTCCTCCACCGAAGCCCCTCCGGGATGCCTGCCGAGCGGGCCCACCGACGGGAGGGTGACCCCCGCGGCCCGGTACTCCTCGATCTTGGCCCGGACCGCGGCCGCGTCGCCGATCCCCGCATGGTCGTGGCAGAACGCGTCGGACAGCGGCTCGCCCCGGTCCACCCGGTCGAGGTCCTCGCCGTGGCCGCCGGCGGCGATGGCCTTCCGGTAGAAGGGCAGGTTCGCGTACGGGAGCGCCCGGCGCCGGAATGCGTCCCGAGCCGCCTCCCGGTCCTCCGTGAGGGCCACCGGCACCGCGGCCATCACCTCGAAGTCGTCGAACGATCTGCCCCTGGCTGGCAGGGCCTCCTCGAGCGTGGGCCGGACCACGTCCCGCACGTAGCCGGGGTTGCACATCCACAGGATCACGCCGTCGGCCAGCTCGGCCGCCAGGCGGAGCATCCCGGGGCCCAGCGCCGCGAACAGCACCGGGAGGTCCGGCCTCGGCGGGGAGTACCCCATGAACGAGAACCGGGCCGTGTGGTGGGTGCCCTCGAGGTTCACGCCGCGTTCGCGCAGCAGCGTCCGGAGGATCGTGGCGTGCTCCCGCATCCGGCCCAGGGGGTCGTCGAGGGAGAGCCCGTACCACCCCTCCACGGTGAGCCGGTGGCTGACCCCGATGCCCAGCCGCAGCCGCCCGCCGCAGGCCTCGTCCAGCGTGGCGGCCTCCATGGCCAGCAGGGCCGGGTGGCGGAGGACGATGGGAACCACGCCGGTGCCCAGCCCGATGCGATCGGTGGCCCGGGCGTAGAAGCCCAGGACCTGAAGGGGTTCGCGGGCCGCCACGTGCGTCACCCACAGGCTGTCGTAGCCGAGCTCCTCGGCCAGCCGGGCCCGCGATGCCGCCTCGTCCAGGGAGCGTCCGGGGTCGAGCGAGCACGCCAGCCGGGCCACGTGGGCATCGTAGTAGGCTGAGTCCCCGATGGCCGAGACCCCCTCCGAGCCCAACGGCGCCCTCCGGTGGCGGCCGGCGGTCCCCACCACGCTCGTGGCGATCTCGGTGGTCATCGCCGTGGGGGCGGTGTCCGGGCTCCTGTTCCTGCTGTACAACCGGACCCGGGGGCCCGGCGAGGTGCTGCGGGAGTTCGCCCGGCGTGTCGATGCCCAGGACTGCCGGGGCGCGTACCGGATGCTGGCCAGGGCGGAGGCCCGGGCCATCCCCGAGGAGACCTTCTGCGGGGCCATCGACCGGCTGGACGAGGCCCTGGACGCGGACTTCGACCTCCAGCAGGCGGTCCTGCAGGGCCAGGTCGCCTCCGTGCACATCTCCGGGCCGGAGATCACGGTGTGGAAGCTGGAACGACACCGAAACAGCTGGCGGGTGCTGCTCCCCGCCCGTGAGCTGGGTCCCCCGTTCCCCGAGGGTGTGGGGGCGGGCGGCTAGCTAGGCGGTCGGCAACCCCAGGGTCTTGGCGATGTTCGACCGGAGGATCTCCGACGTCCCCTCGTACAGGCGCATGGCCCGCACGTCGCGGTACCACACCTCCAGGCCCATCTCGGTCATGAACCCGTTGCCGCCGTGGACCTGGATGCACCGGTCGGCCACGCGGTTCACCATCTCCGTGGCCACCAGCTTGGCCAGCGCCGCTTCCCGGCGTCCGTCGGCGCCGTCGTCGATGTCGCCGGCCAGCTTGTAGACCAGCAGGCGGGCCTGCTCCAGCTCGGCGAACGAGTCCACGACGTGGCCCTGCACGTACTGGTTGGCCCCGATCGGCCGCTCGAACGCCACCCGGTCCCCGGCGAACGCGGTCATCCGATCCAGGAGGTTGCGGGCCACCCCCAGCGCGGTGGCGGCGATCTGGAGCCGGGCCCCGTTGATGCCCTTCACCGCCGAGTAGAAGCCGAACCCCACCTCCCCCAGCACGCCTTCCTCGGGGACCCGGCAGTCCTCGAAGGTGAGCTCCACCGGGTTCTGGATCGGAGACATCGTGTGCTGGATCCGGGTGACCGAGTACCCGGGGGTATCGGCGTCCACCAGGAACGCGGTGATCCCCCCCTTGGCCCGCTTGTCGGGATCGGTGACCGCGAACACCAGGGCGAAGTCGGCCTCGTCTCCGCCGGTGATGAAGTGCTTGCGGCCGTTCAGGACCCAGTGGCCGTCCTCGTTGATCGCCCTGGTCTTGATGCGGGTGGCGTCGGAACCGGCTTCGGGTTCGGTCAGCGCGAAGCACGTGGACTTGTCGGCGGACAGCATCGGCGCCAGGTACTTCTCGCGCTGGGCCTCGGTGCAGTCCAGGTACACCGGGGAGGGGCCGGTGACGATCGGGAAGACCGCCTCGTTGTGGGCGAGGATCAGGCCGGTCCGGGTGGCCTCCTCGAACAGCAGCACCTGGCCCAGATAGGACAGGCCCATGCCCCCCACCTCCTCGGGCATGTGGATCGCCCAGAACCCGAGCTCCGCCGAGCGCTTGCGGATCTTGCGTCGCTCGTCCTTGAGGGGCGCGTAGTTCCCGTCGAGGATGTCCTGCCGGTACGACTCCTCCACCGGCCGGACCTCCCGGTCGATGAAGTCGCGAAGCGTGCTCCGGAGCTCGATCAGCTCGCTGGGGATTTGGACCACGGACACCTGGGGCACCTCCCGGTGGGCTCGCCGCCTCGAAAACCTACCGAAGCGTAGGTTACCAGACCGCCCGTCCGTACGCCCCCGAGCTCACCCGACCACCTCCAGGTCACGCGAGGCGTGGTTGAGGCGCGTGGCGCCGCCGTCCGTGACCGTGACGATGTCCTCGATCCGGACGCCGAACTCCCCCGGCAGGTAGATCCCGGGCTCGATCGAGAAGCACATCCCCGGGCGGAGCGGCTCGTCGTTCCCTTCCACGATGTAGGGCGCCTCGTGCTCCTCCAGGCCGATGCCGTGGCCGGTCCGGTGGACGAACAGGTCCCCGTACCCGGCCTGCTCGATCACCTCCCGGGCGGCCCGGTCAACGTCCTGGGCCGACACCCCCGGCGCCACCGCATGGAAGGCCCGTTCCTGGGCCTCCCGGACGACCTCGTAGACGGCCCGGAACGATCTCCCGGCGCGCTTGATGGCCACGGTCCGGCTGAGGTCCGAGCAGTACCCGGCCGTCCTGCCGCCGAAGTCCATGACCACCGCGTCCCCGGCATGCAGCTCCCGATGACCCGGCTCGTGGTGCGGTGAGGCTCCGTTCGGCCCGGACCCGACGATGGTGAACGCCACCTGGTCGTGTCCAATCTCAACGAGCAGCTCCCCCAGGGCCGAGGCCACGGCTCGCTCCGTCATCGTCTCCAGCCGGAGCCCCACGATCCGGCGGAACGTCTCGTCGGCGTACCGGGCCGCCCGCTTCAGCAGCGCCAGCTCGTCGCCGTCCTTCACGGCCCGGAGGCTTCCCAGGACGCCGGAGGCCGCTTCGAACCGAACATCGGGGGCGGCCCCCTGGAGGCCAAGGACGTGCGACGCCCACATCCGGTCCGAGCACCCCATCCGCCGGGCCGGCCCCACGATCCCGGCCACCAGGGCGTAGGGGTCGTCGGTCTCGCCCCACGAAGCCAGCGCCGCCAGCTTGCCCACGCCGTCCTCCGCCAGGGGGCGCTCGAGCTGGGGCACCACCACCACCGGGTCCGCGTGGGGCCGGATCACCAGGCACGTCAGCCGTTCCAGCTGAGGTGGGGCGTAGGCGGTCAGGTACACGAGGTCGGCCGACGGCGTGACGAGCAGGGCGTCGATGCCCCGCTCCCCCGCCGCCGCGGCGGCGCGCCGGAGGCGACCCGGATGGTCCACGGCCCACATCATACGGGCCCGCCCCCGGGCGGCCCGCCGCTCCTACAATCGGTCTCGTGCTGAAGCTCTCGGAGGCGACGCGGCAAGCCGACCTGGCCCGGATGGCCGAGGACGAGGTCGACGTGCTGGTCATCGGCGGCGGGGTCACCGGGGCCGGGGTGGCCCTGGACGCCGCGGCCCGGGGCCTGTCGGTGGCCCTGGTCGAGCGGGATGACTTCGCATCGGGCACCTCGGGGCGATCGTCGAGGCTGGTCCATGGCGGGATCCGGTACCTGCGGCACGCGGAGGTGGGGCTGGTGTACGAGTCGCTCCGGGAGCGGCAGATCCTCCGCCGCGTGGCCCCCCACCTGGTGCGGCCGCTGGGGTTCCTGACCCCGATCCGTCGCCCCCTGAACCGGGCCTACTTCGGGTTGGGGCTGGGCGTGTATGGGGCGCTGGCGGTGGGGCGGAACGTTGCCCGGCACCGCTGGGTGGACCGCTCCGAGGTGGCCCGCCTGGCCCCCACGCTGTCCCGCCCATCCGGCGGGTACCTGTCGTTCGACTGCCGGACCGACGATGCCCGGCTCACCCTGGAGATCGTCCGGGCGGCCGCGTCTCTGGGCGCCGCGGTGGCCAACCACGCCGAGGTGGGGGCCCTCACCGCCGAGGGCAGGACCACGGGGGCGGCAGTGCACGACCGCGTCTCGGGCTCGACGGTGGAGGTGCGGGCCAGGGTCGTGGTCAACGCCACCGGGGTCTGGGCGGGGCGGATCCACGCCCTGGCCGGCTCCTCCGCCGAGCGCCTCCGTCCCAGCAAGGGGATCCACGTGGTGCTCCCGGGGTCGCGGCTGCCGGTCCGTGTGGCCGTCATGGTCCCCTCGCTGGCGGGGGGCGGGGCCATGGTGTTCGCCATCCCCTGGGGGCCCAGGGTGTACGCGGGGACCACCGACACCGAGTACCGGGGCTCCCTGGAGGACCCACCGGTCGAGCCCGGGGACATCGAGGTCGTGGTCGGCTCGCTGGCCCGGGCGTTCGAGGGGGACCTGGCCCCCTCCGATGTGCGGGCCTCGTGGGCGGGCATCCGACCGCTCCTGGACACCGGGCGAGGCCCCACCCGCGACCTGTCCCGCCGACACGTGATCGTGGAGGACCCACCCGGCCTCCTCACGGTGACCGGGGGGAAGCTCACCAACTATCGGGCCATGGCCGAGCAGGTGGTGGACCGGGTGTGCCGCATCCTGGGGCGGGGACGGCCGTGCGCCACCCGGGATATCCCTCTGGGGCTGCGACGGCCACTGCTCACCGAGCTGGGCCGGGCGGCCTCGACGGCCGAGCGGCTGGGACTGGGGCCGGACGCCGGGCGGCGGATGGTGTTCCGCTACGGCGACGATTGGGAGGCGGCGATGGAGCGCATCCGTGATGACCCGGACCTGGGGCTGGAGGCCGTGGCCGGGTTGCCGGTCCTGCGCGTCGAGCTGGAGCTGGCCCGCATCCGGGAAATGGCCATCACCGACGACGACGTGCTGGTGCGCCGAACCCGCCTGGCCACCATGGACGAGGAGGCCGCCGCAAGGGTCAGGCTGGCGCCGGGATCCTCCGGGACGACCGCCGCCCGCCCGCGCGGCTGAGCGGGAACGGCGCCGGGATCAGCAGCTCGACGTTGCGGTCCGCCGGGGTGCCGTGATGGCCGCCATCGATGCCGGCCTGGGGGTCGTTCGAGGCCAGCTCCCGGTGGACCGAGGCCAGGAGATCCAGCCGGGTCCTGGCGCGTGTGGGATCGGGGGGAGCCCCGTGGTCCACCATGGTCCCGAAGATCGACAGGGTCCCGTTCCCGTTGTCGACCAGCTCGATGAGCCTCGTTTGGCACGGCCAGTCGCAGATCGCCGACGTGGTCACGTCCCAGAACCCGTTCGTCTTCCCCTCGGGGTCCGGACGCGCCAGGACCTGGTTCTGGTGGGTGTGCCCGATCACCCACAGGATCACGTTCGGGAAGCGGTGGACCAGCGGTCGCACCGTGGAAGCCGTATGCCTAGGGAGGTCGTTCTGCTCGGGGGTGAACGGGTCGGGGGCGTTCACGGGATTGTTGAGGGTATCCAGTCCGTGGTGGGAGAACAGCACCACGAGCCGGTCCTGGTTCCCGGTCTCGACCACGCTCCCGCCGGCGTCGTAGTAGCGGGAGTGCGCCTCGATGAGCCGCTGCTCCAGCCAGGCCAGCTGGGTGGCCCCGATGCTGCCATCGGACAGGCCGCCGGGATTCGTGGTGTCGAGCACGATCTGCCGGATCCGCGGAGACCGGTCGTTCACGTAGTAGGCCGTCCCATCCTGGCGGTTCTGTTCGCTGAACCCGTGCCCAACCGGTTTCGACGTCGTGTGGAAGTGCTCCTCGACGTACTCACGGCGGGTGATGATCTTGCGGTCCGGATCGGCGGTGACCGCCCGTCCGGGACCGGCGAACAGCGCCTCGGGATGGCTCACGAAGTTCTCGAACTGGTCGCAGGGGTTGAGGCCGGGCGGGGGCCCGGTGACTTTCACCGATCCCACGGCGAACGACTCGAACACCGGGTTCTGATGGGCGTTCCCCTGCATCAGGCCGTCGTGGTTGCCGAAGCACGAGAACCACGGTAGGCCCGCTCCGCGGGCCCGGAACGGCTCGATGGACCGCTCCAGGAGGCCCGGGTAGGCGGGGAAGCCGTACTCGAGCTTGTACTTGTCGGACACGTCGTCGGGATGCCAGTACTCGGTGTCCACCTCGAGACTGGGGGTCCCCCAAGTGGCGGCCTGGACGCCCTCGAACTGCGGACCGCCGGAGTTCGACTCGATCACGCCGCCGTCCATGATCCCGATGAACTGCCTGAGCTCGTTCCACTGCTCGTTGTCGATGTTGTCGCCGGTGCACATGGCGAACTGGAGCGGGGCACCGGTGACCGGGCTGGACCCGATGGCCCGCACCGTGCGGATGGTGCGCTCGAAGGCCTGGAAATGGATGGCCTCCTGTGGCCGCCAGGCCGACTCGAAGGGGATCGGCTCGCAGTCCTGGTCGCTGAACCGGTCGAGGAACTCGACCCTGGCCGGAGACTGGGGGTCGGCGAGCTGCATGTCGGTGTAGTGGACGAAGTGGAGGAGGGTCCGGCGCTGCCCGGGGGGCTGGGGCTGGGCCAGCTCGGTCCGCAGGATGTGCGGCTCGCCGGGCCCGGAGCGGAGGCGGAAGTAGTCCTTCTGGGTCCCCTCCCCGTCCCGTGCGCCCCGCTCCAGCGTCCTGGCCAGCGTGGTCAGGAGCCAGCCCTGCGTCTCGGCCCGGGCGGCCACCACCGGCGGCAGGCCGAGGAAGGGAGCAGCCATCGCCGTGCCACCGGCCAGGCGCAGGAACTCGCGGCGGGAGAGCCGTCGCACGGTGTCCCTTCTTCGACGCGGGGCCACGAGGCTCCTGCCGAGGAGGACGGGTCGGACATGTCCGGCCCGTGCCTTGGGGTTTGCTCGTTTCGGCGCCGGGGGAAAAGGACGCCCGACGACGGGCCCGGAACGGACCCCGGGCACGAGAGGAGGTGAAGCTCGGGTGGCATCCATCGTTGCGGTATCCGGAGGGCTGGCCACGATCCTGTGGATCATCGCCGCGGTCCTGGTCATCGCCGGGATCGTCCAGCTCGTGCGCGGCGGCGTGGTGGCCGGGATCGTGCTGATCGTGCTGGGCCTGCTGGTCGGTCCGGGAGGGGTCAGCATCTTCTGAGGGGGCGGTCCCCCCGGACCCCCTCTGACTGGGGGGTTCGCTCGCTGTCCGTCCCCAAGCTCCGCTCCGTCGGGGCGAGCTACCCCCCCGGACCCCCCTCAGATCTTCAGCCGGACGGCCTGAGGCACGACGGTGAACGTTGCCGGCGTGGTGCCCAGGACCTCACCGTCCGCCTCCACGGGCAGGGGCCGCTCCGCCCGCACCTCCACCACCCGCCCCCGCAGCTCCTTGATGTTCGGGTGCGGTACGTGCTCCCCCTTGTAGATCTTCGGGATCAGGGTGAACGCCTCGGACTTGGGCCCGGTGCTGATCTGGACCTCCAGGAGGCCGTCGCCGGGGTAGGACCGGGGGGAGATCTTCATCCCACCGCCGTAGAACTGGCAGTTGGCCACGACCACGTTGTTGGCTCGACCCGAGAACTGCTTCCGGTCCACCCGGACGTGGACGTCCGCGGAGCGGAACCGTCCCAGGGACAGCCAGAACCCCACGAAGTAACGGGATCGGCCGAAGGCCCTGGGGAGCCGCTCGGCCCGGGCCACCACCGCACCGCCCAGGCCCGCCTCGGCGATGTTCGCCGCGTAGCGGCTGTGGGGTCCGCCGGCGCCCTGGTAGTCGGCCCGGATCACGTCGATCGGATACAGGCGATCGCCGGTGAGGTGCCGGACGGAGCGGATCGCGTCGTCCGGGAGCCCGAAGGTCCGGACGAAGTCGCACCCCGATCCGGCGGCCACCACGCCGAGGACGGCGTCCTGGGCCACGGGGCGGTCGTCCCGGACCATCCCGTTCACGACCTCCTGGATCGTCCCGTCGCCGCCGGCCGCGACCACGAACCTGTCCCCCGCCTCCAGGGCGTCGCGGGCCAGGCGGGTGGCGTGGCCCTGCCCTTCCGTTTCCTCGATCCGGTAGGCCAGCCCCCGAGCGAGGAGCTGCCGCTCCACCTCGGGGAGCTCCCGGCCCACCCGCCCCCGCCCGGACCGGGGGTTGGCGATGACCACGACCGTGCCGAACGGGCTGGCCACCTAGGACCCGGCGTCCCGGGGCAGCAGCTTGCCGGGGTTGAGGACGCCCCCGGGATCGAGCGCGCCCTTGATGGCCCGGAGGGTGGACAGGCCCGAGGTTCCGAGTTCCTCCTCCATGAACGGCGCCTTCAGCAACCCGACGCCGTGATGGTGGGTGATGGTGCCTCCCGCTTCTAGGCAGGCCCGGCCGGCCTCGGCCCACGCCGCGGAGTACGGTTCCTCGAC
The DNA here is from genome assembly GCA_050692985.1 of Actinomycetota bacterium. Taxonomy (GTDB): domain Bacteria; phylum Actinomycetota; class UBA4738; order UBA4738; family CALAEC01; genus JBOGVZ01. The sequence goes on from JBOGVZ010000020.1 coordinate 36,787, forward strand.
AGCGTCGTCGTCGGCGGCCCTGACCATGAACGTGAAGTACAGGGAGGCGCCCGACCGGTAGGGGTGGGACAGGTGGCAGGCCACCGCCTCGGCCCGACGAGCCAGGGCGTTCCCCACGTTCTCGTACAGGGCCGGCAGCCGGGACCACAGCGCCGCCACCTCCATGGTGTCGACCAGGACGCCCGGGCCCAGGATCCGGTCCTCGCCCATGATCCGCCGGTACAGCGCCACCGGGTCGAACCGATGGTCCCACCAGTGCGTGCCGTATCGCTCGGCCAGGGGCCCTGCGCCCGACGTGGCCTGTCGCACCGCGTCCGTGGCTGCCTCGCTCAGCGGCCCGTCGGGCACGGCCACGATGAGCACGGGGCCGCCCTCATGGTTCAGGGGGCCGAATGTGACCGCGGCGTCGGGCTCGTCGTACAGCCGCACCACCGTGGGGTGGAGGTCTCGGTGGACCACCTCCCGGGCCAGGGCCAACCCGTCGGCGAAGCTCGCCGGCCGGACCGCCACCCACCGCAGGCCGGCCGGGAGCCGCGAGGCCGACAGCGTGGCCTCGGTCACCACCCCCAGCGTCCCCTCGGCGCCGGCGAACAGGCGGCGGAGGTCCGGCCCCGCGGCGGAGCGGGGGACGGCCCGCAGCCTGATGACCTCGCCGGTTGGCAGGACGGCCACCAGCCCCAGGAGCATGTCCTCGATGGCCCCGTAGGCGGCCGACGCCTGGCCGGACGACCGGGAGGCGATCCACCCTCCCACCGAGGAGATCGACAGCGACTGCGGATAGTGCCCCAGGGTCATCCCTCGCTCGCCCAGGGCCCCTTCCAGCCGGTCCCCCTTGATGCCTGCCTGGACCTCCACCGCCAGGGATTCCTCGTCGATGGACAGCACCTCGTTCATCTGCGAGAGGTCGAGGACCACCGAACGCCAGGCCGCCTGGGCACCGCCGCACACCCCCGAGCCCCCACCCCGGGGGATCACCGGGATCCCGGTCTCCTGGGCCCACGCCAGGACCGACGCCACGTGCTCGGTCGTCCGGGGGAACACCGCGGCCATCGGGCGCGGGAGCGCCTCTCCCCGGGCTTCGCGCAGCATCGCCAGCGCCCACCAGTCCCGGGAGCGGATGCCGAGCTCCCCGGGGTGGGTGCTGATCGCCCCCTCGGGCAGGCGCTCGGTTAGCGAGACGAGCGGATCCGCCGATGACACGCAGCCGATGATAGTGAGTCACCGGCGTCCGGGCCCGGTTGGGGTCCCACGCCGCTGGGGGGCCGGCTACAGGCCCGTGTAGGCCACCACCCCGCGGTTCACGGCGTCCCTGGCCGCCCCCGCCATCGCCGCGGCCTCCCCCTCGGCGACCGCCTCGATCTGCCGAAGGAGGTCCAGGAGCTGCTTGCAGGTTCGCACCAGGTCGCCGGGGGCCATCCCCGTCTCCAGCAGGACGTCTTTCAGCGACTTGTCCTCCGCCCAGTGGAAGGCGGCGCCGGCGAACCCCGACTCGAGGTCCCGGCACAGCTCCACCTGGTGCCGCTGCTCGACCTCGCGGATGTGGGCGAACAGCTCCCCCAGGCGCCGGTACCGCCGCCGCAGCTCGCCGGTGGGCATGTCCACCGCTCGCGGGGTGCGCTCCCGGGACTCGTACACCACCGTGGACACCAGGGAAGCGGTCTCGGCCGGCGACAGGCCGTCGAGGAGCCCTTCGGCCAGGGCCTCGGCCACCAGGATGTCGGCCTCGCCGTAGATCCGGACCAGCCGCTCGCCTCGCTCGGTGAGGCGGAACCCCTCCACGTACCCCAGCCGCTGGAGCACCCGCAGGACCCGGTCGAACTGGCGGCCCAGCGTCTCGGTCCGGGAGCGGATACGCCGCTCCAGTCCCTGGACCTCCCGGTCGAGCCTCGATGCCCGGACGGCCCACCGTTCGTGCTCGGCCCGGTCGGGACACCCGTGGCACGGATGCTCGGCCGCCCGGCGCTCCAGGGCCTCCGGTTCGTCCAGGGCCTCCCGAGAGGGACGGGGACCGCGGCGCCTGGGCGGACGCACCTCGAGGGCCACCAGCTTGGCCGCCAGGTCGCGGCGGTACCGGGCGCTCCGCGGGTTGCCGCCCCGGGGCAGCGCCACCCGGGCCAGGGGCTGGGGCGGGTCCTCGACGTGGGTGGGCGAGACCCGGAAGAGCTTCCGCTCCTCGGTGAGCACGGTGGGCCGCCCGTCCGGGACCGCGGTCACCACCGCCAGGCCCCGCCGGGCGGCCCGGGGCAGGTGGATCACGTCACCGGGTCGCAGGGAGGCCAGAGCGGTGCGGATGGCCTCCCGGCGGGCACGGTCGTGGGTCCGGGCGGTCGCGCGGCGGATGTCCTCGGCCTCCTGGCGGAGGGCCCAGTACTGGTGGAAGTCGCCGAGGTGGCACGCCATCCGGGCGTGATACCCGTCGATGTAGGCCCGGTCCCGTTCGAGCTGGCGCTCCAGGGCCACCACCCCACGGTCGGCCTGGAACTGGCCGAACGAGGAGTTCAGCAGGTGGTGAGCCTCCTCGGGGGTGTAGTTGCGCACCAGGTTCGCGGCCATGTTGTACGAGGGCCGGAACGACGAGCGCAGCTCGTACGTCCGCCGGGTTGCCAGCCCGGCCACCCGCTCGAAGTCCAGGTCCTTCTGGTACAGCACCACGGCGTGTCCCAGCGGGTCGATGCCCCGCCGGCCGGCCCGCCCGGTGAGCTGCGTGAACTCGCCGGGGGTGAGGACCTCGTGCCGCTCGCCGGAGAACTTCCACAGGCTCTCGATCACCACGGTGCGGGCCGGCATGTTGATCCCCAGGGACAGCGTCTCGGTGGCGAACACCACCTTGACCAGGCCTTCGGTGAACATCTCCTCCACCGTCTCCTTGAAGGCCGGCACCATCCCGGCGTGGTGCGCGGCCACCCCGGCGGCCAGGGCCTCCCGGAACTCGAAGAACCCCAGGGCGGCCAGGTCCTCGTCCTCCATCCACGCCGCCCGGGCCTCGGTTCGCTCCCGGATCCGCTTCTCCTCCCGGGGCGTGGTCAGGCGCACGCCCGCATCCATCAGGAACCCCACGCTCTTGTCGCAGCCGGCGCGGGAGAAGACGAAGTAGATCGCCGGGAGCATCCCCTCCTCGGCCAGGCGCTCGACGACCTCCTCCCGGCGAGGGGTGTAGATGCGCCGGTGGCCTTCCCTGGGCCGGGAGATCCGCTCGTACTGGCGGCGCCCGCTCTGGCGGCGGCGGTACTCGCGGGTCCGGAGCTCGCGCTGGCCGAGCGAGGCTAGGTAGGGGCTGGGGATCAGCTGGCCGTCCTGCTCCACGTGCATCGAGTGAAGCTCTCGCCCGACCATGTAGTGCTGCTCGAGTGGCACCGGCCGCCGCTCCTCGATCACCACCCGGGTGGTGCCCCGGAGCGTGGTCAGCCACTCGCCGAACTCCTCCGCGTTCGACACCGTGGCCGACAGGCACACCACCGAGACCGCCAGGGGGAGGTGGATCAGGACCTCCTCCCACACGGCGCCCCGGTAGGGGTCCTGGAGGTAGTGGACCTCGTCCATGACCACCACCTCCAGGCCCTCGAGCGTGTCGGAGCGCTCGTAGAGCATGTTGCGGAGCACCTCGGTGGTCATCACCACCACGGGGGCCTCGCCGTTGATGCTGTTGTCCCCGGTCAACAGGCCCACCCGGCTGGGGCCGTACCGCGCCACGAAGTCGGCGAACTTCTGGTTCGACAGGGCCTTCAGCGGCGTGGTGTAGAAGGCCTTGCGGCGCCGCTCCAGGGCCCGCTCCACGGCGAACTCGGCCACCACCGTCTTGCCGGAGCCGGTGGGGGCCGCCACCAGGACCGATTCCCCGGCGTGAAGGGCGGAGATGGCTTCCTCCTGGAAGCGGTCGAGTGGGAAGGGATAGCGCGCCGCGAATCGCTCGGGGTCCATCTCCCCGATTCTCCCACGCGACCCGCGACCGGAGCCGGGGAGAGGGCTACAGGCGTCCCAGCAGGTCTCGGAGCACGGTGGCGAACTCGGCGGGTGCCTCCAGGTTCGACAGGTGGCCCGCCCCGGGGATGACGGCCAGGTCGGCCTCCGGGATGGACCCCGCGATGGCCTCCGACATCTGCGGCGGGGTCAGCGTGTCGTCCGCGCCGACCACCACGACCGTGGGGACCCCGATCTCGCCGAGGATCGGGCGGGAGTCGGGGCGCTCGGCCATGCCCAGGGCCGCCGCCGCGATGGCCTCACCGGGCTGGCGGCGGATGGTGTCCCTGACCCGGTCCCACAGCTCGGGGGCGGCGTGGTCCGAGAGCAGCGGGGGCGGGTTGTCGGCGATGGCCCCACTCCCCTGCGTCCGAGCCGTCTCGGCCACCGCCCGGCGGCGCTCCTTGCCGGCCTCGTCGTCCGGCTCGGCCCGGGTGTCGGCCAGCACCAGCCCGGCGATGCGGTCTCGGTGGCGACGCCACATCGAGAACGCGATGTAGCCGCCGATCGACAACCCGCACACCACGGCCTGTCCCACCCCGGCCCGGTCGAGCTCCCCGGCCAGGAAGTCGGCGGCGACGTCCATCGTCAGCACGTCGCCCCCGGGCGGTGTGCCGCCGAAGCCGGGCAGGGAGGGCGCCAGGACGTTCACGTCGTCGAGCGCGGTGACCTGGTCGTCCCACATCGAGGCGTCCACGGGGAAGGCGTGGACCAGCAGCAGCGTGGTCATGGGGCGGCCACCTCCAGGGATCGAGGGTCGACGGTGAACGTGGCGGGCAGGTGCCCCAGCGGTTCGCCGTCCCCGTACACCCGGAACGGCCGGTCCGCGGAGAGCTGCACCCGCCGGCCCCGCATGAAGCGGACCGCCGGGTGGTCCACGTGCGTCCCCCGGAAGACCCTGGGGAAGGTCGCCGCGAACTCCAGCTTGGGCAGCGCCCCCACCACGCAGACGTCGACCACGCCGTCATCGAGCAGGGCATCGGGGCAGATGCGCATGCCGCCGCCGTAGGAGGTCGCGTTGCCCACGGCGACCATCATGGCCCGGCCCTCCTGTTCGCGTCCATCCACCCACAGCGAGAACCGGGCCGGCTGGAAGCGGACCAGGGTGCGGAAGACCGCGGCCACGTACCGGGGCGTGCCCCGCAGCCGGGTCAGCGAGTTGGCCAGCTCGTTGGCCTCCGAGTCGAAGCCCGCGCCGGCCACACAGGAGTAGCGGGCGGTCCATCCGCGGCCCTCGATGGCCACGGTGTCGATGCGGCGGATGCGTCCCTCCGCCAGGCACGAGACCGAGCGGAACGGGTCCTTGGGATCCAGGCCGAGGTTCCGGGCCAGGTCGTTCCCGGTCCCGGCCGGGACCACCGCCAACACGCTGCTCGTCCCCGCCAGGGCGGCGGCGCATGTGCCCACCAGCCCGTCTCCGCCCACGGCCACCACTGCCCGGACCCCGGCCCGGGCCGCTTCCGCGGCCACCTCGGAAGCGTGGGCGCCGTCGTGGGTGACCACCACCCGGTGCTCGATGCCGACGCTCCGCAGCGCGGAGACCGCGCCGGGGAGGACGCGCCGAGCCCGTCCCCCGCCGGAGGTGGGGTTGGCCACCAGGACGACCCGGTCCACGAGGGCGGCTACGGCTGCGGGAGCTCGGTCCCCGGCGGGAGCTCGAATCCCGGGGGCAGGCCGCCGCCCGGATCCACGGGGGGGAGGGTCCCGGCCTTGCGGCGCTCCGCCTGGAGGGCTCCCCACCCCCCGTCGAACAGCTCCGCGGCCAGGAAGAACTGCTCGTCCATCGCCGACAGGAGCTGCCGCTGGGAGGGTCCATCGAGCAGCCTGGCGACGCCGACCTCCCTGGCCAGGACGGCGTACAGGCGGAGGCCGTGAACCATCTGCTGCCGGGCACGCTGGAGCTCGGCACGGTCGGTCTCGACGGCCCCGATGGCGCTGGCCGCATCCTCCGTCCCCGTGGACCAGGCCTCCACCTGTTCGGCCAGCCCGCCCGGACGCTCACCCTCCCTCAGCGCGGCGGCCACGTTTGCCATCTCCGGCAGGATCAGGGGACCGCCCTGGAGCGAGCTGGCCACGCCGCTGGCCGCCAGGGCGGATTCCACCCTGGTGGCGAAGCTCTCGACGTCGGCACGGTGCCGGTCGGCATCCTGGGAGACGCGGAGCCCCCACCCCACCAGGGCGAAGATGCCCCACACCAGGGCGATGAGGACCATCTGCACGCCGCGCCGCCGGAACAGCGGTGTCTTGGGCGGGACCAGGAACGGCCGGGGGGCGTGCGCCACGGTCCGCGGCCGCCCCTTGCTGCGCTTCTTCCCCTTGATGGCCAGTGGTTACCTCTTCATGAGTCGGGCGACGAGGATGGCCCCCTCGTAGAGCACGTACAGGGGGAGCCACATCAGCAGCATAGTGTACGGGTCCTGGGTGGGGGTGGCGACGGCGGCGAAGATGGCCGTCCCCAGCAGGGCCCACCTGCGCCATTGGCGCATCTGTGTGCTGTCGATGACCCCCGCCCCAGCGAGGAACAGCAGCATGAGCGGGAGCTCGAACCCCAGGCCGAAGGCCAGGATCAGGAAGATCAGGAACCCGAAGTACCGGTCCACCGTGAGCAAAGGGATCAGGCTCTCTCCCCCGAACGAGAACAGGAAGCGCAGCCCTCGAGGAGCCACGGTGAAGGCGAAGGCCACGCCACCCGCGAACAGCAGCACCGAGACGATCACGAACGGGATCGCCAGCCGGCGCTCCCGGCTCGTCAGTCCCGGCGTGACGAACCGCCACAGCTGGTACAGCACGACCGGCAGCGCCACCAGGAACCCGGAGAAGAACCCGACCTTCAGGAACGTCAGGAACGGCTCCACGGGGCTGGAATAGACGAGCTTGCCCGCCAGGGCTTCGCCGGGGACCTGGTCGATGGGCAGGCCACGGAGCGCGTCCCGATAGGGATCCAGGAGGAGCCCGAAGATCCGCTCGTACAGCACGAACCCCACCACGGCCCCCACGGAGATGGCCACGATCGAGATCAGGAGACGCTTCCGGAGCTCCTCCAGGTGCTCGACGATCGTCATCGCGGCATCGCGGGGCTTCCGCCTGCGGCGAGGGATCACCGGCACCCGTCAGTCCGTCCGGCGTCGAGGCAAGCCTTCAGCGAGGCCTGGGGTCACCGTTCGGGGCGTCGACGGCGTCCTTCGGCTCCTGGGGCTCGGACTCCTGGGGCTCGGGCTCCTGGGGGGCCTGGGCGGGTGGCTTGGCGCGGCGGGCGGCCGGGCTGGGGGGCTCGTCGTCCAGGTCCTCCTCGATCTCGGCCCGCAGGTCGGAGGCCGCCCGCCGGAACTCACGCAGCGAGCGCCCGATCGTCCGGCCCATCTCCGGCAGGCGGCGCGGGCCGAAGATCAACAGGGCCAGGACCAGGATGACCAGGATCTCGCCGAAACCCAGGTTTGGCATTGGACCTCCTGGTCCGATTCTATCCCGGGGGGCGTTCCTCGGTCCGGGCGATCCGGTCGAGGCGCTCACGGGTGCGCTGGGCGTTCGCCTGGATCTCCTCGAGGACGGGTATCAGGTCGGCCTGGAGCCGGTGGATCGCTCCGCTCATTGCCCTGAGGTTGCGGACCAGGGCCACGAGCAGCACCAGGAGGACCAGGGCCGAGACGACCGCCAGGGAGATGAGGACGGAGGTGAGCACGGGCGGCAGGATACCAAGGGTGACGGGGTGGGGAGCTACCCGGCCGAGGCCATCAGGAGGCCGAACCAGTCGTCCCGCGAGAGCAGGAAGTGGAAATCGATCAGGTCGTCGAGCGTGAGCGGGGGCGGTTCCTCCCGCGAACGGGAGGGGCGCCCAACCGTTCCGCCGGCCACGGCGGTCTCCACGCCGGCCGTGCGCAACAGCTCGACGATCTTGCGGTCGGCCGGCTTCTGGACGACCTCCTCGCACCCGGGACAGGCGAAGCTGTAGGTCCCTTCCCCGGTCCCCGGCTGGACCATCAGCAGGACCAGGGGGGCCTCCATCTCCACCTCACCGCACCGGGGGCAGCTCGTTCGGATGCTGGTCATCTCCCCCCCAGTATCGGCCGGGGAAGGGACGGCCTTTACGGCTTCTTTCGGTACCGGTCCAGGGTCTCCCGGGCGACCTCTCGGGTGAGGTCGAGGAGCTCGGGGGGGTCCACGATCTCGGCCTGGCCGCCCAGGCGCAGCACGAGCTTGGCCACCCAGGCCAGGTCCTTGGTGGGCAGGGTGACCTCCACCTGCCCACCGCGCTCGGTGACGCGCTCCGGCTGGTAGTACTCGGCCACCCACCGGGCCCCGGGCCCCAGCCGCAGCCGGACCCGGATGTCCTCGGCACTGGGCGAGTACAGGTCCCGCCCGGGACCGAGCAGCCCCCGGGGCTCGAAGCGCTGGCCGGTCGGCCGGACTTGCTGGATGCGGTCCAGGCGGAACAGCCGCTCGTCGTCGGCCCGGTGGTCCCAGGCGACCACGTACCAGTTCCCGATGGCCGAGAACACGTGCTCCGGGTCGATGCGGCGGGTCGTCACCTCGTCGCGAGTGGCCGCGTAGTAGTCGATCTCCAGGCGCTCCCGCCCGGCGGCGCCGCGGCGGAGCACCTCGACGGGACCGGGGTCCGCACCGGGCTCCCCCACCTCGGTCCGCAGCTCGCCGAGGGTCTCGGGGCCCAGCGCGGCTTCGAGCTTCTCGAGCGCGGAGCGGAGGGACCCGGCCTCGGGGTGCCCCGGCGCCCCCAGGACCTCGGTGCCCCGGAGGTACAGCGCCAGGGCCTCGTCGCGCGTCAGGCGGACCGGCCGGGAGAAATGGTCGGCCATGGAGATCCACACCCGGCCCTCCTCGATCTCCACGTCCACCAGGTCGCCCGGGCTGTACGGGGGCAGGCCGGTCATGAGCACCAGGTGGAGGTCGTCGGCCAGCTCGGGCTCGGTGACGCCGAAGAGGCCGGACAGCTCCTCGATCCTCACGCCGGGGTGACGGACCACGTACGGTACGATCGCCAAGAGGCGCTGGAGGCGCTCCACGGTCTTAGAGGGAGCCAAGCGCCGCCTCTACCGTGGCCACCACCGCGTCGCGGACGCCCTTCGGGGCGAGGACCTCGGCGTCCGGGCCGAACGACAGGACCCAGGCCGCGAACGCCTCGCCCGTCGTGGCCGGCACCTCGGCCTCCGTCCACCCTCCCCGGCGGGTCCGCACCACCTGGGCCCCGGGCACACCCGCCAGGGCCCACCACGCCACCTTGGGGCTGAAGGCCACCCGGGCGGTGATCTCCGGTTCGCCCAGCCCCCACGGCCCGGCAGCCAGCTGCTCGGCCGCGACGAATCCCTCGGGCGGGGCCTCCCCTTCTCCCGCGTCCTCGACCTGGGAGGCGATGCGGGATAGCCGGAACGATCGCGGCTCCCCCCGGCGACGGTCCCGTCCCACCAGGTACCAGGCGCCCCGGCGGAACACCAGGGTCCAGGCGTCCACGTCGCGCTGGGCCATCCTGCCCCTGAGGGGCCGGTACCGGAACTTCACCCGGCGGCGCCGAGAGGCGGCGTCGGCGAGGGCCCGGAGATGCGGCCCGGACGCGTCCACGCCGCCGGTGGGGGGAGCCTGGATCAGCGAGGCCAGCAGCCCGGCGTCGGCGCCCAGGGCCAGCTTCGAGAACGCCCGGGCCGCGGCGGCGTCCTGGGCCGGCCCGTGGGAGGCCACCCACAGGGCGGCCACCTCTTCGGGCGTGAACGCGACCTCGGGCAGCTCGTACCGCTCCTTGCGGATCCGGTACCCGTCCTCCACCTCGAACGCGTCGGTGGGGACGACCTCCAGGGGGACGCCGATCTGCCGCAGGTCGTCCTTGTCGCGCTCGAACTGGCGCTTGGCGGTGGCGTCGTTGGTCTGGTCGTAGGCGGGCAGCAGCCGGCGGATCTCCTCGAATGGGAGGGGCCGGCGGGCTTCGAGCAGGAGGGCCACCAGGTTGACCAGGCGTTCCAGGGGGTGCATCGCGGCTAGCATAGGCGGGTCGTGATCAGGCTGCGCACGGGCACAGTCACGCGGATCGTGCGTTCCCGGCCGGGCCTCGTGGAGGTGGCGGTGGAGGTCGAGGGGCAGGAGCGGCGAGCGATCGTCTACCCGGGGCTATCGGGGCCGGCCGGGGAGGGAGACACGGTGCTCCTGAACACCACGGCCGTGGAGGCGGAGCTCGGGTCGGGCGGCTACCACTTCGTGGTGGCGGTGGCCGGGAGGGAGCACCTCGATCCCCCATCCGAGGGCCACGTGATGAAGCTCAGGTACACGCCGCTCCAGGCCAAGGTCCAGACGGTCGAGGAGCAGGGCAGCCCCCACCGGGAGGCCGTGCTGTCCACCGACCGGCTGGACGGCCTGCCGGTGGTGTGGGCGCCGCTGCACTCGATGGTGGGCGCCGCCTGCGCGGGGGCCCGGGCGGCCGGCGCGGGGCGGGTGGCCTACCTGATGACCGACGGGGCGGCCCTGCCGGCGGCCTTCTCCGACCAGGTGGAGGCCCTGCGAAGGGCGGGGCTGGTGGACGCGGTGGTGACGTGTGGTCAGGCCTTCGGAGGCGACCTGGAGGCGGTCAACCTGTTCTCGGGGCTGCTGGCCGCCCGGGCGGTGGCCGGGGCGGACGTGGCCGTGGTGGCCGACGGCCCCGGCAAGGTCGGCACGGACACCCGGTGGGGCGCCAGCGACGTGGCCTCGGGCATCGCGCTGAACGCCGCCGGGATCCTGGGAGGGCGCCCGGTGGCGACGCTCCGGGTGAACTTCGCCGACCCCTCGTACCGCCATCATGGCGTCTCGCCACACTCGATCACGGTCCTGCGCGATGTGGCCCTGGTCCCGGTCCACGTGGCCGTCCCCGCGTTCGACGAGGAGCGCCGGGGCGCGGTGTGGGAGGCCCTGAAGGACGCCGGGCTGGAGGAGCGCCACCAGCTCGTGGAGGTCACCGGCCGGCCCGCCGTGGACCTGCTGCGGGAGCGCGGCGTGCCCGCGGAGACGATGGGCCGATCGCTGGACCAGGAGCCGTGGTTCTTCGAGGCCGCCGGCGCCGCGGGGGTGCTGGCCGGGCGGATGGCCGCCGGCTCGGCGAGGTGGCGCCGGGACGCCGGGGGCACCCCGTGAGGCCCCGCCGCCTGGAGGTGACGTTCAACGCCAGCGGGGCCGCCGACGCGGGGGCCCGGGGCCGGGTGGTGGCCGTGGTGGACGTGGTGGACTCGGCCACCAGCGCCGAGGCGGCGGTGGCGGCGGGAGCAGCGGAGGTCCTGGGGGCCGCACCGGCGGGGATGCGGGTCCCCGCCAGGGTGGACCCGGGCGCGGTGGGTCGCCGGGCGGCGGCGTCGGCGGGGCGCGTGGGGGGCGAGGTCATCGTGGTGGCCGAGCCCCGAGTGGGCACCGACGAGGAGCGGCGCGCCCGGTGCCTCCCGGTCCTCCAGGCGTTGCGCACGGCCCGGGTGGAGTACCTCCTGGTGCCGAACCAGGGGGCCGAGCTGCCTCACCTGGTCGAGGTCACCGACCGGGTGGTGGTGGTGGTGTCCACGACGGGCGGGACCGCGTTCGACGCCGCGCTGACCGCCGGCGCGCCGGCGGTGTCGTTCGCCACGACGGGCCGGGTCGAGGACCTGACGGGATGGGAGGTGGCCCACATGGGCGCCCAGCGGGCCATCGCCCTGGCGGAGGAGCACGAGGCCCACCTGACCGTGGTGGCGGCCACGGCGAACTCCACCGACGACGTCCTGGGCGCCTTCGAGGTGGCTCGAGCGGTCATCGCCCAGGGGTTCCTGCGGCTCTGAGCCCCACGCTCGTCCTCGTCCACAGCCCGTTCCTGGGTCCGGCGACCTGGGAGCCCGTGGCCGAGCACCTGCGGGCCGGCGGCCGGGAGGTCGTGGTGCCGCCCGTGGAGGACGACGAGGCGTCGCCGGAGCCGTTCTGGCGCCAGCACGCGGAATCGGTGGCCGCGGCGATCCCCACGGAGCCCTCCGTGGCCCTGGTGGCCCACAGCGCGGCCGCTCCGCTCCTGCCGGCGATCGGCCGGGCCCTGGGCGCTCCCCCGGCCGCCTACGTCCTGGTGGACGCCCTCATCCCCCGCGACGGGGTCTCGCGGATCGGGCTGCTCTCACGGGTGTCGCCGGAGGCCGCCGACGAGCTTCGCATCCACCTCAGCGCCGGCGGCCGGTCCCCCTCGTGGACGGAGGACCAGTTGGCGGCGGCCATCCCCAACGTCGCCGTTCGCCGCCGGGTCCTTGCGGAGATGCGTCCCCGCGGCCGGGCGTTCTTCGAGGAGCCCGTGTCGGTCCCCGGGGAATGGCCGGACGCGCCCTGTGGCTACCTCCAGCTCTCGGCGTTCTACCTTCCGGAGGCCGCCGTGGCCCGCAGCCGAGGGTGGCCGGTCCGGGTGCTCCGGGCCGAACATTTCCACCCGGTGGTCGACCCTGGAGGGACGGCCGGCCGCCTCACCGAGCTCCTCGGCGTGCTGGGCGCCTGAGCTCAGCCGTCGGCTCCGGCCTCCGCGTCGACATAGGCGAACAGGCGCCGGGGGTCCGGGATCCCCTTGAGCTCGCGGATCCCTCGGGTCCTGGAACGCGAGGCCGGCCGGCTCGGCGAGGTTCCTGGTGATCTCGGATACCAGGATCTCGTTGGGGGCCGCGGCGGCCATGATGCGTGCCGCCTCGTGGACCGACACGCCTCGCACGTCGGTCCCGGCCAGCTGAACCTCGCCCACGTGCACGCCGCCCCGAACGTGGAGGTCGTCATGGCCGGCGGCGGCGCGGATCGCCGCGGCACCCCGCAGGGCCGCGGCCGGCCCCTCGAACACCGCCAGCAGCCCGTCGCCGGTCGTCTTCACCTCCCGCCCTCCGAACCGCTCGAGCTGGGCCCGGGCGGCCTCGTAGTGCCTGGTGAGCGCGTCGTGCCACGCCGTGTCCCCGAGCCGGACGGCGTGGCCCGTGGAATCCACGAGGTCGGTGAACAGCAGCGTGGCCAGGACCCGGCCGCGGAACTCCGTCCGGGGCCCGGCGAACGCCCGCAGCCCCGACCACTCGATGGACACGGCCGGCTCGTCGCCCACGGTATAGCCGTCGTGGCCCGGAGGGATGTCGTACACGTGGCCGGGCTTCAGCTCGAACGCCGTGCCGTCCTCGATGGTGACGCCGAGCCGGCCCGAGAGCATCACTCCCACGTGACGGGCCCGGCACGACTCGCCGCCCACGTGCGGCCGGACGTGGGTGGACCAACTCCACCCTGGCTCCGCCACCACCCGGCCCACGCTGGTCGCCCCGATGTCGACGATGTCCTCGGTGATCCCGGGAAACTCGATTCGCTCGTCCGGCTTGCCCAGGTCCTTGGTGCGCCCCTCCGCCATGGCCGGCTACATGTGGGCGATGAGCTGCTCGACGCGCTCGTCGTGGGCCCGGAAGGGGTCCTTGCACAGGACCGTCCGCTGGGCCTGGTCGTTGAGCTTGAGGTGGACCCAGTCCACCGTGTAGTCGCGGCGGCGCTGCTTGGCCTGGCGGATGAACTCGCCGCGGAGGCGGGCCCGGGTGGTCTGAGGTGGCTCCCGCATGGCTCGCTGCACCTCCCGCTCCGACACCACCCGCTCCATCTGGCCGCGGCGCTCCATCAGGTAGTACAGGCCGCGTTCCCGGTTCACGTCGTGGTAGGCCAGGTCCATCAGGGCCACCTTGGGGTGCGAGAGCGGGAGGTCGTGCTTGTCGCGATAGGCCCGGATCAGCCGGTACTTGGCCACCCAGTCCACGCGTGACGCCACGTCGTCCAGAGCTCCGGCGCGGAGCGCCACCAGGGCGTCCTCCCAGTCCCGCAACAGGTCCTTGCCGGTGGGGTCCAGCCCCCGGTGCTCCGCGAACCGGGTGGCCCGTTCCAGGTACTGGTCCTGGATGTCCAGGGCCGACATCTCCCGCCCGTTCGCCAGGCGGACCTTCTTCTTGCAGGTGATGTCGTGGGAGATCTCCCGGATGGCCCGGATCGGATTCTCCAGCGTGAGGTCCCGCATCACCGAGTTCTCCTCGACCATCCGCAGCACCAGGTCGGTGACGCCGATCTTCATGTGCGTCGTGTACTCGCTCATGTTCGAGTCCCCCACGATCACGTGGAGCCGCCGGTACCGCTCGGCGTCGGCGTGGGGCTCGTCGCGAGTGTTGATGATGGGCCGTGACCGGGTGGTGGCCGAGGACACCCCCTCCCAGATGTGCTCGGCGCGCTGGGAGATGCAGTACTGGGCGCCCCGGGGTCCGTGGAGGACCTTGCCCGCCCCGGCGAAGACCTGCCGGGTCACGAAGAAGGGGATCAGCACCTCGGCCATGCGGGCGAACTCGCCCTGGCGGGCCACCAGGTAGTTCTCGTGGCAGCCGTAGGAGTTGCCGGCGGAGTCGGTGTTGTTCTTGAACAGGAAGATCTGCCCGGCGATGCCCTCCTCGTGCAGCCGTGCCTCGGCGGCCTCCAGGAGGTTCTCCAGGATCCGCTCCCCCGCCTTGTCGTGGGCGATCAGGTCCAGGATCTGATCGCACTCGGGCGTGGCGTACTCGGGGTGGGAGCCGACGTCGAGATACAGACGCGCGCCGTTCTCGAGGAACACGTTCGAGGACCTGCCCCAGGACACGACCCGGCGGAACAAGTACCGCGCGACCTCGTCGGGAGAGAGCCGTCGCTGTCCCCTGAACGTGCACGTGACCCCGTACTCGTTCTCGAGGCCGAAGATGCGGCGTTCCACGCCCTCAGTGTACGG
>JBOGVZ010000021.1:0-3581 GCA_050692985.1 Actinomycetota bacterium
GCGTGATGAGCCCGGCCACGCCGACGGGCTTGCGGATCACGTAGTTGAGGAACTCGTCGCCGACCCGGTACGCCTCCGTGGACTCCTGGGTGATCTCCCGGGCGAAGAACCGGAAGTTGTCGGCGGCCCGGACGGTCTGGGCGCTGGCCTGGGTCACCGGCAGGCCGACGTCGAGGACCTCCAGGGCCACCAGCTCCTCGCCGTGCTCCTCGATAGCGTCGGCGATCCGTTCCATCCACGTGGCCCGCTCCCGGGCCGGCATGGCGCCCCAGCCGTCCTCGAAGGCCCGCCGGGCCGCGGCCACCGCGGCTTCCACGTCGGGCTCGGTCCCCTCGGCCACGTCGGTGATCGGCTCGTTCGTGGCGGGGTTTAGGGTGGGGAAGGTGCGGCCCTCGTGACCGGACCGGAACTCTCCGCCGATGTAGTGGAGGGGTGGTTTGAGCGAAGCCGGCGGGGCGATCCGCATCGTCGGGGTCACGATCGATCCTCCACCACCGGGTTCTCCAGCGCCCCCAACCCGTCGATCTCCAGCCGCATCACGTCGCCGGGGCGCACCGGGGAGACCCCCTTCGGGGTGCCGGTCAGGATGACGTCGTCCTCCTCCAGCGTCATGAACTCGCTGATGTGCTGGATCAGCTCGGGGATCGGGCGGACCATCGCGCCGGTGTGGCCCTTCTGCCGGAGTTCGCCGTTCACGTATGCCCGGAGCTCGAGGTCGTGGGGGTCGGGGACCTCGTCGGCGGTGACCAGCCACGGGCCCAGCGGGCAGAACGTGTCCCACCCCTTGGCCTTCACCGGTGGGCGGTAGAAATCGCCCACGAAGTCCCGGACCACCAGGTCGTTGGCGATCGTGTAGCCCTTGACGACCTCCAAGGCGTCCGCAGCCGGCACCCGCCGGGCCCGGCGCCCGATCACCACGGCCAGCTCCACCTCGTAGTGCACGTACTTCGCGCCCCTCGGGTACACCACGGGCTCCCGGTGTCCGATCCACGTGTTCGGCGGCTTGAGGAACAGCGCCGGGGCCTCCGGAGCGGCCATGTCGAACTCCTCGGCGTGCGCGGCGTAGTTCAGGGCCAGGGCCAGGACCGTGTGGGGCCGGATCGGAGGGAGGAACGTCACGTTGGCCTCGAGGTGCCGGCCGCCGTCCTCGCCGAGGAGGACGCCGGGGTCGTCGGCCGGCGTCCCGCGGTGCTCCCGCCCGTCCGCAAGGAACCGGGCCAGCCTCACGAGGCCCCTCCCAGCCCGTAGCGCGCCAGGGCCACCTCGAGCAGGCCTTGGGTCTCCCGCCCAGGCTCGGCCAGCGGGGGCCTGAGGTGGGGCGGGGCGATGCCCAGCCGCCCCAGCACCCACTTCAGCGGCCCGGGGTTGGTCTCCAGGAACAGCGCCTCGTTCAGGGGGAGCAGGTGGTAGTGGAGGTCGAGGGCGTCGTCCCACTTTCCCTCGGTCACCAGGTCGTAGAGCCGGGCCACCTCGGCGGGGAGGACGTTCGCCGTGGCGCTGACGTGGCCGGCCCCGCCGATGGCCAGCATCGGGTAGCAGAGCAGCTCGATGCCGGAGAACACCAGGAAGTCCCGGCCGCACTCGTACAGGACCTTCGAGACGTGCCCGAAGTCTGTGTTCGACTCCTTGACGCCGACGACGCGCGGGCGGTCGCGGCGGAGGCGGGCCATGGTGGCAGGCTCCATGTTCACCGCCGTCCGCCCGGGGATGTTGTAGATCAGGAGGGGGATCTCGGCGGCGTCGGCCACGGCCGCGAAGTACCGGTGCAGGCCCTCCTGCGAGGGCCTGGAGTAGTAGGGGACGATCACCAGCGCCGCGTCGGCCCCGAGGCCCTCGGCGGCGAGGGTCAGGCGGACGGTCTCCTCGAGGTTGTTGGTGCCGGTGCCGGGGACGAACGGGACCCGGCCATCGACGGCCTTCGCCGCGACCGCCATGACGTGCTCGCGCTCCTCCAGCGTGAGCGCGCTCGGCTCGCCGGTGGTCCCGGTCACCGAGATCCCGTGGCTGCCTGCCTCGATGGCCCGGTCGATCAGGTCCCGGAGGGCGCCGTCGTCGACCTGGCCGCCCGCCGTGAACGGTGTGATCATCGGGACGATCGAGCCGCGCAGTCCTTCGTTCACCATCTCAGGGCGCATCGTACGGGAGCTCGAAGGGGTCGTACGGCACCGGCGGCTGGGAGGGGACCGGCCGGGCCACCGGCACGAACCGGCTCTGGTAGAAGCCCAGGGCGTCGGCGTCCCCGAACAGGAAGTCGACCACCCTGCCCACGAACAGCGTGTGGTCGCCCCCGTCGTGGTCGGCCCACGGCTCGCACTCCAGCCAGGCCAGCGGCTCGGCCAGACGGGGGGCCACCACGCCCTTGACCCACCGGATCTCCACGTCTTGAGACTCGCCGGCGAAGTGTCGGGCCAGCGGCTCGTGCTCGACCTTGAGCACGTTCACCGAGAACGGCTTGCCTCGGAGGAGGTCGTGGCTCCGGGCGCCCCGGGCGATGGCCACCAGGACGAGCGGGGGGTCGAGGGAGACCGCCGAGAAGGCGTTGACGGTGATCCCTCTGGGCGAGCCATCGTCGGCCCGGTGCCCGACCACGGTGACGCCGGTAGCGAACCGCGCCAGCGCCCCCCGGAACCGCACCAGGTCGAGTGTCGCCCCGAGGGGCCGGGCCTCGTCGCTCGTGGCCGCCATCGCCCGAATCGTACCGCCTCGGCACCCTGCCCTAATCCCGGCCTCGTGTAGGGTCGATGGGGTGGCGAAGGGACCCCGCTTCGTTTTGGCGGTCGGTGTGCTCACCCTGGCGACCTCATGTGCCCGGCCCGTCGCCGAGCCCGCCTCGCGACCCTCGCCGTCCGGCCCGATGACGACCTCGTCCTCGCCCTCTACGAGGATGGCCCCATCTCCGGCTCCGGGCGAGCTCATGTTCACGGCGGCCCGGCTGGGCGGGGGGACCGTCCGGGGCGAGGACTTCGCCGGTCACGACCTGGTGATGTGGTTCTGGGCGCCGTGGTGAGGGACATGCAACGGGGAAGCCCCCGGGGTCGCTCAGTTGGAGCGCCGCTACGAAGGACAGATCCGGTTCCTGGGGATCGCCTGGCGGGACACCCGAGAGGCGATGCAGGAGTTCGTGGACCGCCACGGGATCCGGATGCCGACCGCGGTCGACGAGGATGGATCGCTGTTCGCCTCGTTCGGCTTCTCGTACCAGCCGGCCTGGGCGTTCTCGAACGACGGCGGACAGGTACGCACCCATTTCGGGGCCCTCGGCGAGGACGGCCTCGAGGAAGAGATCCAGAAGCTCCTCGCGGCCTGATGGGCCAGCGTGAGGGGGCGGCGGCCGGGTTACCGTCGCCCCCTCCGACCGGTTACGGGCGCTGCATCCTGAACGTGTAGCTGCCGCTCCCGCTGTACGAGTACACCCTCCACAAGTAGTAGCCGGCGTTGCCGTTGTAGGCGATGTCCTCGGAGGAGTCGGCGCTCGTGCTGGCCGCCACCAGGGACCACGAGAAGCCGTTCCACCGGTACAGGTACAGGTCGAAGTCGGCTCCCGAGGTCGGTCCCCGGAGACAGCCGCGGTGGGTGCCGGA
>JBOGVZ010000022.1:0-29746 GCA_050692985.1 Actinomycetota bacterium
CCAACGAGGCCGACGGCGCGCTGGTGATCACGCGCGGCCAGGGCGTGCGCGTGTGGGACGAGGACGGGCGCGACTATATCGAGGGCATGGCCGGGCTGTGGTGCGTCTCGCTCGGCTTCGGCGAGGAGCGCCTGGCCGAGGCCGCCGCGGCGCTGGCGGACGAGGGTGGCGGGGCGGACGCCCTCCGCCGGGCGGCGGCCGCCGTCCGGGACGCGGCCCACGTCGATCCCGGGGTCGGCGAGCTCTCCGAGCGCCTCTCCTCGCTGGCCGCGGAGGGCGACGATCTAACCGGGGCGCTGCGGGGCCACCTGGACTCGGTGGATCTCGACCCCGCCAGGCTGGAGGAGGTGCGGGAGCGGATCGTGGCGATCCGCGGCCTCGAGCGGAAGTACGGCGAGGGGGAGGAGGGCATCCTGGCCTACCTGGAGGAGGCTCGGGGGAAGCTGGTGTCGCTGGAGGGGGCCGGACGGGAGCGGGAGGCCCTGGCCCAGGAGGCCGCGGCGCTAGAGGAGGAGACGGGCACGCTGGCAGGGCAGCTGACCGCGGCACGGAAGGAGGCCGCCCCCCGCCTGTCGGCGGCCATCCACGCGGAGATCCAGGACCTGGGCATGGAGGGCGCATCGATCGAGGTCCGGCTGGAGCCCCACGAGCACCCCGGCCCCGGAGGCGCCGAGGGGGCGGTGCTGCTGCTCTCGGGCGGCCCGGGGCAGCCTCCCCAGCCGCTGTCGCGGGTCGCCTCCGGCGGGGAGCTGTCCCGGACGATGCTGGGCTGCCGCACGGTGCTGGCGGATCTCGACCAGGTGCCCACGCTCGTCTTCGACGAGGTGGATGCGGGGATCGGAGGCCGGGCCGGGGTGGCGGTGGGCCGGCGGCTGGCCAGGCTGGGCCGGCACCGCCAGGTCCTGGTGGTCACCCACCTTCCCCAGATCGCCTGCTTCGCCGACCGCCAGCTCCGCGTGACCAAGGATGCCGGCACCGCCACCGTGGTGGCCCTCCAGGGAGAGGATCGGATCGAGGAGCTGTCTCGGATGCTGTCTCGGATGCTGTCCGGGCTGCCCACCGACGAGGCGGCCACGCACGCCGCCCAGCTGCTGGCCGAAGCGGCTCGGGAGCGGGCATGAGGCGCCGCCCCCGGGGCCGCCTGGTGGTCGTGGGATCCCTGTTCGTGGCGGCGGGCGCGGTGTGGGGGTCCGCGTTCCTGTTCATCCACCCGGTGCCCCCGGTGCGCTCCGCGACCGTCGCCCTCCCGGCCGCCCCTCCCCCCGCCGAACCGCCGCCGACGATCTCGCCGGGTCCGGACCTGCTCCCGGTGTTCGCCCAGGTGGCCGGGGTCCAGCTCCGGATGGTCTCGGAACGGGCCGTGGCCGTGGCCTTCCACGAGGCCTCGCTGCCCGACGCCCTGGAGCTTCGGCCGGTGGGGCGATGCCGGGTGTGCCGGAACGCCAAGAAGTTCTCCCCGCCGGTGGCGGATTCCTCCGGCCAGCCCTACGTCGTCATGGACGCCCGGGGACGGTCCACGCCGGCCACCTCCGCCGTCGACACCGTGCTCCCCCGGGGAGAGACCGTCCTGGCCCCGGTGAGCGGCACGGTGGCCCGCGTGACGCGGTACCGTCTCTACGGACGGTACTGGGACGCCCGGGTGGAGATCCGACCCGATGGGGCGCCCCGGCACCGAGTGGTGGTGATCCACCTCATGGGCGTGATGCTGGAGCGAGGAGACCGCGTGGAGGCCTCGGCCACCAGGCTGGGCGTGCCCCGGCGGTTCCCGTTCGAGTCCCAGGTCGATCGGTACGTCCCAGGTGGCCGGCCCCACGTGCACCTGGAGGTGAAGCGACCTGCGCCTCGGCGCGCGGACTCGAAACCGTAGGGTTCGGCGGGAGGAAGCCGTGGCCCGGGTGGACACCCGGACCAAGCGCCTGCTGACCCGGATCCACCCCGGCGAGGTGGCCGTCATCGAGCACGAGGACCTCGACCGGGTGGCCGCGGAGGGCCTGGTGTCCCGGGGCGTGTCGGCGGTGGTGAACGCCAGCCCTTCGATCACCGGGCGGTACCCGAACCTAGGGCCCCTGGTCCTGGCTCGGGCGGCCATCCCCCTGATCGACAGCGTCGGGCCGCTGCTCATGCACAAGGTCAGGGACGGCACACTCGTACGGATCGACGGTGACCGGGTCCTGGTGGACGGGGAGCTCGTCGGCGTGGGCATCCTCCAGTCCGAGCGGGCCATCCTGGCGGCCATGGACGAGGCTCGGGCCACCCTGGCCGGGCAGTTCGATGCGTTCGCCCGGAACACCCTGGAGTACCTCCAGCGGGAACGCGACCTGCTGTTCGGGGGGGAGGGGATGCCCGACCTCGAGCACGACCTGTCCCACCGCCACGTGCTGGTGGTCGTCCGGGGCACGAACTACCGCGAGGACCTGGCCGCCCTGCGGGCCTACGTCCGGGACGTGAAGCCGATCCTGGTGGGGGTGGATGGCGGCTCCGACGCCCTGATCGAGCAGGGCTACATCCCGCACGTGATCGTCGGCGACATGGACAGCATCTCCGAGCGAGCGCTGCGTTCCGGAGCGGAGATCGTCCTGCACGCGTATCCCGGCGGTCGGGCCCCCGGACGGGAGCGGCTCGAAGAGCTGGGGCTGGGCTTCAAGGTGGTGGAGGCCTCGGGGACCAGCGAGGACCTCGCCTACCTCCTGGCGCACGAGAAGGGTGCCGACCTGATCGTGGCCGTGGGGAGCCATGGGAACCTCCGGGAGTTCCTGGACAAGGGACGACAGGGCATGGCCAGCACGTTCCTGGTGCGGCTGCGGGTGGGGGAGATCCTGGTCGATGCCAAGGGGGTGTCCCGGATGTACCGGGGCAGCGTGCGCGGCCGGGACATGGCCCTGCTGGTGGGGGCGGCCCTGTTCTCCATGGTGGCCGTGGTGGCCGTCTCCCATCCGGTGCGCCTGTTCCTCCGCCAGCTCGTGGAGATGGGCCGCCAGCTCCTGTTCCGCCTCGGCCAGCTGTTCTGAACCTCGCGGTACCGGGAGCGGCGGGACCGCCGCGGTCTGGACGGCGGGCGTCCCCCCAGTGAAGAGGCCCCGCGCGCCTAGAATGGCCCGATCCCATGCGCATCGACCGATCGAAAGGGTGGCCCGGGTGATCTCGTTCCGCTTCCATCTCGTCTCCGTGGTGGCCGTGTTCCTGGCCCTGGGGCTGGGGGTGCTCTCCGGGACCACGGTGCTGAACCGGGGGATCGTGGCCCAGCTGGAGCGACAGACCGAGCGCCTGGCCACCGACGCCCAGGAGCTGCGGGGCCAGGTCACCGAGCTCCAGGCCCAGGCCGACCAGTGGGGGTTGTTCGGCGAGGAGCTGATCCCGTACCTGCTCGACGAGCGGCTCGAAGGAAGGGCCGTGGTCCTCATCACCCAGGAGGGGACTGACGAAGCGGCCGTGGCCGCGGTCCAGGAGATGCTGGAGCGGGCGGGAGCCAGCATCCTGACCCTGCTGCAGATTACCGACCGGATGGCCCTGCCCACCGACGTCGACCGCCAGGACCTGGCCACCGCCATCGGGACCGTCCGCATCGATGAGCCCGAGACGCTGAAGGCTCGTGCGGCCGTCCAGCTGGCCGACCAGCTGGCCTTCGGCGCCTCGGAGGGTGATGTCCTCGGTCGCTTGATGGACGGGGGGTTCGTGGCGAACCTGGGTCGGAACCTCGGCGAGGCCCAGGTGCGGGAGCTCTCCCAGGCGGACGCGGTTGTCGTCGTGGCCGGGGGGCTCCAGGTCCTGCCCCCGAGGCCGGAGCGGTTCCTGATCCCGTTCGTGGAAGCCGCGGCCGAGAGTGGGATCCCGCTGGCCGCCGCCGAGCCGCTCGATACGGTGTTCGAGCTGGTGGGCCCGCTCCGCTCGGACGATGCGGTCACCGCCCGGATCGTCACCCAGGACAACGTGGACCAGGTTCCTGGCACGTTCGGCCTGGTCCTGGCCCTGGGGGACCTGCTCGACGAGGGTCGGGCGGGGCACTACGGCGTGAAGGACAGGGCATCCGGTGTCATCCCTCCGCCCTCCGTCTGAGCCCCGCGTGGTGGCGGTGATCACCGCCCGCGACGAAGCCGGCCGGATCGGGGCCACCGTGGAGGCGGTCCGTGGACTGCCGGAGGTGACCGAGGTGGTCGTGGCCTCGGACGGGTCCGCGGACGGAACCGTGGAGGAGGCCCGAGCCGCCGGGGCCCGGGTGCTGGCCATGGCGCGGCCGATGGGCAAGGGTGGTGCCGTGGAGATGGCCCTATCGCGGATCGGGGCCGCCGACGGCTACCTCCTGCTCGACGGTGACCTGGGCGCCTCGGCGAAGCAGGCGGGCCGGCTCCTGGACGAGGTCCTGGCCGGCCGGGCCGACGTGGCCATCGGCGCCTTCCCTCGGGATCCCCGCCACGGGGGCTTTCGCATCGTGAAGCGACTGGCCACCGTGGTGATCCGGGCGCTGTCGGGGTTCCGCGCTCGGGAACCCCTGTCGGGACAGCGAGCCCTGAGCCGCCGGGCGGTGGATGCCGTCCGTCCCCTGGCACATGGGTTCGGGGTGGAGGTGGCCATGACCATCGACGCCGTCCGGGCCGGCCTCCGGGTTGTGGAGGTGCCGGTGGCCATGGAGCATCGAAGCACCGGCCGCGACGTGGCCGGATTCGTCCATCGCGGCCGCCAGGGGGCGGCCGTGCTCCGGGTGGCGGCCCCCCGGGCGCTCGGCCGCCGATGACGGCGATCGCGGTGGCCCTGGCGCTCGGCCTGGTGGGCGCCGCCGCGCTCGGGTCGCTGACGACCCTGTCGCGGCCCCCGATCGGGGTGATCCGCGAGAACTACGCCGGGCGGTGGATCCCCGTCGTCCTGGGGCTGGCCATGGTCGCCGCGGCCGTGCCCAGCGCCATCATCGGCGCCCGGGTCGGCGATCGCGTGGCGGCCCTGGGCCTGCGGGGGGACATCCTGGTGGCCGCCGTGGTGGGGCTGTGGGTGGTCGGGGCGCTCGACGACGCCTTCGGTGGCCCCGTTCGGGGCATCAGGGCACACATGGCCAGCCTGCTTCGGGGTCGGCCCACCACCGGACTGCTGAAGATGGCGGCGGGCGTGGCGGCCGCGGTGGTCCTGGGCCTGGCCCTGGGTGGCGATCCCGTGCGGGTTGGCGCCTCCGTGGTGCTGATCGCCGTGGCCACGAACGTGTGGAACGCCCTGGACGTCGTGCCGGGCCGGGCCCTGAGGTGGGGGATCGTGGCCCTGGTCCCCCTGCTGGCGCTGGGGTGGCAGGGAGACTACGGCCTGGTGGCCGCCGGGATGCTCGGTGCCGCCCTGGGCGTGCTGCCGTTCGACCTGGCCGAGCGAGGGATGCTGGGCGACGCCGGCTCCAACCCCCTGGGGCTGGTCGTGGGGGCGGGCCTGGCAGGGTTCCTGCCCACGCCCTGGGTGGTGGTGGCCGCGGTGGTGGGCCTGGCGCTCCAGCTGGCCGCCGAGACCATCACGATCAGCCGGCTGATCGATGCCGTTCCTCCGCTGCGCTGGTTCGATCGCCTGGGCCGAAGATCGTGACGTTCCCGCAACAGGTGAGCGTTCCCGCCGCCCCTCGTTCCTCCGTCTGCTACAGTGGAATCCCGAGGTGACCGACAGCCCACGATTCATCTTCGTCACCGGAGGCGTTTCCTCCAGCCTCGGCAAGGGGATCACCTCCGCGTCGCTCGGCCGCCTCCTCAAGTCGCGCGGGCTCCGGGTCACCCTCCAGAAGCTCGATCCGTACATCAACGTGGATCCCGGGACCATGAACCCCTTCGAGCACGGAGAGGTCTTCGTGCTCGACGACGGGGCCGAGACGGACCTCGACCTCGGCCACTACGAGCGCTTCACGGACGAGAGCCTGCACCGCGGCTCGAACGTGACCGCGGGCGCCGTGTACCAGTCGGTGATCGCCAAGGAGCGGCGAGGGGAGTTCCTCGGCAAGACCGTCCAGGTCATCCCCCACATCACCGACGAGATCAAGGCCAGGATCAGGGGCCTGGCGGCCGCCGCCGACGCGGAGGTGGTGATCGTGGAGGTGGGCGGGACCGTGGGAGACATCGAGAGCCTCCCGTTCCTGGAGGCCATCAGGCAGCTTCGGAACGAGATCGGCCGGGACCGCTGCGCGTTCGTGCACGTGTCCCTCCTGCCCCACATCGGTCCCACCGGTGAGCTGAAGACCAAGCCCACCCAGCACTCCGTGAAGGAGCTGCGGTCCCTCGGTATCCAGCCGGACGCGATCGTGTGCCGCTCCGACCGGCCGATCGGGCGAGGGCTGAAGGAGAAGATCTCGCTGCTGTGCGACGTGCCCGTAGATGCGGTCGTCTCGGCCGTGGACGCCGACAGCATCTACGACGTTCCTCTGGTCCTCCGCGAGGAGCGCCTCGATGACGAGCTGGTCCGCCACCTCCGCCTCCCGGAGGGGGATCCGGACCTGTCCGAGTGGCAGGCGCTGGTCGAGAGGATCGACGACGCCGCCGATCCCGTGGATATCGCCGTGGTCGGCAAGTACGTGAACCTCCCCGATGCCTACCTGTCGGTCATCGAGGCCCTCAAGCACGGCGGGTATCACCACGGGAGCAAGGTTCGGATCCACTGGGTGGCCTCCGACGAGCTCGCCGGCGGCAAGGTGGAGGAGCTCCTGGGGTCGGCAGACGGGATCCTGGTCCCCGGCGGGTTCGGCGTGCGTGGCGTGGAGGGCAAGGTCGACGCGGTGCGCTTCGCCCGCGAGCGGGGGATCCCGTTCCTGGGGATCTGCCTCGGCCTCCAGTGCGCCGTGATCGAGTTCGCCCGCCAGGTGTGCGGGCTGCCCAGGGCCAACTCGAGCGAGTTCGACCCCGCGTGCCCCGACCCGGTGATCGACCTCCTGCCCGAGCAGAAGGACATCACGGACATGGGCGGCTCGATGCGCCTGGGTGCCCAGCCCTGCCACCTCGTCGCCGGGACCAGGGCCGCCGCGGCCTACGGCGAGCCGGTGGTGTACGAGCGACACCGGCACCGCTACGAGGTGAACCCCGCGTACCGGCGGATCCTCGAGAGCCACGGCATGGTCATGTCGGGCACCTCCCCGGACGGCCGCCTGGTGGAGATCATCGAGCTGCCGGACCACCCGTTCTTCGTGGCCGGGCAGTTCCACCCCGAGCTGAAGTCCCGCCCCACCCGGCCCCACCCGCTGTACCGCGACTTCGTGGGCGCCGCGGTGGCCCGCCGCCGGGCCCCGGATAGGGCCGCGGCGGCCACTCCCTGAGCCGGGGCGAGCCCCCCTCAGCGGGCCCGGCGCTTGGGCCGGAACGAGCCCCGCAGGTCGTCCTGGTTGAAGGCGCCGGGCGCCTCCCCCGTGGTGGCGAAGCGGTACAGCGCGGCGTTGAAGATGCCGGTCATGGCCGAGCCCACCGCCACCATCAGCCCCACGGCCAGGATGCCCACGACCACCCCGAGGGGAACCGAGATCGCGGCCAGGACCCCGGCCACCAGGAGAGCGGGCAGCGACACCAGGAACACCGCCACTCCGATGGCGGCGTTCCCCACGAACGTCTCCCCCCACCGCTGTCGGAAGATGCCGGCGGAGCGCTTGATGCCGTCAACCACGCCCACCGGCTCGAACAGCAGCACCGGGACGACGAAGAACGTGACGACGCTCCAGGCCACGCCGATGATCGAGATCACGATGTTGCCGATGAAGCCGAATCGCTCCTCCAGCGACCTCAGGATCAGCCCCACGGTGGCCGAGATGGCCGCCCACCCGGCGATCTTCCCCACCTTCGAGGACGCCAGGCGCAACCCGTCCCGCACCGAGGGGTCGCCGCCCTGGAGCCGGATCGTGGCCGCCCCCACCACGGCGGCGTTGAAGAAGATGCCGATGAAGTACGCCACGAAGTAGAAGATCCCCAGCAGGACGTACTCGAGGGGGCCGGGTTCCTGCCGGTCGAAGAACCCGTTGGCCCATGCCGCTCCACCGAGGACGACCGTGGCCAGGGCGATGAACACGAACGAGATGACCGGCAAGACCATGAGCTCCTTGTCAGACCTCAGGACCTGCCAGCTGGCTCCTAGGAGCCGGAAGCCGCGTGAGATCGATCCCATGCCCCCTCCCTTCCTTCCGTGGCTCGCCATCGAAGCTAGCACCTCTGGGGGCGGGGCGGGGGAAGGCCGCGGTATCCTCAGGGACCGAGACCGGGGGGTCCGGGGGGAAGCTGGCCCCGAGGCACGGAAGCCGAGGGCGGATACGAGCGAACCCCCCTGTCGGGACGGCCGCCCCCCGGCGAAGGAGCCGGCGTGATCGTAGGCGTACCACGGGAGGTCAAGGACAGCGAGTACCGGGTCGCCGTGACCCCCGCCGGAGTGCGGGAGCTCAGGTCCGCCGAACACGAGGTGCTGGTTGAGGCCGGGGCCGGAGAGGGGTCCGCGATCCCCGACGAGGCCTACCGGAAGTTCGGCGCCCAGGTGGTTCCCTCGGCCGGCGAGGTGTGGGGGTCCGCGGACCTCGTGCTGAAGGTGAAGGAACCCGTCCCCCAGGAGCACGAGCTCCTCCGGGAGGGCCAGGTGCTGTTCACCTACCTGCACCTGGCGGCCTCCCGTGAGCTGACCGAGACGCTGGCCAACCGGAAGGTCTCCGCGGTCGCCTACGAGACCGTCCAGCTCCCGGACGGCCGGCTTCCCCTGCTGGCCCCGATGAGCGAGGTGGCCGGGCGCATGGCCCCCCAGGTCGGGGCGCACTACCTCCAGCGGGAGAACGGAGGACGGGGGATCCTCCCGGGCGGGGTCTCCGGGGTCCACCCGGCCAGGGTGGTGGTCCTGGGAGCGGGGATGGCCGGGTCGAATGCCGCCTGGATCGCCGCGGGCATGGAGGCCGAGGTCGTCATCGTCGACCGCGACGTGGACAAGCTGCGGATGGTGGACCTCATCCACAAGGGCCGGATCCTCACCGTGACCAGCACCACGCTGGCCATCGAGCATCACGTCGCCCGGGCCGACCTGGTGATCGGGGCGGTGCTGGTCCCCGGCGCCAGGGCCCCGAAGCTGGTCACGGAGGAGATGGTGGCCGGGATGCGGCCGGGGTGCGTGGTCGTGGACATCTCGATCGACCAGGGAGGGTGCATCGAGACCTCCCGGATGACCACCCACTCGGACCCGACGTACCTGAAGCACGGCGTCGTCCACTACGGGGTGGGGAACATGCCCGGCGCCGTTCCCCGTACCTCCACGTACGCGCTCACGAACGTCACGCTGCCGTACGCCGTCGACATCGCCGGCCGCGGCCTGGAGGATGCCGCGCGGGACGATCCCACGCTGGCCCGAGGGGTGAACGTCTACGGCGGTGCGGTGACCAGCGCCCCGGTGGCGGAGGCCCACGGGATGGACCACACGCCGCTCCCCTCGCTCATCCCCGGGGCGTCCGGCTGAGCCACCGGTGAGCCCCTCCGACCCGATCCAGCGATTCCTGGACTACCTCACGGTGGAGCGGGGGCTCTCCCCGAACACGGTGGATGCCTACCGGCGGGACCTGGGTCGGTACGCCGCGTTCGTGGCCGAACGCGGCGTGGGGGATCCGGCGGGGGCGGGAGAGGAAGACATCGCCGGGTTCGTGGCCCACCTGTCGGGGACCCAGTACGCGCCGGGGAAGGGCTACCGGGCCTCGTCCGTGGCCCGGGCCCTGGCCGCGGTCCGGTCCTTCCACCGGTTCCTGGTGCGGGAGGGGGAGACCGACGCCGACCCCGCCGAGGGGGTGGCCCGCCCCAAGGTGCCTCGCAACCTGCCCAGGCCGCTCACCGTGGACGAGGTCGCCGCCCTCGTGGCGGCTCCCGGCGAGGACGGCCCCACGGCCCTTCGCGACCGAGCCATCCTGGAGACGCTGTACGGGGCCGGTCTCCGCATCTCCGAGCTGGTGGCCCTCGACGTGGACGACGTGGACCTCGATGAGGGCAGCGTCCGGGCGCTGGGGAAGGGCTCCAAGCAACGGGTGGTTCCGCTGGGGCGCTACGGCGTGCGGGCCCTGGAGGCCTACCTGCGGCGGACCCGGCCCGCGCTTGCCCGCTCGAACTCCAAGGGGGCGCTGTTCCTCAATCGCCGGGGAGGCCGTCTCACCCGCCAGGGCAGCACGAACATCATCAAGGCCATGGCGAAGCGGGCGGGGATCGAGAAGCGCGTCACACCCCACATGCTGCGGCACTCGTTCGCCACGCACCTGCTCGAAGGAGGCGCGGACGTGCGGGTGGTCCAGGAGCTCCTGGGCCACGCCAGCGTGGCCACCACGCAGATCTACACGCTGGTGACCAAGGATCGCCTCCGGGACGTGTACTTCTCCTCGCATCCCCGGGCCCGGAGCGGCACCGGGCCATCCGGCAAGCGCGCCGGGCGCGGAGCCCGCCGTCCGGCCGGGGGCGAGCGAGCCGGATGAAGGTCCTCCTGTTGGTGTGCGACTCCTTCGGCGTGGGAGCGGCTCCCGATGCCCCGGCGTACGGGGACGAAGGGGCCGACACGATCGGGAACACGGCCCGAGCCGTGGGCGGGATCGATGCCCCGAACCTGGCCGACCTCGGCCTGGGCCTGCTGACGGAGGCGCCGGGGATCCCGCCGGGGGCCGGGGCGGGAACGGCCCACGGGACGGCCACGGAGCGCTCGGCCGGCAACGACACCACCACGGGCCACTGGGAGATCTGCGGGCTGATCCTTGACCGGCCGTTCCCCACCTACCCGGACGGGTTCCCTCCCGAGGTGATCGAACCCTTCGAGCGGGCCATCGGCCTGGAGGTGCTGGGGAACCGGCCCGCCTCGGGGACCGACATCATCGAGGAGCTCGGCGAGGAGCACTTCGGCACCGGCCGGCCGATCGTGTACACGAGCGGGGACTCGGTGTTCCAGATCGCCATCCACAAGGACGTGGTGCCCCTGGACACGCTGTACGAGTGGTGCCGGGTGGCCCGGGGGATCCTGGACGGGGAGCACCGGGTGGGCCGGGTCATCGCCCGCCCGTTCGTCGGGCGGCCCGGGGCGTTCACCCGGACCCACGAGCGGCGGGACTACTCGGTCGAGCCGCCCGGCCCCACCTACCTCGACCGGATCCGAGACGGCGGCGTCCCGGTCTACGGGGTGGGGAAGATCCCGGACATCTTCGCCGGGCGGGGCCTCACGGAGTCGCGGCACACCGAGTCCAACGACCATGGGGTGGACGTCACGATCGAGTACCTGCGCCGCGGCCCCGATCTGCTGGTGTTCACGAACCTGGTGGACTTCGACACGAAGTA
The DNA here is from genome assembly GCA_050692985.1 of Actinomycetota bacterium. Lineage (GTDB taxonomy): Bacteria > Actinomycetota > UBA4738 > UBA4738 > CALAEC01 > JBOGVZ01. Next base: position 11,256 of record JBOGVZ010000022.1, read on the forward strand.
CGGGCATCGCAGCGATCCGCCCGGGTACGCCCGGTGCGTGGAGGACTTCGATCGCCGGCTGCCGGAGCTGCGGGCGGCGGTGGGGGAGCGGGGTGTGCTCGTCCTGACCGGCGACCACGGGTGCGACCCCACCGACGAGTCCACGGACCACACCCGGGAGCGCACCCCGGTGCTGGTTGCCGGCGGCGGTCTGGGGTCGCGCGATCCGGTGGACCTCGGCACCCGGGCGACCTTCGCCGACATCGGGGCCACCGTGGCCCACCTGTTCGGCATCGGCGACGACCACCTGGCCGGGGCTTCCTTCGCCCCGGAGCTGGGCCTCAGGTGAGCTCGGCCGAGGCCCGGGAGGCGGTGGCCCGCAAGCGCGACGGTCATCGTCTGAGCGAGGAGGAGATCCGGGCGGTGGTGCTCGGGTACGCCCGGGAGGAGGTCCCGGACTACCTGGCCGCGGCGTTCCTGATGGCCTCGTTCATCCGGGGCCTGGACGACGACGAGACCGTGGCCCTGACCCGGGCCATGGTGGAGTCCGGGATCACCCTTCCGCTGGCCGGCGTGTCCCGCCCCAAGGTGGACAAGCACTCCACCGGCGGCGTGGCCGACGGGGTGACGCTGGTGTTCGCCCCCATGGCCGCGGCGCTAGGGCTGGCCGTGGCCAAGCTGTCCGGGCGTGGGCTGGGGCACACGGGGGGAACGCTCGACAAGCTCGAGTCGATCCCCGGGCTGCGCACGGACCTCGGGCCGGAGGACCTGGAGCGCCAGGTGGAGGAGGTCGGGTGCGCGGTGGCCGCCCAGACGAAGGACCTGATCCCGGCCGACGGCGCCCTGTACGCGCTCCGCGACGCCACGGCCACCGTTCCCAGCGTTCCCCTGATCGCCGCCAGCGTCATGAGCAAGAAGCTGGCGGTGGGGACCGATCTCATCCTGCTCGACGTGAAGGCCGGGAGCGGCGCGTTCATGAAGACCCCGGAGGATGCCGCCGACCTGGCCAGGGCCTGCGTGGAGCTGGCCCGGGGGTGGGGCCGGCGTGCCAGGGCGGCGGTGACCGACATGTCCCAGCCCCTCGGGGAGGCGGTGGGCAACGCGCTCGACATCGTGGAGGCGGTCCAGGTGCTGCGGGGGGAGCGAACGGGACGCCTGGCCGAGCTCTCGGTGGCCTTCGCCGCGGCCGCGCTGGAGTCGCTCCTGGACGCCTCGGCCGAGGAGGCTCGGCTCCGGGCCGAGGGGGTCCTGTCCTCGGGAGAGGCGGCCGAGGCCTTCCGGCGGATGGTCGAGGCCCAGGGGGGAGACCCCCGGGTGGTGGACGATCCCGGCGGCGTCCTGCCGCGAGCCCCGGTGGTGGTCCCCCTGGAGGCCGACCGGTCCGGTTTCCTGGCCGCGGTGGAGGCCGAGGAGATCGGCAGGGCCGCGGTGGCCCTGGGCGCCGGACGGGCCCGGAAGGGCGACCCCATCGACCCCGCGGTGGGCATCGTGATCCGACCGAAGATCGGCGACCGGGTGGGGCCCGGCGAGCCGATCGGCGAGATCCACGCCCGGGACGAGGACGCCGCCCGGTCCGCCGGCCGCCGCGTGCTCGAGACGCTGACCGTCTCCGAGGAGGGGGTGGAGCCTCCCCCGCTCGTGTACGGATGGCGGGAAGGCAGGACGACGTGAGCTTCGACTGGCTCCTCGCCATGTTCCTGGTGGCCTCGCTGGCGCCGGGGATCATCCTCCACGAGGTCAGCCACGGGCTGGTGGCCTCGTGGTTCGGTGACCCCACCGCCCGGGAGGCGGGGCGGCTGAGCCTGAACCCGATCCGGCACGTGGACCCCTTCGGGACCGTGGTCCTCCCGGGACTGCTGATCGGGCTGGTCGCCGCCGGGGTGGGCAGCGGGGTGGTGTTCGGCTACGCGAAGCCCGTGCCGGTCTCGGCCAACCGGCTCCGGAAGCCGCATCAGCACATGATTTGGATCTCGCTGGCCGGCCCGGCCACGAACCTCCTGCTGGCCGTGCTGGCTGCCGTGGTGATCCGGGTGGGCGCTCCGTTCGGGTCCCTTCGGGTGGCCCAGTTCCTGGGGATATGGATCTTCCTGAACGCGGTCCTGCTGGTGATCAACATGCTGCCGCTGCCGCCGCTGGACGGGTCGTCGGTGGTGGCCCGGTTCCTCCCCGCCCCGGCCCGCCGCGCCTACCTGGCGGCGGCACCCTACGGCATGGTCGTGTTCCTCCTGCTGGTGTTCATAGTGCCGGGGTTCCTCCTGAGGATCGTGGATCCCCTGGTGGACGGCCTGCTCCGGTTCCTGGTGGGCTGAGGAGTGGTGCTCTCGTTCGGGCACCGGACGGGCGGCATGGAAGAATACCGGTCCGTGACCCGCCTCCGACTCGGCGCATGATCAACTTCGCTCCGCTGGACACGCTGTTCGTGATCGTGGCCCTGGTGCCGGCGATCATCCTCCACGAGCTGAGCCACGGGATCGTGGCCGACCGGATGGGGGACATCACCCCACGGGTGAACGGGCGGCTGACCCTGAACCCGGCCCGCCACATCGACCCGGTGGGGACCGTGATCGTCCCGGCCCTCCTGCTGCTGCCGGTGCTGTTCGGCCGGAGCGCTCCGTTCTCCTTCGGGTACGCCAAGCCGATGCCGATCAACCGGGCCAACCTCAAGAACCCGGATCGGCAGATCGTGTGGATCTCGGTGGCGGGCCCGCTCACGAACCTGGCCGTGGCCATCCTGGGGGCCCTGGTGCTGCGGGTCACCGGGGCCCTCCCCGGGAGCCTGCTGTTCCGGCTCTTCGACATCTGGGTGCTGATCAACGTGTTCCTGGCGGTGTTCCACCTGTTCCCCATCCCGCCCCTGGACGGGTCGAAGGTGCTGGCCGTGTACCTGCCGGAGCGGGCCCGGAGGGTGTTCGAGAACCTGGAGCCGTACGGCCCCCTGTTCGTGCTGCTGATCCTGTTCCTCCTGCCCACCCCGATCCTGGGGCTGGTCAGCGCCGCCGCCGACGGGCTCCGCAGCCTGCTGGTGGGGGTGTAGGCGGCCGGATGATTGAGGCCCCCCGGGGGCCGCGCTACGATGGCGGGCATCGAACGGCAGGTGATCCCAGGCGCCGGTTCCGGGGCCCGGCGCGGGCCGGCCCCCGACTCCTGACCATGGATGAGGATCGGATGCTGGCACGGGTGGGGGAGTTCCCGGTGGAGCTCCCCGTGTTCCGTGGGCCCTTCCGCGTCCTGGCCGACCTGATCCTGGAGCGCCAGGTCGATGTGTGCGACGTCCCCGTGGCCCGGGTGACGGAGGACTTCCTGGCGCGGGCCGAGGAGGCCGAGGGGTGGACGCTGGAAGAGGCCACGTGGTTCCTGGCGATCTGCACGGTCCTGCTCGAGCTCAAGGTCCGGCGGCTGTTCCCCGGGCGGGAGGAGTCCGACGAGGAAGATCTGTTGGGCGCCTCGCCCGACCTGGCGTACGCCCGGAGCCTGGAGCTGGCCGCCTTCCGGAAGATGGCGGGCCGGCTGTCCGAGCTGTTCGAGGAGGGGGCCCGGTTCATCGCCCGGGACGTCGGGCCGGCCGAGGAGTTCGCCGGCCTGTACCCCGATCCCATGGAGCGGGTCACCCCCGAGGCCCTGGCCGAGGCGGCCGCGGCGCTGCTCCGGCCGCCCCGCATCGACCTGTCGCACGTGGCCCCGATCCGGGCCTCGGTGGCCGACGCCCTGGAGAGCGTTCGGCGGCGCCTGGCCCGGCGGCGGGAGTCTCGGTTCCGCGACCTGGTTACGGACTGCCGCGAGCGCATCCAGGTGGTGGTGCGGTTCCTGGCCCTCCTGGAGCTCCACGCGGAGGGGCGGGTGGCCCTGCGCCAGGCGCAGACGTTCGGCGACATCGAGGTGAGGTGGGAGGGATGAGCGGGATCGGCGGCGGGCGAGATCCGCGAACCATGGCCCTGGAGGCGGTCCTGTTCGTGGCCGGCGAGCCGCTCTCCGCGGCCACCCTGGCCGCGCTGGTCGGAGAGGACCGCCAGGCCGTGGACACCCTGCTCGAGGGGCTTGCCGCATCGTACGAGCGAGCCGGCGCCGGCATCGTGCTGCGGCGAGTGGCCGGGGGCTGGCGGCTGTCGACGCATCCGGACGCCGCCCCGGTGGTAGAGCGGTTCGTGCTGTCCTCACGCCACAGCCGCCTGACCAAGGCCGCCCTGGAGACCCTGGCCGTGGTGGCGTACAAGCAGCCGGTGACTCGGCACCAGATCTCGGAGATCCGGGGGGTCAACTCCGAAGGAGTGCTTCGGGCCCTGGTGGACCGGGGGTTGCTGGAGGAGGTCGGCCGGGACGAGGGGCCCGGGCGGCCGCTCCTGTACGGGACCTCCCCGGAGTTCCTGGAGCGGCTCGGCCTGGCCTCGATCGGCGACCTGCCGCCGCTGGCCCCCCTCCTCGGTGAGGATGGAGGGGATGAGCGGGACGCCGCGCAGGCCGAGGAGGACGGGGTCGCGGGCCCGGCCGAGCACGACGGCGGCTGAGCCGGAGCGGCTCCAGAAGGTCCTGGCCCGGGCGGGGTTGGGATCGCGCCGGGCCTGCGAGGACCTGATCCGCGAGGGCCGGGTCACGGTGGACGGGCAGGTGGCGTCCCTGGGCGACCGCGTGGACCCGCTGCGGTCCCGGGTGGAGGTGGACGGGGTGCGGGTCCCGCTGGACCCCGAGCTTCGGTACTACGCCCTCAACAAGCCCCGTGGGGTGGTGGCCACCGCCCGCGACCCCCAGGGGCGGGAGAGCGTCTCGGCGTTCTTCCCGCCCGGACCCCGGGTGTTCACGGTGGGACGGCTGGACCGGGACACCGAAGGGCTGCTGCTGCTGACGAACGACGGCGAGCTGGCGAACCGCATCATGCACCCCCGCTACGGCGTGGAGAAGGAGTACCTGGCGGAGGTCGGGGAGTCACCGAGCGACCGGGCCGTGGCTCGCCTGGCTCGGGGGGTCATGCTCGAGGACGGGATGGCCCGGCCCCGGTCGGTACGGAGGGTGGCCCGCTCCGGAGGGCGGGTGGCCCTGCGGATCGTGATGGCCGAGGGACGGAAGCGAGAGGTGCGCCGGATGCTCGATGCCGTCGCGCTGCCGGTGAGGCGGCTGGTCCGGGTGCGGGTGGGGCCATTGCGGCTCGGCCGGCTGCGTCCCGGGGAGGTCAGGCCGCTTGAGCACTCGGAGGTGCGGGCCCTGCTGGCGGCCGCGGGTTCGGAGCGAGGGCGTTGACCGCCGGGGTCCCGGGGGGCGTGGCCAAGCGGGGGACGGTCGTGGCCATCGACGGGCCAGCCGGGGCCGGGAAGACCACGCTCTCCCGGCGCCTGGCCCGGGCGCTAGGTCTTCCTCACCTCAACACCGGCACCATGTATCGGGCCCTGGCCCGAGCCGCCCTGGACCGCGGCGCCGACGTGGCCGACGGGCCCGCCCTGGCCGCCCTGGCCGGCTCCCTGGGGTTCTCGATGGAGGAGGCGGGTGACCCGCCCGGGGTCCTGCTGGGGAGGCGCTCGCCGGGCCCGGAGCTCACGTCCGCCGAGGTGGAGTCGGTCGTCTCCCAGGTCTCCGCGCATCCCGAGGTCCGGGAGGTGCTCCGGGCCGAGCAGCGGCGCCTGGCCGCTCCCGGGGCGGTGGTGGAGGGCCGGGACATCGGCACCGTGGTGTTCCCCGACGCGAACGTCAAGGTGTTCGTGGTGGCCGACCCCCTGGAGCGGGCCTCCCGGCGCCAGGCCGAGCGGGGGAGCGAGGACGAGGGGCTGGTGGAGGCCCTGGCTCGTCGCGATCGCCTGGACGCCCGCACGAACCCGCTGGTCCCGGCCCCGGACGCCCACGAGGTGGACACCAGCGGCCGGGCCGAGGACGACGTCTTCGCCGAGGTCATGGCGCTCGTCCGGGATGCGCTGGGGGGCCAGGCCCCCGGTGGCCCGAAGGCCGCCCGAGCCGGGGTGCCCGTGGTGGCCATCGTGGGCCGGCAGAACGTGGGCAAGTCCACGCTGCTGAACCGGCTCCTGGGGGCCCGGGAGGCCATCGCCGCCGAGCAACCCGGGGTCACCAGGGACCGGGTGGAGGTCCCCGTCGAGTGGCGGGGGCGCCGCTTCAGCGCGATCGACACGGGTGGGTACGTGCACCGGCCCACCGGGATCGACGCGCTGGTGATCGCCCAGGCCGACCGTGCCGCCGCCGAGGCCGACGTGGTGCTCCTGGTCGTCGACGCCACGGTCGGGGTCCAGGAGGAGGACGCCACGCTGGCCGAGCGCCTGCGTCGAGCCCGGGCCCCGGTCGTCCTGGTGGCGAACAAGGTGGACTCGGACACCGTGGAGCCGGAGGTGGCCAGCCTCTACCGGCTCGGGTTGGGGGACCCGGTGGCCGTCTCGGCGCTGCACGGCCGGGGGGCCGGGGAGCTGCTCGACCGGGTCGTGGACCTCCTGCCGGAGGTCGACGAGGTGCCCCAGGCCGATGCCGAGGCGGTGTTCTCCATCGTGGGGCGACCGAACGTGGGGAAGTCGTCGCTGTTCAACCGCCTGGTGGGGCAGGAGCGTTCGGTGGTGTACGAGGACGCCGGCACCACCCGGGACGCCGTGGACTCCGTGGTGCAGGCAGGCGGCGGCCTGGTTCGGTTCGTGGACACCGCCGGCTTCCGGCGGCCGTCCCGGGCGGAGGGGCTCGAGTACTACGGCTACACCCGGGCCGTGCGGGCCATCGACCGGTCCCACGTGGCCGGGCTGGTGGTGGCGGCACACGAGGGAGTGACCACCGAAGACCGGAGGATCGCCGCCCGTGTGGCCGAGGCCGGGCGGGGGCTGGTGGTGGTGGCCAACAAGTGGGACCTGGTGGAGCGGGAGGAGCGGGCCGGCCGGTTCGAGGAGATCCGTGAGGGGGTGGCGGTGTTCCCCGGCGCCCCCGTGCTGCGAACCTCCGCCCTGACCGGAGCCGGCGTGGGGAAAGTCCTGCCGTCGCTGATCGAGGTGCACGAGCGGTGGACCAGGCGGGTCTCCACCGCGGAAGCGAACCGGGTGCTCCACGAGGCCCAGGGGGAGCACCCGCCGCCCCGCACCGCCGGGCGATTGCTGTACGGCACCCAGGTATCCACGGGCCCGCCGCGGTTCGTGATCTTCACCGGCGGCCCCGTACCCCCGACGTACCGGAGGTTCCTGGAGAACCGCCTGCGGGCCGCGTTCGGTTTCGAGGGTGTCCCCATCCGGCTGTCCATCCGCCCCCGCAAGCGCCGCCGCCGCTAGGGGCTCCTGTGGAACAGGGAGGCCGCCGCCTCTGCCATCAGGCGCTGGACGTCGTCCACGATGTGGTTCGCGTAGAGGTTCATGGTCACCGAGGGGTCCCGGTGCCCCAGGAAGCGGGCCACCTGGGTCACCGGTAGGCCTCGGGCCAGGAGCTGGGTGGCCACGAAGTGGCGGAGGGAGTGCAAGGTGTAGGGGAGAGCGAGCCTCCGCATCAGGGTCGCGAACCGGTGACCGGGCCAGTCCGGATGCCAGGGGTGCTTGCCCGCGCGGGATCGCGCGCCCCTGGACCCTCCGGAAAAGATCCAGCCGGCGTGATGACCGAAGGGCTCGACCTGCTCGAAGAACTCCCTGCCGACGAGGAGGCTCCGCTCCCGCCCGTTCTTGGGCAGCGTGATCTCTGTTGGGCCGTTCACGCCCTTGCAGATGGACCGGCGGATGTGGATCCGGTGGGCCGCGAAGTCGACATCCTCCCACCGGAGGGCGCAGGTCTCGCCGCGGCGGGTGCCCACTGTGGCGGTGAAGTTCAGGAACAGCCCCCACAGCGGGTCCTCCTCCTCGGCAGCGATGACGATCTTCTCCGTCTCGGTGGGGGTCGGGATGAGCTTCTCGGGGGCCCGAGGCTTGCGGGGCCGAGCCAGGTCGCACGGATTGCGCTCGACCTCGCCGTGGTCGAGAGCATCCTGGAAGGCCTGTCGGAGGATCGCGTGCAGCCGCCGGGCGCTCGTAGGGGTCAGGGCGTCGTAGAAGGCCCTCAGCTCTCGAGGGTTGCGAGCCACAGAGTTGGCATTCAGGGAGCCGATCCTGGAGACATCCCGCCGAATCCGCCCCTCGTAGTCCCGTTGGGTGCCTGGCGACAGACGGGCTTTGTGGTAGCGGTACCAGTTCTCCACCATCTCCCGAACGGTGAGCCCTCCTCGGATCCTACGCGCCTGCCGTTCCTCCTCATCGCGTCGGAGACGCTCCAGGAACGCTCGGGCCTGGCTCTGTGAGCCGAAGCTCCTCCGGAAGCGCTGTCCGTCCGCCATCCAGCGCACCCGATAACGGTTGCGATGTCGCTCTATGTGAGTGGTTCGCCGAGGTGCCATGAACTCGAACAAGTGTACGAGCCGCCACTGACATGACGCGCTACAGGCCTTTCTTGGCCTCAGTGTGGGGCAAAATGAGCGGCTCGATTTGGCCCCATTTCCCCCCAGAGGAAGCGCTGGAGCAAGTAAACTCGCAGGTAGCAGCACTCGGGCCGTGGCGCAGCTTGGTTAGCGCGCTTGACTGGGGGTCAAGAGGTCGGCGGTTCGAATCCGCCCGGCCCGACGGGAACGAAGCTCCGGAGACGCTCTATCGCAGCGGTTGGCCGACGGTGATGCCGTCGCCGACGCCGTGGACGATGCGGAGCAGCCGTCCCGGTGAGGTGGCCTTCACCGTCACCGTACGCCGCCCTTCCGTCGGCACCAGCACGATCTGACCCTGCTCGAACTTCGCGTCACCGGCGGTGAACGAGCCCTCCAGCGGCGCCAGCAGGGCGGCCTCGCCGTCGGCGATGCGGACCTCCAGCTCGGCATCGGGATCCACCCGTGAGTCCGTGTAGGAGCGGATGTCGCCGTGGATCTCCAGGGGGCTCTTCGGACCGATCAGCTCCTTCGTGTGCACACCCGGCCCCTCTTCGTAACGCGGTGCTTCCGCGTCGCGCAGGGCGGCGAACGACGCCCGAGGGGGAACGGGATCGGCCGCGTACACCAGGATGAACGCCCGGGTCTGCTCGTCGCCGTTGTTCCACTCCTTGTGGTACATGCCGGTCTGCCCCTCGGTCAGACGGGCAAGGTCGCCCGGGCCCATGTGGCCGGTGATGTGGTTCAGCGCGTCGTCGTGGTCGAGCTGGCCTCGCAGGATGTAGAACAGCCGCTCGTTGTACCGGTGCGGGTGGTGGCCGATCCCCAGGTGCGGCTCGACCAGCGCATCGTGGACCATGATCAGCGGCCCGGACGATTGCACCTGCACGAACGGGCCGATGCTCTCGGTGGCCCGGAGCCCGGGCATGCCGAAGTCCCGCTCTCCGAGGATCCGATAGTTCTCGTCCGAAAGGATCAGCAGATCGTCGTCGGTCCGCATCATCCAGCACCTCCCTCGTCCCAGTATCCCCCGGTAGGATGCCGGGGGAGATGGATGAGCGGTTGCTGGCCCAGTGGATCGAGGGGTACGTCCGGGCGTGGGAGACGAACGACCGGGAGGACATCGCTCGGCTGTTCGCCGAGGACGCCCGGTACTTCACCGCCCCGTGGCGAGAGCCGTGGACCGGGCGTGACGGGATCGTCGACGGGTGGCTCGATCGGAAGGACGAGCAGGGGAATTGGTCGTTCCGCTGGGAGCCGCTGCTGATCCACGAGGACGTGGCCATCGTCACCGGCGAGACCACCTACCACCACGAGGGACATACCTACAGCAACCTGTGGGTGATCCGGTTCGACGGATCCGGCCGGTGCGCCGAGTTCACCGAGTGGTGGATGAAGCGTTGAGCCTCGAGCAGCGATCTTCTCGCCGGGTCCTGACGATCCCCAACCTCCTGTCATTCATCCGGATCCTGCTGATCCCGCTGTTCGTCATCCTCCTGGTGGACGAGGGGACCCGGCTGGCCGGGTTCCTGCTGCTGGCGGCGGTCGTCTCCACCGACTGGGTGGACGGGGTGGTGGCCCGCCGCACCGGGCAGGTCACCGAGGTGGGGAAGCTCCTGGATCCGTTCGCGGACCGCCTGGCGGTGGCGGCCGCGCTCATCACGTTCGTGGCCGTGGGGATCTTCCCCCTGTGGGCCGCGTTGCTGGTCCTGATCCGCGACGCCGTGGTCCTGGGGGCGGCCATCGTCCTGGCGCTCACGGGAGGGCCACGGATCGAGGTCCGCCAGATCGGCAAGTACGCCACGTTCACGCTGATGTGGGGGATCCCCATGGTCGCCTGGGGCAACGCCGGCCTCCCGCTGGACGACCTCATGGTCGTGCTCGGGTGGGTGTGGTTCTCGATCGGTGTCGTCGAGTACTACGCGGCCTTCATGGCCTACGCCCGGGACCTGCGCGCGGCGTACGCGGCTCGTCCCCGCTGACCCCCCCGAGCCGATCGAACGTATCATTGGCCCCGTGAAGGCCGTGGTGATGGCGGGCGGCCAGGGCACGCGCCTGCGCCCGCTGACGAGCAACCAGCCGAAGCCGATGCTGCCCATCGTCGGCCGGCCGATGATGGAGCACATCCTCAAGCTGGTCCGGGACCAGGGGTTCACCGAGGTGGTGGCCACCGTGCAGTTCCTGGCCAGCCTGATCCGGAACTACTTCGGGGACGGCTCGGACCTGGACCTCTCCCTCAGCTACGCCACCGAGAACGAGCCCCTGGGCACGGCCGGGAGCGTCAAGAACGCCGAACAGCTCCTCGACGACACGTTCCTGGTGATCTCGGGCGACACCGTCACCGACATCGACCTCCGCCGGGCCGTGGCCTTCCACCGGGACCGGGGTTCGGCGGCCACGATCGTGCTCAAGCACGAGGAGAACCCCCTGGAGTTCGGGATCGTGATCATCGGCGAGGACGGCCGGGTCGAGCGGTTCCTGGAGAAGCCAGGCTGGGGAGAGGTCTTCAGCGACACGATCAACACGGGGATCTACATCCTGGAGCCCGAGGTCCTGGCACACGTCCCGGCGGGGGAGGAGTTCGACTTCTCCAAGGACCTGTTCCCGCTGCTGCTGGAGAAGGGCTTCCCGCTGTACGGCCACGTCGCGGATGGCTACTGGACGGACGTGGGGACCCTCGAGACCTACCTGGCGGTGCACCGGGACATCCTCGACGGGAAGGTCCACCTCCAGCCTTCGGGCTTCCAGATGAAGGACCGTGTATGGCTGGGTGAGGGGGCCGACCTTGACCCTCAGGTCGAGGTCGAGGGTCCCGTCTACATCGGCGAGAACTCCAGGGTGGAGGCCGGGGCGACCATCAGGGCCCACACGGTGCTGGGGCGAAGCGTGGTGGTGAAGTCGGGTGCCTTCCTGCACCGGGCCATCGTCCACGACAACGCCTACGTGGGCAGCTCCGCGGCCCTGCGGGGGTGCGTGATCGGCAAGAACACCGATGTGAAGCACGGTGCCCGGATCGAGGAGAACGTGGTGGTCTCCGACGAGTGCTACGTGGGGGAGGGGGCCGTCCTCAGCCCCGGGGTCAAGGTGTATCCGTTCAAGACCGTGGAGCCGGGGGCCCTGGTGACCCAGAGCATCGTGTGGGAGACCCGGGGGGCCCGGGGGCTGTTCGGGGACCGGGGGGTCTCCGGCCTGGTGAACATCGACATCACCCCCGAGATGGCCATGCGCCTGGCCCTGGCCTACGGGGGCACCATGGCCAAGAAGTCGGTGGTCACCGCCAGCCGGGACGCCACCCGGACGGCTCGGATCATCAAGCGGGCCATGGTGGCTGGCCTCAACGCGGCCGGGGTGGACTGCCACGACGTGGAGCTGGTCCCGGTTCCCGTGGCCCGTTTCTATGCCCGCTCCACCAGGGCCCAGGGCGGGATCGCCGTGCGGGCCGCCCCCTTCGACCCGCAGAGCGTGGAGATCGCCTTCTTCGACCACCGGGGGATCGACATCGACTCGGCCGACCAACGCAAGATCGAGCGGGCCTACTACCGGGACGATCTGCGGCGGGCCTTCCATTACGAGATCGGGGAGCTCACGTTCCCTCCCAGGGGACGGGAGTACTACCTGCGGGGCCTGCTGGACTCGGTCGACGAGGGCGTGATCCGAGGCTCGGCGCCGAAGATCGTGCTCGACTACTCCTACGGGGCGGCCACGCTCACCGGGCCCGTGGTGTTGGGCCGCGTGGGGGTGGAGGCGTTCGGGGTGCACGGCGTCCTGGACGAGGAACGGGTGGTCCTGTCTCACGAGGCGGCCGACGCCAACCTCGAGCAGCTGGCCGGCCTGGTCCGCGCCAGCGGGGCCGACCTGGGGGCCATGATCGACTCCACGGGCGAGCGGCTGCGCCTCGTCGATGGCCGGGGCCGCATCCTGGGGCTCGACCGGGCCTTGCTGGTCTTCGTGGAGCTGGTCAGCCGGGTCACGGACGGGCCCACGATCGCCGTTCCGGTACCCACGTCCCGGGCGGTCGAGGATCTGGTGGCGGCCAGGGACGGGCGGGTGGTGTGGACCCCGATCTCGGCCGCGGCGCTGTGTTCGGCCTCCGAGGAGAACGCCGACGTGGCCTTCGGGGGGGCCGAGGGAGGCGGGTACGTGTTCCCCGGGTTCCTCCCCGCGTACGACGGGGTGATGAGCCTTCTCAAGCTGCTCGAGCTGCTGGGGCGGACCGGGAGCCGTCTGGAGGAGGTGGTCGACGCGTTGCCCGCCACCCACGTGACCAGGCTCGACGTGGCCACGCCGTGGGAGGCCAAGGGCACCGTGATGCGCCGGCTGGTGGAACGCCTGAACGGGGAGAGGACGATCACGATCGACGGCGTGAAGACCTACCGGGGACGCGACTGGGCCCTGGTGGTGCCCCACCCGCAGGAGCCGCTGGTCCGGGTGTGGGCCGAGTCCGACGGGCCGGACGAGGCCAGATCGCTGGCCACCGAGTTCGCGGGTCTGGTCGAGGAGCTCCGGGACTGACGATGGGCCCGCCCTTTCACCACGCCACGCCCGAAGACATCCTGGGTGGCAGAGTCACGGGAGCCGACGCATGGCAGGCCGTGGAGATCCTGGAGGCCAAGGGGGCCGACCCCCATGTGGTGGCCGAGGTCGGTGCCCCCACGCTTCCCTCCGGATGGAGGTGGGCGGTGCTGGCCGGCCTCGAGGAGGCCCTGGCGCTGTTCGAGGACCGCGACCTCGACGCGGACGCCCTCCCGGAGGGCAGCGTGTTCTACGCGGAGGAGCCGGTCGTGGCGATCGCCGGCCGGTACCACGAGTTCGCCCTGCTCCAGTCACCGCTGCTGGGGATGCTGGCCCAGCCTTCCGGCGCCGCCACCACGGCCGCCCGCCTGAAGCTGGCCGCCGACGGCCGGCGTCTGTATCCGATCGGGGCCATGCCCGTCCATCCGGCGGTCGGGGCGGTCATCGAGCGGGCCGCGTTCGTGGGAGGGTGCGACGCGGTGGCCACCCCCAGGGCCGCCGAGCTGACCGGTGCCCCGGCCGTGGCCCCCGCCGGGCACGACCTGGCGCTGATCCTGGGCGAGTCGGGCGCCTGGATGGCCCTGGGCGACGCCTCCGAGCCGGGCGCCCAGGTGGTGGTGACGGTGGGGACCGTGGATGACGAGCGGGAGGGCGCGGTCCGGGCGGCCGAGGTGCTGGGGGACCGGCTGGCCTCGGTGCGGCTCGACGTGCCGGCATCCCGGCGCGGCGAGCTGGCCCGCATCGTGCGCGAGGTCAGGTGGGAGCTCGACGCGCGCGGCTACTCGCGGGTGCGGATCCTGGTGACCGGCGAGGTGGACGAGGCGGCCATCCGTGCCGCCGGTCGCCACGCGGACGCCTTCGGCATCGGCGAGGCGGTGGCCTCGGCGCCGGCCGTGCGCTTCTCGGTGGACATCGTGGAGATCGACGGCCGACCGGTATCGCGGCGAGGGAACCTGTCCGGGAGGAAGACCCTGTGGGGTTGTGCCGAGTGCGGGAACCGGGGGATCACCCCGGTCCGGGCGGACCCCGGAGGCTGCCCTCGGTGCGGCGGCCCGCTGGCCGGGCTGCTGGCGCCCATCAGGCGGTGGGGCCGGAGGGAGGGCCCCGCGCCCGAACCGGCCTCGATCCGGGCCCGGGCGGCGCGCGAGGCGGCGGAGGCGGCCAAGTACTCCTAGGGGGACGACGGGATGGAGTATCCGAAGGATCTCCGGTACACGTCCGAGCACGAATGGGCGGTCCAGGAGGAGGGCGGGATGGTTCGCGTCGGCATCACCGACTTCGCCCAGGACGCGCTGGGAGACGTGGTGTACGTGGACCTCCCCGAACGGGGCACCGAGGTCCAGTCGGGCGAAGCCTTCGGAGAGGTGGAGTCGACGAAGTCGGTGTCGGACCTGTTCAGCCCGGTGTCGGGCCGCGTGGCCATGCGGAACGACGCCCTGGAAGACACCCCCGAGATGGTCAACCAGGATCCCTACGGCGACGGGTGGATGGTGGTGATCGAGATATCGGATCCCGCGGAGCTGGACGACCTGCTCGACGCCGAGGCCTACCGCGTCTTGGTCGAAGAGGGGGGCCCGGGGGGGTAGCTCGCCCGGAGCGGGCCGGCGACGACCCCGAGAGCGAGCGAACCCCCCCGTGAAGAGGGGGGCCGGGGGGGTAGGGCCGAAGATAACCGGCGGCGAAGGCTGAGGCCGAGGTCCCGGCGGACCGAACCTGCGCGCGAGGCTCATCCCGTCCGCCCGCCCCGACCCTCAGGGGCACCCCCACACCGGACCGACCTCATTCCCCGGGTTGGGCCAGGGTGAACCCCACACAGAGGCCCACCTCGACCCTCGGATGCCCCCAACCTCGACCGGACCCCGCCGTTGACCTTCCTCGACCTCTCGTATACATTCCAGTCTCGACCTCGGGTCAGGGGTGAAGCTGCACGTCAACCTGGAGGGGAGGCGGAGGTGTATTGCACAAGATGCGGGCATCGGAACCCCGGCGAATCCAGGTTCTGTGCCAAGTGCGGCCATCCGCTCCAGGATGAGACCACCGCCTCGCTGGTCCCCACGGAGATCGAAGACGAGACCGGGGAGGAGATCCACCTTCCGCTCGACGAGCTGACGGAGGGTCAGGGCCTGCTGGTAGTGAAGCGGGGGCAGAACGCCGGGTCCCAGTTCCTCCTGGAGAAGGACATCACCAGCGCGGGACGACACCCGGAGAGCGACATCTTCCTCGACGACATCACGGTCTCCAGGCGGCACGCGGAGATCCGACGCAAGGAAGGGAAGTTCTTCGTGCACGACATGGGGAGCCTGAACGGCACCTACGTCAACCGCGACCGCGTGGAGAACACCCAGCTGGCCGATGGCGACGAGCTCCAGATCGGCAAGTTCAAGCTGGTGTTCTTTTCCGGGAAGGGGGAGTGAGGCGGCGTGGCCCGAGACTACCTGTCGATCGGTGAGGTGCTGGTCAACCTCAAGCCGGAGTTCCCCGACGTGACGATCTCCAAGATCCGGTTCCTGGAGAGCGAGGACCTCATCCATCCCGAGCGGACCTCGTCCGGATACCGGAAGTTCTACGAGCGGGACGTGGACCGTCTCCGGACGATCCTCAAGCTCCAGCGCGACGAGTACCTGCCGCTGCGGGTGATCAAGGAGCGCCTCCAGGAGACCCCCGACGGCCAGCCGGTCCCGGCGACGGAGCGGATGATCGAGCCCGAAGACGACGTGGCCGCCCCGGCCACCGATCTCCAGATGAGCGTCGACGAGCTCGTGGGAGCGACCGGCGTGGACCGGGAACTGATCGAGGGCCTGACCTCGTTCGGCCTGCTGCGTCCGGAGCCGATCAATGGGGAGCCGTTCTACAACGGCGACGACCTCGTGGTGCTGCGCATCGCCAAGGAGTTCTTCAAGTACGGCGTGGAACCGCGCCATCTCACGATGTACCGGCACTTCGCCGACCGGGAGGCCTCGTTCTTCCAGCAGATCGTGATGCCGACGCTCCGGCAGCGGAACCCCGAAGCCCGGCGACAGGCCGCCGAGGCCCTGGGGGACCTGAGCCGGGTGACCCGCCGGCTCAAGCAGGCGCTGCTGCGCACGAACCTCCGGACCCACATGGACTGAAGGTTCCGAGGCCCCTCCGCCGGTATCCTTTCTGTCCCATGCGTCGAACCATCGTCCCCGTGGTCACCGCGTTCCTGGCCGGCCTGGTCCCGGCGGGGACGGCCGCGGGCCAGTCCGTCCCGCCGCCCACGCCGGTCCCCCCGTCGGGCTCGCCGTCTCCGTTCCCCACGGCCCTGGAGACCCCGGAGCCCTCGCGGCAACCTCCAGAGCTGGCCGCCGGCTCCGCCGCGCTGGTCGACCTGGACAGCGGACAACTCCTGTTCCAGCACAACGCCCGGGAACGGCGGCCGATCGCCAGTACGACGAAGATCGTGACCGCCCTGTTGGTGCTGGAAGCCGTCCGGCCCGGCGATCGGGTGACGGCGACCCCGAACGCCGCGTCGCAGACCGGGGCCATGCTGGGCCTGGAGGCGGGGGAGCGCATCTCCGTGCGCGATCTCCTGCAGGCCCTGCTGCTGTCTTCGGCCAACGATGCCGCGGTGGCCCTGGCCGAGCACGTGGCCGGCAGCGTCGATGCGTTCCTGGAACGGATGAACGACCGCATGCACCAGCTCGGCGCACGCGACAGCCGTTTCGAGAGTCCCAACGGACTGGATGACGACGGGTACTCCACGGCAGGTGATCTGGCCCGGCTGACCGTCGAGGCCTACCGCAACCCAACCTTCGCCGACGTGGTGGCCGCGAAGGCCGCCGAGATCCCGGCACCCACGGGGCCACCAAGGGTGCTCCAGAACCGCAACGCACTGCTGTGGCTATACCCGGACGCGATCGGGGTCAAGACCGGGTTCACCTCGGCCGCGGGCCATTGCCTGGTGAGCGCGGCGGAGCGAGACGGCATGCGGCTGGCCGCGGTGGTGCTCGGCTCTCCGGTGGAGGCCTTCTCGGACTCTGCCGCCCTCCTGAACTACGGCTTCGAGACGTTCGAGCGGCGAACCGTCGTGGAGCGAGGCCAGTCGTTCGGCTCCATCGCCGTGGAGGATCGAGAGGTGGACGTGGTGGCCGACGTCCCGCTGGAGGTCCTCCTCCGTCGGGGGCGGGACACCCACGCGGAGGTCCGCCCCCGACCGGGCCTGTCGCTGCCGCTGGCGGCGGGGCAGCGGGTGGGAACGGCGGTGATCTCCGCGGGTCGACAGGTCCTGGGCGAGGTCCCGCTGGTGACGACGAACGCGGTCTCCGTTCCCCCCGTGCCCGAGCGGCCGTGGTGGGAGAAGGCCTGGGACGGGGTCGCCGGCTTCTTCGTCGGCCTGTTCCGGGCCGTGTTCGGATAACGGGCTCTCCGCCCGGCAGCGCGCTATCATCCGGCCACGTGGAGCAGCTGGCGACCGTCCTCTACCCGGCCTCGGACATCCAGGATCGGGTCCGGCGCCTCGGCGAGGACATCACCCGCGACTACGCGGACCGCTCGCCGGTCCTCATCTCCGTTCTCAAGGGCGGAGCCATGTTCCACGCAGACCTGCTCCGGGCCATCGAGGTGCAGGCCCGGGTGGACTTCATGTCGATCTCGGCGTACGGGGCCGGATCCTCCGGAGTGGTGCGGATCATGAAGGACCTCGACCAGGACGTCCTGGGAGAGGACGTCATCGTGGTCGAGGACATCGTCGACACCGGCCTCACGCTGTCCTACCTGCTGTCCACGCTCCGGGCGCGCGAGCCGGCCTCGCTGGAGGTGTGCGCCCTCCTCGACAAGTCGGTCCGGCGGATCACCCCGCTGGACATCCGGTACCGGGGCTTCGACTGCCCGGACCGGTTCGTGATCGGCTACGGTCTCGACTACGAGCAGCGCTACCGCAACCTGCCCTACATCATGGCCGTGGAGGATCTCGACGCCCTGTCGGAGGACCCCCTGGCGCTGTTGCCGCTGTTCGACGCGCCCCACACCGCGTAGCGTCCGGCGGTCGTTTCGGTTGCCGGTCTGTGGGGGAGGGGATACCCTGAGAAGCGGGTCCCATGATCGAGATGACACTCATCGGGGTCCGGGTCGAGCTCCCGGGGAACCAGCCCATCGTCCTGCTGAAAGAACGGGAGGGTGAGCGGTATCTGCCGATCTGGATCGGGACCGCAGAAGCCACGGCCATCGCCTTCGCCCTCCAGGGTGTGGTGACGGCCCGGCCCATGACCCACGACCTCATGAAGAACGTGCTGGAGGAGCTGGGCGTCAACGTCCAGCGGATCTCGATCACCGAGCTCCGGGAGGGCACGTTCTACGCCACGATCCAGATGGCCCAGAACGGCTCGAGCTACGAGGTCTCCTCTCGCCCCAGCGACGCCATCGCCCTGGCCGTTCGGGTGGGGGTGCCCATCTTCGCCAACGAGGAGGTCCTCACCGAGGCCAGCATCGTCATCAGGGAGGATGAGGAGCAGGAGCAGGAGGTCGAGAAGTTCCGAGAGTTCCTGGAGAACGTCCGCCCCGAGGACTTCACCGAGTAGCACCAGTAGCGTCCGTCAATAGGCAGTAGGCACTCCCTGCTCTCCATGGCCTCCCCGGTCTTCCGAGGATGGCGAACAAGCCCTCACCTTGAGGGCCGGAGAGCCTGGTGGTTCTCGGTCAGCCGATC
>JBOGVZ010000023.1:0-7356 GCA_050692985.1 Actinomycetota bacterium
CACGAGGGCTTGATGGAGAGCCCGGGCCACCGCGAGAACATCCTCCGCCCCGAGTTCCGCCGGGTGGGCATCGGGGTGGTCTCGGGACCGCTGGGGCTGATGGTGGTGCAGGTGTTCACCGGGTGAGGTCTCGTTTCACATGGCCGCACGGCGCGGCGCTTAGTCTGAGGCTGTGTTGCGTTCTGACACCCCTTCAACGGGTGGGAACCGGCTGCGGGTGGGGCGTGAGCCTTCCGCGGGACGGCCGGGGCGTGTGCCCCTCCTGGTCCTGCTGGCCGTCGTGGGCGCCACCGGCTTGGTCTTCGCCGGCCTCGAGTCTCCCTCCAGCAGGCTCCCTCCAGCTCCGCCACCTTCCCCACCCGTGGAGCGGGCCCAGCAGCCTCCCCCGGCCTTCTCGCCGTGGCCGGAGTTCGTTCTGGTTTGGGAGGTGACCGGATGGCCCCAGTGGACTCGGCGCAACGACCCGGCCGCCCAGCGCGTCCCGGCTGGGCCGTGCGCCTCGCTCAACACCCCGACCTGCTATGTCCGGCTGGCGTGGGGAGGGGAGGGCCGTTGGTCCATCACCTACTCGGAGGATACGGGCTTCGACCTCGATGACACCATGGAGCTCACCTGGGCCGGCCGGCACTTCGTCCGGTTCGGCGCCACCCTCTTCCAGGGGGCTCCGGTCGGCTCTGAGGTTCCCCTGGAGGTCTGTCGGCGGCTGCAGGAGGCGTCGGAGCAAGGGCAGCCGGTCACCTCCTCGATATGGCACGAGCAGGCAGAGCACGCCCAAGGAGTGGTCACGCTAGCCCTGCGGGGGCCGGGCGGTGAGAGTGCTCGCTGCCTGCGTCCCTGGGGGATCCCGGTGGCGGTCTCCCAAGAGGGCTACGCCTGGGGCTGGACATCGATTCGCTTCAGCTCCCCGAACCGCGAGGAGCTGGCCGGGGACCTGCTTCCCCGATCCGTCCTCGACGACCCCACCGGGTAGTACCTACTCGAGCTCGCCAAGGTAGGCCCGTTGCATCTGCGGGTTGTCCAGTAAGCCCTGGGCCGTGTCGGCCAGCATGATCCGGCCGGTCTGGAGGACGTAGCCGTAGTCGGCGATGGAGAGCGCCATGTTGGCGTTTTGCTCCACCACGAAGACGGTGGTCCCCTCCTGGTTGATCTGCTCGATGATCTCGAAGTTCTGCGTCACCAAGACCGGGGCCAGCCCCATCGATGGCTCGTCCATCAGCAGGACCTTGGGTCGGGCCATCAGCGCTCTTCCCACCGCCACCATCTGCTGCTCGCCTCCCGAGAGGGTGCCGGCCCGCTGGTGGAGCCGTTCCTTCACCCGGGGGAACAGCTTGAAGACACGCTCGAGGTCCTCCTCGATGCCGTCCCGATCGTCTCGCAGGTAGGTGCCGATCTCCAGGTTTTCCCGCACCGTCATCCGCTTGAAGAGACGTCGGTTCTCGGGAACCATCGAGATCCCCCGGTGGACGATTCCCTGGGTAGGGAGCCCACTGATCCGCTCCCCGTCCAGGATCACGTCGCCGTTGGTGGGCTTGACGTACCCGAGGATGGTCTTGAGGGTGGTGGTCTTGCCGCTGGCGTTGCCGCCCAGCAGGCAGACGATCTGGCCGGGGAAGATCTTCACGTTGATGCCCCGCAGCACCTGGATCGGCCCGTAGTGGGTGTCCACGCCCCGCAGCTCCAGGACCGGCTGGCCGTCGGCCTGATTCACGCCCCCACCGCCTTGGTGCCCAGGTAGGCCTCGATCACCTTCTCGTTGGTGGCCACCTCGTGGTACGACCCTTCGGCGATCTTGCGCCCGTAGTCCAGGCACACCACCCGGTCCGACACTCCTCCCACCACCCGCATGTCGTGCTCGATCACCACGATCGTGTAGCCCTTCTCATCACGCATCTTGCCGATCAGGCCGGTGAGCTCGGCCGTCTCTCGGGGGTTCATGCCTGCGGTGGGCTCGTCGAGGAGGAGCAGCTTGGCACCGGTGGCCATCGCCCGGGCGATCTCCAGGCGGCGCCGGTTGGCGTAGGAGAGGGCGAAGGCCGGTTGCTCGAACCGATAGCCAACCAACCGGTTGCCGAAGAAGGACAGTGTCTCCTCGGCCTTCTGGCGCACCTCCTCTTCTTCCCGTCGGAATCTCGGGCTTCGCAAGATGGCGCTCACCACGCCGGACTTGCTCCGAGTGTGCTGGGCCACCATGACGTTCTCCCGCACCGTCATATTGGCGAAGAGCCGCACGCTCTGGAAGGTGCGGGCCACGCCCAGCGCGGTGATCTGGTGGGGCCTAAGACCCACCAGATTGGTTCCGTTGAACCAAACCTGGCCCTCATCCGGGGAGATCATGCCGGTGGCCAGGTTGAAGAAGGTGGTCTTGCCGGCCCCATTGGGCCCGATGAGGCTGACGATCTCCCCCTCCTCGACGTGGAATTCCAGCTCGTCGATGGCCCGCAGACCGCCGAAGGCCTTGGTGAGTTGCGAGGTCTGGAGAATTGCCACTTTGCCCTCCTCAGTCGGCTGGCATGGTGGCTGGCTGCTCGCGGACTCTTTGTTCCTGCTCCTCGAGGATCCAAGCGTCTTGCAGTGCCTCGTCCTGATGCAGCTCCCGAGCCCGCTGCCTGGAAGGCAGAAAACCCTCCGGCTTGTACAGCATCATGAAGATGAGCAGCGCTCCATACATGAGCAGGCGGTATTCCTCGAACTCCCGCAGGATGTTGGGGATCCCCACCAGCAGGAGCGAGCCCACCACCACGCCGGGGATGTTCCCCATGCCGCCCACGATGATCAGCACCAGCACGGTGATGGAAACCAGGATGTTGAAGCTGTGGGGGAAGACCGATCCGATTTTGGCGGCGAAGAGCGCCCCCCCGAAACCGGCCAGGATGGCGCCCATGATGAAGGCCGACAGCTTGGTGGTGACGATGTTGATCCCCATCACCTCGGCGACCGGCTCGTCTTCCCGCATCGCCATCCAGGCCCGTCCGATCCTCGAGCGGTACAGCGCCCAGGAGACGTAGGCGGCCAGCAGGGAGAAGGCGGCGATGGGGTAGAACAGCTGGGGTGCGGTGTTGAGCTGAATCGTCCCCACCGGGATGTTGGGGATCCGGGTGATGCCCCGAGCGGCGTTGACGAATGGCCTGAGCCAGTCGGACAGGAAGAGGAGGCGAGCGATCTCCCCAAAACCCAAGGTGACGATGGCCAGGTAATCGCCCCGCATGCGGAGGACCGGGGTACCCACGATGATCCCGGCCAGGGCGGCGGCCAGCACGACGAAGGGAATGGCCGCCCAGAACACCAGCTCGGGACTCCACCGGGGCGAGAGGGGCGAGGTCAGGATGGCCGTCGTGTAGGCGCCCACCGCGAAGAAGGCCACGTAGCCGAGGTCCAACAGGCCGGCGTAGCCCACCACGATATTGAGGCCTAGCCCCATGAGCAGAAAGATCCCCACCAGGTCGAGGACCTCGGCCACGAACGGTCCCAGGAACGAGGGGAGGATGGCCAGGGCCACGACGAGTGCAGCCAGGCCTCCCAGCATCAGGTTGCGGCGGCGCTCCTCGGGGGCCTCGAGCAAGCGGGTTCGAGCTGCGGCTCGCCTGGGGTCGAGCGACCAGTAGAGGCCGAACACCAGCACGCCGAGGATGACCGTTCCCAACAGGGACAGCCCACCCCGTGGATTGAACACGAGCCTGTCGACGGACCGGAGCTTGAAGCCGGTGAGGATCTGACCGATGAAATCCTCGAACAGTCCCGCCACCAATACCCACAGGAGGGCGTTGGAGAGAGCTCGCTGCCAACGAGCCGGAGCGATGGCCAGGCCGGCCCCAAGAGCTCCTACCACGAGCCCCCCCATGAAGAGGATCGCCAGGCCGGCTCCCACCCCCTGGTCGAAGGTGAGGAGCCTCACCATGCCGGGGGTGACGTTGGGGAAGACGGGGCGCAGGTTGACGGCTTGTGCCAGGGCGGCGAAGACGCCCAACACGAGCCCGGCCGTGGCACCGGCGGTGCCACCGGCCAGGAGGTTGCCCGGCCCCACCTGCGCCGGCGGCTCCCCTTCCAGTGGTGGAGGGCGTCGTCCGGCCAGGTAGCCGAGCAGCATCGCAATGACCAGTAGAGAGACGGTGCTGAAGGTCAGGAAGGGCTGCACCACCTCCCGCGACTGGAACGCCTCGAGCATGCCTATGGCGCCTACCAGCACCGCGATGAAACCGCCGATCAGGCCCAGGCGAGCGGCGTGAACCAGGTCGACCCTTTGCCTGGGGGGGTGGAGGTCGAGCTGCTCCTCCACCGCTACGGCTTCTTTCAGTTGCGCCACTCCGCTTAATTCCTCCTATGGTGTGGCCCGCCGAAAACGCGCCGGTTGTCTCTCACTACGCCCGCTCCTCTGCCAGACGCTCGCCCAGGATGCCGGTTGGCTTGAAGATGAGCACCAGGATGAGGGCGAGGAAGGCCACCACGTCCTTCAGCTGGTGCGCCGAGGGGATGCCCAAGCCGGTCAGGACCAGGCTGGGCCCCAGCGACTCCAGCATGCCCAGCACCAGGCCCCCCACCATGGCCCCGACGATGTTGCCGATCCCTCCCAAGACGGCCGAGGTGAAGGCCTTGATCCCGGGAAGGAACCCCATCAGGAAGAAGACGGTGCGGAAGCTGAGGGCATAGAGGAGGGCGGCCACTCCGGCCATGGCCCCCCCGACGGCGAAGGTGGTGACGATGGTCCGGTCGACGTCGATTCCCATGAGGGCGGCGATCTCCTTGTCCTCCGCCACCGCCCTCATGGCCCGGCCGGTCTTGGTGCGTTCCACGAACTGGTAGAGGAGGACCATCATCACCACACCAATGACGATGACCCAGAACTGAGTGCGGAGGATGGGGATGCCGAGGATCCTGTAAGAGCCCTGCAGAGCCGAGACGGTCGGGAACGGCTTGAAGGCCGCCCCGAACAGGCCGGCGAAGAGGTACTGCAACGTGAAGGAGGCCCCGATGGAGGTAATGAGGGGGATCAACCGGGGTGCCGCCCGGAGCCGACGGTAGGCCACCCTCTCCAGCAGCACGGCCACCGACGCCGAGGTGGCCATGCACACGATCAGCACGATGAAGAGGGAAAGGAACGGCTGGCGGTTCCACAATCCCAGCCGCACCAGTTGCTGGGCGGCGATGAGACCGATCATCGCCCCGCTCATGAACACCTCACCGTGGGCGAAGTTGATGAAGCCGAGCACCCCGTACACCATCGTGTAGCCCAGGGCGATCAGGCCGTAGGTGGCTCCCAGGCCCAAGCCGAAGGTCACCACGTCCCGCCACTGGGCCGCAGAGAGCCTCCCGCTGGTGACGCTGTTGAAGGCGCCGACCACCGACACGGCCACCAGCGCCACCCCGAGCACCCACGGGATGACCGTGGTGAGCTCGAGCCTCCGTCGTGGGCGGGTGGTCGGCCGTGCGGTCGCGGTGGCCATCGAGGGAAACCTTACAAGAGAACGAGAGCGGGGTGCGCCCTCGAGCGCACCCCGCCTGTGGTTTGGCCGTTGCCTACTGGCTCATGGGTGGGATCGGCTCCAGCCCCACGTCGCGGATCTGCAGCACGATCCGAGGACTGGCCGGCTCGAAGATCGGGAAGAACACGATCTCCGCCCCGGAAGCCGCCACCTCCGTCAGCACCGGGCGCATGTCCTCCTGGTCGGGAGTCACTGACGTGGCCAGGACCACCGTCCCCCCGAACTCTTCGAAGCTGGCACCGAAAGCTCCAGCCAGGCCGGAGGTGTAGGGGTCACCGTCGTGGATGGTGGCCGCCTGGGTCACTCCCAGCTCCTCCAAGGCGAAGGTGGCCGCCGCCCGGCCCTGGAACTCGTCGTTGTGGGCGTTCCGGAAGTAGCCCCAGTGCCAGTTCTCGGCCTGCTGGGGGCCCTCCTCCGAGAAGTACCCGGTGGCGGTCAGGAACGGCGAGGTGTTGGAGGCCGAGAGCATCAGGATGCCCTGGTCAGTGAGGGCGTCGGCCATGGGCACCCCCGCCCCCGAGCAGCTGGTACCGATCACCGCCACGATGTCCGGGTTGGCCAGGATGCTCTGGGCGGCCGTCTGCCCACCCTCGGCGGCGCACAACTCGTCTTCCACCTGGGCCAGCTCCAGCTCATGGCCGAGTACCCCACCTTCGGCGTTGATGTCCTCGATGGCCACCCGGATGCCGTCCACCTGGTCCTGGCCCAGGTTGATGGTGGCCCCACTGATGGTCTGGGCGGTGGCGATCTGGATCGGGGCGTCCGCCGGAACGGTCACCGCTCCGAAGTCGCCGGGAGCCTCCGGAACCTCACCGATGCCCGCTCCGGGCATGTCGAAGC
Organism: Actinomycetota bacterium; assembly: GCA_050692985.1. Taxonomy (GTDB): domain Bacteria; phylum Actinomycetota; class UBA4738; order UBA4738; family CALAEC01; genus JBOGVZ01. The sequence continues at coordinate 6,318 of JBOGVZ010000023.1, forward strand.
TGGACGTAGAGACCACGTTATCCACCACGCCTTGCAGCCCGGCGGCCGCGTCTGCGTAGAGGTGGATGGAGATGATCGGGGCGGCGCAGTCGCCGAACTGGTTACAGGCCTGCTGCCCGGTGAGGCCGGTGTAATCCACCTGGTACATAGCCTCGATGAGGGCCACCCGGTCGATGACCAGGCTGCCGTCTCCCGGATCCTCGGCCACCGCCTCGATGGCCTGCTTGACCATGAAGACCGAGTCGTAGGCCCGGGCGTGGAAGGCCTGCACGGGGGGAGTGCCTACCAGCTCCTCGTAATTGGTCAGGAAGTCCTCGTAGTCGGCCGTATCCGGCTGACCGGGAGCCGAGAAGTACATGCCGAGCCCTTGGTCGGTCACGTTCTCGAAGAAGGTGGCCGAGATGCTGCCGTCGGCAGACATCAGGTAGATCTGGCCTTCTGCCGCCGCCGTGGTCTCCGTGGGAGGTGCCGTCGTCTCCGTCGGAGGGGCCGTCGTGACCCCCGGCTCCCCGGTGGGCTGGGCGCACGCCGCAGCCATTAGGGCGAAGGCGATCAGCAGGATCGCCCAGGCGCCCGCCTTGTTGTGTATTCGAGTCAAGATCCCTTCCTCCTTGTAGCTGTGCTCGCGCAGGAATGGTGGATCCCTGCCCGCGAGCGGCATTCTATGCCTTGGAAACCGGCTCGTCATATGGAATGGCCAACGCGGAGGCCTTTATGCTCGGTTGCGTGACGTCGGACGAGCTGATTGAGGGTCTGGTGGCGTCTTACCGGCCCCATGTGGAGGTCCGCCTGGCGGGGCAGGGCATCGAGGCGCCACCAGGTCTAGAGAGCGCCTTGCAGGAAGGCGAAGGTTGGCTGCGCCGGTCCCTCACCGAGCTGTTGGCCCGGCCCTTTGCCGATCAGGCACGGGGACCGCTGGAGATCTTCCAGGAGGCGATGCGGTTTCCCAGCCGGGCTCTCGAGGAGGCCGGCCTGCCCCCGGCCCGGCGGGACCCGGCCGCCCGGGCGGCCCTGCCCGGCGACGTGTACGACCTGGCCC
>JBOGVZ010000024.1:0-38024 GCA_050692985.1 Actinomycetota bacterium
GCCGGCAAGAGGCGCTCGGGGCGGGCTCGCAAGGGGGACGCCGCTCTGCGGGAGGCACTGTGCGAGGCTGCCTGGGCCGCGGCCCGAACCAGGGAGACCTACCTGGCCGCGCAGTTCCGCCGGTTCGTCCGCCGGTTCGGGAAGAAGGGAGAAGCCAAGGCCATCTTCGCCGTGGCGCACACCATGCTGGTGATCGTCTGGCATCTGCTCGCCAACGGGACCGAGTACCAGGAGCTCGGGGCCGACCACTTCAGCCGCCTGGACGACGGCAAGCGCCGGGAGCGCTACCTCATCCGCCAGCTCGAAGCCCTCGGCCACAAGGTGACGATCCAGCCAGCGGCCTGATAGTTCCCACACCCGTCCCCTCGCGGGGCCGCCGTCCGCTCACTTCAGGACGCCCAACTCGCTACCCGCGCAAGATCATTTTCGTCTCAGAGGGGGTTTCGGTTCCGCGGACGGCGCCCGGGAGAGGGGGCGTGCGACGGCGAGGGCCCCGGTCGGGCCGAGGCCCGCTCACGGTGGTGAGGCTCAGTACTCGACGTCGACGCCGGCGACCGCCTGGGGCAGGGTGGCGAACAGCCCCTGGAGCTGCATCATCTTCATGAGGTCGCCCTGGAGCTTGAGCTTGCCGCTCATGTACGCGGCGGTCCCACTGAGCTCGTTCTTCGACAGGGCAACCGCCGTGTCGTAGTCCTGGCTGACCGTGGCCTCGGCGCCCTCCAGGTCCCCGGTGCCCACCTCGGCCTGGCCGTTCTCCAGCTTGAAGAAATAGCGCTTCTCACCCTCGGGGGTCTCGACCACCTGCTGGATCTTGGCGGTCTGGCTCCCGGCGGACTGCTTGAAGGCGTCGCTGTTGTTGAGCGCCTCCGTCACCGCGGCGGCCCACTCGTCGGACAGGAACTTGACGGCCACGTCTCCCTCCTTCTTCCGGGTCCCGGTCAGTATCCCCGGTCCGGTGACCGGGGGTCAATCCGTGAGGTCGGCCGGCGACGCGGCCACGACCGGCAGCGCCTCCGGTGGGGCGCCGCTGACCCGGGGCTTCATCAGCGCCCCCACGTACACACCGGCGATGACCAGCGCTCCGGCCAGGAAGAGAGCGGGGGTCAGCGGCTCCCGGTCGAGCCAGGCCGACAGGGCCACCGCCACCACGGGGAACAGCACGAACTCGTAGGCGGTCCCCGAGGCGGTCCATCGCCTGATCACGAACAGGAACAGGGCGAACACGGCCAGGGACCCGAACAGGACCAGGTAGCCCAGGGCCAGCCACGCCTCCCCCACCGATGGCAGCCCGATGCGCTCGCCGGCGATCAGCGAGGTGACGGTGAGGATGAGGGCGCTGACCGCCATCGCCACCGCGTTCATCGCCGCCGGCGGAACGGTGGGCAGGGACTTGGCCAGCACGGTTCCTTCGGCCAGGCACACCGCCGTGCCGAGGGTGGCCACCAGCGCCCCGACCGGGAGCGGGCCCCCCGCCCGGGGGCCGAACATGATGGCTACGCCGCCGATGGCAAGCAGCCCGCCGGCCAGGCCCCGCCACCGGAACCGCTCCTGCCGGTGCGCCAGGGCCAGGAACAGGGTCAGCAGGGGGACCAGGGCCATGATCACCTGGGAGGTCCCGGCCTGGATCCGCTGCAGCGCCCAGTAGCCCAGCCCGAAGCCCAGCCCGATCACCGCCCCGAACGTCGCCGTGCCCACCAGCGCTCGGCCCCGGGGGAGTGGCACCCGGCGGACCAGGACCACGGCGAAGAAGGCCAGGGAGGCGAGGGCGAACCGGAGCCCGGCGCCCCAGAACGGGGGCAGGCCCCGGTTGCTGAACCGGATGGCCACGCCGTTGGCCCCCGCGATCACCACCAACACCGCGAAGGCGGTGAGGGTCAGCCGGTCGGGCCTGGTGGGTTCCACGGGCGGCCAGGATACGCCTCGGCCGGCTTCCGCCGACGAGGCCTACCGGCGCCGGGCGGCCCGGGCCCGCTGCCGGGCTCGGAACCGCTCAGCGAAGGCCAGGACGTCCTCGATGGCCCACACCCGGCCCCCCGCCAGCTCGGCCACCGGCCGGGGGAAGCTCCCCCGGCGGACGTACGTGGCCACCCGCCGCTTGTCCCATCCGAGGAGACGGGCAGCCTCGGCCACACCGACCAGCCCGCCCCGGCCGGACGGCTTCCGCAGCCGCCAGATCTGCTCGCCCGGCCACCGCCTGGCCCACTCCAGGTCTCCGTACTCCTCGTAGGTCGTCTCCGCCCCGGGGTCCGGCCGCAGCTCCACGAGGTCCTCGACAACCAGCCCGGCCTCCCGGAACACACGGAGCCATTCGCCGTAGGGGAGCTGGAACACGACCGAGGGCTCCGACGGGTCGCTGCCCATCTCGAAGTAGTCGCCGGAGAGCTTGGGGCCGTACCGCTGCCCCTCCGGGTCCCAGGCCACGAAGTGGATCGGCGTGTCGTGGCAGAACACGAACGCGCCGCCCGGCCGCAGCACCCGGGCCGCCTCCGGGACCGAACGGTGGGGGTCGGTGAAGGTCATGGCCCCGTGGTCGCAGAACAACAGGTCGAAGGCGTGGTCGCGGAACGGCAGCTCCTCGCCGCTCCCCTGGACCAGGGGGAACGAGACCTTCCGGCGGGCCATCTCCCCTCGGGCGTGGGCCAGCTGGGCCACCGAGACGTCGAGGCCCACGGGCCGGGCGCCGAGGCCGGCCAGGGCGGCGGACCACTGGGCCCCGCCACAGCCCAGCTCGAGCACGTCGAGCCCGGCAACCTCGCCGAGCGCTCGGACCCGGGACTCGGGGATCCGCCACACGCCCCAGGCCATGGCGGTGCGGTGCAGCCGGTCGCCGTGGACCCGCTGATATGCCGCGGACTCCCGCTCCCAGTACCCCCGGTTCCTGCGGACGTGCGACGGCGTCATCGCGGCGCATCGTAGCCTTGCCCGGGACCGAACGTATGTTCTATCCTCCACCCGTGCGCTGGGACAACCTCCGGCTGGACGCCGATGAACGCGACGAGCGGGTCACGCTCCCCCTGTTCGACCAGGGCGCCGTGGTTCGCACCTTCTACACCCCCGAGTTCCGGGGGATGACGTTCTACGAGGTCCGGGCGAAGTCGATCATCAACCGCGTCCCCGAGGCCTCCCACGTCCCGTTCCGGTGGACCATCAACCCCTACAGGGGTTGCTCCCACGCGTGTGTTTGGTGTGTCAGTGGCGACACCCCGGTGCTCATGGCCGACGGCCGGTGGAAGCCGATCGCCGACATCCGCCCCGCCGACAAGGTGTACGGCACCGTATTGGACGGGAACTACCGGCGATACCTGACCACCCATGTCCGGGCCCACTGGCGGACCGTCAAACCAGCGTGTCGGATCCGACTGGAGGACGGCACTGAGCTGATCGCCAGCGGCGACCATCGCTTCCTCACAACGCGGGGATGGAAGTTCGTCACCGGGCGGGAGCAAGGCCGCGAACGGCGACCATACCTGACCCTGAACAACAAGCTGATGGGGACGGGCCGGTTCGCGGCGCAGCCGGAGGATACTCCGGAGTATCGCCGTGGCTACCTGTGTGGCCTGATCCGCGGCGACGGGTACCTCCGCTCCCGCTCGTACGGGCGGCCCTCAGGCGGAAGGTGGACATCACACCACTTCCGCCTGGCACTCGTGGACCTGGAACCCCTTCGGCGGGCGAGAAGATACCTCGGCGATGTGAACGTCAGCACGAGTGAGTTCCTTTTCCAACAAGCGGCGGGAGCCCGTCGAGAAATGCGCGCGATCCGCGCCCAGTCGCGGCCTGCGGTCAGCACCGTCCGGAGACTTGTCCGCTGGCCTCGGAGCCCATCACTTGATTGGCAGCGGGGATTCCTGGCCGGGATCTTCGACGCCGAGGGCAGCTTCAGCGAGACGATCCTTCGGATCTCGAACACGGATCCCGAGATCATCGACCACGTCTCCTCCGGCCTCGGCCGGTTCGGGTTCTCGTTCGCCATCGAGCCCAGTGGGGGCGCGAATGGCCTGGCCGCGGTCCGCATCCGAGGTGGGCTGGCCGAGCACCTGCGCTTCTTCCACCTGACCGATCCCGCCATCACCCGGAAGCGGTCGATCGAGGGCCGGGCCATCAAGCACCGAAGCAAGCTGCGAGTCACGTCGATCGAGCCGCTCGGCATGGAGCTGCCCATGTACGACATCACCACCGGCACGGGGGACTTCATCGCCGACGGGGTCGTGTCCCACAACTGCTTCGCTCGGAAGTCCCACACCTATCTCGACCTGAACTACGGCGAGGACTTCGACACGAAGATCGTGGTCAAGGTCAACGCCCCCGAGCGGCTGCGGAAGGAGTTGGCGGCGCCGAAGTGGACCGGCGAGCACATCGCCATGGGGACGAACGTGGATCCCTACCAGCGGGCCGAGGGGCGCTACAAGCTGATGCGCGGGATCCTGGAGGGGCTTCGAGACTTCGCCAACCCGTTCTCGATCCTCACCAAGGGCACGTTGATCAGGCGGGACATCGACCTCCTCCAGCGATGCGCCGAGGTTGCCGACGTCGGGACGAACTTCTCAGTGGGGACCATCGACCCAGAGCTGTGGCGGGCCATGGAACCGGGGACCCCTTCGCCGGCGAAGCGCCTGGAGGCGGTGAGGAGGCTCAACGAGGCCGGCATCCCGTGTGGTGTCTTGATGGGTCCCATCGTTCCCTTCCTCTCCGACGACGAGGAGCACCTGACCGAGACGGTCCGGGCCATCGCCGAGGCCGGGGCCACCCACGTGTCCCCGATCGTCCTCCACCTTCGCTCCGGCGGCTCCCGGGAGTGGTGGATGGGCTGGGTCAACGAGCATCGTCCCGACCTCGTCCCCAGGTACGAGGAGCTGTACGGGGGGAAGGCCTACGCCCCCAAGGCCTACCAGCGGGAGGTCTCGGAACGCGTCCGCCGGCTGGCCCGCCGCTTCCGCGTGGGGCAGCGGACCGGGGCGGCAGCGCGCCGCATCCGCGAGCGAAGCGAGGAACCTCCCCCGACCCCCGAGCAGCTCAACCTGCTCTGATCTCGACCCGGCCGTTCGGCTAGCGCGGTGGACCGAGCCGTTCCGCCAGGTACTTCAGGCCGAGGGGATAGCGGTACTCGATCCCCATGTGGGTGGCGTCGAAGAGCTCGAAGGACACGTCGGTCACCCCGATCTCGGCCAGGGCCCGGCGGAACGCCTCCGCCCCCAGGTCGAGGTACCACTCGTCCTTCTTCCCGGCGTCGATGTAGACGGCCCGCATCGACCGCAGCGCCTCGGTATGGCCGGGGACCATCCGCACGGGATCGAGGGCCAGCCACCGCTCCCACACCTCGGGGAACAGGCGCCCCGTCGATGGGTCGTAGGGAAGCCGCACCGTCCCATCCTCGTCCGCCGAGTAGCACGCGGCCATGCACCAGTCGTTCAGCAGGTTGATGTCGCTGTCCTTGGAGAACGCGGGGCGGGACCGGAAGTCCTCCCAGAACTTCTCGTACGAGCCCTGGTACTCGTCACGAAGCGCCCGGGCGGACTCCCGGAACCCCGGCAGGTAGCACGCCTCGAACAACGCGTCTCCGGCATGGGTGGCCAGCCCGCCCCACAGGTCCTCGCGGAGCATGGGGACCACCATGGCCCCGTACCCCCCACTGGACTTCCCGGCGATCCCCCGGTGGTCTCGCTCCGGCAGGGTGCGATACCGCCCATCGACCCACGGCACCACCTCGTGGCACAGGTACGAGAGGTACTTCCCGGTGCCCGGCGAGTCCAGGAACTGGCTGCCACCCAGCGACGTCCAGCAGTCCACCCACACCAGGACCGCAGGTGGGATCTCCCCGGAGGCCATGCCCCCGTCGGCCAGCTCGGGGAAACTCTTGCGGAACGCCGTCCGGTTCCGCCACATGTCGAGCTGCCCGGTCAGCCCCTGGATCTGGTACACGGCCGGGTACCGGCGGTCGGTCTCGTCGTCGTATCCCGGCGGCAGGTACACCCACAACGGTCGGACGTGTGGGTCGCCCAGAGGATTCCCCTTCAGGAGGTCGCTGTCGAACGGATGCTCCTCGAACCGGCCAGCGAACTCATGGGACCACGGCTCCACGGGGCCTCCTCTCAGCGCATGCGACGCAGCTCTCGCTCCCAGCAGGTGGTGTGCCAGTGCCGCCGGGAGTCGGGGTCGTGCTCGGCGAACACCACCAGGTGGGGGCCGGGGCCAACCCGCTGGTTGCATCCCGGGCAGACGTACGGGCCCTTGGAGCTCTCCCGGACCACGAACGCCGGGGCCTGGAGGCGGACCGCGGCCATCCCCCCGGGGGGTCGGGCGGCCTCCGGCTTCGGTCGTTCCCGCGCACTGCGGTGTCGTCGCGGCATGTGCCCATTCTCCCCCGCCCCCTGCCCGGCCGGGGGCGGCTTTCACGACCCCGGGGCCCTGAATCGCTCCCGAAACGTGAGGGACAAGCCACTCCGGGAGAGGTCACGGCCCCAATCGTTTCTCCGCTGGGGCCCCGGGGTCGCTGCGCCGCCCTCGGGCTGGTCCCGCCGCGACTGGTGGCGGCGAGGTCCGGAGCGGTGCACCTCTTGCGGAGCCGAGCCGTCGCGAGGGAGCTCGAAGCGCGGCGGCAAACGCGTGGCCCGAGGGCTCGGAGGGACGCGCGTTTCGCCCGCAGAGAGCGACCGAGCAGGCGAGGCGCAGCGCACCGCGGAGGGCCTCGCCGCCACCGCCAGCGGGGACCCGCGGTCAGGAGTGGTCGAGGATGAAGCGGGCGGCGACGGCGGCGAGCTCGGCGCCGCGGCCGGCGTCGTCCCGGCCCTGTCCCCGGACCCGGAACGAGTGGTCGCCGCCCTCGACCCGGTGCAGGGTGGCTCGGTCACCGAGGCGCTCGAGGACGCCTTCCAGCAGATCCAACCGGGCGAAGGGATCCGCCGTGCCCTGGAGGAACAGCATCGGGGCATCGAGGTCGGGCAGGTGGGCGTCCCGGATCCGCTCGGGCTTCCCCGGCGGGTGCAGGGGATAGCCCACGAACACCAGCCCGGCGGCCGGGAGCGACCCGTCGGCGACCATCATCGAGGCGATCCGCCCGCCCATCGACTTCCCGCCGGCCCACGTGGGCCGGCCAAGCTCCGCGCCCCGGTCGAAGGCAGCCCGCCAGGCCTCCCGCAGGAGCGGCTCCCGGTCGGGACCGCGGCGGCCCCGCTCCGAGTACAGGAAGTTGAACCGCAGGCACCCCACGCCGTGGCCGGCCAGGGCTGCCGCGAACCCGCCCAGGAGCGCGGCCCGCAGGTCCCCTCCCGCGCCGTGGCCCAGCACCAGCAGCGGCCCTCCGCCGGGCCCGTCGTGGATCGCCGACACGGGGCCCTGCTCCGTCTCGATGCGCAGCTCCTCGGTCACCGGTCCTCGGCCAGCCGGGAGCGCACGGCCCGCTCGAGCTCGCGGACGTGCTCGCGGTCCTCGACCTTCTGGCCGAACAGGTCCCGCACGTAGAAGGCGTCCACCACCCGTCCACCGTACGTGGCCACCTTGGCCAGGTGCACGTCGAGCTCGAGCTCGTGGAACGTGCGGGCCAGGTCGAACAGCAGCCCGATGCGGTCGGCGGCCCCCACCTCGACCACCGTGGAGAAGTCCGAGGCCGCGTTGTCCACTCGCACCTCGACGGGGACGTCGGGGCGCGGTGGCGGGTAGTGGAGGCGCTTGTGGCGGACCCGGTACTCGAGGGAGATCCGGCCCTCCAGCACCTTGCGCAGGTCGGTGCGCATCCGCCGCCACCGGTCCTCGTCCACCTCGCCGGCGAAGCCCGGCTCGACCACGAAGAGATCGAGGGCCAGGCCGTCCTCGGTGGTGAACGCCTGGGCCGACAGGATGTTGAGGCCGGACAGGGCCAGGGCGCCGGCGATCTTGGCCAGCAGGCCGGGGCGGTCCCGGGCCACCACCGTGAGGTCGTACGTGCCCGGGCGGGCGCCCGGGCCGGCCACCGTGCGGACCTCGGTGGCACCGGGTCGGGGGACCACCAGGTCCACGTGGGAAGCCGCGACCTCCGACGCCACGGTCGTGAGGTAGGCCCGGGGCATCCGCTCCAGGAACCCCTCCACCGCCGGGCCGACACCGGCCAGCGCCCGGATGGCCCGGACCCGTTCCGCCAGCAGGGCGGCTCGGTCCGTGCCCATGTGCCCCCGCTCCAGGACCCGCTCGACCTTGCCGGCCAGCTCGCCGATCAGCGCCTGCCGCCACGGGGTCCACGCGTGGGGCCCCGTGGCCCGGGCGTCGGCCTGGGTGAGCAGCACCAGCATCGCCAGCCGCTCGGAGTTGCCCACCCTGGCGGCCACGTCAAGGATGAGGTTCTCGTCGTCGAGATCGCGCCTGGTGGCCGTGTCCGAGAGCAGGAGGTGCTCGGCGACGAGGAACAGCACGGCGTCCCGGGTGTCACCGACGACCCCCATCCGCTCGAGCGCTCCGGCGGCGATGCGGGCCCCCGCTTCCACGTGGCCGTCGCCACCGGCCTTGCCGATGTCGTGGAGGAACGCCCCCACCAGCACGGCCGCCCGGTCATCGACCGGGGCGTCCCGGAGGAGCTCGGCGGCGATGGCCGCCGTCCGCAGCAGGTGCACGTCGACGCTGAACCGGTGGTACGGGTCTCGCTGGGGCCGGCACCGCACGGCCTCCCATTCGGGCAGGAACCGGCCCAGGATCCCGGCCCGGTCCATGGCCTCCAGGGCCCGCTCCCCATCCGAGCCGGCGGCCAGGATGCGCACGAACGACTCGGTGGTGCCCGACGACCACGGCCCGTCCGCGATCTCCACCGCCTCCACCGCGTCCAGCGAGGCCGGCGCCAGGGGAACGCCGGCCCCCGCGGCGTCGGCGAAGGCCCGCATCACGTCCTCGGCACCGGTCGGCTCCGCCACCTCCACGTGGGATCGGCGGTCGCCCTCGCCGGCGGCACGGTCGAAGAACCCCTCCCGGACGTGCTCGACCTGGCGGGCGTGCTCGAACAGGGCCCGCATGAGGGCGTCGGCCGGCGGCAGGCCGGGGGCGGGCTCGAACCCGAACGCCTCCGCCAGCGAGGGTTGCTCCTCCAGCACCAGCCGGTCGGTGCGCTTGCCCGTTGCCAGGTGTAGGGCGCTCCGCAGCCGGACCAGGAACTCCTCCGCCTCCTCCAGGGCCTCCCGCTCCCGGGCCCGCAGCAGGCCGAGCCCCTCGAGGTCCGCCAGGGTCCGGGCCCCGAACAGCCCCCGGCCGGCCCACGGCAGCGAATGGACGTCCCGCAGGCCCCCGGAGCCCTCCTTCAGGTCGGGCTCCAGCATGGCCGACACCGACCCGAACCGCTCGTACCGGGCTCGGCCGTCGGCCACCAGTCGCTCCACGAACGTGGCCCGATCCTTCGACAGGAGACTCCGCAGGCCCTCGTCAAGCTCCCGGACCAGGGCGGGATCCCCCCACACCGGCCGGGCGTCCAGCAACGAGCACGCCACGTCCAGTCGTTCGCGGGCCCCCTCCAGGCACTGGCGGACCGTCCGCACGGCATGGCCCAGTGGAAGCCCGGCGTCCCAGAACGGGTAGAACAGCCGCTCGGCCGCCTCCCGGACCCTCGCTCCCCGCCGCTCCCGGTGGAGCACCATGAGGTCGACGTCCGAGCCGGGGCACAGCACCTCCCGGCCGTAGCCACCCAGGGCCACCAGGGTCAGGCGCGGCGGCAGGCCGGCGGCCAGGGCCCGGACCGCCTCGTCCACCAGGCCCGAGCGCCGCCGGGCCGACCACCGCCCGTGGTGGCCCGGCGAGTAGGCCCGCTCCAGCGCGTGGAGGGCCCGGACCAGGCGCGGGACCGGGCCCTCCCGGGCGGTCGGGAGGTCGGCGTGCTCAGACCGCGTCTGGGCCCATCTCCCCCGTGCGGATCCGGTACACCTGCTCGGCCGGCAGCACGAACACCTTGCCGTCGCCGATCTTGCCGGTGCGCGCGGACTTCACGATGGCGTCCACGATGCCCTGGACCTGGTCGTCGTCGGCCACCACCTCGATCTTCACCTTGGGCACGAAGTCCACCTGGTACTCGGCACCGCGGTACACCTCGGTGTGGCCGCGCTGGCGGCCGAATCCCTGGGCCTCGGTGACGGTCAGGCCGTTCACCCCCACGGCCCGCAGGGCCTCCTTCACCTCGTCGAGCTTGAACGGCTTGATGACCGCCATGACCAGCTTCATCGAACCTCCTCCTGAACGACCGCCGCCGCGGTGGCGGCCCGCTGGGCCTCGTGCACCGGGCCGGCCGGGGCCCCTCCCCGGTCCCCGAACGTGTACCCCACCTCGGCATGCTGCGAGAGGTCGAGGCCGGTGGCCTCGTCGTCCTCGGACACGCGGAGGCCGATCACCACGTCCACGACCTTGAGGATGACCCATGTGGCCACGAAGGAGAAGGCCAGGGTGACGACCACCCCGAGGCCCTGGATGCCCAGGCTCGCATCCGCGGACAGCGCGTTGATGGCCACGCTGGCCAGCACCCCGGTCAACAGGGCCCCCACGATCCCCCCGACCATGTGGACCCCGACCACGTCCAGCGAGTCGTCGTAGCCGAGCCTCGACTTCAGGTCGACGGCGTAGAAGCACACCGCGCCGGCCGCCAGCCCGATCAAGATGGCCGCCCACGGCTCCACGAACCCTGCCGCCGGGGTGATGGCCACCAGCCCGGCCACCGCCCCGGTGGCCGCGCCGATCGTGGTGGCCTTGCCGTGCCTGATCGTCTCCGGGATCAGCCACCCGATGATCGCGGCCGCCGTGGCCACGTGCGTGGCGGCGAAGGCCGAGGCCGCCACCCCGTCCGCCGCCAGGGCCGACCCGGCGTTGAACCCGAACCACCCGAACCACAGGATGGCGGCCCCGGTGATCACCATCGGCACGTTGTGGGGCACGAAGGCCTCGCGGCCGAAGCCGCGGCGCTTGCCCATGTACAGGATCGCCGCCAGGGCCGCGGCGCCGGCGTTGATGTGGACCACGGTGCCCCCGGCGAAGTCCAGGGCCCCGATGGACCCCAGCCACCCGCCGCCCCACACCCAGTGGGCCATCGGCGAGTACACCAGCAGCGACCACAGCCCCAGGAACAGGACGTAGGCCGAGAACTTCATCCGCTCGGCGATGGCCCCGGTGATGAGCGCGGGGGTGATCACGGCGAACATCATCTGGTACACGGCGAACGCGATGTGGGGCGTGGTGGTGGCGTACGCGTCGCTGGGCGCCTGGCCCACCCCGCGAAGCCCCCAGAAGTCCAGGCCGCCGATCAGCCCGCCCTTGTCGGGCCCGAACGCCAGCGTGTAGCCGACGAGCACCCACAGCACCGAGACGAGGGCCAGGGCAAAGAACGACTGCATGATCGTCCCCAGCACGTTCTTCGACCGGACCAGGCCCCCGTAGAACAGGGCCAGCCCCGGCGTCATGAACATCACCAGGGCGGCAGAGGTAAGCAACCAGGCGGTGTCGCCGCTGTCGATCCCGGGCATCGATCCTCCTTCCTGTCGGCGCCAGGATGGAGGGGCGACGTTTCGCCACGTTTTCCGGGGTGTTACGGCCCGGTAAAAAAGCCGGCGGGCCCCAGGCAGGAGTTCCGGATTGCTGGTATCGCGAAGCCTTCCCACGGACAACAACCACGGAGGCTCGCTCATGGCCCGGTATCGGGCCCCGCTGGCACGGCTCTCCCTGCTCGCAGCGCTCATCGGACTGCTGGCCCTCCCCGATACGGGGGCCGCGCAGCCCCCCAGTGGTGTCGGGCCGTGCACCGACGAGGCGGCTCAGTCGATGCCCGTGGGCGAGGGGCACGACCACCTGGACATCTGTTCTCGGTGTCGAACGTCGATGCCGTCCACATCACGCGCGTGAACCGCGTCGGGGGGTTCCCGTTCCTCACCTAGGTGGGCGAGATCGAGGTCGACGAGCTGCACGACATGTTCATCGACAACGACGAGCTGACCGGTCGCACGTACCTGTACGTGGCCGGCGGCTTCCTGACCGGGTTCTACGTGTTCGACGTCACCGACCTCCTCCCAGCCCGAGTTCCTGGCGGAGTGGGACCTGACCGACGGCGAGGAGACCGACGAGGACGCCGCGGCCCTCAACCAGGCCTCGGAGGAGGCCCTGGTCACCACGTGGACCAACCCGGCCGGCCGGGCCGGGGGGAACATCGAGTTCTCCCCCCACAACCGGCAGATCGTGGGCAACCGGATCTACCTGTCCCACTACCACGGTGGCGTGTACGTCCTGGACGCCAGACGGGCGTTCCAGGGCCTCGACGTGCGGCCCCGGGAGATGGGCTTCGTGGTCTCCCATGGCGAGCCGGTCCGGCCGATCCACGAGCCCCTCCTCCTGGGACCCGCTGATCCCGTTCATCCACACGTTCTTTCAGGCCCGCCCCACGGTGTGGGACACCCTGTTCCACAAGGGGTTCGTCCTGGTCCCGGACTCGACCGGAGGCCTGTACTCCTACCAGTTCCGGGTGGACGCCCCGCGCGACGGGGCCCGGTAGCGGCGCCCGGGCAGCCTAGGAGGCGGCCTTCTTGCGGCCGGACGCGGCCTTGCGAGGCTTGGCCTGCTTGGTGGTGGCCTCCACGCTCTGCTTCAGGGCGTCCATGAGGTCCGTGACCTTGGCGGGCTCCTTCGGCTCGATGACCTCGATCTCCTCGCCGGCCACCTTCTTCTCCACGATCTCCATCAGGGCTTCGCGGTACTCGTCGTGGTACCGGTCCGGTTCCCACTCGTCGGTGAGGTTCTCGATGAGGCTCTGGGCCATCTGGACCTCCTGGTCCCGGACCGACACGTCCTTCTCCAGCCCCTCGATGGCCGCCTCGCGGATCTCGTCCGGCCAGAACATCGTGTCCAGGACCAGCACGTCGCCGGCCAGGCGGATCGCCGCCAGGTGCTCCTTGTCACGGAACGTGACCTTGGCGATCCCCACCTTCCCGCCCTCGCGGAGGGCCTGGCGCAGGAGGTGGTAGGCCTTGGCCCCGGCCTCCTCGGGACCGAGGTAGTAGGACTTCTTGAAGTAGATCGGGTCGATCTCGTCGATGTCGACGAACTGCTGGATGTCGATGGCCCGGCTCGACTCCACCGGCACGGCGTCCAGGTCCTCGTCGGTGATGATCACGTAGCGGTCCTTCTCGTACTCGTAGCCGCGCACGATCTCGTCGAACGGAATCTCCACGTCCTCGTTCACGCACACCCGCTTGTACCGGATCCGCCCGTGGTCCTTCTCGTGGAGCTGGTTGAACCGCAGGGTCTTCTCCTCGGTGGCCGTGTAGACCCGAACCGGGATCGACACCAGCCCGAACGAGATAGCACCTCGCCAGATGGTCTTCATGAGGGTTCCTCCGAAGTCAGGGAACACCGATTCTACCCTCGTTTCCCCTGGTGATCGGCCGATCTAGCCCCCGCCCGCTACCATCGTGGCCATGCCCAGGAAGCGCCGCGGCCCCGCCTTCACCGTGGAGACCCCCGAGCCGCTGCCGGCGGAGCGGGACGGCGAACACTGGTGGCTGGAGACGGATGGCCGCCGGCTGCGGCTGTCGAACCTCGACAAGGTGTTCTGGCCGGAGGAGGGGTACACGAAGGGCGACCTGCTGGCGTACTACTGGAACGTCGCCGACCGCCTGCTGCCCTACCTGCGCGACCGTCCGCTGACGATGAAGCGGATGCCGGACGGCGTGGCCGGACCCCACTTCTACGAGAAGAACGCCCCGTCCCATACCCCGGAGTGGATGCCCCGGTGCCGGGTGGAGAGCGAGGAAGACGACGGCCGGATGGGCCACAACGACTTCCTGGTGGCGGGCGACCGGGCCGGCCTGCTGTTCGTGGCCAACCTGGGGGCCATCGAGTTCCACCCGCTCCACTCCCGGTGTGCCGACATCGATCGCCCCGACTACCTGTTCTTCGACCTCGACCCGTTCCCCCCGGCCACGTTCGAGGACGTCCTGGCCGTGGCCCGTCACGTCAGGGCGGCCCTCGACGCGCTGGGGCTTCCCTCGTATCCCAAGACCTCGGGGGCCACGGGCATGCAGATCTACGTGGGCCTCGACCCCCGCCCCACGTACCGGGAGGCGCGGGACTTCGTGGGCACGGTCGGCCAGGCCATCCGCCGGGCCGACCCGGAGCGGGTCACGATGACCTGGGACGTGGGGAAGCGCCGGGGGATCTTCATCGACCACAACATGAACCGGCGCGGGGCCAACATCTCGGCGGTGTACTCGGTGCGGCCCGAGCCGGGAGCCTCCGTGTCCACCCCGGTCACCTGGGAGGAGGTCGAGGACGGGGAGCTCCGGCCCCAGGACTTCACGATCGCGAACGTCCACGAGCGGCTGGCCCGGGTGGGCGACCTGTTCCGGCCGGTGCTCGAGGAGCCCGTCGATGCCCGGGAGGCCATGGAGGCCGTTGGGGTGAATGTCGGCGAGCGAACGGCTCCCCGACCCGAGCCGGGCCCACCTCCCGACCCCGAGGAGTCCGGCGAACCGGAGCCCGCCCTGGAGGAGTACCGGCGGAAGCGAGACTTCGAGGCCACCCCGGAGCCACCCCCGGCGCCGGTGCCCGGGTCCGGGGACCTGTTCGTGATCCAGAAGCACGACGCCACCCGGCTCCACTACGACCTGCGGCTCGAACGTGACGGGGCCCTGGCCTCGTGGGCCGTTCCCAGGGGCCTGCCCACCGATCCGGGCGAGAAGCGGCTGGCGGTGCGGACCGAGGACCATCCGCTCGAGTACGGGTCGTTCGAGGGATGGATCCCAGAGGGGCAGTACGGGGGCGGGGAGGTGCGCATCTTCGACCGGGGCCGGTACGAGGCCCTGGAGTGGAAGGACGACAAGGTCACGTTCCGCCTCCACGGCACCCGTCACCGCGGCGAGTACCACCTGGTGAAGACCAGGACCGACTGGCTGGTGTTCCTGTCGAAGGATGCGGCCGACCAGCAGCCGGAGCCGCCGCCGGCGTTCGCCCCGATGCTGGCCGATCCCGGGCACCGGCCGTTCGACGACCCCGCGTGGCGGTTCGAGCCCAAGCTCGACGGGATCCGCACCCTGGCCACGGTCACCACCGACGCCACGCGGCTGGTGTCCCGCACCGGCCGGGACCACACGTTCCGCTATCCGGAGCTGGGCAACCTGGCCAGGTTCGTGAACGCCCTCCAGGCGGTGATCGACGGGGAGATCGTGGCCCCCGACGACCGGGGCCGTCCGTCGTTCGAGCGCCTGCAACAGCGCATGAACCTGTCGGCTCCCCGGGACATCGAGCGGGCCCGGACGAAGGTGCGGATCGTGCTGTTCGTGTTCGACCTGCTGTGGCTCGACGGTCGCGACCTCACCCCCGAGCCGCTGGAGGAGCGGATCCGCCTGTTGGAGGAGATCGTCACCGAGACGGGCCCCATCCGGCTCGTGGCCAGCGTCGACGAGCACGGGGCGGCGTTCTTCGACAAGGCCAAGGAGCTGGGCTTCGAAGGAGTGGTGGCCAAGCAGCTGGGCAGCCCCTACCTGCCGGGCCGCCGGAGCAAGGAGTGGCGGAAGATCAAGGCCGTCAACCGGCAGGACTGCGTGATCCTGGGGTGGACGCCCGGCACCGGTGGCCGCTCCAGCACGTTCGGCGCCCTGCTGCTGGGGGCCTATCGCGACGGGGAGCTGGTGTGGGTGGGCCAGGTGGGGACGGGGTTCACGCAGCCGGTGCTGGCGGATCTCCTGCAACGCCTGGCCTCGGTCGAGGTCCCGAAGCCGCCGATCGCCGACCCCGAGCTGGCCCGGGTCAAGGGGGCCAAGTGGGTGCGTCCGGAGCTGGTCTGTGACGTCGAGTACCTGGAGATGACCAGGGTGGGGAAGCTGCGGGCCCCCTCGTTCAAGGGGTTGCGGAGCGACAAGGCGCCGGCGGACGCCGTGCTGGAGCCTCCAGCCGGGTAACGGATCGACCGATACGGCTGACATGAGCGGTCCGAACGGCTACAGTGGCGCCTTCATGGCTCGTTCCCCGGTCCTCCGCGCGGCCACGCTGCTGCTGGTGGTGACGGCGGCGCTGACGCTGGTGCCGGCCCCCGGCACCGCGGCCAAGAAGCCGTCCCTCATGGCCTACCGGGGCCTGGGCGCGTGGGTGGACATCTACGACGACGCCGGCTGGGACGACCCGGAGGGCACCGTGGCCGACATGGCGGCCAAGGGCGTGCGGACCCTGTACCTGGAGACGTGCAACTTCGGGTGCGGCAAGGCCCTGTTCCGCCCGAACCGCATGGGCCGGTTCATCGACGCCGCCCACGCGGTCGACATTCGGATCGTGGCCTGGTACCTGCCCGGCTTCGAGAAGCCGGCCCAGGACTACGCGCGATCCAAGAAGGCCATCCAGTTCCAGAGCAAGACCGGGGGAACCTTCGACTCGTTCGCCCTGGACATCGAGGCCAAGCACGTCGACCCGGCGTCCCTGCGGAACACGCGGCTGCTGGACCTGTCGGCCAAGCTTCGCGCGCTGGCTGGGCCGACGTATCCCCTCGGAGCGATCACGCCGCCGTACTTCTTCATCTGGGGGGCCCCGTTCCCCTACGCGGAGCTGACCGAGCACTACGACGTGTTCCTGCCGATGGCGTACTCCTCGGTCCGGGTGAGCGGGCCCAAGGCCACCCACGCCGACAGCGTCAAGAACATCAAGGCGATCCGCTCGGGCACCGGGATCCGCAACATCCCGATCCACCTGATCGGCGGCATCGCCGACGAGCTCGACAAGAAGGAGACCCGGGCGGTGGTCCGGGCCTCCCGGGAGTACGGCCTGCTGGGCGCCAGCCTGTACGACTACTTCACGTCCACGTCCGAGGACTGGACCCAGCTGAAGAAGGTGCCGGTGAACCCCCGGCAGAGCCCCGCGCTCCCGGTGAACATCGGGAAGGCCGTCGAGATGGGGAACCGCCCGGCCGGCGACCGGACCCATCCCAAGGAGGTCTTCTACCGGGCCAGCGGGCGCAAGGGCGCCTGGAAGGCGCGGTTCGAGATCTTCGATGCCCAGGCCGGCGAGGTGGCCCTGTGGGTGAACTGGCACAAGGTGGCGGACGTCAAGGCCACCCCGGGATCCGTGTGGAAGACCCGCACGATCAAGATCCCGGCGAAGTGGATCCACACGGACCGCATCAACTACATCGGCTTCACCGCGGACGGGTCCTTCCCGTCCTGGAGCACCTGGGCCGTCCGCGAAGCCAGGCTGCTGAAGGCCTAGCCCGGCCCTAGGCGAAGGGCTCGAAGCCGGCCCGGACGAGCAGGGCCCGGGCCTCTCGCTCGTCCATCCCCCGAGCCACCAGCTCCCGCAGCAGCCGGGCCGGGGCCGTGGCCCGCCCGCACTTGGGGCAGTAACCGAAGTGGGGCTCGAGCGGCGTGGCGCACCACGCGCACGCCTGGACCGAGGCCACCTCGCTGCCCTCGAGCCCGGCGTCGGCCAGGGCGTCCACGTAGCCCTTGCCGTAGTCCCACAGGAGGTAGTCCTCCTCCTTCGGCTCGAACGCCGGCTCGTGCATCCTGGGCTCGCCGGTGTCCAGCATGTGCTCCAGGCTCTCCCGCAGCAGGTCCCAGCCGTAGAAGTGGTCCGAGCCGCAGTCCGGACAGGCCACCACCACCCCCCGCATTCCCTGCGACTCGAAGACCGACTTCATGGCCCGGAGGTCCTCCAGGTCGGCCTTGACGTTCTCGCGCTCGTCGCGCTCCAGCGGCTGGCCCTCGGCGGGCTCCTGGTCCATCAGTCCTCGTCCCGCAGGTCGAACCTGCGGAACGCCTCCGCGTATTCCATGTCGCCCTCCCGGGCCGCCTTCGCCGCCCAGGTTCGCATCCGGCTGTCGATATCGCCCTCTCCCATGTTCTCCATCTGGCTGACGTGGGCCCGCAGCGCCTTGCACTTGAGGTCGATGGCGTCGCCGATGTCAACGAGGTGGTCACCGCCCTGGCCGGCCAGCCACAGCGAGGGGACCTCGAACGGCTCCAGGCCCTCCTCCAGCAGCTCGGGGAACTGGGGGCGGGTGGGAGCGTCGCAGGCCACCACCGCCAGCACCGCGTCGCCCACGGCACGGTGGTCGGGGTGGTTGATGTACCGGCGTCCCACCCACCGCACCGAGGGGTCGAACGTGACGATGACGTCCGGCCGGTGGCCACGGACCGGGCGGGTGATGGCCCGGCGCAGGTCCATCGTCGGCTCCAGCGAGCCGTCCCGGTAGCCCAGGAACTCGACCGAGGACACCCCCAGCAGGTCGGCGGCGTCGCGCATCTCCCGCTCCCGGATGCGGGCGATCTCCTGTCTGGTCCGATCGGGTCCGTTCCACCCCGCCGAGCCGTCGGTGGCACACACGTACGTCACGTCGGTGCCCTCCCGGGTCCAGGTGGCCACGGTCCCCCCGCACAGGAACTCGGCATCGTCGGGGTGGGCGAACACGATCAGCGCGCGCTCGTACTCCATCGCGCTCCAAGGGTAGCGCGGTTCCGGGGGAGCCACGGCCTACGCGGCCAGGAGCCCGATCCCCAGGGACACCACCCCCGCCGCGAGCACCACCGCGCCCGCATACAGCAGCACGATGAGCCGGTTCGGCCGGGACGCTCCCCGGCCGGCCGAGGACAGGAAGAACCCGGCCGGCATCAGGATGGCCGCCACCGGCACGCCGCTGCGAGCCACCGAGGCCGTCGGCCCGGTCAGGCTGGTGGCATCCACCAGGAGCTGGCACACCAAGGCCAGGGTGACCAGGACCGCGGCGTGGGCATGCCCCGCCCGGGCGAAGCTCACCTGGAACGGGGTGGCCGGCACGCGGCCCCGGACCACCCGGAGCACGTAGGTCCCGCCGTACTCGACGGCCACGATGGCCAGCAGCAGCACGCCGGCGGTGGTTCGCGAATCGGCCGACAGCTCCATCAGGCCCTGGCGAAACGGAACATCCGGGACGCCACCAGGAACGAGACCACCACCCAGATCCCCAGCTGGAGGAGCTGGGGCCCGGTGGCGGTGATCGACAGACCCTCGAGCGAGACCTTCCGCATGGCCTCGATCAGCGGCGTCAGCGGCAGGAACTTCACCACGGTCTGCATGACCTGGGGAAGGGTGTCCGTGGGGAAGAACACCCCGGACAGGAACATCATCGGCAGGGCCACGGCGTTCCCGATGCCCTGGGCCGCATCCGGGTTCGAGGCGCGGCCGGCCACGGCGAACCCGATGTTCAGGAAGATCAGGTTGGCCAGCGTGGCCAGCACGAACAGCCACGCCACGTTGCCGTACACGTTGGCGCCGAACAGGAACACCCCTACCGCCAGGATCAGGGCCGCCTGCACCAGCGCCAGCAGGAGCCGGGCCAGCACCTGGGCCGACAGGAACTTCAGCGGCCGCAGCGGGGTGGCCAGGATGCGGCGGAGGATCTGCTGCTCCCGGAACCGGGTGATGGCCACCGACATCCCGATGATCGAGAAGGTCATGACTCCCATGGCCACCAACCCCGGCAGCAGGAAGTCGTAGTACTCGATCGACCTTCCGACCACGGCCTCCTCCTGGACCCGCAAGGGCGGGCTCGACACCCCGGCCAGACGCAGGTTCATCCCGTCCACCAGGCGCTGGATCGCCCCCAGGGCGAACTGATTCGAGTCGAAGTTGCTCTGGTTGTAGAACACCTGCACCGTCTCCCGCGGCGGGGACGCCTCGGACCCGGGCCGGAGCGGCTTCGACGAGGCTCCCTCCGGCACCGCGATCACCACGCCCACCCGGCCGTCGTCCAGGGCCCGGCGCTGGTCGGCCAGGTCCCTCGAGGTGACCACCGTGAACGACTCGAACTCCCGGAGGCCCCGGACGATCTCCCCGGACACGGGCGACTCGACGGAACGGACCACGGCGATGTCCACTTCGGGCTCCTGGCTGAAGTCGAACAGCCCGAACACCACGGCGAAGATCACCGGGAAGGCCATGGCCCAGAACAGGGCCTGCTTGTCCCGGTACAGCATCTTGATGCTGGCCACCGTCAGCTTGCCCATCTCCCTCACTCCCTCAGGCTGCGGCCGGTCAGAGAAAGGAACACGTCCTCCAGCGTGGCCGGCAGGACCCGGACGTCGTCCACCACCACCCCGCTGCGCTCGGCCCAGCTCACGAAGGCGGGCAGGGTCACCTGGGCCCGGGCCACCCGCAGCTCGTATCCGAACCCGCCGTTCATCGAGGCTTCCACCTCGGCCACGCCGGGGAGCGCTCGCAGCTCGGTCTCGTCCACCCGGTCGTGGGTGGCGAACAGGATCCGGTAGGCCGTGGGGAGGCCGTGGACCAGGCCGATCGGCGTATCGAGGGCCCCGATCCGGCCCAGGTCGATGATGGCCACCCGGTCGCACAGGAGCTCGGCCTCCTCCATGTAGTGGGTGGTCAGCACCACCGTCTTGCCCTCCTCCTTGTTGATCTGGGTGATGAAGTCCCACAGGTTGCGCCGGGCCTGGGGGTCGAGGCCGGTGGTGGGCTCGTCGAGGAACACAACCTCGGGGTCGTTGACCATCGAGGCCACGATCGAGAACCGCTGGGCCTGTCCCCCGGACAGCTCCCCGACCAGCGCCTTGCGCTTCTCCACCAGCCCCACCTTCTCCAGCAGGTCGGCCGAGGGTAGGCGACGGGGGTAGAACGAGCCGAACAGGTCCAGGATCTCCTCGAGGGTCAGGTAGTCGAAGTAGGCGCCGGCCTGGAGCTGGACCCCGATGCGCTCCTTCATCCGCTCTCGGTCCCGGACCGAGTCCAGCCCCAGCACGGTGGTGTGCCCCGACGTGGGGGACTGGAGGCCCTCGATGATCTCCAGGGTGGTGGTCTTGCCCGCGCCGTTGGGGCCCAGGAACCCGAACACCTCCCCGCGACGAACCGTGAACGAGACCCCGTCCACGGCCCGCAGGGTCCCTCCGCCGGGGGCGCGGAACTCCTTCACCAGGTCCCGGACCTCGACCGCGGTCTCCGCGGCCACCTCGGTGCTCGCCGTCTCCGTCCTCATGCGTCCTCCCTCGCTTCCAGCTCCTTGATCACCTCGTCCGCCCACCGGACCGTGGCCGCGTGGTGCGCCAGGCCGGACTTCAGCGTGAGGTAGGGATAGAACAGCTCCTCCTGGTCCTTGATCTGCCCCTCCAGCACCCTGAGGTCGCGGAGCGTCTCCTGGGCCTGGCGGCGGGACTCCTTGACCTGGGCCAGGAGCGTCTCCCTTCCGGCCAGGCCCCCGAAGAACACCTTCAGCAGGAACGGGCTCTTGAACGTCTCCGGCTCGACGTCCGGGGACTGGACCCACAGCCGGAGGGCCCGCTCCCCCCGGGGCGTGATGCGGTACAGCCGCTTGTCGGGCCGGTCCTGCTGGGCGATCTCCCGCTCGCGGGCGTAGCCCAGGGAGACCAGGCGCCGCAGCTCGGAGTAGATCTGGCTCCTAGCCGGGCTCCAGAAGTAGCCCACGGAGTGCTCGACGACCTTGGCCAGGCTATAGCCGGACATCTCCCCGAACGTGAGCATGCCCAGGATCGCGTAGGTGGTCGTCGGCACCTTGGGCAGGTCCTCCACGTTAGTCCTTTCTCTACTAGTTCGAGTTGGACTAGTACGAGCTGGACTATAGCCCAGGCCGCGTCCCGGTGTCAACCCCCACGCAGGGCCGGAGCGGGCGCGGTCAGTCGGTCTCGAGGCCCGCGTCCAGGAACGACAGCGAGCGCAGGAGCAGCTCGGTTCGGTCGATCTGCCCGACCACCCAGGCCGCGTCCTGGGGCCCCCGGCTGTCGTGCCGGGGATACAGGAACGTGTTGAGGTGCTCGTCCGAGCCCACCTGGAGCCCCTTGGTGGCGGCGTACTCGCCGATGGCGAACTCCCAGGTGAACAGGGCCGTCCCGTCCTCGTAGGCGTGGACCCAGAAGGTCAGGAACGGGTTCGGCCGAGCGGCGTGGTGGACGGCCCCTCGAGCCTGTCGCTCCGGGGAGAAGCCCAGGTCGCTGAGGGCCGCGTCGAACTCCACCGCCGCAGGATACCGTCCCGGCCGGCGAGACCCCGAAGGGTCGCGGCGATCACCCCTCCGGCGCGGCGCCGCCGGCCACCGATCGCAGGACGGGCTCGTCGGGGGCCGGGTCCGGTCGGGCGCCCCGGCCCCGTGCCAGGGCCCCCCGGGCCTTCCCCAGGCCCATGCGCCACTCGAGCGTGGCGTTCTCGAGCATCGTGGTGGCCTTGGCCACCTTGTTCTCCAGGGTCTGCTCCATGCCCTGGAGCACCCCGTCGAGCTCCGCCAGGCATGCCTGCACGTCACCGGCGTCGCCGTAGCGCTGGGCCAGGGCGTACAGGCCGAGCACCGTGGGCACCGCGCCGGTGTACGGGACCACGACCACGCCCCGGGCGAACGCATCGGCGTGGGCCTTGCGGCACACCGCGAAGGCCGCGTCGGGCACGCAGGCCACGGCGAACGGCGTGGTCATCGAGGCGTCGATGTAGCACGCCACCTCCCGGGCACGGCGGGCCACCTCCTCCTCCACCCGGCGGCCCAGGGCGTGGCGGGCGGCCGGATCCTCCTCGGCCTCGAGCGCCTCCAGCTCGCGGACGGCGGTCCACTTCGAGTCCACGGGGAGGCGCCGGCCGTTCGGCAGGACCAGGGCGAACTCCACCCGCTTCCCGGAGGTGGCGAAGTCACGGACCAGGATCCCCGGCGGGAGCATCGACAGCGCCTCCTCCAGCAGGTTCTCGCCGGCCCGCCCCCGGGAAGAGCCTCCCTGGAGCACCGCCTCCAGCCGGCTCACCACCGCCCAGGCCTGCTCCTCCGACCGCCGGCGCTCATCCGTCTGGACCCGCAGCTCGTCCAGGGCCGCCCGGGTCCGATCCAGGCCGTGGCGCATGGCCTGGTCGTCCAGGGCCTGTCGCCCCAGGGTCTCGGTCAGCCGGGCGACGTGGGCCTCGACCAGCGCCGCCACGTCCGTGTCCGGTCCATCTCCCGGGCGGCGCCGAACCAGGGCCACCGCGGCCACGGCTGCCGCGGCCGCCACCAGAGCCACCAGGGCGAGCTCGATCATCGTCATCCCCTCACCTCCCGGAGCCACTGTAGGTGGGGGGTCTGACAGAGATGATGCGGCCGCCGGGGTGGGGGCGATGGCGGATCTGCTCGCAATGCTCAAGGTGGGGGGGATCGGGCCCGAAACCTCTGCGGAAGGGAGGGGACTCGTGAGGAACGTCGACGCCCTCCTGCGCTCGCTGGCCGAGCGAGGAGGATCAGACCTGCATCTCAAGGTGGGCTCGCCCCCGCTCCTGCGGGTGGACGGGGTGCTCCACCGTGCCGAGGGCTCGCCACTGGACGCCTCGGAGACCGAGGCCATGGCCCGGGCCATCATGCCGCCGGACCGGTGGGAGGACTTCCAGACCCGCGCGGAACGGGATTTCGCCTACGGCCTCCCCGGGGTGGCCCGGTTCCGGGTGAACGTCTTCCGCCAGCGGGGGTCGGTGAGCATGGTGCTGCGGCTGGTGCGGGTCGGCAGCCCGTCGATCGAGGAGCTCGGGCTCCCCCCGGTGGTCCGGCGGCTGGCCGACGAGGGCCGGGGGCTGATCCTGGTAACCGGGCCGACCGGCTCGGGGAAGACCACCACGCTGGCGGCCATGATCGACCACATCAACGCATCCCGACCGGGGCACGTCGTCACGGTCGAGGACCCCATCGAGGTGCTGCACCCGGACCGCCGGGCCGCCGTGACCCAACGGGAGGTCGGCGTCGATACCGACAGCTTCCTGTCCGCGATCCGGGCGGCCATGCGGCAGGACCCCGACGTCATCCTGGTCGGCGAGATGCGCGATCCCGAGACCGTCCAGGCGGCCCTGTCGGCCGCCGAGACCGGGCATCTGGTCCTGTCGACGCTCCACACGATCGACGCCACCGAGACGGTCAACCGGATCGTGGACTTCTTCCCGCCGTTCCAGCAGCAGCAGGTCCGGGTGACCCTGGCCGGGGCGCTGCGGGGCATCCTGTGCCAGCGCCTGGTCCCCGGAGCGGAGGGCGGCCGCGTCCCCGCGGTCGAGGTCATGATCAACACCGGGCGCACGGCGGAGCGCATCCTCGACGGCACCCGCACGTCCGAGATCGCCGAGGTGGTCGCCGCGGGCGACTTCTACGGCATGCAGACGTTCGACCAGGCGTTGCTGAGCCTCGTTCGGGACGGCGCGGGACGTGTCGGAGGCGACCGAGGCGGCCTCGAACGCCCACGATTTCAGGCTGGCCCTGGAGCAGGCCGGCCTCGTGGCGGTGGGCTGAGGCTCAGCGCAGGGCGCGGATGAGCCGGATCAGCGACCGGAACGACGCCGGGGCGGTCCGGGGGTCCACCAGCGGCGCCACGTTGGCCAGCACCGCGTGGCGGAGGCCCACCGCCCGGTAGGACAGGATCCGCGAGGCCAGCTCGCGCCAGGTGCCGTGGTCCACGTAGGCGTGGATCACCTCGAACGGGACCTCGTCCATCAGCCTCAGGACCTCCCGCGGATCGAGGCGCGAGGGGATCCAGTCGACGATCCCCCGGTAGTCCCGCCCGAACGGATGCTCCGCCCCCACGCGGGCCCACACCGGTGGCGGGATGATCAGGGCCCCCAGCCGCAGCGCCGGGGAGTCGAGGAGCCGGTGAGCCTCCCGATGGCTGGGAGCCGGGAGCACCCGCAGCTCGTACGAGCCGACGAACCGGTCGAAGCGCCGCCCGGCGTCCTCGGCGGCCACGCGGATCCGGCCGAGGTGGTCCGCGTACTCGTCCGGCTCCATGTGGTGCGTGGGCAGCCACCCGTCGCCGTACCGGCCGGCGATCCGCAGCGTGCGAGGGCCGTGGGCCGCCACCCAGATCGGCGGGAACGTCCCCCGGTGGGGTCCCAGCCCCATCACCGCCCCGTCCAGCTGGAAGAACCGCCCCTCGTGGGACACGTACCCCTCCGAGCGCCACAGGAGGCGGATCAGGTACAGGGCCTCCTCCATGCGCGAGGCCTGCCCGGCGAACGACAGGCCGTAGGGCTCGATGTTCTCCCGCTCCCCCGCGCCCACCCCCAGGATGAAGCGCCCTCCGGAGAGGTGATGGAGCGTGAGGGCCGCCTGGGCAAGCTGCACCGGGTGTCGGCGGACCGCCTCGGTGACGGCCGTCCCCAGGCGGGCCCGGCGGGTCCTGGCGGCCAGCGCGCCCAGGAAGGCGAACGGGTCGAAGCTCTCCTCGGGGTTCCGGATCAGCCGCGCCGCCGAGAACCGTTCCCGGTCCCAGATGTCCAGCGGCACCAGGCCCATCCAGTGGTCGATGACCCACAGTGAGTCGGCCCCCGCGGCGTCGAACAGCCGGGCCGCGCCCACCGTCAGCCGGGCCGGGGAACGGCCCAGGATCTGGACCCCGATGGGGAGGCCCATCAGGACGCCGGGGGCCGGGGGCAGGCAGGCACCGTCAGGCGCCCTGGCCGGCGCCGGTGATCCGCCGGAGCGGGGAACGGTCCGGCGCGTACACCGTGTCGCGGCCCTCGAACAGCTCGCCGATCCGCGCGGCCAGCTCGGCCACCTCCCACCGGTCACCCTTGTCGATCTCGGCCACCGGGGTCCACCCCTGGTAGAGCTGGACCAATCCCCCGGTGATGCCGAACGCCTGGCCGCTGATGTGGACCGCCTCGTCGGTGCACAGGTACGCCACCAGCGGGGCCACGTTCTCCGGGGCCAGGGGGTCGAAGGCCCCCTCGGCGGCCTTCAGCTCCCCGAAGGTCTTCTCGGTCATGCGGGTCCGGGCCCCGGGGGCGATGGCGTTGACCGTGACCCCGTAGCGGGCCAGCTCCATGGCCACGATCTGGGTGAACCCGGCGATCCCGGCCTTGGCCGCCCCGTAGTTCGACTGCCCGGCGTTGCCCAGCAGCCCCGAGGTGCTCGAGGTGTTGACGATCCGTCCCGAGGTCTCCTCACCGGCCTTGGAGGCCTCCCGCCAGTGGGACGCGGCCACCTGGGTGCACAGGAACGTCCCCCGCAGATGGACCTTGATCACCGAGTCCCACTCCTCCACGGACATGTTGAAGATCATCCGGTCGCGAAGGATCCCCGCGTTGTTCACCAGGATGTCCAGGCGTCCCCAGGTCTCCACGGCCTGGCCGATCGCGCCGCGGGCGCCGTCGGGCTCGGAGATGTCGTCGTAGTGGGCCACGGCCTCCCCGCCCCCCGCGGCGATCTCCTCCACGACCGCGGAGGCGGGACGGGGGTCCCGGCCGGTACCATCCCACTCTCCACCGACGTCGTTGACCACCACCCGGGCGCCCTCGGACGCCAGGAGCAGGGCCTCGCCGCGGCCGATCCCGCGCCCGGCGCCGGTGACCACGGCCACCTTCCCAGCCAGCATCCCCATCGCGGCCCTCCCGTGGCCGACCCACCGAAACGATACCCCGGACGAGGACCACGCCCGTCCCGAGGCTCCAAAGGGAAGGGGCCGGCTCCCCGCGGGAAGCCGGCCCCTGTCCGATGGTTCCCGAGCCGCCCCTACCCGGAGGCCGCCCGAGAGGCGCTGTTGTTCGTCTCGTCGCTCTCCTGGATGAGATCGGCGGGGTCGGCCGTCACCGTGATCACGGTCCTGGACCGCGTCCATTGCACGGAGGCGGTCCCCATGCCGCCCGCCGGGATCAGGTCGATCACCTGGATCTCGCCGATCTGACCGTTCCCGTCCTCGAACAGGACCTGGACGTCGGCCGCGTCCGCGTCGCCGATGTTGTGGATCGTGGCCGTGATCGTGGCCTGCCCCTTCCCCGTCTTCGTCAGGACGATGTCATCCGAGGACAGGGTCAGGTCCGGGAACGCCGTGGGGGGCCGCTGGTAGTCGACCAGGTTCAGGAAGACCTGCCAGTTGGAGAACGTCAGCGAGTACGACGCCAGCCCGAACCGCATGTCCCGGGGACCACCGGGGGCGTAGTTGGGGTCGGGGAACATGGATCCGGTGACCCGGACGAGGCCCGACCCCAGGTGGCGCTCGCCCAGGCCGGTCTCCGCACCGAACAGGCCCGAGGTGCAGGTGGCCGGGTCCTCCTTGCCGCACCCGTCCTCCCAGGCTGCCCGGTTCACGAAGAACTGGGTCAGCTTGGCCTCCTCCACCCCATCTAGGGTGGCGTCGGGCGTGTACCCCAGCGGGGTGGGCTCAACGGCCTGGCGGGCGGTGCCCCCGGCCGTCCCGGGCAGGCACACGTCCTGCACCAGCGGATCGGTCTCCTCCGGCGTGCACAGGTTCCCCCGCTCGGGCACGTTGAACTGGTAGCGGGGAACCGCACCGCGTCCGCCCGGCTGCGACGAGCCGATGGAGCCCTCCGGCACCACACCCATCCCCACCAGGCCCTGGAGGGACCGGTCCGTCAGGACCAGGTTCCCGCCGCCCTGAGCGAACCCGGTCAGGGCGGAGGCGTACTGCTCGAACTCGGCCTGCGTGTACTGGCTCGGCGGAGGCGGCGGCGGGGCCGGGTCGGAGGAAAACTCGATCGTTCCCTCCACCGGCTGTGGCGCCGCCAGGAAGTTCTCCAGGCGCACCCGCCACAACCCCGGCTGGGGCGCGGTCACCGTGACCGACTCCCCGTTGTTGATGAACGAGCACTGGCAGCCGTGGCTGACCCACTCATCGCCCACGAGCTGCTCGATGTGCATGTCGTAGTCGCTGGCCACGGGCCACGACGACGACACCGTCATCACGTCGTTGTCGACGTCCGGAGGCCCCTGGACCTCGAACTCGAAGATCCCCTGGGGCGTGGGGAGCTCACCGGCCGTGGGCAGGGGGGCATCCGTCGGGGCGAAGCTGAATGGGATGGCCGCCTGGGGGTCGCCGCTGAACTCCGGCTCCTCGGCGAATACGAATCCCGGCATGAAGTCATTGGCCACCACCAGGGATTCGAACTGGTCCAGCACCGAGGGGTCCGCCAGGATCTCGTCGACGGTCACCGCCACGAGCTTCTGCTCGCGGTCGGTGATGTAGCTGTTCAGCTGCTCGAAGAAGTCCATGTTGGAGACGCTGAACGGGGCCTGGCCGGGGTCCTCCTCGGCCTGGTGGCGGCGGAAGTCGATCTCCAGCCGCACCGGCCCGCCCAGGACGTTGGTCACCCGGACCCGCCACCGGCCCGGGGTGGGGTCGTTGGCGGTGACGATCTGCCCGGCCTGGATGTATAGGTCGGGCTGGCCGCCCTGGATGAAGGACCGGGCCACCGTCTCCCACTCGCCCTCCTCGTTCCCGGCGTGGTCGGTCTCGAAGCGCTGGAGCTCGATGTTCGGGATCGACCCGGTGGACAGGCCCTGGATGTTGCTGAACGTGGCCTCCACGTGGATGCCGCCGTTCCACACCCGTGGCGGGCCCAGCACGTCGAACTCGAGGGTGGGGGCGGTCCCGTCCATCACGAACTCGCCGCCCTCGCAGCCGCCCGGCGGGCAGGGGACCAGGGTGTCGATGTCGTTCTGGGCCGGCAGGTTCGGGTTCTCCGGCCGGGACTCGCCGTCGTGCTCGATCCGCCTCCGGTCGAACACGTAGCCGATCTTGCCCGGCGGGTCGTAGATGAAGTCCGAGTCCTGCTCGGTGAGCATCGAGGCGATCTGCGAGTAGATCAGCCCCTTGTTGCCGTCGATGTGGGCCTGCTCCAGCCCGGGCTCGTACACCGTGTCCGGCGCGAAGTGGGACAGGGACATCTCGTTGTCGATGCCCACAGCGTTCAGCCCGATGGGCGACTCGTACCAGTCACCCATGCCGCCGGTGATCTGGTAGCCGATGGTGTCCACCACGGTCCCCCACTGGTCGGCCACCGGGAACACCGTGCCGATGTACGGCGACCACGCCAGCCGGGCGGTCTGGTCCTCCCAGGCCCGCAGCGACTGGTCCACGGTGGAGAAGTTCCGGCGGAAGTCCCGCTGGCCGGAACCGAGCAGGGTGTAGCTGAAGGCGTTGGCCAGGAGCTGGCCGTGCAGGTCGATGCCCCCGGCGAACCGGTCGCCCGAAGTGTTCGAGCGGATCTCCTTGAGGACCTCGGTGTAGGCGGTGATCTCCGGCTCGGAGCCGGGCGAGTAGGGACGGTAGGTGTAGCCCAAGGTGGGCCAGTCACGGTTGAGGTCCACGCCGTTCCCGTTGTAGCGCTGGTAGTGGACCCCGCCGGTGGATGCGCCGACGGTGCTGCCGCCCACCTCGACGCTGCCGCCCACCTCGCCGCGGTGCCAGCCGTCGGGGTTGGGCATCATGAAGTAGATCACCGAGCGCTCGAGCGTCTCCCCCGCCGTGGGCACCGGCTTCTCCGTGGGGGTCTCCACGATGGGCTGGGGGCTCTCGGGGGAGACTCCCTCGGCGGAGCACGCCGGCGCCGCGGAGGCGTCGTCCTCACAGGCGGCCCAGGTCATGAGGTCCTCCATGGCCCGCACGCCGCCCTCCAGGCCGGCCCGCTCGATGCCGTGGATCGACAGCCCGTACACGAAGTGGAGGCGGTCCTCCTCGGGGATCTCCGACTGCGAGTCGGTCAGCTTGAACAGGTACAGCGGCCGGCGGTCCCGGCCGAAGACCTGGAGGTTCCCGTCCTCGTCGGGGGCGACGGTCTGGGGAAGCCCCGCCGACTGATACTCGGGGTTGTCGTAGGCCTGGTCCAGCCGGATGACCTGGAGGAACCGGGGGTTGCCGTCCTCGTCCAGGAACCGGCCCTCCAGGAACCTGGCCCCCTGGATGACTTCGTCGTAGTGGAGGAACTGGGCCACACACACGTTGCCCTTGGCCCACGGGCTGGTCCCCGGCAGGGCGCCGTTCAGGCAGCCCTGGGGATCCGGGAACACCCGGCCGAAGATCTGATAGGTGACCTCGTTGGTGGCCACCGGGTTGGGTACCGCCGTCGCCGGGGCCGCTGAGAATGCAGCCGGCAGCGTGGCGATCATCAGGGCGGCGACCGTGGTCAGGACTCGGATCCGGCGGGCTCGCATCCCTCTCTCCCTTCGTCGATGTCACGCTCTACTGGGGTCGGAGCGCGCCGATCCTCTCAGCCCAGAGGAACGTGCCACCGGCCCTACGGGACATATTCGACAGCCCGGCCCCCCGGTCCTCCCCCCGCCGGCCCCCATTTCCGGCGGGGGGAGGAAGGGGAAGCTACCGCCGGTAGTCGATGAGGTTCTCGAACACCTGGTACCCGGTGTAGGTCAGCGCGTACGAGAACAGCCCGTAGGGGTGGAAGTTCTCCTCGGTCGGGTCGGGCAGCACAGCCCCGGCGATGCGGATCATCCCGTCGCCGAGGGGGATCTCCCCCAGGGACACTCCGGTCTGGGTGGGGGTGTTGGGCGCCGTCGACTCCCGCACCAGGGTCCTGGCCGCCGTGGTCCCACCGGCGCCCTCCCACGCTCCCTGGTCCACGATCCAGTTGGGGGAGTCACAGCGGTCCGAGTTGCAGCTCTGGTTCCCCGCGCCGCCGGGACCGACGTAATACCCCAGTGGCACCGGTTCGTACGTCTGGTGGCGGTTGTCGAAGGCCTGGCCCCCGATGGTGGCGGCCCCCTCGGCGGCGCCCTCCTTGTTGACGTCATGGGCCAGGTGGTGCCGGTCGTACGTCGGGCCACCGCCGTCGTCGAAGTCCATCCACCCGGCGTAGAAGAACCCGCCCCGCACGGCCTCGGGAGGGATCCCCGTTCCCAGGGCCGGGAGCCCGGCCAGGGCGGCGTCGGTGAGCACCAGGTTCCCGCCGCGGGCGGCGAACCCGGCCAGGGCGTCCACGTACGCCTGGAACTGGGAGGCGGTCCACCGGCTCTGGGCCGGGTCGGGATCGAAGCCCGGCATGAGCTCTCCGGCAACCACGACGGAGTCGAACCGGTCCAGCGCCTCCGGCGCCTGGAGGACCCTCTTCACGCCCACCGCCCGCAGCCGCGGGGTGGCGTACTGGTTGAGCTCGGTGAAGAAGTCCATCCGGGAGACGTCGTACGGCGCCTGCTCGGGCACCGGGTAGGCCGGGCCCTTGCTGAACGACACCGTGTAGTGGGTGGGGCCCACTCGGGCCTGGTTGGGACGGATCCGGTATGGCCCCGCCGGGGGGTTGTTGAGGTCGATCCTTGCGCCGGCCTGAGAGTAGATCGGGCTCTGGTTGAAGTACCGGGCCACCTCCCGGCATACGTTGTCCGGGTCGCCCGGGTGCTGGGCGGGGCCGCAGTAGTCCAGGATCATGAACACCGACAGGACCCCGGTCCCGGTGTGGACACCGATCCCCCGGGCGTTGGCCCCCGTGGCCTCGACCGTCAGGCCCCCGTTGAACACCCCGTCCTCGGGCCCGTTGACCGTGAACGAGAACCCCTGGGCTCCGGTGACCTCGGTCCCCTCGATGTCGTCCTGGGGCGGCAGCTCGTCGAGGCCCGGATCCGCCGGCTGGCCCCCCGGGTTGGTGATCCTGGAGGGGTCGAAGACGTGGCCCACCCGCCCCGGGGTCTGGAAGGCCACCGGCTCCTCGAACAGCAGCGAGGCGATCTGAGCGTAGATCAGTCCCTTGTTCCCGTCGATGTGCAGCTGCTCCAGTCCCGGCTCGAACACGTTGTTCGGGGCCAGGTGGGACAGGGCCATCTCGTTGTCGATGCCCACGGCGTCCAGGCCGAGCGGGGAGTCCATCCAGTCACCCATACCACCGGTGATCTGGTAGTTGATCGTGTCCCACACCGTGCCCCACTGGTCGGAGCACATCTGCACCGCGGCCTCGCTGACCAGGATGCCCACGTCCTGGCGGAGCACGGGGCACGACTCTCGCGGGGCGATCAGCGGGCTCCACGACAACCGCTCCTCCGAATCCCGGAAGGTGGTGACCGAGGTCCGCACGGTGATCTCGTTCTTGCGGAAGTCGCGCTGGCCCGCCCCCAGCAGGGTGAACGAGAACGCCCGGGCGGTGACCATGCCGTGCAGGTCGATGGCCCCGGCGAAGCGTCCCTCGGCGGTCTGGTCCTTGACCGCTTCGAGGAACTTGGCGTAGCCACGGGACTCCGGCTCGGAGAACGGCGTGTACTGGGCCTCCGTGTAGCCCACGGTGGCCCAGTCGCGGTTCAGGTCCATCCCGTTCCCGTTGTAGCGCTGGTAGAAGACGCCTCCCTCCGAGTAGTCGCCCCGGTTCCATCCGTCCGGGTTGGAGAAGATCAGGTACACGACGCCGTTCGCCAGGACCTGGCCGGCGGTGGGGCCGGCCTCGGGCGGGACGCTCGGGTCATCGGGATCGGTGTCGAACGGCTCCAGGATCTGCTTGGGGAAGGGGCCCTCGGTCGAGCACGCGGGGGCGGCGTCCGGGTCCGCCTCGCAGGCCGCCCAGGTCACCAGGTCCTCGGCGGCGCGGATCCCGCCCTCCAGCCCCGCTCGCTCGATCCCGTGGATCGCCAGGGAGTAGGCGAAGTGCTTCCGGTCGGCTTCGGGAACCGGGGATTCGTCGTCCGTGACCTTGACCACGGTCAGGTCGCGCCTGTCACGGGTCAGGTCCTCGCGGGGGAGGCCGGCGGACCGCAGCTCGTCGTCGGTGAGGTCCTCGGCGACCTCGCGGAGCTCGTCGCCCGAAAGGACGTCGAGGTACCGGTCGAACCTGCTCTCCAGGAACTCCAGGCCACCCACGGCCTCGTCCCACTGGACGAACTGGACGGCGCACACGTTCCCCTTGGCCCAGGGGCTGTTGAGCGGCAGGCCCCTGGTGCACCCGTGGGGGTCCGGGAACACCCGTCCGTACAACGAGTAGAGGGCGTCGTTCGTGGCCACCGGGGTGGCGATGACCGGGGGGGCGCCGCCCACGACCAGCGTGGACGCCACCACGGCGACCGCGCCGGCGAGCGTGAGGAACCGGCTGATCCGCATCTCGTCCCCTTTCCTGGAAGGTCGCTGAAGTGTTCGCCACAGGGAGGGCAGGCTCCTGCCTCCGGGAGCGGAAGGGATCGGCGCGATCGCCTGCATCCCTTCCCTTGCTAGCCGGCTTCCGGTGCGCGCTGGTAGGCTGGCGGCCCCTCACGAGCAGACCGGGGAGGAGTCCGTGCTGGAGATCGCCAGGCAGGCCGTGGACGTGGCCCGAGCCGCGGGCGCCGGCTACGCCGACGCTCGGTGGGTGGCCGAGGAGTCCGAGTCCCTGTCCGTCAAGAACCAGGAGATGGAAGGGATCGACCGCTCCCGGTCCGAGGGCGTGGGGATCCGGGTCCTGGTGAACGGCTACTGGGGCTTCGCCGCCACGGCCCGGACCACCGAGGCGGACATCGACCGCACGGCCCGGCTGGCGGTGGAGATCGCTCGGGCGGCCTCGCGCCTCCCCCGGGAGCCGGTCCGCCTGTCCGAGGTCGAACCCCTCACCGACACCTGGGAGACGCCCGTCCAGGAGGACCCGTTCACGGTGGCGCTCGAGGAGAAGGTCTCGCTGCTGATGGAGGCCTCGCGGCGCATGCAGGGCGTGCCGAGGGTGTCGTTCGCCGAGGCGATGCTGGACCTGTACCGCAAGCACCAGGCCTTCGCCTCCTCGGAGGGCGCGGCCATCGAGCAGACCATCACCCACTCCGGCGGGGGCATCGAGGCCACCGCGATCGGCGATGGGGAGATCCAGCGCCGCTCATTCCCGAACTCGTTCCGCGGCCACCTGTCCGCGGCCGGCTACGAGCACGTGCGGGCGCTGTCGCTGGTGGAGGAGGCCGAGCGGGTGGGCCGCGAGTCCGTCGAGCTGCTGTCGGCCCCGGACTGCCCCGCCGAGGAAACGACCCTGGTCCTGGACAGCCAGCAGGTCGTCCTCCAGGTGCACGAGTCGATCGGGCACCCCATCGAGCTGGACCGGGTCCTGCGGATGGAGGAGGCGTACGCGGGGACCTCGTTCCTCGCCCCGGAGGATCGCGGCCGGCTCCGGTACGGCTCGCCGCTGGTGACGGTCACCGCCGACGCCACGCTGGCCGGCGGGCTGGGTACCTTCGGCTACGACGACGAGGGCGTCCCCGCCCAGCGGATCCCGGTGATCGAGGACGGCGTGTTCCAGAACTTCGTGTCGAGCCGGGAGACCGCACCGGTGGTCGGTGACGTGTCGAACGGCACGATGCGGGCCGACGGGTGGGAGAACCTGCCGCTGATCCGGATGACGAACATCAGCCTGGAGCCCCGCGAGGGGACGCTCGGCGAGATCATCGGTGACACCAAGGACGGCATCTTCATGTCGACGAACACGTCGTGGTCGATCGACGACCAGCGGGTGAACTTCCAGTTCGGCTGCGAGGCGGCCTGGCGGATCAAGGACGGTCGCCTGGGCGAGATGTACCGCAACCCCAACTACACCGGCATCACCACCGGCTTCTGGGGCTCCTGCGATGCCGTGGGCGGCCCCGAGGAATGGGTGGTGTGGGGGACGCCGAACTGCGGCAAGGGCCAGCCGGGGCAGGTGGCCAGGGTGGGCCACGGCACCCCCCCGGCCCGGTTCCGGAACGTCCGCGTGGGGGTCAGGTAGTGGCCCGGAGCACCGCCTGATGCCGGCCCCGATCGGCCCCGAGGAGATCCAGAGCGTCGTCGCCACCGCGCTCGATGCGGTGACCGCGGATGGGGTCGAGGTCCTGGTGATGCACGAGTGGGGCGGGCTGACCCGGTTCGCCGACTCCGCCATCCACCAGAGCACGTTCCGGGAGGACACCGGGATCAAGGTGCGGGTGGTGAGCCGCGACCGCGTGGGGGTGGCCTCCACGAACGACCTGTC
Source organism: Actinomycetota bacterium (assembly GCA_050692985.1). GTDB lineage: Bacteria > Actinomycetota > UBA4738 > UBA4738 > CALAEC01 > JBOGVZ01. Next base: position 34,570 of record JBOGVZ010000024.1, read on the forward strand.
CAAGGAGGGCGCCGCCGCCGCGGCCCGCAGCGCACTCGAGCTGGCCGAGGTCTCCGCTCCCGACCCGCGGTTCCCCGGCCTGGCCCCCCCGGCGGACGTGCCGGAGCGGCCGGACGGCTACGACGAGGCCACCGCTGAGGCCACGCCCGAGAGCCGGGCCCGGGCCGTGGCCGACCTGGTGGAGCGCCTCGACCACGGGTTCCGCGCCGCGGGGGCCTTCGAGACCACGGCCACCGAGATGGCCCTGGCGAACACCGAGGGGCAGTCCTGCTACGCGCCGATGACCCAGGCCCTGGCCAGCACCGTGGTCTCGGGCGGCGAGGGCGGGACCGGGTTCGCCGAGGCGGCCGCGGTCCGGGTCGGCGACCTCGACGCCGGCGCCATCGGCGAGCGGGCATTCACCAAGGCCCGCGACAGCCAGCGGCCCCGCGACCTCGAGCCCGGCCGGTACGAGGTGGTCCTCGAGCCTCCCGCGGTGGCCACGCTCCTGGCCTTCCTGGCGTACCTGGGGTTCGGCGGCCGGGCCATCGCCGAGGGCCGGTCGTGCTTCTCGGGACGGATCGGAGAGCACCTGATGGCCGATGCGGTCAAGATCTACGATGACGCCCTGTCGCCGCTCACGATCGGGCTGCCGTTCGACTTCGAGGGCACCCCCAAGCGGCGGGTGGACCTGGTGGAGGCCGGCGTGGTGAGGGGGGGCGTCCACGACCGGCGGAGCGCCAGGCAGGCGGGGGCCGAACCGACCGGCCACGCCCTCCCGCCCCCCAACCCCGAGGGCCCGTTCCCGTTGAACCTGTTCCTGGAGCCGGGAGACGCATCGGTGGAGCGGATGATCGCGCGCACGAAGCGCGGGCTGCTCGTCACCCGGTTCCATTACTCGAACGTGGTCCACCCCCGAGAGGCCGTGATCACCGGGATGACCCGCGACGGGACCTGGCTGGTGGAAAACGGCGAGGTGAAGCACCCGGTGAAGAACTTCCGGTTCACCCAGTCGATCATCGAGTCCCTGCGGGACGTGGAGATGATCGGCTCCGAGACCGAGCTGGCCAGCGAGTTCTTCTTCGCCGCCTCCCGGGTCCCCGCCGTGAAGATCTCCAGCTTCCAGTTCACCGGCAAGAGCGACCACTAGCGCGGTCGCGGCTCGGTCAGCCCGGAGGCTGGACCTTCCTGACCTGGAGGCTCTCGACCACCTGGTTCAGGAACTCACGATCTCCGGCCGCGTAGAGGTCGATCCCTCCCTCGAAGCAGCCGTGAGCGGTGCCGCCGCCCTGGGCCAGCGCGACCGAGGAGGGGGAGCACCCGCTGATCGTGAGCGATACCAACCGAAACTCTCTGCCGGGCCCGGTCTCCTGTTCGAACTGGAGGCGAGGCCCCACCTGGTCCCCGGTCCGAACAAGCTCGATTGGTGGTCGGGGGGTGATGACCAGGAAGCCGTCCTCGGCCTCCCGGGCGTCGACGCTTCGAGCAACCAGGGCCAGCGTGTCCGCGTCCTCCACAGGGTCCACGTTGCACGGGATGACGCCGGCCCACGATCCGAAGTCGAACGCCAGGACGTCCCAGGGTTGGGTCCACCTCCTCCCCTGCCAGAAGCCAACGGGCTCACCACCGGCCCCTGGGAACACGGCCAGTGGAGCACCGGGCCGGGTCCAGCTCCCGACGATCGCCGCGCGAACCGGCTTGACCTCCGGATGGCACTCTCGGGGCATGCCGTCGAGGTAGGCGAACGGGCCGATGCTCCCGGTGCCGAGCTCCTCCGGGAAGAGCACCTCGGCCGTCGTTCCGTCAGGGAACGTCACCGGCATGACGACTAGGCCGTCCTCGCGGTACGTCTCGGGATGGAACGGCCCGGCACCTTCCGGCGGTGAGAGGGCCTCCTCGGGGGATGGGCTCACGGCGGGTGTGGGGGTGATGCTCGTATCGGAGGGTGGACGCAAGGCGGACAGGAACACCAGGGGAACCGTCACACCCGAAACGACGGCCGCAACGACGAGGCCGAGCACCGCATAGCGGAGACCACGCCGGTGCCTGCCGCGGCGAATCGCCTCGAGGACCTGCGGCGCGGACGGTTCCTCGATCCGATCGGCAGCGTCCCGGATGGCCTCGGACAGCAGATCGGGGAATGACGTCATCGCTCCTCCGGAAAAGCGGTCTCGATGAGAGCTTCCTTGGCCCGAGCAACCAGTGACTTCACCGTGCCTTCCCGGCACCGAAGGGCCCGGGCGGTCTCCGAGGTGGACAAGCCGTAGTGGTGACGAAGGATCACGGCGGCCCGCTGTCGCGGAGAGAGCACGGCTAGAGCCTCATGTGCTTCGGCCGCCGCTCCCGGGTTCTCCGGACGCGACGCGACATCGGCACTTCGATGCCTCTCGCTCAGCCTGTGGCGACGCCGAACGCGTCCGGCGACACGATAGGCCGTGAGGAAGAGCCATCCGTCCGGGTTTGGATGCGACCGAACGACGTTCCACCGCTCGAAGGCCCGCGCGAACGCCTCCTGGGCGACGTCGCGGGGTCGTCGGGCAAGGACCAGGCCAGCGCAGCGACGAGCCTGGGCCAGTGCGCCCGGTAGAACTGCACGAAGTCCTCCTCGGATCGATTCCTCACCGTCTACACCGAGAAGCCACGGGCCCTCCGGATGGTTCCATCGACCGTTGAGATCCATCCGCGGAGATACTCCTCCGCGATGTGCCGGTCCGATGTAGGACGCGGGCTGCAGACGGTCGGTTCTCGGAAGGCCCCGGGAGGGGTTCGCCGCTACCTCGTGATTTCATAACGTTTTCGTTATCGGGCCCCCCGCAGGCGAGAGCGCGATACCGTTTTCGATATGAGTGGCACAGGCCCCGAACCCCTTCGCGTGAGGGCGAGATGAGCGGCCCGGCCAGAGCATCGCTACCTTTCCGGGGTCACGTGCGTCTAGGTAGTGGATGCTGAGCAGGAGACTGGAGCTGGATCGGCGAACCGACGCCCCGGCGAGCACCCTGGATGAGCTGTACGTTCGCCACGCACCCGGGGGCCGGCGCCTCGCCTACCTGCTCACGGGCAGCACCGAGGCGGCCGAGGACCTCGTTCACGATGCCTTCGTCCGGCTGGCGGGCCGGTTCCGGCACCTCCGCCATCGAGAAGCCTTCGGTGCCTACCTACGCCGCACGATCGTGAACCTGCACGTGTCGAGGCTGCGGCGGCTCCGGCTGGAGCGGGCCTTCGCGGACACTCGTCGGGCCGAGGATCACACCGCCGGCTTGGACGTGGTAGTCCGCCACGACCTGTGGGCAGCTCTGACCACGTTGCCGGCCCGCCAGCGAGCCGCCCTGGTGCTTCGCTACTACGAGGACCTCAGAGGCTGTCGCGTAAACCCTCGGTAAACGGTCGCGGATGTGCTCGCCAGCAAGTCTCCCTGCGGGGACAATGACATCGGTGTAGTTCGCTCCCGAGCCCTTATGGAGGCAGCCGATGGCCTA
>JBOGVZ010000025.1:0-13845 GCA_050692985.1 Actinomycetota bacterium
CCGTGATCGACGACTTCCACGGGGCCGGCATCGTCCCGATCGACGTCCACGAGGTCGGGTGCGACTTCCACACCACCGGCGTCCTCAAGTGGCTGTGCGGCGGGCCGGGGCTGACGTTCCTGTACGCCCGGAGGGACCTCATCCCCACCCTGGAGCCGGCCATCACCGGATGGTTCGGCCAGACCGAGCCGTTCGCCTTCAAGACCCAGGAGCTCGACCTCCACCCCAGCGCCCGCCGGTTCGAGACCGGGACCCACCCCGCCCCGAGCGCCTTCATCGCCCAGGGAGGGCTCGAGATCATCACCGAGGTCGGCCCGGAGCGGATCCGGGAGCGTCAGGGCGAGCTCACCGACTACCTGATCGAGCGGGCCGACGCGGCCGGGCTGGAGGTCCGGACGCCCCGGGAGCGTTCGGCGCGGGGAGGGGTGGTCAACGTCAAGGTGGGGGAGCAGGCCGGGAAGATCGCCGAGGCGCTCTACGAGCGCGACGTGTGCGTGGACCACCGGGGCGACGGCATCCGGGTGTCGCCCCACTTCTTCACCGTCGAGTCGGACATCGACCGCCTCTTCGACGAGCTCCGCAAGCTGATCTAACGTCAACCGGGGCGGTAAGTGGTGTCCGGCGTCGTTTCAGATGCCTTGCACGACCTGGAAGCAGACCACGCCCAGATCCTGTTCCCCGATCGGCGACGGCTGATCGACCGGCTCCGGCTCCGGACGGAGTCCGAACTCCTCGACCACCCCCACGATCAGATCGGCGGCCGCCCTGACCCCGAGGGCTTCTTCGGCGACCCGCTTCCGGATCGTCGAGAGAGCGCGCCTGACGAGCTGGTTTCGTCCCACGCCGAGAGCCTCATCAGCCACCGCGTAGGCCCGGTCCTCAGGAAGGTCCGAGCTCCGAAGCATCTCCAGCGCCCATCGCTGGCTCGCCGGCAGAGCGGCGTCCACAACCTTAGGGTCCAGGCGCTCGTTGTACGCCCGGCACATGTCGCCCGCCGCGGCCTCCCATGCCCGTTCCAGCACCTCGGAGGGAGGAATATCGACCCTCGGCTGATCGCTGGGATCGATCCGCCGGAGCATGTCGAGGTCGTCTTGGATTACCTCTCCGTCCCGGGTCACGTACCGCCACAGCCGATCACCCCGCTTGGTCCGGCAGGCGAAGAACACACCGGCGGCCTGGGGAGGCAGCGAGGGGTTGGTGAACGCGGACCCGATTCCCCAAGGGAGCCTGCGAAGGCCCGCAAACTCCCCTTCCTGGAGGAGCCGGCTGAGGATCCATCGGTACTCCTCGCCGACGAACGATCCCGACCCCGGTCCCTGTCCTTCCTCGAGCAGGGTCGGGTCACCGCCGGCCACCCGGTCGAAGAACTCCTTCAGGTCATCGTTGAACACTCGGGTAGCGGCTTCCACGTCGGCGAGCACCGGTGACTCCATGCCGAACGTGGCGTTCGCGGCGGCGATCTTCCCCCGGATCCTGGCCTCCAGTTTGAGTGCCTCCTCCAAATCGCCTTGCTTGGGGAGCATGGTGAACAAGTAGACACGATCGTGTGGGCTCCGGAGGCGGATCACCCGCCCGTTCCGCTGAACGACCCGTTGAGGGTTCCACGGCATGTCGTAGGAGACGACGGCCTGGGCCTGCTGGAGGTTTTGCCCCTCCGACAGCACATCGGTAGAGAGCAGAAGGTCGACCTCTCCGTCGGGCGGAGTGAAGGCGGGGTCCCCAGTCACCGACTCGGGACAGAAGCGCTCCAGCTCGCGGACCCGTGTCTCCGCCTCTGTCTCGGTGCCGATCACCACGGTCATCGCCCTGTCGCCGAAGCGGTCCGGGTCGAGTGCCAGCGCCTCCGCCACGTACCGGGCTGTATCCGCGAACGATGCGAACACCGCCACCTTCTTCGCGTCGGTCCCGGCGAGGATCTCGGCCAGCCGATCCAGCTTGGGATCGGGCAAGACGGCGAGCCGCTCGAGCTTGCCGGACAAATCTCGGAGGACCTCCAGATCGGATCTCACGTCGTCGAGGAACGCGGGGTCGAAGTCGGATGCGGGCCGGGCGTCGACGTCCTCATCGAGGGCGGCATCCACCAGGTCGGGGAGCGGATCGCCCTCTTGGGCGGTCTTCACCACGTCCTTGATCGTCGACAGGGAAGGGACCATCTCGCTTCTCTCCCATGCCGTGACCAGCGCCTCGTGAGCCAGGACCATCCGTCCCAGGGTCTCCCTGGCGGCGGAACCCGACGACTCGAAGCGCTTCAGGAGCTGTGACTTCATCAGGCCGGCCAGGGCCTCCTCCCGGGCGACCTCGCCTGGTTCGCCCTCAACGTACCGGGCGGGCAGGTACCGGGCCATGGTCAGCGAATCGATCCCATCGACGACCTCCTTGAAGACCCCCGGATACACATCGTCCAGGTCGTAGCGGACCTCCTGGAGCAGGGGTGTTGGGAAACGTACCGGTGTCCCGTCGGGGAACGTCTCGCCCTGGTAGCGCTCCTGGATGAACGTCCGGTCGCGGCGCACCGCTACTGCGTCAACCAGGGGGAAGAGCTTCTCCTCCCTCACATGGTGGAGATCTCGGGCTCCGGCTTCGAGGAACAGTTGCTTCAGGGAGGGGACCCCGATCCGGTGGTGGCGGAAGGCAGCGTCGTGGCGGGCGAAGAGCATCGTGAGGTTGAACAGGTCCCACAGCGTGTTGTTGACCGGCGTGGCGGTGAGCAGGACCAGGTCCTTCCGGGAACCGCCCAGCAGGCGATCCAGGGCGGCATACCATGTGTTGTCGGCGTTCCGGAACGCGTGGGCCTCGTCGATCACCACCAGGCGGTAGGCGTCCTTGTCGAGCCTGAGCACCCTCCGCGAGCCGCCGAGCTGCTCGTCGGCGGCGAGGTCCTGGTACGAGACCACCTCACACGGAAGGAGGTGCTCCACCCGGCGCCTGTCCCACAGCGACTCGCGGAGCTGGGCCGGCACAACGATCAAGGCGTAGCGCCCGAGCTCCTTGGCGTACTCCTCGACGACCCGGAGCCCGATCTCGGTCTTCCCGGTCCCCACCCCGTCTGCGTAGACGACGCCCCCAACCTCCTCGAGGATCCGCCTGGCCCTTCGATAGCCCTCCTCCTGGAACCGGGTCAGGGTGAGGCCGCCGACCTGGGTTTCTCCCCGGGTCTCTTGCTCCAACTGGTCTCCGTACAGCTCGATGAGGGCTCTCCGGAAGATCGTCTGCGGGTCGTAGGTCTCCTCCGGCGGGAACAGCAGTCCGAGCAGGTCTTCCTTGAAGTCGTCCGCCTCGTTCCAGAGCTCGTCGAACCAGTCGAGGCCGGACACGACGGCGCTGGGGTCGTAGCGAACCGCCCCAAGCTCCAGGTTGTGGTACAGGCCTCCCGCGGTGAGGTTGGCCGAGCTGACCAAGATGGCCCCCTCACCGGCGAGGCCGCCATCACCCCTGTCGGCGAACAGGTAGGCCTTCCCGTGGAGGAACCGGGTGGTGAACCGGCGGACCTGAACGCGTTCGGACGAGATGAACCGACGCACCTCCTCCAGGATCCGGCGGCGCTCCTCTGGAAAGGACTCGAAGTCCCGTTCCTGGCGCAGCCGGCTCAGCGTCTCGCGGAACAGCTCCCCCGCGAGCCGGGGCTCCTGAGGCCCCTGGGGAAAAGCCCCGAGCCCCGGCTCGGGCATCGCCCCCAGGAGCAGGCGGACCGGGCGATCATCTCCCCCGGGAAGGGAGGCCACCAGGGTGAGGCCGCCCATCCGGACGTAGCCGGTGGCCACCGAAAGCGTTGCCTCCCGGTTGTCCGCCAGCCACCGGAGGGCGTCCCCGTGCTCGAACCGGTCCCGGTTGTCGACGAGCTCCGGAGGCGACCCCATCACCGGCCCTTCCGTCGACCTCGCGGGAACAGGTGTCGGATCTGACCTCGCCGGTTCACGCCCTTGATGTAGCCCCTCCTCCGCTCGGCTGCCGCCACGCTGAGGATCCGCGGGAGCGCCCTCACCAGCACCTCGGCCCATCCGTCCGCCTTCATTCCCTTGGTCGGGTTCAGGCAGAAGCATGCCACGCCTGCCTCCAGGATGGCCTTCTGCTCCCCGGGGCGGTATCGGATCCTGTCGTCGCGCGTGAGCACGATCCACCCCCGCCGGGCCGCTTCCCTCAGCCACACCTCGTCATCGGTGTCCTGGGGGAAGAGGTCGTCGTGAGCGTAGACGACGGGGTGAACCTGACGAAGCCGGTCCGGCACCTTGCGCCGGCCCAGGCTCCGGTCGCAGAAGAGCTCAGGCTGCGGCCGGGATCGGCTCGAGGAAGCGCGCTTCGGCGCGGATCGCCGCTTCGATTTGGGCAAGGGTGAGTCCGTAGTCCTCTGCGAGCTCGGTCATGGGCTCGCCGGCGGAGAAGCGGTCGAACACGTCCTCGGTCTTGATGCCGGTCCGGGCGACCACCGGGGCGCCGAAGGCCCGCTTGGGATCGACGACGATGTCGCCGGCCCCGGCCTCTCGGGCCCCAGGCCACCACCGCACCGCGTAGCGATCCCGGCCCCACTCGACCTCCCGCAGGTAGCGTTCGACGGCCTCCGGGAAGGCCTTCTGGCCGCCTTTGACCATGTTCACAAGGTGGACCTCGGGGTCGCGGCGTTTTTGATACTCCCAGAAGAGATCTCGACCATCCGTCAGGATCCGCTGGTTCGCCAGCGGGTGCGCCTCGTCCATGGCCCGCTTCGCGTACTCGAGCGCCTTCCGCACCCGCTGCATGGACACGCCGGTCTGGCGGAACCCCGCCAGCGCCAGCGCTTCCATGAGGTTGACGAAGGCGAGGGCGGGCTTGCCGTCCTCCCGGGGGGGTGCAAGGACCGGCTTGGCCCGGCCGGTGCCCTGGCTGGTCGGATAGGCATAGCCCCGGACCCAGTTCCAGAGGGTATTCGGGGGGACCCGGGCGAGCCGGGCGGCCTCCCGCACCGTGTACAGGCCTTGATCGAAACGCGGATCTTCCAGGGTCACCACCTCCATTCTGCGGGCATGCTAGCCCGTGAGGGCGACGAATTTGGGCGATTGCTCCAAAGCCAGGGAGGTTCGTACCCTACGAGGCTGGCTCCTGGAGGGCTGTTGAGGGGGTTGGAAGGGGGCGGTTGACCTCTACTGACACCCTACGGTACCCTCTTGCAGCTAGTTCAGTGGAGGAGGAGGGCCAGATGGGAGACCTGATTGACGTCATCATCAAGGTTCCGCTGGAACGGATCCCCGAGTTTTACCGGGACCACGGAAGGTGGCTGGAAAGCCCCCCCGAAGTGGGGTCTGTCGGAACCTTGCTGGACTGGGAGCCGGATGACCTGGATCGGGCCACCGAGCTCTGGGAACTGCTCAGCCAGCACGCGCGGGCTCTCATCGAGTTCCTCCTGGATCATCCCGGGATGGCCCGGGCCCAGGAGGTCGTCCAGGCTTTGGGTCTGGCCAACGAGTTCGTCCTCGCTGGGACGCTCTCCTGGCCACGCCGCCACGCGGCAACGCTAGGGAGGAGGCTGCCGATCAGCGCGGAAGAGACGCCCGACGGCACGTACTACTGGCTGGACGACGTCACCAAGGAGCTGCTCCGAGAGGCGAAGGGGCGGACCTCTTAGGCGAAGAGGTCGACGTACTGAGCAGGGAACGTCTCCCGGAAGAACGAGAGGAAGCGTTCGGGTTTCGCCTCGCGTAGGTGCTTCCAGTAGGCATCCTTGATGGCTCGCACGTCATCCCTCTCCAACGACGCAATTCGGCCCTCGATGGTCGCGTCGAAGAGGAGGCGTGCCCTTTGGGCCAGTGACTGCGTGAACCCAACGGCCCGGTGGTGGTTGAGGCGGTAATGGCTCGGGTGGTTGACTCGCTTGCGGTCCCACTGGTTGGGGAATCGACCCATCAGCACGAGGCTCAATTGGCAGAGACCCGTCACCAGCGCCTGCTCGCGCAGTAGGGGATCTTTGACTTGGGTTCCACGGCGAATCCTGGCCAGCGATCGTTCGAGCGACTCCTCGTGTATTCGATCCGTCGGCTGAACGTTCGTCGCGACGTATCGTTCGAGGTGATCGAGGATCCGGGCGAGATACCGATTCCAGCCACCTCGCCGCTGGAGAGACCCGGCAAGCTGGTGCGTGGATTGCTTGCCGAAGAGATAGCTTAGGAAGTACTCGGTATCCATGGTGTCGTACTCGCCGGTCACGATGTGGTCTCCAGGAGTTCCCTGATCTCCTGCCGGCGGGCGTCAGGGAGGGCATTCTGGGTGAAGTCTGCGAAGACGACCTCCAGGTCCTCAGCCGTCAGGCCGTACGCCTTGGCGACCAGGGCGTCGATCTCGGCGTGGAGGCGGGCTCGATCCTCGGGTTCCAGGGAGCCACACACCAGACCAGCTTCCTCGGCGAACTCAGCGAAGCGGTCGTCCACGCACGACAGGCGGGCGGCGCGCTCAGCGATGGCGTCGACGTCGGTCGCCCCGGGTGGCGGCAAGCACAGCAGGTTCAGCACGTAGAAGTTGAGGTGGATCTCGACGAACCGCCGGGCCTGCCAGTCGAACGGCAGGCTGTTGAGGATCCCCAGGACCAAGGCCGCGGCACGGGCGGAGCCTTCTGGGAACACTAGGTATGGAGCCGAGTTTGTGAGGAAGGTCCGTGGCGGGATCATGCAGGCCCGGACCGTGCGTGAGTCCGTGGCCCGGCTGACGTCCCGGAACGCCACCCGGACCGAGTGGAAGGGATGAGTGTTCGGGTCCTCGGTGGCCTCCCGGGGGAACCGCGTTCGGAACACGCGCGACCGCTGCCGCTTCGCCTGGAGCTTGTCCATGGCCTCGGCCTCGTCGGCGAACCCGGCGGGGTCGGCGCCATGGGGATCGAATTGGTCGAACGACCGCCCCTTCCACACCGGGACGCCCTCCTCGTGGCTGAAGAGTTTCTTATCTGCAGTCTCGTGGAGTTCCGCCACCGGGAACGCCGACCATACGCCTCGGTACCCTTCGGCGAACCGGGGCCCAGCACGGAGCTTATTGAACACGGCGACCGCCTCTGCGGACGGCAGGAGAGGCACCTCGTAGCCCGGGCTGTCGACGAGGCGGGTCCATGACGCCAGACGCTCGTAGGTCACCGGGATGCCATCGGATGCGGATGCCCGCTCGAACTCCGCTTGCGATGGGGACGGTCCCGTCATCCGAACTACGGAGTCGGGGCCGGGGGCAGTCCGCCGAGCGGCGACGAGGGTGAGCGTGTAGCGGGGCTCCATGTCGAAGGCCCAGCGAGCCGAGTTGAGTATGAAGTCTAGTCGCCGGACTTCCCCATCCCCGAAGAGCCACCGCCGGAACCCCCGTGCCCCGTCCACCAGGAACGCCGACCTGGGCAGGACCACCCCGAGCCACCCGCGCTCCCGGGTCAGCGAGCGATACCGCTCGCTGAACAGTTTGTAGAGATCGATGTCCCCGGAGCCCTGGGCCACATAGCCGCCCTGGGGCCCGAAGAACCGGCGCTTCTCCTCCAATGCCATCTTCCGCTCCTCGAACTCCTTCTCGAGGTCGGGATACCGCTTCAGCAGCTCCTCGATCCGCCTCCGGCGGTCGGCCTCGGCTCGGAGCCCTCGGATCCCAGGATCGTGGAGGGCATAGAAGGCAAGCTCCTCGACGGTCAGTTCCTCCCACGGCGGGTTCCCAATGACCACGTCGAAGCCAGGGTCGTCCCGGACGAACACCTCGGGGAACTCCGCGAGCCATTGGAAGAAGAACAGCTTCTCGGCCATGTTCAGCGCCGGGTGGAGGTACCGTTCCTCACCCTTCGCCGTCCGACCCTCGACCAAATCGTCGACTGCGGCTGTGGCGAGCCAACCCCTTGCTCCCTGAAGGCCAAACGGCTCGGCGGTCCACACATCGAAGAGGTGGGTGAGACCGGAGAGGACCTCATCAAGCTCCGCATCGATCTCTCGCGAAGAAGCGACCTCTTCGGGTGTCCTATCCGCGGTCTCGGCGACCCTGCCTGCGAGAGTCTTCGCCCGCGTGAGAGCTTTCGGGATTGCCGGGACCGCACCATACCCCCCGGCATGCACATCGATGAAGAGCGGGCCCAGATCAGCAAGGACGTCGGCCTTTGCCACGCCCACAAGGGCATCCCCTTGCTTGAGGTTGTGGCCGAGGTAGGCGAGAGAGAGGCCAGGTACGAACGACGCCAGCCAGAGGCTCACCTTCCCGACCTCCACGGCCATCCGGGAGAGGTCCACGCCGTAGATGCACCGCTTCAGGACCAGCCGGCGGAGGAGGTCGCCGTCCTCGATCCGTCCCTCCCAGGCCGACTCGGCCCGAAGCTCGTCGATGAGGGCGGTCACCGGCTTCAAGGGGTGCTCGGCCAGGAACGTGCCGATCCGGTCGGCGATCCTGTCCAAGGCGTCGGCCAGGAAATGGGCGCTGCCCATGGCCGGATCGAGGACCTTGAAATCGAAGAGCATCGCGGCGGCCCTGCGGGCGTTGGGCTCGGCGGCGACCCGCTGGAGGTGCCCCTCCAGGGCCGGCAGAACCGCTCGGTCCACCAGATGGCGAACCAGCAGCTGAGGGGTGTAGTAGACGCCGGCGGCCTTCCGTCCGCCGCTTTCTGTCTGGAAGAAAAGGTCGCCCCGCTTGACCTCTGCTTCAGCGTCGCCGGCGGGCATCCATCGGTCGACCCGGGGGTCGTAGGCCATTGGCTCGGTGGCCAGCGACAGGCGCAGGGACAGGAGCCCCTCGTAGATCCGGCCGAGGTGGGCGATCTCCAGGCCGCCGAAGTCCACGCCAGCCTCCGCGTCCTCGCCCTCCGGGTCATGGCCGAGGGCGGCGAGCGCGGGGCCGAAACGCGCATCGGCCATCCCGGCCTCCTCCAGCAGCTCGGCCCCCTCCAGAGCGTCGGCGGCGAACAGGTCGCCGTCGTAGGCGGGTAGTCCCCAGGCGGTGTTGCCGCTGCGCATGGCCTTGACGAGGGTCATGAACCGGTCCCACAGCGTCGTGGCGCGAGCGTCGAACGCCGGGCCCTGGACCCGCGCGTCTCCGAGGAGCTGGGTCGCGGAGTGCAGGGAGTATGCGCTCGACGCCGTGGGGAGGTAGCCGCGTCCCTCCAGCCACAGGAGGAAGATCAGCCGGAAGACCAGGAGCAGCGTGGCGTCCTCGTTGAGCTGGCGGCTCTCCGGGCTCGAGAGGTCGTGGCCGCCTCGGCGCTGGTGATCTCCCAGACCGCGAGCGATCGCGGGAAGGACCTGTTCCCTGATCCTCTGCTCGACGTCCTCCCGGAGCTCGTTCCCCAGGCGCTCCGCCTCCTGGACCAGCTGCTCCAGCAGCCCGCCGGGCTCCAAGGATTCGGGAGCCAGGAGGCCGATGTACGCCCAGTCGTCGGTCTGTGTCGCGGTGAGGTCCATCTCCACGTACCGGGCGGTGGCGGCGCCCACCGAAGTCTCCGCGGGGAACAGTCGGAACCGAGTGTTCGTGGCCAGGAGACCCCAGGCCACGTTTTCCGCCCGGCAGTCGGCCACCAGCAGCCCTTCGGGGGTGCTGCCCTCGGGCGTCATCCGGGCGAACGCCGTTGGATCCGGGAGCGGATGAACGACCGCGATCGGACGGCCTTCGTGACGGAGGACGTGGCCGCGCGACGGGCGGCCCTCGATGTCGTAGCCCAAGGCGGCCAGGTTCTCCCGCCACGATCGGGAGCGGGTGACCTTCGCGGCCGCTTCCTCGAGCCGCTCCCACTCCTGGGGCCGGTTCCGGCGAAGGCGTCGGGTCAGGACGTGGCGCGTGAGCAGGCCACGGATGAGGATCCCGGGAACACCGGCGCGGTCCAACCGCTCCAGCGCTCCCTGGAGCGCCACGACGGCGTCGCGCCGGGACTTTGCCTGGAGCTCCGTGAGGGTGGACAGGAGCGCATCCATCGCCACTTCGCGGACCGGGTCGTCGGGCCGCTGGGGGCCGAGCACATGGACGTCGGAGTCGCCGGAAGGAGCGAGCACGAGGAGCGGGGTGGCCCGGTTCCCGTGTCGACGACGCCATAGTGCCCTGAGCCGTCGTTCGTTCACCCGGGTGGCCAGGGCGACCTCGATGTGCCCGGCGTTCCAGACCGTGCCGATCTCAGGCGTTGCCTCGTCAGAGACTGGCACCCCGGGGCCGAACCCCGTGGTCAGCGCTTTCTCCACCGCAGTTGCCGTACGGGCCATGCCCGAAGGGTAACCCTCCACACCGGCACACGGTCGCCCGACCCCCACAGCTCCCCATGCGTTCGAAGGCGTCGCGCCCCAGTGCTACGCTGGTTCGAGCCGAACGTCCGGAGGAACGCCATGGAACGTCCCGAGATCCTGATGACGCCCGGGCCGACCCCGGTCCCGCCGGAGGTGCTCCTGGCCCAGGGGAGCCCGCTCGTCTACCACCGCGGTCCCGGCTACGGACGGCTCCTCCGCGAGGTCACCGCGGGGCTGAAGGCCATGCTGAAGACGAAGGGCGACGTCCTCGTGTTCACCTCGTCCGGCACCGGCGGGCTGGAGTCCGCGGTGGCCAACCTGTTCTCGCCGGGCGACCGGGTGGTCGTTCCCGTGGCCGGGTACTTCGGGGATCGCTTCGCTCGCATCGCCGAGGCCTTCCACCTCGACGTGCGCCGTGTGGAGTACGACTGGGGTCGGGCCGCGGTGGCCGAGGACATCGCCGCCGCCATCACCGAGGCCCCCACGAAAGGTGTCCTGGCCCAGCACAGCGAGACCTCCACCGGCGTGATCCACGACGTCGAGGCGATCGGCAGGGTGACGAAGGAAGCCGGCGTGCTGTACGTGGTCGACGTGATCTCCTCCGTCGGCGCGGTCCCGTACGAGGGCGACCGCTGGGGGGTCGATGTGGCCGTGGGCGGCTCGCAGAAGGCCCTGGGCGCCACCCCCGGCCTGGCCTTCGTGTCGGTGTCCGAGGCTGCGTGGGCCGCGTCCCGCGAGTCCACGAGCCCGCGGTTCTACTTCGACTGGGCCGCGTACAAGCGGTCCTACGACCTGCCCGACCCCGAGAGCCCGTGGACCCCGGCCATCAGCCTGCTGCTGGGGCTCCGTGAGGCCCTCCGCCTGTACCAGGAGGAGGGTGAGGAGGCCGTGCTGGCCCGCCACCGGCTCCTGTCCGAGGCCACCAAGGAGGGTGTTCGGGCCCTCGGCCTGGACCTCGACGGGGAGCACCTCGACAGGGCCTGGGCCGTGACCGCGGTGCGGGCCCCGGAGGGCATCGACGGCAACGAGCTGGTGGCCAAGGTGCGGACGGACCACGGCATCGTCCTCGCCCCGGGCCAGGGCCCTCTGAAGGGGAAGGTGTTCCGCATCGGGCACCTGGGCCAGTACGACCGCTTCGACATCGTGCGATGCCTGGCGGCCCTGGAACTGGCGCTCGATGCGATGGGCTACCCGGTGAAGCGCGGCGCCGCGGTGGCCGCGGCAGAGGACGTCTTCGCCCGGTCCGGCTGACCGGTTACCAGACGACCGGGACCGGGTAGCGGACCAGGTCGGGATCCGCGCTGACGATCGTCAGGCCCTCGGTCATGGCCTGGGCCACAAGCATCCGGTCGAACGGGTCCCGGTGGACGTCCGGAAGGGTGATCACGGCGACCGCGTGCCCGACATGGACGGGGAGCGTCTGGAAAGCGTTGCGCTCCAGCTGGTGGGGCGTGAACGTCCAGGCGTCGTCCGGAAGTCGGATCCGGCCGAGCCCAGCCTTGATGGCGATCTCCCACGCGCTCGCCGCGCTGAGGTACACGTCGTTGGCGCCGTCGGCGATCACCTCGCCGGCCCGCTCGGACAGCCGGTCGTCATCGGTGATCCACCACAGGAACGCGTGGGTGTCGAGGAGGAGCCTCACTCGAAGCGGATGTCGTCGGGGAGCGGCTCGTCGAAGTCCGGGCCGATCTCGATGAGCCCTCGAGCGCTCCCCGGGGTCCGTCGCGGGACCCTCGGGGGGAGGGGGACCAGCCGGGCCACGGGCCGGCCGGCCTTGGCTATGACTACCTCCTCGCCCTGGAGGACCCGGTCCACCAGCTTCGAGAAATGCGTCTTGGCCTCGTGGATGTTGACGGTGGTCACGCTCCCGAGTCTGGACTAAGCTGTGGACTAAGTCAAGGTGACCGGCCCGAGGCGCCTCTCTATACTCGGCCCATGCGGGTCCTGGTGACCGAGCCGTTGTCGGACCGCGGGCTCGACCTCCTCCGCGAGGAGCACGAGGTGGATGTCCGCACCGACCTGGCCGCGGCCGGGCTGGCCGAGGCCATCGGCGGGTACCACGCGCTGGTGGTCCGGTCCCAGACGAAGGTGGACGCCGCGGTGGTCCAGGCCGGGGCGAACCTGAAGGTGATCGCCCGCGCGGGGATCGGACTGGACAACGTGGACGTCGAGGCCGCCACCAGGCGGGGCGTCATGGTCGTCAACGCGCCCCAGTCGAACATCCTGTCGGCCGCGGAACACACCGTGGCCCTGCTCCTGGCTCTGGCCCGGAACGTGCCCCGGGCCGACGCGACCCTCCGCGCGGGCGAGTGGGATCGGGAGCGGCTCCAGGGCGTCGAGCTCCACGGGAAGACGCTCGGCATCGTCGGGTTGGGCCGGGTGGGGACCATGGTGGCCCAGCGAGCGCTGGCCTTCGGCATGCGGCTGATCGCGTACGACCCGTACGTCTCCCGGGAGCGGGCCCGGGAGCTGTCGATCGAGTTGATGCCGGACCTCGGAGCCCTGCTGGTCCAGTCGGACTTCGTCACGGTCCACCTTCCCCGGACCGCCGAGACCGAGGGGCTGATCGGCCAGCGGGAGCTGGCCTTGATGAAGGAGGGCGCCCGTATCGTGAACACCGCTCGCGGTGGGATCGTGGACGAGGACGCCCTTGCGGAGGCGCTGCGGAGCGGGCGGCTCGGCGGCGCGGCCCTCGACGTGTTCTCCGAGGAGCCGGTCACCGAGCACCCGCTGTTCGAGCTCTCGAACACCGTGGTCACGCCGCACCTCGGCGCGGCCACCCGGGAGGCTCAGGACAAGGCCGGTGCGGCCATCGCCGAGATGGTCCGGCTGGCCCTTCGGGGCGAGTTCGTGCCGTACGCGGTCAACGTGGCCGCCGCCGAGGTCACCGAGCAGGTGCGCCCGTTCCTGCCGCTGACCGAGCGGCTCGGTCGGATCCTCACCGGGCTGGCCGAGGCGCCCATGCGCCGGCTCGCCGTCGACTACGTGGGGCGGGTGGCCGAGGCCGACACCCGAGTGCTGACGCTTGCCGCGGTCAAGGGCGCGCTGACCGGGGTGGTCCACGAGCCGGTCTCGTATGTGAACGCGCCGACCATCGCCCGGGAGCGCGGCCTGGAGGTGTCCGAGCGCCGGAGCCCCGAGTCCCAGGACTACGTGAACCTCGTGGTCGTGAGGGCGTCGACGGAGGCCGGTGATGTCGCCGTGGGGGGGACGCTGGTCGGTCCGAGGAACGCCGAGCGCCTGGTGCGCGTGTACGACTTCGATATCGACATCGCCCCCGCGGAGCACATGGTGTTCTTCCGGTACGAGGACCGGCCGGGGGTGATCGGGGCGGTGGGGACGATCCTCGGCGAGGCCGGGATCAACATCGCCTCGATGGAGGTGGGCCGGAAGGAGGCCGGGGGCCTGGCGCTGATGTGCCTGACGGTGGACAGCCCCATCCCGCCCGAGGTCTTGGACCGGATCGTGGAGGCCGTGGGCATGAAGTCCGCCCGTCAGCTGTAACCAGCTCGTAACGCTGTCCGTTCCGTCCGCTTGGTCAAGCCGGGCAGGCTCGGTGTACATTTACCGAAGATCAGCCCACCCAGAGGAGGAGCAGGGATGCCGATCCAGCCTGTCGACAAGATCTGGATGGACGGGAAGCTCGTCGACTGGGAGGACGCCACGGTCC
>JBOGVZ010000026.1:0-7290 GCA_050692985.1 Actinomycetota bacterium
CCCCTCGGTGAGGGAGGCGAACGTTTGCACGAGTGGGTCGTCGCGACGCGGCCGTGGCGCGAGTCCCACGGGCTT
The DNA here is from genome assembly GCA_050692985.1 of Actinomycetota bacterium. Classification (GTDB taxonomy): domain Bacteria; phylum Actinomycetota; class UBA4738; order UBA4738; family CALAEC01; genus JBOGVZ01. Next base: position 76 of record JBOGVZ010000026.1, read on the forward strand.
TCCGGGGGCGAGACCGGCATCGACGCCGATGTCGTGGCCGAGTCGCTCGGGAAGGTGGGCGCTACCGTCATGGGCCGGCGGATGTTCAGCGGCGGTGCCGGGCCGTGGGCCGACGATCCGAACGCAGACGGTTGGTGGGGAGAGGATCCGCCGTTCCATCACCCCGTCTTCGTGCTCACTCATCACGAGCGGGATCCGGTCGCCAAACAGGGCGGAACCACGTTCACGTTCGTTGCCGGCGGCATCGAATCTGCTCTCGAGCCGGCATGCGCCGCAGCGGGGGACAAGGATGTCGCTGTCGCCGGCGGTGCGAACGCGATCCAGCAGTACCTAAATGCCGGTCTCATCGATGAACTGCAGATCCACGTTGCCCCGGTGCTGCTCGGTGGAGGCGTCCGGCTGTTCGATGATGTGCAGAAGGCGCCGTTCGGACTCGAATACATGAGCGTGATCGAGTCGTCCTCCGTCTCACACCTTCGTCTACGCGTTCCGAAATGAGGCGTCCCAGCGGACTGGAGCCATTCGAACTCTGAGACCCGCCTGACGAGCGCGCGACACCTGAGTTCTCGGGGACTCCGGAGAGACTCCGCGGGAGGTCCGCCGGAGCGCCACCACGCACGTGGCCACACCATGGGTACGCTACGGGGATGCCGTCCCCCGAACATGGCGAGCCGCCCTCCGCGAGTGACGATCCGAGCCGGGACTCGTTTCCGAGGCAGCAGGCCAGGACGCAGCGGTTCATCCTAGGCCGGCCGCGAGGCTTCACGGTGTCGCCGGACGGCTCCAGGATCGTGTTCCTTCGCTCCTCCGCCGGGGACGACCCCCTGACCGGGCTCTGGGTCCTTGACCTGCCCGGGGCTCGGGAGCGGCTCGTCTTCGACCCCCACCGGGAGGATGCCCGCGAGATCGACCTGCCGCCCGAGGAGGTGGCGAGGCGGGAACGGGTCCGGGAACGCGCCGGGGGTGTCGTCGCCTACTCGACCGACCGGGCGGTTACCGTGGCCGCCTTCTCGATCGGCGGGAAGCTGTTTACGGCCGACCTGGTGAACGGGGGATCGAGGGAGCTGCCCGCGGTCGGCCCCGTCTTCGATCCGCGGATGGACCCGACGGGCCGGCGCGTGGCCTACGTCGCCGCTCGCGCCCTGCGCGTCATCGAGCTTGAGGGCGAGGATCGGGTGCTCGCCGCCGATGACGATCCGGATGTGTCTTGGGGGCTCGCCGAGTTCGTAGCTGCGGAGGAGATGGATCGCGCGGAGGGGTTCTGGTGGTCCCCGGACGGGAGCCGCATCGCGGCCGCGAGGGTCGACGAGGGCCAGGTCGCGACATGGCACATCTTTGACCCGGTCGATCCCGATGGGACGCCCCGCGCCGTCCGGTACCCGGCCGCCGGGACGCGGAATGCGGACGTGACCCTTCACGTCCTGGGCCTCGACGGCTCGCGGGTGGAGGTGAACTGGGACCGGGAGCGGTTCGAGTACCTGGCCGGCGTGGGCTGGAGCGAGGGGAGGGCACTCACGCTCCTCGTGCAGTCGCGGGACCAGCGGCTGACCCGGATCCTAACGCTCGGCGAGCGGGGGGAGACGACCTCCGTCCGCGAGGATCGTGACGATGCCTGGGTCGAGCTCGTGTCCGGCTCGCCCGCGTGGACGGACGACGGCCGCCTGGTGTGCACCGTGGACGCGGACGACACGCGACGGCTCGCCGTCGACGGGACGCCCGTCACGCCTCCCGGTCTCCAGGTGCGTCGGATCATCCACGCGGATGCCGGCGTGGTGTTCGTCGCCTCGGAGGACCCGACGGAAGAGCACGTCTGGCGGTGGTCGCCCGGCGGGTCCGTCGAGCCCCTCACTGAGACCTCCGGCGTCCACGATGCGGCGGCGGAGGGGGCCGTCCTCGTCATCACCTCAGCGACGCTCGAAGATGCCCCGACCACGACCGTCTACCGGCGCGGAGAGGCTCTGGCCACGATCGCCTCCCACGCCGAGACGCCCGTGGTTGAGGCGAAGCCGGCCTTCTTCCTCGCGGGAGCGCGCGACCTCCGGGCCTCCCTTCTCCTCCCTGGCGGCACGGAGCCCGAGGGGCTCCTCCCGGTCCTCCTCGATCCGTACGGCGGGCCGGGGTTCCAGCGGGTGGTCCGGGCCCGGGACGGGTTCCTCGAGTCGCAGTGGTTCGCCAACCAGGGCTTCGCCGTCCTGGTTGCGGACGGTCGGGGGACGCCCGGGCGTGGCACCGCGTGGGAACGCGCCGTCTACCGCAACCTGTTCGCGCCACCGCTCGAGGACCAGATCGACGCCCTGCACGCGGCGGCGGTGCGGTTCCCGTTCCTCGACCTCACCCGGGTGGCGATCCGAGGGTGGTCGTTCGGCGGACACCTCTCAGCGGCGGCCGTGCTGCGCCACCCTGAGGTGTTCCACGCGGCCATCGCCGGGGCTCCCGACACCGACCAGCGCCTCTACGACACCCACTACACCGAGCGGTACCTTGGCCACCCCGACGAGGAGTCCGAGGCCTACCGTCGCGGTTCGCTCCTCGATGAGGCGGGGGCGCTGGAGCGTCCGATCCTTCTGATCCATGGCCTCGCCGACGACAACGTGTTCGTTGCCAACTCCCTCCGGCTGTCGCGGGCATTCATGGAGGCGGGCCGCCCGCACACCTTCCTGCCGCTCTCGGGAGCCAGCCACATGGCCAAGGAGGATGTCGTGGCCGAGAACCTGCTTCTGCTCGAGCTTCGGTTCCTGCGCGATGCGCTTGGGATGTGACTCTGTCGGCACGATGGCACGCACGATGCCCGATTGGAAACAGCTCGAGAACGTGATCGAGGGCAATGTCGCTATCCGCGGCTCGCCGGCGTACGTAGCATCGCGGCGGCCTTTCAATGCTCGGTTCAACGAGGTGAAGCCGAGGGTCATCGTGTCGTGCGCGACCCCGCAGGACGTCTCCGAGACGATCCGGTTCGCTCGCCGACACGGCCTCGAGATCGCGGCGCGCGGCGGAGGGCACAGCTTCGCCGGATACTCTTCCACCCGTGGCGTCGTCATCGACGTCACCCCCATGCGATCGGTGTCCGTGTCAGGCGGCGTGGGGACCGTGGGTGCCGGCGCCCGGCTCGGCGAAGTGTACGAGGCGCTGCAGGAGCATGGCCTCGCCATCCCCGCCGGGACCTGCCCTCAAGTCGGGGTGGCCGGTCTCACGCTCGGCGGCGGGCTGGGGATCCTCGGCAGGAAGTACGGGGTGACCTCCGATCACCTGATCGGGGCGGAGATCGTCCTGGCCGACGGACGCATCCTCGAGTGTGACGAGCACCGCGACGAGGACCTGTTCTGGGCGCTCCGAGGGGCAGGCGCCGGGAACTTCGGTGTGGTGACATCGCTCGTTTTCCGGACCGTCCCCGCCCCGGAAGCGACGAACTTCCACCTGGCATGGCCCTTCTCGCTGGCCGTCGACGTCATCGGAGCCTGGCAAGCGTGGGCGCCCAGCGGACCCGACGAGCTCGCCGCCAGCCTGAAGGTGACCTCCACCGGCGACCTCGACCGGCCCCCGTCCGTCGACGTGTACGGCGCGCTGCTCGGGACAGACTCCGATGCGGTAGAGCTGCTCGATGAGTTGGTCGCACGGGCGGACTCCGACCCGATCTCGTCGTCACAGAGGTACATGTCCTTTCCGGAGACGAGACGGTTCTGGGCGGAACTCGGTGAGGCCGAGGACGCGAAGAGCGAGGGTGTGATCGCGCAGCCGTCGGAATCGGTCTACTTCTTCTCCAAGTCGGAGTACTTCAGACGACCGCTGCCGACCGAGGCTATCGCTGCGTTGGTGGAGACCTTCGTGCAGCGAAGAACCTCAGGAGAATCCCGCGAGCTCGACTTCATGCCATGGGGCGGCGCTTACAACCGCGTGCGTCCCGGCGCCACCGCCTTCGTCCATCGGGAAGAGATGTTCCAGCTCAAGCACGCGGTCGTCGTCGAGCCCGATGCCTCGCCAGGCGAGAGGGAGGCCGCACACCGGCACGCCGACCGCTCCTGGGCATCGGTGCATCCTTGGGGCTCCGGGCGGGTGTTCCAGAACTTCGCCGACCCAGACCTCGAGGATTGGGCCGACGCCTACTACGGGCCGAACGTGGACCGGTTGGTGAGGGTCAAGACGCGATATGACCCAGCGAACCTCTTCCGCTTCGATCAGTCGCTGCCCGGGTCCGGATGACTCCAGCTGCTCCTGGCGGTGGACGTTGTACGCATCCAGCGCATCCGGGGAGCTCTGGCGTACGCTTGGTGGGTGGCGGAGAAGGCATCGCCCGCGAGCGAGCCCGTCCGAGCAGCCGAGGTCATCGCCGCCACGTGCCTGGCCACCGATCTGGGCATGGGGTTCCCATTCGAGCATGGTCTGCACGGCACGCTGATGGCCATGAGGCTCGCCGATCTGCTGGATGTCGAGCCCGAGATCGAGGCACACACCTACTATGCCTGCCTCCTGATGTACTCAGGTTGCACCACCGACGCTGACATCGCCACCCGGATCTTCGCTGGGAGTAGGACCGAGAACATCACCCCCGTGCAGTTCGGATCGACCGCGGAGGCCATGGGGGGCGTCATCCGCGCCCTCCCCTCTCCCGTCGATCTCCCTCATCGGCGCTTCTACGAGGTCGCGAGACGCCTCGTCCCGGCGGCGAGGTTCCGGAAGCCGCACTTCGCGGCCCTGTGCGAGGTCGCCGAGATGATGGCCAAGCGTCTCGGCCTGCCGCCTGAGGTGAACAACCTGTTCGTCCATCTCACAGAGCGCTGGGACGGGAAGGGGGTGCTGAAGCGGGCGAGGGAGCACGAGATCCCCCTGCCCGTTCGCATCGTGCACGTCGCTCGTGACGCGGCCTACCAGCGCGCCGTCGGCGGGAACGACCATGCCGTGGAGGTGATCCGCCGGCGGGCCGGGCATGCCTTCGACCCGGACATCGCTGGCCGGTTCGTCGAGAAGGCGCCGGAGATCATGGCTGTAGCGGATGTGCCCGGCTCGGCGTGGGAAGCGACCCTCGCCGCGGAGCCTCGGCCCTGGCTCACCCTCGATGGCGAGAGAGTGGACCGGGCTCTCGCCGCGATCGGCGACTTCGCCGATCTCGTGTCACCCCACCTCTCCGGCCACTCGAGCGGAGTGGCCGAGCTGGCTAATTCGGCGGCCCGCGCCCGCGGCTTCGATCCCTCGGACGTCGCCCTGATGCGGCGGGCCGGGTTCGTGCACGACGTGGGGCGGGTCGCCATCGATCCACGGATCTGGCAGAAGCCGGCCACACTAACGGTCGACGAGTGGGAGCGAGTCCGTCTGCATTCCTACCACACCGAGCGCGTCCTCCTCCGCTCCGGGTTTCTCGCCTCGCTGGCCGACGTGGCTTGCGCGCACCATGAGCGGCTCGACGGGACCGGGTACCACCGCAGGATGTCGGCGGCCTCGCTCACGCCGGGTGCACGCCTCCTCGCCGCTGCCGACGCCTTCCACGCCATGCGCGAACCCCGCCCCCACCGCCCGCCACTGTCACCGGAGGAGGCGGCGGACCGGCTCGGGGCGGAGGCTCGCGCCGGACGCCAGGACTCCGAGATGGTCGCAGCGGTGGTCGAGGCCGCCGGACAGCCGGCCCCTCCGGTCGAGCGCCCAGCAGGGCTGACCGAGCGTGAGGTCGAGGTCATGGGGCTGCTTGCCCGGGGGCTGCAGACGAAGCAGGTGGCGCGGAAGCTCGGGATCTCGATCAAGACCGCTGATCGCCACATCCAGAACGCCTACCGGAAGATCGGTGTCTCCACCCGGGCCGCCGCCACGCTGTTCGCCATGGAGCACGGCCTCCTGCGGGGGCGAACGTATGTGGATCCCCGGTCGGAGGCCGCATCTTCGCACTAATCCGACCGGCCGGCCCCTCACGCGGCGCCGCCCGGGGCATACGTGACTCCATATGGGGAGAACTCCCGATTCCCCGGCACCCCGGCGGCCGCTACGGTCGATGGCATCGGTGCGCCGCCGGGACGGTGGCGCTCAAGGTGCTCGGACTGCGCTGGAAGGGGACGGTAACGATGAACGCTGTGCACACCGAGCGGATCGATACGCTCGTCATCGGGGGTGGCCAGGCCGGGCTCTCGGTCGGGTACCACCTCGCTCGTCTAGGTGTCCCGTTCGTGGTCCTCGATGCCAACCGGAGAGTCGGCGACTCGTGGCGGAATCGCTGGGACTCGCTGCGGCTGTTCACCCCCAACCGCTTCAACGGGCTGCCCGGCATGCCTTTCCCCGGTCCGCGCTGGGGGCTCCCAACCAAGGACGAGTTTGCCGACTATCTCGAGAACTACGCCGAGCGGTACGAGCTACCGGTACGGATGGGCGTCGAGGTGGGCCGGCTGACGCGGAACGGGGATCGTTTCGTGGCGACGACCGGCGATCGGCATGTCGAGGCCGACAACGTGGTGGTGGCCATGTCCTCGTGGCAGCGACCTCGGGTACCGCAGTTCGCATCCGAGCTCGATCCCGGGATCCTCCAGCTTCATGTCGTCGACTACCGCAACCCCGGGCAGCTCCAGGATGGGGACGCGCTCGTGATCGGCGCTGGGAACTCGGGGGCGGAGGTCGCCATGGACCTGGCGGGGAACCGCCGGGTGTGGCTGTCGGGGCCGGACACCGGTCATCTCCCGTTTCGGCCGGAAAGCGCCGTGGCGCGAGTGCTGATGCCGTTCATCGGCCGGGTCATCTTTCACCGGGTGCTCACGACCAGCACCCCGATCGGGAGGAGGGTCCGCCCCAAGATGCTGGCCAAGGGCGACCCCCTGATCCGGGTCAAGCCCAAGGATCTGGCAGCGGCAGGAGTGGAGCGGGTGTCGCGAACCACCGGCGTCGAGGAAGGATTGCCTCGACTCGAGGACGGTCGTCGCCTGGATGTCGCCAATGTGGTGTGGTGCTCTGGGTGGGATCCCGGCTTCTCCTGGATCGACCTGCCCGTACTCGGCCCGGCGGAGCCGAATCACGACCGGGGAGTCGTCAAGGCCGAGCCTGGGCTCTACTTCGTGGGTCTCAAGTTCCTCTACTCGAAGTCGTCGGAGCAGATCCACGGGGTGGGCCGCGACGCTGCGCGAATCGCCGAGACAATCGCCGCCCGCCACGAGCAGCGGGCGAGTGCCGCCTGAGGGACTACGCGCTCGGAGGCGTTGGTGCAGCCTTGCTTCTCTTTCTGGACCTCGGCGTGCGGGGGCGCGACTT
>JBOGVZ010000027.1:0-8499 GCA_050692985.1 Actinomycetota bacterium
GCGCCACTCGGAGGAGCTTCGCGGGAGCGGCTAACTGCTACCCTTTGAGTGCTCGGGGGTGTAGCTCAGTGGTAGAGCGCTGCCTTCGCACGGCAGAGGTCAGGGGTTCAACTCCCCTCACCTCCACTTGACGTCCCGGTGCGCGAACCAGCGCCGGGACTTTGTACACCGGCTCGATTCGCTCCCTGCTCGTCACCTTGAGCTCGTGTACGAGGTTCCGTAAGAGGGCTTTGCGCTGCTGCGCTGAACCGCTCGCGAGAAGTTCGCGAAGGCTCTTGGCCCAAGCGGCGATCTCCGACGCCGAGAGCGGATCTGAGTCGTACGACGTTCGGGTTGTGGATGATAACTACAACAACTTCCTCACTGCATGGACAGGCTGTCCTCCGGAGGCTCAGGTGTCGGGCTCCCATCCGAACAAGGTTTGCAGAGGGCAGAAGATCCACGTCAACCTTCAGAACGTATCAGGGTACACGGTCACCCAGCGTCGTGGCCTTGCGTGCCATGAGCTCGGCCACACTGTGACCTTGCGCCACGTGGACAACCCGGGCGCCGCTTCATGCATGAGGGTGAACGTCACCAATCGTCCAACGACCTACTCCGGGCATGACCAGAACATGATCACTCGAACTACTAGGAGCGAGGATGAGCAGGCGGATCAAGGCGGGCGGCGGGACGGCGATACTCGCGGCGATCCTGCTGGTCGCGACCTCGTGTGGTGGGCTCTCGTCCTCCCGGGATGCCTCAGTGAGGCCGGGCGAGGGAAGGGTTCCTCCCCCACGCCGTCTCCACCTGATGCGGCATCTCCCTCGGGCGACCGGCCGGCCCTGGAACTCTGGGACAACTTCGGCGCTCCCGAGGGTCATGAGGTCGGACGTTACGAGACTCTGCGGGCGATGGTTCGAGGGGCCCACGCCGTGGTAGCTGGCAGAGTCGACCGAGTTGACGGCGACCGGGTCTACGGAGAGGACCAGGAATCGGCCCTGCTCGGTATCCGCGTTACCCTCCAGGTGACCAACGTCTTCAAAGGTGATCTCCGGGTCGGTGACTCGGTTCCAGTGGTCGTGGGGCTCGCGGACCTGCGGGACGACGTAGAGGCGAAGTTCGCCGAGCTGATTGGGGACGAGGGGATCTTCTTCATCATCCCGGGCGGCGCGCCTCAGCCAGAGTTTGGAGTTGTTCAGGAAGCACCCGAGCTGGGACTGGAATGGAGACCTGTCACCAGCCAGGGGGTCGTGATCAATGACCGAGGTTCATCGGCGTTCGCAATGAACATTGTCGACCGCGGTTTCCCCGCATCCCTGGACCGAATCCCGTTCCCCGAGATCGAAAACCGCGTTCGCCAAGCGGTTCAGGGCTAGGCCCACATCCGAGCCAACGGCGAGCAATCACATTCGTCCTTAGAGCTCCCACCAGACCGGGCCCAATTTCTCGGTCCAGCTGTTGCGAGGCCTGCTCAACACCGTATTAAGGCCATTCTGATCCTCGGAGTGCGTTCAGAATGGGGAGGCGGTTCCATCCTCGCGCCACCTCCACTTGACGTTCCGGTCCGCGGACCGGTACCCCGGACCTGGACGTCAGCCGGGGCTGCTATCGGCGTCGCACCTTCACCTTCACGGGCTTGGACCTCCCCGCGAGGTGGTCGAAGTCCTGCTCCGGTGAGACGGCGCGGAACTTCGTCGTCTTCGTCACCTTCACCCTGAGCTCGGCCACGCAGTTGGCGTTACTGTTCCTCGTGGCGATGCGCTTCTTCTTCCGGTAGAACTCGACCACGTCTCCTTCATGCCCCTCGCAGGGCAAGACCCTCGCCCGAAGCCTCGTCTTCTCCCCCCGCTCCATCCTCCGTGGCTTGGCCTTGAGCAGGACCGTCTTGTTCGGAAGCCTCACGGCCCAGTCGGGCTCGCCGTCGAGGTCCGGGTTGTTGGTGAGGTTGGTCGGGGCGGAACCGTCGGCGTTCATCACATACACCTCGTCATTGCCTTCCCGGCCCGTGGGGAAGGCGATCCTGGTCCCCTCGGGCGACCACGCCGGGGCGCCGTCGAAGTCCGCGTTGTTGGTGAGGTTGACCTGACCAGAGCCGTCGGCGTTCATCACGTAGACCTCGCGATCACCGTCCCGGGTCGTGGTGAATGCGATCCTGGTCCCGTCGGGGGACCAGGTCGGGTCGCCCTCGTCGGCCAAACTATTGGTCAGGTTGACTGGGTTGGAGCCGTCGGTGTCCATCACGTAGATCTCGTCGTTGACGTCTCGGTCTGTGGTGAAGGCGATCCGGGTCCCGTCCGGGGACCACGTCGGGCCGCCGTCCGCGGAGCCCGCGTTGTTGGTGAGGTTGACCTGACCGGAGCCGTCGGCGTTCATCACGTAGACCTCGGTGTCCCCATCACGGTTCGTCCGGAACGCGATCTTCGTCCCATCGGGCGACCATGTCGGCTCGGCGTCGTGGGCCGGGGTATTGGTGAGATTGACCTGGCCGGAGCCGTCGGCGTTCATCACGTACACCTCGTTGTTGCCGTCACGGTTGGTGCGGAAGGCGATCCTGGCCCCGTCGGGAGACCAAGCGGCATGTTCCTCTTGGGCCGGGTTGTTGGTCAGGTTGACCTGGCCGGAGCCATCAGGGTTCATTGCGTAGATCTCGAGGTTGCCATCGCGGGACGTGCGGAAAGCGATCTTGCCGTTCGCCCCCGGGAACGCGGCGCTGGCGGGGGGGGCCAACGCAGCCAGGCCCGCTAGGAGCAACGCGAGCAGGCAGGCAGACGTCCACCCTGCCCAGCGCCGAAGAAGTCCGATCGAGACCACGTTCCCCCCCTCCTCGCTCGGGGTCAGCCTAGCAGAGGTCCGTCGTCGACCGTCAGTGCCTTGGGGACGAGCCTCGATGTCCAGGAGCGAGCCCACAATGTGCGAGGGCGACCCTTGCGGGTGGTTCGCGCACCGTTCCCTCAAGACCACCTGGGTCTCGACGTCGGAGCGAAGCCGTTGAACCACCGAGGGTGCACCCGGGAGTGGGGGATGCGCGGTTCCGCTCTACCTCGATATGGACGTGGGGATACCGGTCGGGGAAATACCGATTCGCCTGGGCGCTCGGCTGATCGTTGCGGGCGGCCCGGCCGAGGAGCGTCGACCCCGCCCGGACCTCGTCGCCCTCCCCCACGGCCGGTCGAGCCATGTGCAGGACTAGCACCCGGAGCCGCGGATGGGACCTGGGTGCGAGGACCACCTTCCAGTCCCGGGTCCGGCAGTAGAGCAGGTACCGCTCCACCGCGACGACCGTCCCGGTGACGGGGGACCGGATCCTGCTCCGCGAGGGAATCACGATGTCCACGGCGGTCGTTTCACCGGTCCCGCGCCGACGCGAGGCCATCACGTGGTGAGGCGCCACAGGACGCATGGCGACGGCGGTTCGGAACAGCGACTGGTGGTACCCGTAACCGATGGTCGCCGACGCGATCTCGTAGAGCGGGAGCGAGCGAGCCGAAGCGAAGTCGTGCACCTCGCACCGCCGGCCCTTGCCGGCACACGCGTCGCGCCCCGGCCCACCGTCGAGCCTGTCGTGTCCGCGCCCACCACCGAGGGCGTCCCGCCCTGACCCGCCGAGAAGGAACTGCCGTCCGTCACCACCGAGGATCACGTCGTCGCCGCGGAGCCCGCAGGCCACGTTCCCTCGCCCCTTGGCCTCGAGGGTGTCCGGCCCAGCCGTGCCGACCGAATCGCAGGGACGGCCCGAGGCGCCCACCAGGATCGTCATGGTGTCGTTCTCGGGGTTGGGATCGGCGGAGCTCTGGCTGATCGTCGCGCTCACCGGGAGTGAGCCGGAACTAACCGCGGCAACGGTCACGTCGACCGCGGCGACATCTCCAGCCAGCAGCGTGGCGAGGACGCACGTCACGGCCGCATCGATGGTGCAAGTCCACGCCCCCTGGTCGACGGCCATCGGCTCGAGGCCGTCCGCCAGGCCGAGCGTGAGCTGGACGCTCGACGCGTCCATCGGTCCCAGGTTCGACACCGTCGCGGTGATTCCGGCCTCGTTCGGGACCGCAACGGCTCCGGAGGGCCCCGCCAGCTGGACGGCGAGGTCCGCCTGCGTCTCCTCCGCGGACGCCGACGGGATCGGCCCCTGCAGGACGGCCTTCAGCAGGAGGAGGGTGATCGCTTGCCGGCTCACGAGGCGGATTCTCGCCGACGGGCTCGGCGTCACGCCAGGGTCGGGCCCACGCGCGCCGGCCTCATCGGCCCCATCAGTTGGGCCGCAGGTGGGCACCCTGGTACGATCCTCGTCGATCCGGCGATCCGGTCACGAGAGAGGAGGGGTCGTGATGAGAGGATGGCTGCGCTTGGCGCTGACCACCGGGGTGCTGGTCCTGGGGACCGCCCTGCCGGCCCGGGCCGTTCCGCCAACCTTCCAGGACCTGACGTTCTCAGGGGCGGTGACGGACCAGGGCCAGGCCTGCGGCGACCCCCTGTCGTGGGAGTTCACGGGGGACGCCCGGATCACCCGGTTCTTCGATTCCGACGGCGCCCTGACCAGGATCCAGGTCCAGGTCCGGGAGTCCGGAACGGTGACGAACCTGACCACCGGCGAGGTGGTCGACCTGCCAAGGACGGCGTTCGTCGAGCGGGTGCTGTTCGTCGAGGACGGCTCCATCATCATCGAGGACAACGGCCTGTCGGTGCGGGTGACCGGGCCCGACGACTTCCTCCTCGACGTGGGCCGGTTCGTGGTGCGTCTGAACCCGAACGAGCTGCTGCAGTCGAGCGGACAACACCCCATCCGGGAGATCAACCCGTTCTCGGTGAGCGACCCGGCGCTGCTCGGGGCGTTCTGCGACCTGTTCGACTGACCGCGGGATCGTTGGGCGAGGAGACGGGCGTGTCGACGGCTGAGGAACTCGAGCGGCTCTCCACGAAGGAACTGCAGGATCGGGCATTCAAGCTGGCCAGGCACCGGCTCGACGTCCGCTTCTTCTGGAACCTCCTCGAGTCGGCCCCGGCGGCAGAGGCCGCCGCGGGCCACGAGGGCGAGGCGGCCGCCGACATCCTCAGTCTCTCCGAGCGGGTGGCCGACGTGGTGAACCCGGACACCGCCGAGGAGGCTGAGGCGTTCCGGCCGATCTACATCGAGTACCTGCTGAAACACGAGGAGGGCTGAGGCCCCGCCCCAGCCCTCCTCGCTCGACCCTCAGTCCGCTACGGTCCGCCGGCGCCTGAGCAGCAGCGCCGAGGCCGCCCCGAGGAGGAAGCCGCCGGCCCCGCCGACGGCCCATGCGGTCGCCGAGGTCCGGGCCGCCGTGTTGGCGGCCGCCCTTGTAACGAGCCGGTCCCCGCCGACCGTGCCGCCTGTGCCCGCGTCCAGGCCCTCGCCGACCACGACCGCACCCGTCATGCCCGTGTGGTACGTGCAGGCGTAGGGATAGACCCCGTCCTCATCGAACGTGGCGGTGAAGCTGTCGCCGCGAACCATGGGTTCGATCCGGCCCCATCCCATCGCGCTCACGTTGTGAGTAAAGAAGTCCCGGTTGACGAAGGTGACCGCCGTCCCCGGATCCACCCGAAGGACGGTGGGCGAGAAACAGGAGCCCGACATGGCCACGGTGTCGCCGGGGCCCTCCGTGGCGCCCCCGCGGCACCCTCCGCCGCCGCCCGCCGAAGCGGGAACCGCCCACATCGTGGACCCTAGTACGATCGCGGCAGCCAGTCCGCCGCGCACAAGCCCCAACTGCATCGCTCGGCCCTCCCGGTCCGTTTTCCCCACCTACACCGGCCGGCCCGGGCCGGTTCCCGGGGGCGAGGGTGCTACGTCTGGGCGGCCGTCGTCGCCGCCATCGTCACGCTGACCGAAACGGCCAGGGTCACCATCGCCGGCTGACGGTGCTGCACCGTCGCCCGCCGGGCCAGTACGAGCGCGCCGAGCACGTGCCCGGCCAGCAGGACCCCCACCTGAACCGCGACCAGGCCCACCGTTCCGAGTGGATCGGGGTCGAGTGAGGAGCCGCGACCCAGCGGGCCGCCGCCGGAACCGAACGGATCGATCAGGAGGCCGGGGAGGAGCTGGAGGCTCGTGAACAGCCGGTTGCGCGACAGGGCCATGGCCACCGCGACGGCGACCACCGCCGGGACCATGGCCGCGGCCACGCTCCCCCGGGCATCGGCGGCGTCGGCTCGCCGATCGGCCCACCCGAGCAGGAGCGCGAAACCTCCTGCCGCCACGGCCAGCCCCCCGGTCGCCAGGACCAGCGCGTGCTCCGCCACGTTGAGGTCGCCCCACAGGGTCGACCTCCTGATGGCGCTGAACGTCAGTCCTCCGGCGAGCGCGCCGAGGACCAGGGCGGCACCTCGCGGTGGCCGCCACGACCGGAGGGCGTCCCGGCGGAGCAGCGCGGCCCACCCGAACACCAGGCCGAACACCTCGACCCGCGAGAGCCATGAGGTTCGACCGAGGGCCAGGCACCCGACCAGCGTCACGATCGAGTACCCGGCCAGCGCCAGCCCAACCGCCCGCGGGTGGAGGGGGGTCGGGTAGGCGCCCAGGTACCACGTCAGCGCCAGGGCCGGGATCGCAGCCCACCGCACGTCACGGCCCGGCCCGCTCGTGGGAGCCATCGGGCGAGCCAGGGCGTCCCACGGGTCGACCCATCGCCACACTGCGCCGAGGAAGGCGCTGCCCAGCAGCAGGACCGGCCAGGCGGTCCCGACGACCAGCGCCGGGGCCAGGTTCTCCAGCTCCTGCGTCGATCCGGCCCGGCCGGCCACCACCGCCAGCACGAGCAGGCCCACCGCCACGACGCGCGTGATGATCATCGGTCCGCCGAGCTGACCGTGCCAGGACTGGACCTCAAGGTGCGCCTCCGAGGCTGGGGGAGCATCCGGGTCCGGCCAGAACCGGCCCACCAACGTGACGATCAGCGCGGCGGCCACCGCGGCCGAGATGGGGGGAAGGCGAAGTCCGCCCGGATCGAAAAGCGGGTGGGCCAGCACGGCGGGATCATAGCCCCGCCAGGGTTTGAGCTTGCCTCCGGCGAACAAATACCATACGCATCGCGAAGAGCACCCAACGTCCTCAGGGGGTGGTCCGATGAAGACGCGCAGCCTGTCCCTGTCCGCGCTGTTCGCCCTCGGGTTGGCCGTAGTGGCCACGCCGGCCGCTGCCGACCATACGAACCCGAACACGCCGCTCGCCCCAACGGAAGGAGGGCCGCCCCCCGCGCTCACAACGTTCGGGGAGGGCACGTGGGAGTTCATCGACAACTTCCCGATCAACCCCGGCTCCGACCTCGAGTTCTTCCAGGCCGGTGGGGACGTCTACGTTGCCTCGGGGACGCTCGGCCAGGCTCCCGAGGACCACGTCGGCCAGCGGATCGTCCGGCTCACCGCGAACGGCGCCGTGGCCCCCGAATGGCGGGCGGACCACGGGTCGGCCGCATGCGTCATCGGAAGTACTGGCGTCACCGGTCTACAGCACGACTCCCAGGTGACCGGGTACACCGAGCCCGAGCTCCTCGTGGACACGACGGATGCGACCGGCCGCTGCCACGACACCGGCACGAACGGGGGCGGCCTGGAGATCGTCGATATCAGCGGGATCGAGGATCCCTCCTTCGAGCCCCGAGAGATCCACCTGACCCGCCAGGCGGGGTTCTCCCACACCCACACCGTGGACGCGAAGCGCCCGTGGATCGTCTACAACTCGAACTCCGACTTCAGCGGGCGTCCCTGGATCGACGTCGTCAACATCAAGTCGTGCCTGGGACTGGGAGCGATGTCTCTCGCTCAGAAGCGAGACGCGTGTCGCCCGGTCGTCCACCGGATCTCGTTCCAGCCGGACTGGTCCCGGCAGCGGAACTGGTACGACGGCCAGCTCCGGCCCGGGTCCGAGGCGGGATGCCACGACATCACCTCGGTGGGTAGCCGCCTGTACTGCGCCGCGCTGAACGCCACCCTGATCTTCGATGTGTCGAACCTGACCGTTCCCAAGACCGGTGCCGTTCGCGGCACGCCGCTGTCATGCACGCTGACCGACGGAACGGACACGACCGCCAGGGTTACCGACTGCAGCGGCGCCGGTCCCGGCTCGCCGCAGGCGGAGGGATGGTCGTTCCTGGGGACGTTCAACCACCCGGGGCGCGACTGTCTGCCGCCGCCGGGCGACAACCAGAGCTGCAACACGAACCTCTTCGTGCCCCCGAGCGAGGGCGTGTCGGTGTCCCATGAAGCCGACCCGACGCACGACGGCAAGTGGATGCTCGTGACGGACGAGCGGGGCGGCGGCGTGGTCCCGCCGGGGGCCTCGTGCGCGCCGGGGGTGGACAACCCGGAGGGGAATGGCGGGGCCCACGTCTTCGACATCCGGAACCCGTCCAACATCCGGTACGCGCTCACACCCTCGGGTGAAAAGGCCGTGTTCATCAGCGACATCGTGAACCCGGCGGCGACGTTCTGCGACA
Source organism: Actinomycetota bacterium (assembly GCA_050692985.1). Lineage (GTDB taxonomy): Bacteria > Actinomycetota > UBA4738 > UBA4738 > CALAEC01 > JBOGVZ01. Next base: position 8,433 of record JBOGVZ010000027.1, read on the forward strand.
TCCACGTGATCGAGCACATCCCGGGTGAGCAACGGCTCATCGTGGCGTACTACTCGAGCGGCACGAA
>JBOGVZ010000028.1:0-5533 GCA_050692985.1 Actinomycetota bacterium
TCGAGACCGTGGTGAACTGGTTCGAGCTCGACCCGAGCCCGATCAAGAAGGCGAAGGTCACCCGGCGAGGGACGCTGGGCGACTCCGGCCGCGACTCCGGGTGGCCGGCCATGGCCACCGACGCCGCAGGGAACCTCTTCATCACCTACAGCAGGGCCGGCGCGCCGCTGCCCGGCGAGTACCTCTCGGCCATCGCCGTCACCATCCCGCCGGGCTCGGTGGTCCCCGACGCGGCGACCGTCCTCACCCCCGGCGAGGCCGTGTACATCGCCGCGGCCGGGCGCCCTCAGCGCTGGGGTGACTTCGCGGCGGCGAACCGCGATCCGGTCGATCCAGCGGACGTGTGGCTCGTGGCCCAGTACGCCAAGGCCGACCTCGACGGGCCGCCCACGCCCCTGTGGCAGCAGGTCGTCCACCGCGTCTCGTTCGGCTGAGCCCGTCCTACGATGGTCGGGTGAGCGACATCGCCGCTGCGCTGCGGGGCGCGCTCGGCCCGACGGACGCCGACCCCCCGCCGGGGCCCGATCGTCCCGCCGCCGTCATCGTCCCGGTCATCGACCTCCCCGAGCCGGCGATCCTGTTCACGGTTCGCTCCCTGGAGGTCAGCGACCACAAGGGGGAGATCTCGTTCCCGGGGGGCGTCCGGCACCGGGAGGACCCGGACCTCCTGCACACCGCCCTGCGGGAGACTGAGGAGGAGCTCGGGATCCCGAGGGACCGGTTCGAGATCCTCGGTTCGCTGGCCCCGACCCAGACCGTGGTCTCGGGCTTCCTCATCGTTCCGTTCGTAGGTCTCTTATCCGAGCGGCCACCGATCGAGCCGAGCCCCGTGGAGATCGCCGAGGTGCTCGAGCTGGAGGTCCGCCGGCTCGCCGCGGTCGAGCGGGAGGCCGGCGTGGACCGGGACGGGGAGCGGAGGACGTGGTTCGCCTACGAGATCGACGGGAACACGGTGTGGGGCGCCACCGGACGGATCGTCCACGCGGTCCTCGAGGTGCTCAGTGACAGGGGATGGGACGGATCGAAGGAGGGCTGAGGCCATGCAGAAGTGGGAGTACGTCACGGTGCCGTTGATCGAGCACGCTACCCAGGAGATCCTGAACAACTGGGGGGAGGACGGCTACGAGCTGGTCACGGTGCTCCAGGGCCCCCAGGGGATCGTGGCTTACATGAAGCGGCCCAAGCCGTGATGCGAAGGGGCCGGCCCGGTTGGGCCGGCCCCTGTTTCGCGTGACTGCTAGGCGCCCAGGAAGTCCAGGCTCCTCCCCATCAGGTCAGCCCGAGCCGCGGCTCCGTCCACGCCCTCCAGGCCGAAGCCGAAGTACAGCGTGGTGAAGTCCGCCGTGGTCGGGGTCTGGGAGACGATCGCTCCCTCCTCGAACCCCAGGCTCTGGGTCCGGACCCAGTCGTTGGGGTTCGGAGCCGAACCCGCGGGGGACCCGGGCATGCTCCAGGCGCCGAGTCCGGTCTCGAAGGACTCGACGGCCTCGCCCGGCATCTGCACCTGGTCCACAAACGCACCCAGCCCCTGAACCGCCCAGTCGCTGGCGTAGGAGATCGAGATCTCGATGTCCTTGCCCGCGTAGGGGGTCAGGTTGATGGCCCATTCCTCCCAGCCGGCGGACCGGCCCGAGTGGGCGTTCCATCCGGCACCGGCGCAGTCCGCTCCCTGGTACTGCTCGAGCCAGGGGTGCAGCTCGAACCAGCCCGCGGGGCAGCTCTCGCCGGTGTCGCTGTTCGTGTGCCCGTTGAGATCGGGGGCCGTGACCCAGGTGTCCGCGGCCACGTCGTGGATCTCCACGAACACGAAGTCCCAGGCGGGCTCCGTGTCGTAGGAGAACCTGAACGTCATGTTCCCCCCGCCCCCCGGGACCGTGAACGAGCGCATCAGCCGCTTGTAGCTGACATCCGCCTGCTGCGAGTACACGTACCAGTCCCCGTCGAACGGCTCGAACGGGCTGCCGCCCGTACCGCCCCGGTCCCAGCTGGCCCGGCCGTCGCTTGTGAACTGGGGGTACTCGTCCTTCGGCAGGACACTGCTGGTCGTCAGGAACGACGCCGTGTGGACGTGGTTCTGGGCACTGTCCGCCCCGTTGAACGTCCACGGACCCCCGCCTGTGTACGGCGTGTCAGTGGCCTCCAGCGGGAACGGGTTCCCCGTGGCCGGGTCGGTCCCGCCGTCGCTGTTGTAGGCGAACCCTCCCAGGTAGTACTGGAGGAAGTCGTTCTTGTCTGCCCACAGCAGGCACCGGCCGAAGACCGGGCTGGGAGCGCCCCCGACCACACACGGCTCGTCGGCCACGGGGTCGTAGAACTGGTTGCCGGCAACCCCATTGACCGTGGCGCCGGCCCACTGGCCCGCGTACAGCAGGTTCCCGCCCCCGTTCAGGTACTGGCGCATGTTCAGGACATTGTCGATGGCCAGACGGGAGACGTTCCCGGGACCCCGATCAGGTGGCCTGGTTACGAGATCGTTCCCCTCGTACCACACCACGGTGTCGTAGTGGCCGAGCACGCCCAGGTGATCGGGCGAGGTCCGGTCGTTGGCGTCCACGTCGTAGACGTCTGAGGTCCGGCCCGACGCCGTCACGGCGTCCTCGTAGTAGGAGAGGTAGTTCGGGCTGGTGCTGCTGGCGTAGGCGGGGATGTTGGTGACCCCCGTGTAGTCCTCGGCCGCCACGATCAGCACGTCCGCGTCGGCGTCCTCGACCACGTCGAACGACACGGGGTCGGTGGACTCGCCGCTGCCGGTGAACCAGTACTCCACGGAGTCACCGACCGCCAGGCCGGGGATCTCCCCGCGGAGGTAGTGGTAGTAGGTGCTGTAGGCGTTGTTCCCCCCGTACACCTCTCCGTTCGGGGACTCAGCGGTGGGGCCGGTCTGCTCCGGCCCGCCGTTGACCGAGTAGTGGAGGGTGACAGCGCCCACGGCCCGCTTCGCGAGGACCTCCACCGGCTGGCTCGACCCGCCGGCGTACGAGGTCTGGACCCGCAGGTCCGAGGTCGGCCAGTTCGTCTTCCACGGGTCGATCTCACCGATGTTCACGTACAGCCCGGCGGTGTCGCCCATGTGCGAGGCCGGGTCGTCGGGATCGCCCGCAGACCGCCCCACGTTCAGCGCGAACTCCAAGTTCCGCTCGAACTCCGCCTGGACCAGGGCCTCGTCGTCGGGGAACTCGAAGCCCTGACCGTGGCTCTCCAGCTCGGGCGTCCACGCCAGGACGCCCGCCTCGCCATGAGCCCAGTCGGTGAACTCGCCGTTGGTCGTGTACAGGTCGGCGCCAACGCCGGGGTTGTACCCCTCCACGGCCGGGTCGGTGTCGATGCCCGAGAGGGCGACGTAGATCGGGTCGTCGGCCGACGGTGTCAGCGTCTGCCATCCCTGCGGATACAGCAGGAGGTTGCCGAACGAGTGGTAGCTGACGGCGAACCTGAAGTCGCCCATGTTCTCGATGAGGTCCATGTTGGCCGCGGCCTCGGGCTCCGACCCCGGCGCCGTCCCTCGGTAGGTCTCGCTGGAGAACTGGGACGAGGACCCCTCCTCGTCGTAGTTCCAGTGCTCGGGGTAGTTCCTGTTCAGGTCGACGCCGTCACCGTTCGTGATGACGCCGTCGCCGTTGTTGTCGCGGGTGTTCTTCCGCCACAGCCGCTCCGTGGTGAAGGTGAACTCGTAGCCGTCGGGGTTCACCACCGGGACGAACCACAGCTCGGTGGTCTCCAGGAGATCGACGATCTCCGGGTTCCCGGCCCGGCGCTCGGCCACGTACCACTCCAGGAGCCGCATGGGGACCTCGGTGCTGATCCACTCCCTGGCGTGCGTGGTGCCCTGGTACAGCACAGCCGGGCGCATCCCGAGCGGGAGCCCGCGGGCCCCCTGGGTCATACGGACGGCCAGGATGTCCCGGCCCTCGATACTGTCGCCGATGTCGTACAGCCTCAGGAAGCCGCGGTTCTGAGGCCTGTTGGCGATGGCCCGGATCTGGTCTTCGATCCCTCCCGGCTCATCGTAGGAGCGGAAGACGTCCCATCCGTAGATCGAGTCCGCGGCGGTGACGGCCTGACGGCCGGCCTTGCGCTCCCGACCCGCGCTCTGGAACTCGAGTGCTATCCCCTTCGCCTCCAGCGCCGTCCGCTCACCGGCGGACAGGACCAGGCCCACCCCGATCCCCTGCCGCGTCTGCTCCTCGGGCGTCACGTCGTAGCCCTCGTTGATCAGCTCCTGCAGGGTGGCGCCATCAATGGTCGCCGTATAGAACCTGAGGTTGCCGGGGGTGGCGACCGTGCCCGACGGCGCCAGGTCGACCGAGCTCGGCTGAGTGGCCTGAGCCTGGGCGCGGTGCATCTGCGCATGCTTCTTGGACACCCCCTTGCCGTTGGCCTTCTTGAAGTGAGCTCCAGCCGGACCCACCAGCCCGGCCACCAGGAACGCGGCCGAGAGGATGGCGATCGCCACCTTCCGATGGTTGGTCATCGAACCTCCTTCTGGTTTTCCCGGGGCTCGGGAATGGGTACACAACCTTACTGCGCGACCTACCACTCTAGGACTGGTGTACCCAGGGGCGCAAATGTCGGTGTGGGCCGGTCAGGCCACCGCCTGGGGGGCCGGGAGGGTCAGGGTGAACCGACAGTGCCCGCGGGCTGACCTCTGCAGGATCAGGTCGCCACCGTGGGCCCTGGCGATCGATCGCGAGAGTGACAGGCCGAGCCCTGTGCCTCCGGTGTGGCCTCGGACGAAGGGCTCGAAGATACGGGCTCTGAGATCTTCCGGGATCCCTCCGCACCGGTCGGCCATCGAGAGGGACGCTCCGGCAGGCGTGCGCCTGAGCTCAACGGAGATCGCCGTCCGAGGCGGCCCGTACCGAGCGGCGTTCGACAGGAGGTTGATGAGGATCTCCCTGATCGCCACGGGGTCGACCCTCACCGGGGTCACGGTCCGGAGGGCGAGGCGGACCGGGCGGCCGTCGAGAAGGGCGGCCATGTCCTCCACCGTCTCCCCGACCAGACGGCTCAGGTCCGTGGTCCGGACGCGGAGGTGAGCCCCCCCGGCCAACCGCGCGATGAGCTCGGTCAAGTACTCCGAGCTCCGCAGGATGCTCTCCATGCACCGCTCGATCTTCTCGGGTGGGATCTCGTGGGCCGAGCTCCTGACGGCCTCGGCCAGCAGCCGGACCGCCTTCACGGGCGACTGCAGCTCGTGGGCCAGGGCGTCGGGGGTGGCCGGGCCGCCCCCGGGCAGGATGACCACGAGAGGGGTCTCTCGAACGCCCGCCGGCTCCCTCCGCTCCATCCCCCCGAGAGTTTCGTCACCGGTGTGACAAAATCCTTGCTCAGCCCGCAGAAGTTTGCCGCGTCTCCTCGTCCAGGGCGGCCACCGTGCGCTCGAACAGCTCCTGAGCCTGGTCGTGGGACTCGCCGATCGCGGTGAGCCCGATCCGTCCGTGCTGGGGGAGCGCGCTGATCATGTGGAACACCACCCCAACCTGGCGCGACTGGTCGAAGTGGAGCCCGTGGCGGACCACGATGTCGAACAGGT
>JBOGVZ010000029.1:0-3247 GCA_050692985.1 Actinomycetota bacterium
CACCTTGAGAGGGTGGTGTCCTAGGCCACTAGACGAAGGGACCTGGCTGGGTCGCCTGGATTCGAACCAGGACTAGCTGATCCAGAGTCAGCCGGGCTACCGTTACCCCACGACCCATCGTCCCGCCAGCCTGCGGCGGACCACGCCCAATCGTAGCAAAGGGCGTGGCCCGCCCTCGACGACTCCCTCAGGTCCTCAGAGGCCCTCCAGCAGGAGCTCGGCCTCGGTCACGAGCACATCCGAGGCCTCCTGGGTGATGAACCGCGGCGTGTAGTCCTGGACCTGCTCGATGAACGACTCGATCTGGCTCCGGTAGGCATCGAGCTGGCCCTGGTCGCGGAAGCGGATGGCCCGCTCCAGCATGGCTCGGAGGTTCTTGGCGGTCTGGTTGCCGGTGATGTCCCCCGACGCCACGAACTCATTCACGAGCTCGAGGATCGCCTCAACCGCCGAGATCCGGAAGTCGGAGTCGGAGACGTCGAAGAACACGTTCCCCACCGCCTCGACCTTGATCCGGGCCTCGGTCGTGCCCACGTGGGGCAGCGAGACGGACTCCGACCCGTCGTTCGGCGTGGCCGAGGCCAGCGTGTACGGATACGTCAGCCCGCCGTCCACCGACAGGCTGATCCGCACCTCCGACGTGCTCACCGGCGCCAGGTCGGTCCCGGCCACGTCCCAGGTCACCGTGCGGGGTATCCCGGTGCTGTAGTTGACCGCCGTGTTCGGCGACGTCAGCAGGAACGGCCCGGCGGCCGTGGCCAGGATCAGCCGGGTGTCCTCGCTGGCCACCCCACCGACCCCGTCGCGGACGGTCAGCCGGAAGTTCAGCGACAGCGGATCGGCGTTCACGCCGGCGAACCCGACGTATGCCGCGGTCGGTAGGAACTCGGAGAAGCACTCGAGGTCGCCGGCCGGGCACGTCCCGCTGACGGCGTTGGTCCGGTTGGCCAGGATCTGCACCAGGTCCGGGAACACCCGGGTCGGATCGTCCGTCGGATGGTTCTCCCCGTCCGCGTTGTACTCCGTCTCCACGTACGGCGGCTCCAACAGGGGTGTCCCGAACACCCGGAACAGCGGCCCGTTGGTCTTCGTGTTGTTCATCAGGGCCGTCCCCGTCACCGCGCCGCGGTCGTTCTGTTCCCACATGAAGGTCACCTCGTCGCCGTCGGGGTCGGTGGCGCTCCCCGTGAGGGCGAACGGCGTGCGCAGGGGGATGGCGAACCCGGCCGGGACCGTGACGACCGGCGCCGAGTTGCCGGTCGGCTCGATCGTGAATCCCTTGTTGTCGACCGCCCCGCCCTTGGCTGTCTCGCCCACGAAACCGTCGGCGCCCGAGAGGTCGGCCAGGCCGAGCTGGCTCACGTTCGTGGCGGCCAGGGTCCCCCCGAACGTCACCTGGAAGCCGAAGTCGTTCAGCGCCCCCGTGGCGCCGAACGGGGCCACCGTGACGATGCCGCCGGCCGGCCAGCCGGGCATGGACTCGATGGCAGCCTTGATGCCGGCCGCCGTGTAGCTCGTCCCCCGGACGATCGGGTCCGACTGGTTGCCCTCGAACGTGACCCGGAAGGAGTCACCGTCGGTGTCGAAGTCGCGGAGCGACACGTTCTGGACCTCGTTGATCGGGGGCCGATCCGAGGTCACGAACGTCGTGATCTGCTCGAAGCTCCGATGGGACCAGTACGGATCGGTGTGGGGCTGGAGGTTGTCCGATCCGCAGATCCCCGCGTACGCCATGATCGAGGAGCCGCTCCCGGGCTCGACGGAGTTCGCCGCACTGCGGTTGCCGCCCGAGCAGTTCGAGATGGTTCCGTTGAAGGTGTGGCTCCCGCCGAACTGGTGCCCCATCTCGTGGGCCACGTAGTCCACCGCGAAGAAGTCGCCGGTGGGCGCGGACAGCCCGGTGCAGCCCTGGGCCTTGGCGTTGCCCCCGACAGAGTTGAGCGAGGCCACGCCACCCCCCGGGTTCCCCAGGATGATGTGCCCGATGTCGTAGTCGGTAGCCCCGATGATCTGACCGATCACGATCCGGTTCCGGGTGAGCGTGCCGCCACCGCACGACGTCGACTGGCCCACCGTGAAGCAGGGCGCCGAGCCGCACGGTCCGTTCGGGTCCGTCATCTGCGCGGCCGTGTCCAGGTTGATGAGGTCGTTGTTGCCGATCAGGACCAGCCGGATCGAGGTCTCGTCCTCGTAGATCTGCGTGACCCGGTTGATGAGCGTGACTTTCGCGGCCGTCACGTTCCCGGGACCGCCGTGATAGTTCGCGTATCCGCGGTTCGACAGGAGGGCCAGGCGGTACGTCCGGAGCTGGGTACCCACGGTCGGCCCGGCCAGAGCCTCGATGTCGAGGGCCTCCAGCGCCCCGTCCCTCCCCTCGACGAAGGGCTCGTACTGGATGACGTCCCCGTGCGGGTCCTCGGCGTGGGCCGTGAAGTAGCTGATGTACACGCTCTGCTCGAGGTGGTAGTAGGGATCGATGTACCAGCCGCCGTCCGGGCTTCGAACCGAGGCGTGGAAGCCGAGCGGCGTCAGGTCGGCCCGGATCGTGGCCGACGGGTCGTCGATGCCCCGGCCCCGGTAGGTGGTGATCCCGGGGTGCGCCCGGGCGAGCTCGGGCTCCATCACCGGAGACTCCTCCAGGACGAACCGATCGAACCCCCCGTCGGGCGCCGGGAGCGCCGCCACGACCTGTCCCTCGGCGGCGGCGGGCGTCCCCTCGGCCGGCGCCTCCACCAGTGCCTCCTTCAGGCCTCCCCTGTTCAGCGTGAAGGCCCGGAAGCGGTCGGGGCGGATCACGGCCTTCGCGCCGTTCCGCGAGGCCGGCGGCTTCCCCTGCACCCGGTCCCACAGGTCCCCGGAGGCCCTGGCCACGACCTCCGGGGGGCCCGACCGTTCGTCGGCCGGCTTCCCGGCCGCCGTCGGCACCATGGCCGCCACGGATCCGGTGGCCACCAGCGCGAGGGCGAGGACGATGCCGCCTCCTCGCAGTCGGGACGGACGTCGGCGTGGCTGCATCTCCGGGCTCCTCTCCTCGGCGGCGTGCCGGATTATGTCGGTATGCCATGACGAACGCAAACGAATGGGCCAAGTCGGAGCCTTCGCCCCGCGTCCCGGCAGCCCCGATTGACGACGAGGCGGGCGCGAGCGTAGCCTCGCACGGGGCGTGAACAAGGCATCGCTGGTCTCGGAGATCGTCAAGCGGACGGACCTGCCGCCGGCCGACGTGGCCGCGGTGGTGGACTCGATC
>JBOGVZ010000030.1:0-8439 GCA_050692985.1 Actinomycetota bacterium
GCTCCAGACGATCCGCAGGTCAGGGGGCCTCTCCGGCCTCCTGAAGTCTTTCCGGCCCCGGTTCTGGGCACATTTGGTCCTACGACGACCACACCGAGCTGTTCGGCCGCGAGGACCTCGTCCGGCACTTCGACCTCAAGCGGGTGAGCCGGAACCCGGCGATGTTCGACCAGGAGAAGCTGGACTGGCTGAACGGCCACTACCTCCGGGAGGCGGACACCGATCGGCTGGCGGGCCTCCTGGGGGAACAGGGCCCGGAAGCTGCTGGAGGGGCAGGGGGAGTACCTGGCAGCGGTGGCCGATCGGCTGGATGCGCTCGACGATTGGTCGATCGAGTCGACCCACGCCGCCCTGGAGGCGCTGGCCGAGGAGCGCGGGCTGTCGAAGACGAAGGCGTTCCAGCCGATCCGGGCGGCCGTGACCTTCTCGAACGTGTCGCCGCCGCTGTTCGAGTCGCTGGCCCTCCTCGGCCGGGAGCGCTCATTGACCCGGATCAGGGCCGCGGGATCCTAGCCTGGTCGACAGCGCATCCGGGCGATCGATCCGAGGCCTCTAGGGCAAGCCGTCCGGTGGCCAGAACGCGGGTGGCTCACGATACTCCCGCTCGTGGTAGTCGTCGATGCCCCGTTGGTGCCGGCGCACCAACCACGCGATTAGCAGGATTGCTCCGATCGATCCGCCAACCAGGATCAGCGTGTACCACATCGTGAACTCGCTCTCACTGAAACCTAGCAGGGCGGACCTCCGGGCGCTAACCGCCCCGCGGCTAGGTCAGGAGGCGTTCCCTCGCCCCCCGGGCGAGACCACCAGGCATGGTACGGAGGGGCCGGCCGCCGGCGTCGTGGAACCGGAGGTTCCGGGCCGGATGGCCGCTGGTCCGCCAGCCCCCATCGTGGATGAGAGTGTGGTGCGCGTGGCACAACAGCACCAGGTTGTCGAGGTTGGTCGCTCCCCCGTCCGCCCAGTGGACCAGGTGGTGGGCCTTCAGCCACCGCTTCCGCTCACATCCGGGGAACCGGCACGCCGCCCCGTCCCGGTGCCTGAGCACCCGAAGAAGAGATCCGGGGACCGCCCGCCCCCGGCGGCCGATCCCCACCGGACGCCCCCCGGACTCCAGGACCCACTCGATCCGCCCGTCGCAGGCCAGCCGGCGGATGCTCTCCGGGGCCAGTCGCTGCCCGCCCTCGGTCTCCGCGAGCCACGGGCCCGTCCCGGGCTCCTCCCCGGCCAGGACCTCCGCCCCGGCGTGGACCACCATGGTGGCCGGCTCGGGCTCCCCCGTGGCCAGGTCCACCAGCGCGTCGGCCAGGCGGGCTCCGGAGGGGTCGGCGGCGTCCGAATGGCTGGGGAGAGTCTCGGCCCGGCCATGGATCGCGGCCTGGAGGGCCGTTCCCTCCTCGGCCGGGAGCATCCCTTCCAGCCATAACACCGATCGATCGTGGTCCCAGTCCAGGGCGAGGTACCGCTCCCGTCGAGTCTCCTCCGCCTCCCGGACCCGGACCCGCTCGTGTCGGCGGGCCTCCCGCCACAGCGAGGCCGGGCGCAGTTCGGGAGCCTTCTCGGCCCACCTCTGGTCCGTGTCGGGGGAGGCGAACCGCGTCAGCGGACGGAGCTGGTCCCAGGACAGCTTCCCGCCGGCGTAGGCGTCGGCGATCCGGGGGAGCCCTTCCAGGGCGTGGGCAACCCGGACCCACTCCCGGGCCGAGCTCCAGGCCAGCCCGTACCGCCCGGCCAGCCAAGAGCTCATGGAGGTGGCCCCGTCCCGGCGCCACAGTCCCCGGCGGTCGAAGGCGGCCACCACCCGGAGGGCCTCGGCCGAGGCCGCCACCATCACCGCGGCGGCCCGGTCCAGGGCGTCGGTCAGGTCTCCGGAGGTCCGCGGGGCCGCGAATTCCATAGCTGTGATTCTAGGACGGGGGTCTGACACGAACCCCCCGACACCCGCCGGCCGATGGCTCGACCCGGTGGTCCATACTCCGGGAGCGATGCAGGGGATCAGGGGCCTCGGCGTGGTGTTCTTCCCGCTGGCCGCGGTGGTCACGTTCTTCACCGGCTGGGCGCTGAGCGGCGAGCTCCTGCGCGGTGGTGGCGCGAGACCCGCCGTCGCAAGCAGTAGCGGCCGTCGTTCGAAGGGGCCTAGGGCGCCTCGCAGCTCGAGGTCGTCTCCCCGTTGAGGCAGGTATCGAAGCCGCCGCCGCCCGCGAGGTCGTCGGTGCCCGTGCCGCCATCGAGGGTGTCGTCCTGGCCACCGCCGGCGAGCGAGTCGTCGCCGGGCTCGCCGGTGAGGGTGTCCTCGCCGCTTCCGCCGGAGAGCGAGTCGTTCCCGATGAAGCCGCCGACTGCGTCGTCGCCCGCTCCACCCGAGGCCGTGTCGTCTCCCTGGAAGCCCTGAACGAGGTCGTTTCCGCTCCCTCCGGAGAGCGTGTTGTCGCCGAAGTCGCTGGCGAACACGACGTCGTCGCCAGAGCCACCGGAGACCACGTCATCCCCGGTGTTCCCCGGCCCGCAACAGCCCAGGACGCCCCCGTCGAGGAGGTCGTCCCCCGGACCGCCCTCGATCACGTCGTCGCCGTCGCCACCCTGAACGAGGTCATCATCGGGGCCCGCGCAGATCACGTCGTTGCCTCCACCGCCGGAGACGTTGTCGTCCCCACGCCCTGAGTCGATGACGTCGTCCCCGGGTGTCCCCACGATGACGTCCGGGCCCGAGGTCCCCGTGATGGTCACGGCCAGGCCGGCGCACGTCTCCGTCTGGGCTGCCGCGGATGGCGCGACGATGGCCGCGAGAGGTAGAGCCGCCACAAGACCGATCAGGATCCTGCGCACGAGAACCCCCTTCATCCGAGAACGCTCGACTCGTTTGGCACTGAGGTTAGGTAGAGCATCCGGACCGGTCAATAGGCCGATCGGTTGCACTGTGAGCCAAATGGAGTACCGCGGGACCGCGGCCCCAGCGTGCCGGCGGCGGAGGTCCCGGCCGGAGCCGGGACCTCCGTTCCGCCGCTAGGCCACCTGCGTGGTCTCGGTGTCCTCGTTGTTCCCCGGGTTCGGGTCCTCCGGTGACTGCGCCGAGACGGTCACGGTGTTCACGATGGTCCCGTGGTCCGTGGGCTTCACCGTGATCGTGACCGTCACCACCTCGGCCGGGGCGAGGTCCCCCAGGGCGCAGGTCACGGTCCGCTTTGGGCCCTTGGCGGAGCAGCTTCCCTTCGTGGTGACCGCCCGGGAGAACCCGGCACCCTTGGGAAGGAAATCGGTCAGGGTCACCCCAATGGCGGCGTCGGGCCCTCCGTTGGTAACCGTGATGATGTAGTCGAACTCCTGTCCCCGAACCGCCGGGTCCTGCGAGTCGGTCTTCGTCACCGACAGGTCGGCCTGGGGCGCCGGTGGGGTGGGGGGAGGCCCGAACGCCTGGAGCTCGGCCACGTGAACCTCCGAGCCGCGTTCGGCAAGAACCCCCGGCGGGTTGGGAACGGCGCAGTCGCTGGGACTGGTCGGATCGGCTTCCTGCTCCCCCTTGAAGTTGGGGTTCCCGGTGCACTGGTTGTTCAGGACCACCAGTCGGAGGTGGGTGGCCTGGACCGTCGGGAACTCGAAGGTCCGCAGGACCATGTCCGGTGCCGCCGGTCGAGGGTTCACGCCGGGGAAAGCGTCGGCGGCGCTGGTGGCGACCGGGTTGAATGTGACCCCGTTTGTGGATGCCTCCAGCCGGAACTGCCGGAGGGCGGTGAACCGGTTCTGGCCCGGGCCGAGCAGCGCGCTCACGTTCACCCGGTTGACCGGAACCGGGTCCGTCCCGGCCAGGTCGACGGTGACCTGGGGATTCACCAGGTCCACGGCCGGCCCACCACTCGGGTCGTCCCAGTTGGTTGCCTCCGTATCATCGATCAGGTCGACGTGAGCGCTCCCGTCACCCGTGGCCGTCGCTCCCTGGAACGTCGAGGCGACGTTGATCGGGAGCGTGAAGGTAACGGTGCTAGGTCCGGCGCCGAGCGTGTGCCGGAACCGCTGTGCACCGTACCCGTTGGCCTGGACGATGAACTCGTAGGTGTCCGGTACGAACTCGGCTCGGTTGTCCAGGTTGCTGGCCCCCGGCGGCTGGGACCCGTCCGCCGGACCGGTGGCCGGATCCGTGTCGGCGATGGGCGACACCCGAGCCTCGTAGTGGCCCACGAATATCCGGGCGCTGACCGGATTCCCGGCCTCGTCTGTGGCCGCGAAGCTGATCACGGCCTCACCCGAGCCGGGGATGCTGAAGTCCGGCTTCGGGTCCGTGTCGGAGGTCGAAGCGGTGTTCGTGCTGGTGGCGTTCTGGCCGAATCCTCGGACGGCGAAGGCGTTCCAGATCTCGTCCTGGTTTGCGCCTCCGAACCGCATCACATCGGCGGCCAGATACGCGTCCCTGGCGTCGAGCATCGATGGGGCCACCGGCATCAGCAGCATGGCGTCGAACACGATCTGGATCCACCGACGGTTCCCCGGGCACAGGTCCGCCGGGCGCTCGCCGTCGGCACAGGCCTCCTGGAGCTGCTGGTTCCCCGAGGGGAACTGGGCGTCGTACTTCTGGACCAGGGCCCGACGGATGTCGAAGTTGGTGGCGCTCCAGATCTCGCCATCGGCGTGGACCTGCGGCCCCGTGATGTCGTAGCCGAGATCGCTGAAATTCAACGGGTTGATCTGCGGGGTCACACCGGGCTGAGGGAACGCGCCGGTTCGGGCGAAGTTCATCCCGTAGTTGCGGATAGCTCGCTGCTGGTTGCCGGTGACGTAGGCGCCCACGCCGAACGGGTTCTCACCGGAGACCGGCACGAACCCGTACTCGTTCAGGTACTCGGCTGCGGAGAAGTCGCCGAAGCTCTCGCCCATGGCTCCGGCGTGGTGCCCGCCACGGGTGCCTCCCTTGCCGATCATGCGGTTCTCGGTGAGGTGCCCGTACTCGTGGCCGATCACGGCCATGTCGAAGTCGCCGTCCACGCAGGGCGCGTAGAAGGCTCCCGCCAGCGGCTCCCACAGGTACATGTTGGTGATGGGAGGTACCCCATCCGGCAGCGGGATCATGTTGGCGTTGTCCCGTCCGAGGTAGCTCGGGGCTCCGCCGGTCACCGCTCCGGCCTGGACGTCACCGAGCAGGGGGTCCCCCTCGGCGGTCCCGCCGGTGCCGAAGTTCGAGTCCTGGGCGTTCCAGCTTCGCTCAGTGAAGCCCAGGAAGTATGACCAGTCGTGCATCCGGTTGTGCATGGCGAACAGGTTCGCCGTCGCAGCGGACACGTCCTGGGTGACCCCCGGGGTGAACGCCGGGAGGCATTGCGTGGTGTGCCACTGGTTCGCCCACGGATAGATGTACTCGCGGTTCAGGCTGACCGGCCGGAACCCGGTGGGGCCTGGGCTCAGCGGGCTCATCCAGGACTCCGCCGAGCTGGCGTTGTTCCCACGAGTGGTGAACGTGGGCGTGTTCGTACGGACGTCGAAGTCCCACGGGGCCCGGGAGGCCAGGTTCTTCACCTCGCGGTCACAGTCGGGGATCGGGGTGCCGTCAGGGGTGGTCGACTCCCAGCACCACACCTCGCGAGTGTCGGTGTTGGGGTAGTTCCACGGGTACGCCTGCCCGCCGAGGTCCGGGTAGGCCGGGAACACCTTCCACTTGGGCGGGTACGGGGTGGCCGCGGAGGTCCCCTGAGGGCTGAACTGGATCGTCCCCGAGTAGTCGGCGGGGGCATCCCAGGTGGCGCCGTCCCCGAAATCGCACACGCGCACGGTGTAGGTGCCCTCCCCGGGATCGCCGGCCGCGGGCTCCCACAGCAGGACCTCCGGGCTGAACAGGGTGTCCTGCGAAGCAACGATGACGCCGTCGCGCAGGAGGTGGATGACCACGTCGTTCGTCGTCAGGGCGGCCTCGACCGTCACCGTGACGGCCCCGATGCGCTCGCCGCTCGACACCACCCATGGCCCATGGTCGGGGGCCCGGCAGCCCCCATCGGGCACCCCGGTCATGTTTCCGTTGAACACGTCGCCCAGCGGGTGCGACTCGTGGACCAGGTTCTTTCGGAGCAGGACGGCCCCGCTGGCCGCGTCGATGAAGTGCTGGTATGCGGTCTGGACCCCTCCCGCCCCGTCCAGGAGGATCGTCTCCCAAGCGGGACGGGCCCCGTCCTGGGGCGTGGGGACGGCCACCAGTCGGGCCCGCTGAGACATCGAGAAGCCCGAAACCGTGAACACGTGCCACTCCCGGTCGCGCTTCACTGTCCCGACAGCTGCGGCATCGGTGGCCCGCCCGACGTTCGCGGCCGCCCGGAGCCAGGCGTCGGTGGGCGACAGGGTGGGCTCTGTGGCCAGGCCGCCGTCGCCAGTGGCTTCAGAGGATGCGTATGCCACACCCCAGCCACGGTCGGCCGACCCATCAAGGCCCACCGTGAGCAGGCCACCCTCGGACGCCCCCAGGCCTCCGAACGTCTGCTGGAAGGTCACCGCATGGCCGTCGCTTCCCTCCAGGGGGGCATCGTTCAGCACGGCCAGGTTCTCTGTGGAGGACAGGCGGAACAGCGCGCGGTTCTGGTCCACCCAGGCTCGGGCGGCGTCGGCTGCCGTGGCGCCGGCGACTCCCGTGGCCAGATAGCCGCCGTCGCGGATCAGCGACCGGGGCGTCCCGAACCGGTTCCACGACACCCTGGCGCCCAGATCCTCGACCGCCGCGAGCTGCTGCGCGGTGGGATCGATCGAACCTTTCCTGGCGTCCAGGCTGCTCAGGCCGGCCGTTTCGAGGATGGAGGCGAATCCCCCGCTCGCTTTGCCCTTCAGCCCGGCCACGCTGGTGGACGAGCCGGCCAAGAGGCCGAGAAGAGCGATGCAGGCGAGCAGGGAGCGAAGGGGGCTTCGTCGAGACATCGTCGTCCTCCTCGATCGATCGAGTCCGTGGGTAGGGTTCGCCGTCGACCCCGGCCAATCCTTCCGGGCGGTCGACCGGGCTGGGTTTGACCGTCGCACGGGGCGGTCCCTATGCTTCGATCCGTTCCTGCGGTCGGAAGAGAAAGGGGCGTCCGATGGACTGGTACGTGATCATCCTGAGAGTGATCCATATCGGGGCGGGGACGTTCTGGGTGGGGGCCGCCTTCGTCCTGTTCCTCTTCATCCAGCCGTCGGTGAGGGAGCTCGGTCCCGACGGACAGAAGTTCATGGGCCACCTCGTGGCGAGGAGGAAGCTGCCGATCCTGATCATGGTCGCCGGGATCGTGACCGTCCTCGCGGGGGTCCTCCTGTACTGGCGCGCTTCCGACGGGTTCGACGCCGATTGGATCAGCTCCGGCCCGGGCGTGGCGTTCACCGTAGGGGGACTGGCCGCGATCACAACGCTGGCGCTGGGATTAGGCATCACCAAGCCGGCTGTGGATCGCATGGGCGCGCTGGGGCAGGAGATCGCTACCAGCGGAGGTCAGCCCACCCCCTCGCAGGCTTCCGAGATGCAGCGGCTCCAAGCCAGGCTCGTCCTGCTCGGCCGGCTGAGCATGGTCCTGCTCACCATCGCCGTCGTGACCATGGCCACAGCTCGGTTCGTCTAGCCCTCCTGAACCCTGCTGCGGCCCTTCCCGCGGCTCTTCTTGGAGGCCTCCACGCTCTCCTTGAGCGCGGCCATCAGCTCCGTGACGGGCGGTGTTCGGCCGGAGGCCGCGGGTTCCTCTAGGGCCCGTGGCGTCGGCGTCTTCTCCGCGAGCATGCGGAGCAGCTCCTCCCGGTAGGTGTCGGCGTACGCGGCGGGGTCCCACTCCGTGGTCAGCTGCTCGATCAGGCGAACCGCCAGCTCGAGCTCGCGGTCGTCGACCTCGACGCCTTCGAGGCCCGGAGCGAGGGCGGACGGCTCGCGGAGCTCGTCGCCGAAGAAAAGGGTCTCCACGGCGAGGGCGTTCCGCATCGGCCGAACCGCCACGAGGTGCGGCTTGGTGCGGAGGACGAAGCGGCCGATGCCGACACGTCCCGCCTCGCTCATGGCCCGGTGCAGCAGCACGTATGGTCTGGTCGCCTCGGGCGACCGCGGCACCGCCACGTAGGTCTTCTCGAAGTGCACGGGGTCGATGTCCGCCAGGGCGACGAAATCCTCGATGTCGATCGACCGGCTCCGCTGCGGGCGGACGCCCTCGATCTCCTCGTGTGACACCAGTACCACGTCGCCCTCCTCGGTCTCGTGTCCGCGCATCAGCTCATCCCAGGCCACGGGGCGCGATGGCTCCGCCGCGGGAACCTCAGCTCTTCGTGTCTCGGCGGGGTCTTCCTCGATCGGCGCTTCCACCACTCGCTGCTGCCGGACCCGTCGCCCCGCCCGATCATAGAGGTGGAACCGAACGTCCTTGGGCTCGGTCGCCGTGATCAGCCGCACGGGGATGGCGACCAGCCCGAAGCTGAGGGTCCCGGTCCACACCGCGGTCGGCACGAGAACAACTCTACCCCGTG
>JBOGVZ010000031.1:0-5272 GCA_050692985.1 Actinomycetota bacterium
AGATCCCCAGGGACTCCAGGGCCTTGGCCGCCACGCCCTCTCCCTCGTGGATCAGGCCCAGCAGGATGTGCTCGGTGCCGATGTAGTTGTGGTTGAGCATCCTCGCCTCTTCCTGGGCGAGGACCACCACCCGGCGGGCCCGCTCGGTGAACCGCTCGAACATGTGGCCGCAGCCTACCCCTCCGGCATCAGCCTTTTCACTGGGGGGTCCGCTCGCTGTCCGCGCGTTCGGTCTCAGGGACCCAGGGCGAGCTACCCCCCCGGTCCCCCCGCCTTCACTGGGGGGTCCGCTCGCTGTCCGCGCGTTCGGTCTCCGGGACTCAGGGCGAGCTACCCCCCCGGTCCCCCCGCCCGCCCGCGCGGACCGAGGACTCCGGACACGTCTGCGCCCGGGGGCACCACTCGCACCACTTGCCCGGGTTGAGACGAGGTTCCTCTCCGGCCAGCAGCGCGGCGGCCCGCACGGCGCCGTCGCCCACCCGGCGCAGGGCCGACTCCAGGAGGTCCTCGGTCACTTCGTGGGGACGGAACGTCCCGCCCTGGAGGTTCACGGTGACCACCCGGAACGGGGGCACCCCGTGGTGGAGGGCCATGACCAGGGCGTAGAAGCGGGCGTCGTCGTCCTGCTCGGGGCGTTCCTGGCCGCCCTTGAGCTCGAGCACCAGACGGCGGGCCCGCATCGGGTCCTGGGGATCGGCCGCGCCCAGGACCAGGTCCGGCCGGGCCGACAGCACCACCCGTCCCCCGGCCAGCTCGACGCGCAGCGGCCACTCCACGACGGGGTTCCAGGATCGCTCCAGGGGCGGGAACACCGACCGGAACCACGACAGCTGGCGCACGGCTTCGCCCAGGAGCTCCGCGCGCTCGACCTCGTCCAGCAGCCCCACGTACTCCTCGAACCGCTCGTCCTGCTCGCGGAGCCGCTCCAGGGACCGCTCGGCCAGCTCCGCCTCCCCCAGGTCGCGGGCGTACACCCCGATCTCCACGGACTTGTGCACCACCTTCCCCACCGCCAGGGCGGACCCGTAGGTGAACACCCCCTCCCCCAGCTCGTCGGCCAGGTAGAAGCCCTCGCACCGGGTGTGGAGGTTGACCAGGCGGCCCTTGGTCAGCCACAGCTGGCGGGCCTCGCCGAGGGCATCGGCGGCGGGCTCCAGCCGCCGTTCGAGGCGCTCGCGCAGGCGGGCATCGAGGTCCTGGGGGAACCGGGGACGCTCCCTCCCCGCCCCCATGACGTCCTCGAGCGTCCGCTGCTGCGCCGGCGTCAGGCCCACGGGCACAGCCTAGACCGGGCCTGTGACACGAACGGCGCCATCCCGTGGGCTACACTCGGCAGCCGTGGCCAAGATCGAAGAGGAGCCCGGCGCCGAGGCCCGGCGGCCCCGGCCGGCCGAGGAGCGCCTGGAGGAGCTGCGGCGCCGCAAGGAGGAGGCCCTGGTGGCCGGGGGCGAGCCGGCCATCGAGCGGCAGCACGGCCGGGGGAAGCTGACCGCCCGGGAGCGCCTGGAGCTGCTCCTGGACCCCGGCTCGTTCGTGGAGACCGACATGCTGGCCCGGCACCGGGTCCACGGGTTCGGCATGGAGAAGACCCGCCACTACGGCGACGGGGTGGTCACCGGCTGGGGGACGATCGACGGCCGCAAGGTGTTCGTGTTCTCCCAGGACTTCACGGTGTTCGGCGGCTCCCTGGGGGAGACCTTCGCGGAGAAGGTCTGCAAGATCATGGACATGGCCGTGGCCACCGGGGCCCCGGTGATCGGCCTCAACGACTCCGGCGGGGCCCGCATCCAGGAGGGGGCCGCCTCCCTGGCCGGCTACGGCTACATCTTCGACCGGAACGTCCGGGCCTCCGGGGTGATCCCGCAGATCAGCGTGATCATGGGCCCGTGCGCCGGGGGGGCGGTGTACTCGCCGGCCATGACCGACTACATCTTCATGGTCAAGGAGACCGCCCACATGTTCATCACCGGACCGGAGGTCATCAAGACGGTGACCGGCGAGGACGTGACGTTCGAGGAGCTGGGGGGAGCCCAGACCCACGCCAGCCGCTCGGGCATCGCCTCGTTCATCGCCGAGGACGAGCAGGAGTGCCTGCGACAGGTGCGCTACCTGCTGTCGTTCCTGCCGTCGAACAACATGGAGGACCCCCCGTCGTTCGCCCCGGCCGACGATCCCGAACGCCCCGTCCCCGAGCTCAACACCGTGGTGCCGGACTCGCCGCGCGAGCCCTACGACATGAAGGACGTGATCCGGGCCGTCGTCGACGAGAGCCACTTCTTCGAGGTGTTCCCGCTGTGGGCCATGAACATCGTGATCGGGTTCGCCCGGCTCGACGGCCACTCGGTGGGCATCGTGGCCAACCAGCCGAAGGTCCTGGCCGGGACGCTCGACATCGAGTCCAGCGAGAAGGCCGCCAGGTTCGTGAGGTTCTGCGACGCGTTCAACATCCCCCTGGTGACGTTCGTCGACGTACCCGGCTTCCTGCCGGGGACGGCCCAGGAGTACGGGGGGATCATCCGCCGGGGGGCCAAGCTGCTGTACGCCTTCACCGAGGCCACCGTGCCCCGGATGACCGTGATCACCCGCAAGGCCTACGGCGGCGCCTATGTGGTCATGAGCTCCAAGCACATCCGCTCCGACGTCTCCTACGCCTGGCCGACCGCGGAGATCGCCGTCATGGGCCCCGAGGGAGCGGTGAGCATCGTCAACCGGCGGGAGATCGAGGGGGCCGAGGACCCGGAGGCCCGCCGCCGGGAGCTGATCGCCGAGTACGAGGAGCGGTTCGCCAACCCGTACATCGCCGCCGAGCGTGGGTACGTGGATGACGTCATCGAGCCGGCCGAGACCCGGCGCCGGCTGATCCAGTCGCTGCGGATGCTGAGGTCGAAGCGGGAGGCCGTGCCCCCCCACAAGCACGGGAACATCCCCCTGTAGCCCATGCCTCGTTACGAGCCCCCACCCGACCTCTCTCCGGAGGAGGAGCGCGCCGTGCTGGGGGCGCTGGACGCCGCCCTGGAGGCCTCCCGGTCGCGACCCGGCGCGTGGGCGCTGGCCGGCCGGGTCGAGGCCCTGCGCCTGGGCGCCCTCCAGGCCCGCCGCCACGCCGAGCGACCGTGGGTCGCCCGCGGAGACGCCCCGTTCGCCCGCCGGGGCACCACGCCCCTGATCGGCCGCGGCGACGCCAGGTAGTGGACGAGGACCTGAACGCCGCCGCCGCCCATTGCCCGGCGTGCGGCACCGAGTACCGCGCCGGGTTCGACACCTGCGCGGACGACGGCACCCCCCTGGTGCCGGGCCCCGCTCCGGAGCCGGCCCCGGAGGCCCCGCCCGCGCCGACGGCCCCCGAACCTCGGCGGACGTGGCGAGCGGTGGCCACCTTCCACCGCGAGGACGAGGCCAGGCTGCTGGCCGGACGGCTGGAGGCGGAGGGCATCGAGGCTCGGGTGTTCCCCGAGGGCACCTCCGACTTCTACGGCCGGGGGACCTCGGCGATGCTCGGCCGCCCATGGGAGGTGCTCGTTCCCGAGGGGAGGGAGGACGAGGCCGCCAGGGTGATCGAGGAGGTCTGGTCTCCGTGAGCGACCCGGAACGCCCCATGCCGCTGGAGGGCATCCGGGTGCTCGACATCGCCACGGTGATCGGGGGCCCGGGCGCGGCCGCCCGGCTGGGTGACTTCGGGGCGGACGTGATCAAGGTCGAGCACCCGGGGACCGGCGACACCACCCGCAACTTCGGTTGGAAGGCCGGGGGGGTGGGGCTGTGGTGGAAGCTGATCTCACGCAACAAGCGTCCCGTGACCCTCAGGCTGTCCCACCCCGAGGGCCGGGACCTGCTGCTGCGGCTGGTGGAGGGGGCCGACGTCCTGGTGGAGTCGTTCCGCCCGGGGACGCTGGAGCGGTGGAACGTGGGGCCCGATGACCTGCACGCTCGCAACCCCCGCCTGGTGATCCTGCGGGTGTCGGGGTTCGGCCAGACCGGCCCCTACGCCCACCGCCCCGGTTTCGGCACCCTGGCCGAGGCCATGTCGGGCCTGGCCCACATCACCGGCGACCCCGACGGCCCGCCCATGCTTCCCCCGGTGGCCCTGGCGGACGAGGTGGCGGCGCTGCTGGGCGCCTACGCGGTCATGGTGGCCCTGTACCACCGCGACCACCGCGGGGGCACCGGGCAGGTGATCGACCAGTCCCTGTTCGAGGGGCTGTTCCAGCTCACCGGGCCGATCCCCACCGCGTACGACCGCCTGGGGCTGGTGACCGGCCGCCACGGCAACCGCCTGCCGTACGTGGCCCCCCGGGGGGCGTTCCGCACGGCCGACGATCGGTGGGTCGCGCTGTCGGGCACGTCCCAATCGATCGCCCACCGCATCCTGGCGGCTATCGACCGTCCCGAGCTGGCCACGGATCCACGGTTCGCCACGAACGAGGCGCGGCTGAAGCACGTGGACGAGCTCGACTCGCTGATCGAGGGGTGGGTGGGGGCCCACTCCCTCCAGGAGGTCATGGCGGCATTCGAGGCCCACGAGGCCGCCGCGGCGCCGATCTACGACATCCAGCAGATCTTCTCGGACCTCCAGTACGGGGCCCGGGGCACGATCGTGCACGTCCCCGACGAGGAGCTCGGCTCGGTGGTGATGCCCGACGTCCAGCCCCGGCTCTCCGGGACCCCCGGCCGCATCCGCCACGCCGGCCTCCCGATGGGCACCGCCAACGATGACGTGTACGGAACCGAGCTCGGGCTCTCCGAGGAAGAGCTGGCCCGCCTCCGCGACGCCGGCGTGATCTGACCCGTTGGCCCATCCGGGCCAACGGGTCCCGCCCCGGGGACTAGTCCTTTGTGACCACCCCGACCGACGCGTTGTCCCATCGACGGCCGACGGCCACCCGCCGATACTCGGAAGCGAGAGCGAAAACGACGCGCCGAAAGGAGGTGGACTCCAGCGATCGTGACCGCAGAGCAGCACCGGGCATCGCCCCCACGTGCCCTTCGTGTCCGCACCAGTGCCCACACACACAGATGCGGCAAGGAGGAATCCACATGACGAAGCTCTATCTGACGCTCACCAGTGCCTTCACCGCCCTGCGAGCCCGGATGCACCGCGAGGAGGGAGCCACCGCCGTGGAGTACGGGCTCCTGGTGGCCCTGATCGCCGCCGTGATCGTGCTCATCGTGCTCGCCCTCGGCGAGAAGATCGCCGCCGCGTTCCAGGCGGTGGTCGACGCGCTGACCGGGGCGGGGGTCTGACGGAAGCGGTCGGGCCGCGCCGGCCCCCGCG
>JBOGVZ010000032.1:0-7893 GCA_050692985.1 Actinomycetota bacterium
GAACCTGGGCGATTGTGGCTGCGGACAGTCCCCGCTCCTGCATCCCGAGCAGCACGGCCCGGACGTGGTGGGGCCTCAGGTCGGCGAGCTCGATGCGGCCGATGAGGGGAACGATCTCGCGGCGGACATATCCCCCGTACGCGTCAAGCGTCCGGGGCCGCGTCCCTCGAACCCGTTGGTACTCGAGCCAGCGGCCCAGGTACGCGGCCAGCTCGATTCGCTCAGGGGACGGGTCGCCGCCACCTTCCACGTAGCGGATGAACTCGTGGAGCGCGCTCTCCGCCTCCTTCTTCGTGTGGAACCCGCCCTTGCTCTTCTGGCGCCGCCTCCCAGTGAGCGGATGGCGGCCAACGTCGACGATGAACTCCCAGCTGCGCCGCTTCCGGACGTGTCCTTGCATGGCCGGGCTCCTTTCACCAGGTCGATGCGAGGACATCTGACGGCGGGCCGGCGGATTCCTCATCCGCCGTCCGTTCCTGGACCAGCGGGAAGGAGGCTATTGCCAACGGCGTGCCAACGTTCGAAGGGCATCAGCCCGGTTCGCGCCTGTCCGTGTAACGAATCACCCTGATGCCACGTTTATGGGGTGAATATGAACCTCGTGGCGGAGGAGGCCGCTGGCCGCGTCGAGGATGGCTTCCGGGAGTTCGTGGAGGACCGATACGGGTCCCTGTGGCGGGCCTTCTACCTCCTCACCGGGAGCCGGGAGGAGGCGGACGACCTGGCCCAAGAGGCCTTCTGCCGTGCGTTCGAGCGGTGGGAGCGGGTCCGGGGGATGGAGAATCCGGCCGGGTACCTCTATCGGATCGGGCTGAACCTCCACCGGAGTGTCCTCCGGCGTTTGGCGACGGTGGCCAGGCACGCCTTCCGCTCTGGCCCCCCCGAGGACCTCATCGAGGGGGTGGACCGGCGGGACGCGATCCGCCGGGCTCTGGTCGCGTTGCCTGTGCGTCAACGGGAGGCGCTGGTCCTCGTCGACTGGCTCGGCCTTTCGAGCGAGGAGGCCGGGCGGGTCCTTGGAGTGGCACCGGGGACCGTCCGGGTCCGGGTGTCCAGGGCCCGGCAGGCGCTGCGGGAGCGAGGGGAGGACGAGATCGATGGATGAAGGTACGAGGCTCCTCCGGGAGGAGGCCCACCGGGTCGCTCCGCCCACGGATCCCTTCCCCGGCATCATGGAGCGCCTGTCCCGGAAGCGGCGGCGGCGGAGGGTGGCCGCCGCTGCGACCGCCATGGCGGTGGCCGCCGGTGGGCTCCTTGTGGCCTACGTGGCGTTCGAGGATCGGCAGCCGCGGCCCGCCTCCGAGCCCGGAGGGACGGGCCGAGTCACGGCAGCGATCGACGTGGACGGCCTTCCCAGAGATGTAGCCGCGGGTGAGGGACGGATCTGGGTGGTGGGGCATCAGGTTGTCTTGGCCGACGGCACCGTGTGGCCAGACGACGTCGAGGGCGCGACCGGAGACGTGCAGCCCGCGGTGCTCGAGGGCAGGGGTTCTGAGGACGCCGTCCTCCAGGCCATCGATCCCTCCTCGAACGAGGTCGTCCTCCGGGTGAGCCTGAAGGACCAGCTCGGCAGGGATGTCTCCCCGGGGCTGCTCGCGGTGGGGGAGGGGGCGGTGTGGGTGTCGGAGTCCCGGGGCGGGTGGATCCACCGGATCGATCCGGTAACCGGGGAGGTCACCAGGAGCCTCCGAGCGCCTCGCTCCCCCATCTCCGTGCTCCAGACCGGCGGGGGATACCTCTGGTACGTGGCGGAGGGGGACCCCCGGGTTGACCGAGAGCCCCGGTGGGAGGCAGAGCTGGTGAAGGTCGACCCGGTGACCCTCGACTCGGTAGCCACCACCCCCATCGGGCCGTGCTGCGCCGGGGACCTCGTGGAGGAGGGCGGTTCCCTGTGGCTGGGCCACCAGGTGGTCCGGGACTCCGACTACTCCCTGGAGGTCCTCCGCATCGATCCGGGGTCGGCGAGGGTGGTTGACCGGGTTGCCCTCGATCGGGGTCAGTGGACCCCGGGTGACACCCTCCTCGGGTACATGGCCGCGTCCCCCGGCTCCGTGTGGGTCCCCCGTCCCGAGGCTGGGATCGTGGACCGGATCGACTCGGCCACCGGCGCGGTGGCCGACCACGTGGAGATCGGGGCCTTCGCTCTGCCAGACGGAGCGGCCTGGTACGCGGGATCGGTCTGGGTGGGCAGCCTGGGAGGAACCGGACTGGCCCGGATCGACCCGGGGACCGGGAGGGTCACCGTCGAGGACGTGGGCGTCTCCGAGCTCAGCCACCTGCGCGCCGCAACTGCGGAGGCCCTGTGGCTGGTGCGCAGCGATCGGGGAGAGGTTCTCCGCGTGGAGCTGGGCGGGCCGGTCCCGTCTCCCCAGGTGGTCAAGGGTCTCCCTCCCGACTCAGAAGAGGAGTTCGGGTACAAGCTCCCCCCCGAGAGCATGTTCCGGCCTCTCGGCCGGGAAGGGTGCCGGCCGCCCTCCCCGCTGGTCGTCACCGAGTCCCTGGCGACCTCCGTTGGGATCAAGGTGTGGGCGCTGTTGACCGTGGCCGAGGTGGCCAAGCCGCCGTGGGAGCTCGCAGCGGGGGACGAGGTCAAGATCGTGTGGCGGTCGGACGGGTCCGGTGACTTCGACGTCGTCGCCATCAGCCCCACTGGGGAGGTGGTGCCCTCGGAGATTCCGGTGACCTCCCACCTGTCCTCGAACTGGGAGCGCCCCGGCTCCGAGTGGGAGAGCTGGTTCACGTTCTCGGAGGCCGGGTGCTGGGAGCTCCGAGTCCGTCACGGGGACGGGAGCGCGCGGCTGTGGCTGATGATCGATGAATGAGTGGGTAGCAACCCTCCCACGGGATAGGCGGACCACCAGCTCCTGGCGGCTTCCACAGTGGCGTCTCGTCCAGGCCGATCGGCCCACCACTCCTTGACCTTGGGGAGAACCCCGGTCATGGGAGCCAGCAGGTACACATGGATGTCCGCAAGGCGGGCAGGCCGTCCCGGCGGCGGGACGGCCCAATCCCCGACAGGAACGTAGCCGATGACGTTGCCGTACGCGTCGAGCACCCCAACGGGTCGTCCCGCCTCGCCGGAGGTGGAGACGTGGGCGTGGCCCACGAGCAGGCCCGCGCTGTTCACGGCGACCACTTCGCCTGGGCCCATGTTCTCCACGGTTAAGAGGTAGAGACCGAAGTCCTCACCGGCGCTCGGCGGAACGGGGAAGCCGTTCCCCCCGACGACCCGACCATCTTGAACCGCCATCCACACGCGTTCGGCCTCGCGGGGCAGGCCGCCGAACAGGAAGGATCCGCCGGCTCCCGCCGAGGCACGGACCACCTGCACCCCCCGGCCGTGGTACCCGCATGAGCGGGTGGTGCTCGGACCGTGAACGAGCTCGACGCACAGACCTTCCCCGGACCTGTCGAGGGCGAGCCTCCACGCCGTCCCCAGGTTCCGGCCACGGGAGACAACTACCGCCTGGCGCGGGGCGCCGCCGTGGGGCCTTGCGGTCCGATCTGGGACCAGGAGGGATCCCAGGGCCCACAGGAGAGCCCACGCTCCCGCCACCCCGATAACGACCACCCCTATCCGAGGCGACCTCCGCGCCGATGGCTCTCGCATATCCGACCTCTTAGACGAGCCGGGCGTTCCGTGCGGTTCACCGACCGAGGCTTCTCGCCTGGAGCGCTTCACCCGCTCTCCAGATTCGGATCAGTCATCGACGCAGCCCTCTGCTAGGACTCCGAGCAGTTGAGTCGCCGCCTGGGACCCGCGGAGCCGGATCGACTTGGGCTGAGCTGAGCCCGGCCGCCTCTGTCGCCTCCCGCCTCGTCGTCAATGTTGTTTGCGTCCGTCTGGGACCTCGCCCTTCTGTGGACCTAAGAGGGCCAATCCACGATCGATGACCCCGTGCAGGTGCTTTGGAATGGGAGCAACATGCGAGCACGATGAGGCGCTCGTTGGCGGTGGCGGCCCTCTTCCTGCTCATCGCGGCAAGTTGCGGCGAGCGGCCAGCAAGCCCAGTCCGGCGTTCCGCCTCCGCTGACAACGCCGCGGGAAACGCGAGAGGGTGGCAGCAGTTGCCGCCGTCCCCGTTGACGCCCCGGCACTCGGCCCACGCCTTCTGGACGGGGACCGAGGCGCTGATACTGGGGGGATGGCCGCCGTCGGCCTGTCCCCCGGACATGCATTGTGCCCCGACTCAGCCTCCTGCGCTCGGAGACGGGGCCCTCTTCGATCCTCGGGGAGGGACGTGGCGGCGGATCACGGATGCTCCCGTCGGGGTCGGACCCGCCCAAGGCGCCGTCGTGGAGGGGACCGTGTATCTCCAGGTGTTCGGGGAGACGCCAGCCACTCGAAAGCCTCCGAGGTTCCTCGCCTATCACGTGACCGAGGACCGGTGGGAGGAGTATCCGCCGCCGCCACAGACCGAGGGGCTGTCGCTGGCGGCGGCCGGGGGACGGCTGATCGCGTTCCAGGGGTCGCACGAGGGTGGAGTGACGCCGGACGTCGCCTACGACCCCTCATCTCGGACGTGGACCACGCTGCCTCGGGATCCGCTGGCACCCTCGTTCGACCGCAGCATGGTGTGGACGGGAACCGAGCTCGTCCTCATCGCGCTCGACCTCGTCCCCAGCCCGGGCCTGCAGGAGCCCACCCTGTACCGGGCTGCCGCCCTCGACCCCTCGGCCGGTCGCTGGAGGAGCCTGCCCAACTCGGGGATCGCGGGTGGCTACCCCGTGTGGTTCTGGTCCGGTGGTCGTGTGGTCAACCCGTCGATCGGAACGACCGCCGGCGGCACGGCCAACCCGTACGACCGCCCCTACTCCTACGGCGGGATCCTCGACGTGGAGCGGGAGACTTGGGAACGGCTCCCCGACCCTCCCTCGGGCTACGGGCCCTACCGGGACCTCACCGTCGGAGGCGAGGGGACGCTGATCTCCGCAGAGGGGTGGGTCCTCGATCTGCCCGCGGGGACCTGGCGAGCCCTCCCTCGGCCGGTCGAGGGTCTCTACCGGGGGGAGGCCGCCGTGTGGGCTGGCGATCGGCTGATCGTGTGGGGCGGGGTGCGTTGGGAGGATGGAGAGCCCGAGGTCCTCCGGGACGGTTGGGCCTGGCTACCGTGAGCGCCGAGACACGCCTGTGCCCGGCCCCGCAAGCGAACTGCCAAACGCCCGAAGGCTCTGAGCGTGAGGCCTCTGGAGCCCGGCAGTGGGGCGGCTCGGTTCGGTGTGGCACGCTTGCCATGTGGAGTCTGTCCACCAAAGCGATGCCGCCTCGGAAGAGCCTTGCTCTAGTTGCGGGGCCGAAGACTGGCAGGTGGAGGAGTTCGGTCTTCTTGAACGGGCGCTCCGGTGGCTGCAGTACGGGCGCCCGGCACCACGCGCCCGGCTGACCTGTCGACAGTGCGGCTCCCAGCTCCTGGCCCACGGCGGTCGCGGATATGCGGTCCTGCGAGCCCGTCGGTACCAGGCTTCCTGGTGGGGGGCGCCGGTCCGGATCGTCCGGGTCCTCCTCCACGCCAGGACCGCGGTCCCTGTCCCCATCATCTACGCAGGGGCGGCCGCGGCGGGGACCATCCTCGGGATCATCCTCGATCTGACGGTGGGTCGGCGGTGGTGGGCCGTGGCCCTCGGCTCGGTGGCCGGGGTGTGGGTCCTGTTCCTCCTGACCGCCTTCAAGGCGGCCGGTCGACGGATGCCCGAGTCCCTGTGGGGCCAGCTCCTCGACGCCCTGACCCCCAAGGGGGCCGTGGACCGCTCGAGGCGACGCGAGGAGCAGGTCTTCCGCGATCCCCCGTTCCCGCTATACGGGCTCCCGCCCTCCTGGCAAGGCCCCAGGTTCCTGGGAGGGATGGGGAGGGACGCCGGGGTCACCCAGCTCGAGCTCGCCCACGGGGGACCCGATGACCCCAGCGGCATGGAGCTTCGCGCCTCGTCGTCGGTGGCCCGGGGAGAGCCCGATCTCCCGGAGGAGTTCCTCCTGCGGGAGCTCGCCGAGAGCCTTTGGCATGAGGTCCACCGCCCCCCGCCCGACCTTCCTGCGGAGCGGTTCCACGCGTGGGCCGAGTCGCGCGAGCGAGAGTACCGGAGGCGGGAGACGCCTCCGTTCAGCCAGGTCGTGATCCCTATGGACGGAGAACCGACCCGGTTCGCGTCCCTCGCGGAGGAGTCCACCTGGGTCGCCCTCGGTCGCACCGGCCACGTCACGATCACCCTGCGGGGGCGGAACCTGGACGTCGGCCAAGTCGAGCTCGTGACCGTGAGGGACGTGGAGCAGTACATCGAGGGCAGCCGGCGCCTTCACGAGCGATGGCGGGATCACCTCTGAACCCTCCAGCCCGGTCCAGCGGATCGGATGGGGATCGAGCGCTCGGCCGAGGCATTCGCACGCCGCATTCATCGGAGAGACGGGATCGTCGAATGCTTCCCACGTTGTGGGGGATACGGCTAGCCGCCTGGCAGCGGCACTTCCGTGGGGGCACCCCTACGATGTAGGCATGCGGACGGCGGCGTACCTGGTGGTGGCGATTGCCCTCGCTCTCTTTGGCTACCTCGCCCTGTTCAGCATCGGTCTCCCCTTCCTCCTCACGGGGCTGCTGATGCTCACGCTGGTCGCGTTCCGTCGACGGCCCGAGGTCATCGCTCCTGCCCTCCTCTGGCCCTGGGTGTTCACGCTCGGGTATGTGCTGGTGGCACCTCTCGGATGCACCACGTCGGCCACGCCAGCAGTCGCCAACGGTCTCGGCGTCTTGGAGGGAGCGACCCGGTGCAACGCTCTACTCTTTACGTACGCCGGCGTCGCTCCGTACTCTCCTCCGATCTGGCCTGCCCTTGTGTTCGGCGCCGCTCTTGCGACCGGCGCAGCGCTGCTTGTGCGGCGAGCAATCGGGCGTCGGCGAACACGCGCCACGGCGCACTGAGTCGCGAGGCTCGAAGTACAGTCGTCCTCCTCGGCTGTTCCTTCCCGAACCCTGACGTTCTCGTATGGAAGCCGGATCAAGCTGCGGTCGAAGGACCTCCTTTGCCTGGGTGGCGGACCCACGGACCGCATGGCTGGGTAGCACCGGATTGCTTGGAAGATCCACGCCTGGGTGAGCGCCCCGGCCCCCGAGGCCAAGTGGTGGAAGGTGATGCGGGTCGTGGGTACGGAACGATCGGCGCCCCTCATTGGTAGGAGAGTTGGGGTTGAATGCTGCCCGGCGGTCGTTCGATCGGGAGGCCGCCGGCCGGGAGTGAAGGGAGCGGATACCGGTGGGCCTGAGGTCCTCCGTCCTCGTGGTTGCGCTGGTGGCGTTCGCGTTCACGGCGGCTCCGGTGACTCTGCCTCGGGGAGCGGAGGGAGACCTGCAGGCGCCCACCTGCTCGGGAGCGGCTCCGCCGCCTCCGTCCGCCCGGGACGTCGCGGCCCTCGATCGGGAGCCGGTGCTGGCCAACTCCTGGATTCAGAGGTCCGACACCAACCAGCTATCGTGGGTAGACCCGGTGACCCTGCGACCCGTCTCGGACCGGGTCGTGCCCCTCGGGAACCAGAACGGGGCCCCGCACGTGTTCTCGCCGGACGGGTCCCAGCTGGCCATCGGGGCCCTGTCCAGGCTCCAGCTGGTGGACCTGGAGGGGATGAAACGACTCTGGTCCCTGCCCCTCGCTGGCCGGGCCCTCGTGGCCGGGGCGTGGTTCAGGGATGACCTCCTGACCACGGTCCTGATCGAGAACGGCGAGCCCTGGCGGATGAGCCTGGTCCACCTGGACCCGCTTGCCGGGGACGAGGTGGAGCGGATCCCCCTGGAAGGGGCTCCGGTCGGGGCAGGTCGCCTGGCCGACCTGCTGGTCCTCCTCCTGCAACCTCCTTACTCCGCGGTGGGCCTGGCTCCCGCGACGCTGGTGACCATCGACCGGGACGGA
>JBOGVZ010000033.1:0-27136 GCA_050692985.1 Actinomycetota bacterium
CTGTCCTGGTCCACGTTCGCTCCTCCCCGGGTTCATACCACCCGTCTCGGGGAGGGTGCCAGGAGAGAACCTGATGGTGTGGGATTTCCTCAGCCCAGATCCGGTCGGAAGGTCAGACCCAACCCGACACGGAGGTGCAACATCATGCTGCTCTTGTGGATTGAAAGCCTCACCAAGGAAGCGCGAGCGTGCTTAACCGCGTTACTGAGAGCCTCCCTGGCAACTTGATACGCGACCACTTGGATCTCACCTGGCAGCTTGATGCCATCATCATGGGAAACCTCGATGCGGATACCAGACTCCAGCTTCAGCTCTTGAGTCAACGACTCAAGAGTCGGGATGAGCCCACCACGACCCAGCGGGGACTCCCGCAGCTCGTGCATCAGGCTTCGAAGAGAGTCGATAGTCTGGTCACACAGCTCAACCAAGTCACAGGCGTCCTTCGCAGCCCGAGGGTCCTCCGAAACCTCGTCTCGGACGAAGCGGCCTAGAGTCAGAATCTGAGCCAGGGACTGGAGCACTTCATCGTGAATCTCTCCGGCGATGTTCCTGCGCTCGTCCTTTCGCTCATCCGCCGTTCGATCAAGTGCTTTTGCCAGAAGCCGTTCATTGCTCTGAAGCCTAGTCGAGTACGCGACAAGCTTTTGGTTGCGAGCCAAGAGTTGCTGAGCAGCCAGAAAGGGAATTAGGAAGGCGATGACGGACCATTCCCCGACATCGGAAAACAGACGGGCCAGCACAAGGGCCATAGCTCCGTACCCGATGTGAACGCCAAGAACTAATGGGAGAGTCCCCATACGCAAGGCCTCACGCGCGGAGGATAGACTCCCTCGGTCGCGAACAAGAAAGTAGCCTGCGACTAGGCCAAGATTGGTGGCCACGTCCGCTGCCAGGGCCACCCCGGTGCCAATGAGCGCAAGGGGCCAATCCTCGAGCCGAACATTCATTGAATGGAACACGCTGGAAGCCAGGAAGACACTCAGGGCAATCTGTGATCGATTGAAGACCGCATGCGTAAGGGGGACGTGTCCTCTTAGTTCGCGGACATCCAAAGCAGCAACCCATCCCACTATCCAAGCCACGGGAGGAGGATAGAGGAGGGCAACCGAGATCAAAACCGGCATATCGAGTGTTACTCGGAGCCGACCGAGGACAACTGGAAAGAAATCAACGACAACAGCAATGCAGATCCAAACGATCAGAGACGGCATGCCGGACTGGAAGGCGCGCACAAGAGATTCCGTTTGGTCTGCGACGAGTAGCACACCTGCCGCCAAAAGGCCGGCGGAAAGGAATGCAACTCTCAATCCCTCATCCCTTACGAAGAGCCGCTCCACCAGCCGAGGTCTCATGACGTCATGAGTGAAGGCACAAGCCACGGGGTTGACGCCCCTCCAAATCCATCCCCCCGTGTCCGTCCTTCACCGAGAGAGATACGCGAGAAGACTTGAGAGACAAGAAACCGGCGGGGCGAGCTGAGGTCGACATCCGGCTGAGGCGAATGCTGCCGTGGATAGGCTCAGGAGTCAATAGCGAAGACGGCCAAAAGACCTAATGGTGATGGAAACTCCCCCATTTGGGGGATGCCGACTCAAGACCCGCCGTCCAGGTGCGCCTGGCCGGCGGAGCAGAACGAGAGGAAGTCGCACCAGCGGCACTGGTCGCCGGGGGTGGGGTCGAAGCGGCCGGCGGCCACGCCCTTGAGGGCCCGGACCACCCGCTCCCGCACCTCGGCCACATCGCCGGCCCCTCGGGTGACCTCCTTCCCCTCGGCCAGGTACAGGTAGGTCAGGGTCAGGTCCTCCGCTCGCTTGCCCCAGATCTCCGTGCACGCCAGGGCGTACAGGTCGAGCTGGAAGCCCGATAGGGGGTCGTCGTCGGGGGGCACCCGGCCGGTCTTGTAGTCCACCACCTCCCACGGCCCGTCGGGCTGGCCGAAGATGGCGTCGATCCGGCCCCCCACCACCATCCCGCCCAGGTACAGCAGGAACGGGCGCTCGGCGTACAGGGGCGTGACTCCAGAGAACCGGCTGGCCCGGAAGGCCTCCCGCAGGGCCTGCTCCTTCCCCGGCTCGCCCAGGCGCTCCTCCGTGGACAGGTCGGGGAGGTCGTCCACGTCGAGGAGGGTGGCCTGGCCCCGGGACTGGAGCTCGATCCACCGGTGGACCTCGCTGCCCAGGCGGGCCGCCTGGCTGGGGCGCCGCGGCAGGGGGCGGACCTGGGACCAGTAGAACAGCTTGGGGCACTTGGCGTAGGCGATCAGCCCGCTCACCGACAGCGTGGTGGGGGCCGCGGGGCCCGGCTCCGGCTGGAGACGCTCCCGGATGCGGCCGGCCCGCTCCAGGTCGGCCCGCAGGATGCGGCCCAGCTCGGCGGCCTCCCCGGCCTCCAGGGCCTCCAGGCGGGGCTTCACCGAGGCGGGGTCCTCCGTGGCCCGGGCCGCGGCGGCCCGCCACCCCTCCGGGAACAGCTCGTCGGCGTCGTCGGGCCGGGCCCGCAGCGGCCACCGCGGCACCCGGGCCCGGCGGGCCTCGACCACCGGGCTCTCGTCCGGGCACTCCTCCTCGAACAGCACCTCGGAGGCGTCGTGCCGGGCCACCGCCGCGAGGAACCGGCCGGGGAAGTGGGGCTCGGACGGGCCCTCGTACCAGTGGGCCGCCGAGGCCACCAGCACGTCGCGGGCCCGGGTCAGGGCCACGTAGCACAGCCGCCGCTCCTCCTCGTGGCCGCGGGCGGCGAGCTCCTTCTTGAACGCCTTCAGGTCGCCGTCGTAGCGGGGCAGGACGTCGCGGTCGCCCCGCAGCTCGAACGGCAGCGTGGCCGGGCGGGTCAGGGGGTTGGGGCCCCGGCTGGCGTCGGGGAACAGCGAGGACCCGTACCGCTTGTGCTCGGCCAGCCCCGGCACGAACACCACCGGCCACTCCAGGCCCTTGGCCTTGTGGATCGTGAGCAGCTTCACGGTGTCCGACTCGGAGGGCTGGGCGGGCTCGAGGTCGTCCTCGGTCTGCTGGGCGGTGTCCAGGTACTCGATGAGCGTGGACAGCGAGGCCTCCCCGTCCACCGGGGAGAACGAGGAGATGTGCTGGATGAGGTTCAGCAGGTTCCGCCGGGCCCCGGTGGCCGACTCCTCCCGGGAGGCGTCCAGCTCCGCCCACAGCCCGGAGCGGTCGATGACGGCCTCCACCAGGTCCTCCAGCGAACCCTTGGCCGCCTCCCGCAGCCCGGCCAGCAGCACGGCGAACCCCCGCAGCCGCTCCCGGGCCTCGTCCGACAGGCCCTCCATGTCGGGGTCGTCGGTGTGCTCCAGGGCCTCGGCCAGGGCGAAGATGACGTCGCCGGGGAGGTCCTCCTCCGAGGTGATGGCCCCCTCCAGCTCGCGGTTGCGCCGGGAGGCCCACTGGGCCATGGCCCGCAGGTCCCGGTAGCCGATCCGCCACCGGGGGCCCTGGAGGAGGCGGGCCAGGTCGATGTTCCGCCCGGGGTCCTCCAGCAGGTGCAGCCAGGCCACCACCTCCACCACCTCGGGCATCTTCAGCAGGCCGCCCAGGTCCACCACCTCCGCGGGGACGTCGGCCTCCCGCAGGGCCTCGGCGATGGCGGCGAACAGCTTCCGCTTGCGGCACAGCACCGCGAAGTCCTGCCACCGCAGGCCGCGCTCGTCGCGGAGGTCGCGGATGAGCCGGGCGATGTGGCGGCCCTCGGCCCGGTCGTCGGCGGCCACGAAGGCCAGCACCCGCCCCTCGCCGCGGTCCGGGTGGGGGCGGAGGACCTTGTCGGCGGCCCGCCGCTCGGGGGGGACCTCCTCGATGACCGCGTTGGCCACCTCCAGGATGCGCGAGCCCGAGCGGAAGTTGACGTACAGGGGGAGGGAGGCGCCGCCGGTGGCCCCGAAGTCGTCCTCGAAGCGCAGGATGTTCTGGAGGCTGGCCCCCCGCCAGGCGTAGATGTTCTGGTCGGGGTCGCCCACCGCCGTCACCGCGGCCCCCGTCCCGCACAGCTCCTGGAGGAGCCGGGCCTGGGCCGAGTTGGTGTCCTGGTACTCGTCGAGCAGCACGGCCCGGTACCGGTCCCGGAACTCCCCGGCCACCTCCGGGTGCCCCCTCACCAGGTCGAACGCCAGGCTGATCTGGTCGCCGTAGTCGATGTAGCCCAGCTCCCGCTTGCGGGCCTCGTAGGCCGCCACCAGCCCGGCCAGCTCGAGGCGCTTGGCCACCGCGGCGCGGATCTGCGGCTCCTTCTCCCTGGCTAGCTCGGCGCTCTCGGCCAGCTCGCGGGTGAGCCGGACCACCTCCCGGGGGTCCACCAGGTGGTTGGCCACCTGGTCGGCGAGCTGGAGGGCCTCGCCCACGATGTAGTCCGAGCGCACCTCGTAGGCCTCGAACTCCCGGTCGTCCAGCAGGGACCCCATGAGCTGCCACTTCTGCGCCTCCGACAGGAGCTGCTGGCCGGGCTCCACGCCCATCCGCAGCCCGTAGTCGCGGATGAGGGTGGCGGCGAAGGCGTGGTAGGTCAGGACCGTGGGCTCCTCCCCCTCCGGCAGGCCCAGGCCGGCCACCGCCCGGAGGACCCGGCGGGACAGCTCCTCGGCGGCCTTGTTGGTGAACGTGAGGCACAGGACCCGGGACGGCATGGCCCCGCCGTGGTCGGCTGGGACGGCCCCGGTGGCGGCCAGGGCCAGGTACACCACCCGGGCGGCCATGACCGCGGTCTTGCCCGAGCCCGCCCCGGCCACCACCGCGCCCGGCGCCGGGGGGTGGCTGATGGCGCGCCACTGCTGGAAGGTGGGGGCCACCCCGCCCAGGGCCGCCACGACCTCCTTGGGGGCGTCGGCGTAGGGGCGCTCGTCCGGGCGGGGGTCGCTCACGCCTTCACCTCGTCGCCCTCGGGCCACATGGGGCAGATGGTCTTGAACCGGCACCACTGGCAGTCGGCCTCCGGGCTGGGGGCGAACCGCTCGGCCCGGACCTCGCCGAGGAGGCCCTTGATGGTCTCCTCGGCCCACTCCTCGTAGCCCGGCCGCGGGGAATGCTCCCTGCTCTTGAAGGTGCCGTACGCCTCGGCGCCCAGGAACACCAGCGCCAGGACCTCCGGGTCCCCCAGCTCCCGCAGCTCCGGCACCCGGCGCAGGGCCAGGTAGTACGCGGCCAGCTGGAGCGAGCGCTTGGCTTCCTCGCGGCCGATGGCGACCCTCGAGGTCTTGTAGTCCACGACCTGGAGGCGGCCGTTCCCCCGGCGGAACACCGCGTCGATGCGGCCGCGGATCACCGCGCCGTCCAGGGGGAAGCTGAACGCCTGCTCCGAGGCCACCAGCTCGAGCCCGTTGAGGGACTCGTCGCCCAGCCACCGCTGGAGCATCCGCCGGGCGTCGCGGTGCCGCTGGCGCTCCAGGGCCCGGTTGGCGAAGACGTCGCGGCGCCACCCCTCGTCGAGCGCGGCGAAGGCGGCCTCCTCCGTCCGCTCGAGGTCGCCCCGCTGGATGCGGTCGATGATGTCGTGCACCAGCGAGCCCAGCCACATCGAGTGGCTCCGCTCGGTGTCCAGGCCCAGCTCGGCGGCGTACAGGTACTGGAGCGCGCAGTTCTCCAGGGCGGACAGGCGGGAGTACGAGGTGTGGATCTCGCCGGGGTACATCGGGGCCCCGGGGTCGGTCCAGTCCCGCCCCCACCACCACTCCGCGGGCCGGGCCCCGATCGCCGGGAGGGCGGCCAGGGCGGCCAGGCGGGGGACCCGCCCCGCCCCCGGGTCGGCCAGCCGCCGGCGGAGGAGGGCCTCCACCTGTCGCGGCGACGCCGCGGGGAGGGGAGCCTCTCCCGCGCCGGCCCACGCCAGCCC
The DNA here is from genome assembly GCA_050692985.1 of Actinomycetota bacterium. Lineage (GTDB taxonomy): Bacteria > Actinomycetota > UBA4738 > UBA4738 > CALAEC01 > JBOGVZ01. The sequence goes on from JBOGVZ010000033.1 coordinate 5,833, forward strand.
CAGGCGGGCCGCGAACCGCGACGGGGTGCGGGGGTTCCGGGAGGAGGTCGACCGGCTGGCGAACAGGACCGTGCGGCGGCGGGCCCGCGACACCGCCAGGCGGAACAGGGCCCGCTCCTCGGCCAGCCGCTCCCCTAGGCGCTGGGTCGGGGTCGGCGAGCTGACCAGCGCCTCCAGGTCCAGGAGCGGGGAGCCGCGGTGCAGGCTGGGGAACTCGCCCTCCAGGCACCCGGCCACCAGCACCACCTCGAACTCGGCGCCATGGGCCAGGTGCGCGGAGATCACCCGCACGGCGTGGGGGTTCCGCTCCTCGGGGGCCACCCACGGGTCCGGCCCGAACTCCGCGGCCTCCACCGTGTCGAGGTAGTCCACCACGGTGGCCCCGGGGCGGCGCTCCACGAACCGGGCCAGCACGTCGCCCAGGGCGGCCACCGCGTCGATGTCCCGGTCGCGGGACTCCGCCACCAGGTCGCGGAAGTGGGGGAGCTCGCTCCACAGCCAGAACAGGGCGCCGTCGAGGCCTTCGTGGTCGGCGACCGCGGGGAGCTCTGCCAGGACGCGGCGGAACCGCTCCACGGGTTCGCGGAGCTCCGTCGGGACCTCGCCGGACCCGGCCAGCTCGTGCAGCGACGTGCCCTTCAGGCGGGCCTCCCGGCGCAGGCGGCGGAGCTGGTGGGGGTCCAGGCCGCCGACGGGAGAGGTCAGCACGGAGTCCACCAGCTCGGCCCGGCGCTCGGGGCGGAACACGTACCTCAGGAGATCGATCACCGGGCGGTTGGCCGGCTCCGAGGCCACCGCCGAGGCCTGGGCCACCACCACGAACGGGATCCGGTGCCGGGACAGGGCGTGCCGCAGCGCCGTGAGGTACTCGCCGTAGCGCCGTAGGACCACGGCCATCCCCTCCCAGGGCACGTCGTCCTCCACGCGCAGCCGCAGGAGCTCTGCGGCCACCGCGTCGGCCTCCTCTCCGGGGTGGGGGAACTCCCTGGCCTCCATCCCGGGCGGCGGGGTCCCCGGCGCGGCGGCGGGGTCCTCCAGCGTGGCCAGCGAGGCGCCGGCGGGCCGGTAGCTGCGCTCCAGCGCCACGGCCTGCCGGCACCCCAGCGCATCGCCCACCCGGCCCAGCGGCGCCAGGGTCCCGCCCCGGTACGAGAACACGTGGCCGCCCGGGTCGGCGGCCACCACCAGGCTTCGCGAGGCCGGGGCCAGGGCCCGGAGGATGGACTCGGTGGCCGGGGTGGCGTCCTGGTAGTCGTCCACGCCCACGTGGCGGTAGGCCTCGGCGGGCGAGACGTCCCGGGCCAGCAGCTCGGCCGTCTGGGCCAGCAGGCCGGCGAAGTCGACCTTCCCCGCCGCCGCGATCCCGTCGAGGTAGCGGCGGTAGAACCGGGCCACCTCGGCGTGGCCATCCCCGCCGGAGCGCTCCACCAGGCCGTCGAGCTCCTCCGGCGACAGCAGCCGCTCCTGGGCCCGGAGCACGAAGTCCGCCACCTCCTGGGCGAACCCCCGGACCGTCAGGAGGCGGCCGAAGCGCGGCCACTCCCGCGGGCTCTCCTCCCGGAGCATCTGGCCCACCCAGGTGTACTGCTCGGGCGCCGACAGCACCTGGGGGGGCTGGTCGTAGCCCACCTCGCCGAAGCGCAGGCCCAGGACGCGGAACGCGAAGCCGTGGACGGTGAACACCGGCAGGTCCGGCAGGGACCGCCCCAGGCGGTGGAGGAGGCGGTCCCGGGCGTCCCGGGTGGCCCGGCGGTGCAGGGTGAACAGGGCCACCCGCTCGGGATCCTCGCCCCCCTCGACCAGCCGGGCGAACCGCTCCACGAGCAGGGCGGTCTTACCGGCGCCGGGCGGGCCGGTCACCAGCAGGCCGCCGTCCGCGTGCTCCAGCACGCGCGCCTGGGCGGGGTCGGGTTCGAGGGGGCCGCTTCTCATGTTGGCCTCATGCTAGCGCCCCCCACCGACACCCCGGCCGGAGCCGGCGGGACGTGCGGAAGGGGCGGCCCCCCCCGGGGGCCGCCCCTTCCGTCGCCGCAGGATCTCGGCTAGTTGAGCTGGTGACCGCACTTCCGGCAGAAGTGCGCGTCCATCTCGTTCCCGGTCCCGCAGTTCGTGCAGTACTTGAACTGCGGGGCCGCCTCGGCCTGCACCGATGCGGGGGCCGCGGCCTCGGGGGCCGGGGCCGCCTGCTCGGGAGCGGCCATCGGGGCCGTGCCCTCGGGCGCCCCAGGTGCGGGCGCCCCCACGCCGGCAGGCTCCGGCGCCGGGCCCTGGAACCCCACCGGATGCGACTCGGGGCCGTTGGGGGTCGTGGCCGGCGCTGCCTCCGGAGCCATCTCGACCGGAGCGACCGGGGTGGCCGCCATGGGGGCCGCCGTGGCCGCCGGGGCCGCCGGGGCCGCCGCGGGCTTCCGCCGCGACCGCATGACCAGCCACAGGGCCAGCGCCAGCACCAGCACGCCGCCGGCGGCGCCACCGACCAGGGCGATCGGGAAGCTGCCGGGCTCCTCGACCGGGATGTCGGCCGGGGTCCCCGCCTTGGCCTGCGCCTGGGCCAGGTACTCCTTGGCCAGCGGGTGGCTGTCCGAGAGCGCCAGGGCCTTCTGGAACTCCGGCACGGCGGCCGAGAAGTGGCTGCCCCAGAACAGGTTCATGGCGCTGGCGAAGGCGTTGTCCAGCGGGCCACGGGAGGCCGATACCCCCGCGCTGGCCATGGCCGCCTTGATGTCGTCCACGGTCCGCAGGTATTCGGGCCCGGACTCGCCGCTCGACTGGAGCAGCGTGAACGAGGTCAGGCCGATCACCCGGCCCTGCTGGTCGAGGACCGGTCCCCCGCTCATGCCCGGCTCCAGGTCGGCGTCGACCTCGACGAGCTGGCTGGTTCCCTCGGTGCGGATGTTGCTGACCCGGCCGAAGATGTTGGTCGGCTCGGTGATGCCCTCGTTGAGGCCCTGGTTCGAGCCCGGGAAGCCCAGGCCGGTGACCTCGTCCCCCGTGGACAGCTCACCGACCGAGTCGGCCAGCGGCACCGTGGGGAGGTTCGTCCCGTTGATGTCGAGCACCGCCACGTCCGTCTTGCCGGCGCCCGTCGAGGTCAGCACCCGGGCCTCCTCGCCCGTGGCCAGCTGCTGCCCGGCGATGCTGATGGCCGTCAGGACATTCGACTTCGCATTGATCTTGAACTCGCAACGCTCCTGTCGGTAGCACTGGTCCTGGATGTTCCGCACGAACCGGTCCGGGGCGTTGTAGCGAACGAACAGATTGTCCACGGGGTAGTCGAAGATGTCGGAGAACAGGGTGTTCACCGCGTAGTTCTTGACCTCGTTCGAGTCGGGCTGGACCACGTGGCTGGCGGTGACGATGGTGCCGTCGGGGCTGACCACGAACCCGCTCCCCGAGGAGTACGGGAAGGAGTATTTCCGAGTGATCACCTTGTTGGGCCCGCCGAGCAGGTCCCCGTAGGAGAGCTTGATGCTCACGGTGACGTCCGTGGCGATGAACACGACGCCCGGCGTGGCCAGCACCACCCCGCGCTGCGCGGCCGTCGGCGCGGCCTGCGCGGAGGTGATGCCGGACGAGAGCGCCACCGCCGCAGCGGCGAAGGTGACGATCGCCCGTCGTCCCAAACGAACCCGACCCATGCTGGATCCCCCTTTCCCGCGCCCGATGTGGTGTTCGCGGATGTGAGGCCCATCGCCTCCCGATGGACCTAGCAAACGATAGCGGAACGGGAGCGCCTGACAATACCGAGAAATGCGTATTCGGCGGCCCCGGGCGGGTTCGGCGGGCGTGTCGCCAGGCGCCTCGGCCGCTCAGGCCCTGCGCACCAGTACAGCTCGGTGTGGTAGGGCAGCACGATGCGGCCGGCCGGCCCGGCCACCTCCTCCGCCAGGTCCCGCAGGCGACCGAGGACCTCCTCCCGCTCGCCCGGAGGGAGGGTCCGGACGAAGCTGGTGGAGGCGATCCGGGCCACGAAGCCCTCCCGGTCGAGCCACTGCTGGTGGGCGAACCGCCGCTGGTGGAGGGTGCCGAAGTCGTCGCTGGCGGAGAAGGCCCGGCGCCACTCCCCGGTCCGCTCCCGGGGCGTCCCCCGCTCGTAGCGCTCCAGCATCCGCATCAGGTCCCCCACCCACCCCACGGACTCGTCGGGGTTGTTCCAGATGAGCCCCATGCGGCCCGCGGGGCGAAGGACCCGGGCGATCTCGCCGAGGGCCGCCTCCCCCCGGAACCAGTGGAAGGCCTGCCCGGCCACCGCGGCGTCGAAGCTGGCGCCGGCGAAGGGGAGGGCCTCGGCCACCCCGGCCGCCACCGGCACGTCCGGCACCATGCGCACCAACGTCCGCCACATGCCCTCCACCGGCTCCAGGGCCACGAGCCCGGCCCCCGTGGCGGCCAGCAGCCGGGTCAGCTTCCCGGTCCCGGCGCCGAGGTCGAGCACCGAGGCGCCCGGGCCGAGCTCCAGCTCCTGGGCCATGCGGTCGATGGCGCTCTCGGGATAGTCGGGCCGGATGGCGTCGTACTCGGCGGCGGCCTCACCGAAGCCCCGCCGGGCCGCGTCGTGGACCTCCTCGCTCACCGCTAGGGCGTGCCCAGGGTCTCGGTCTTCTGCCCCGCGCCCTCGTGCCGGGAGACCCACACCCCCATGGGCCGGTAGGCGCCCGCCGGGTCCCAGCCTCCGGGGCGGAGCGTCCGGAACCGCACCCCCAGCCCCTCGGCCTCCGCGCGGCTCCGGGCGGCGGCCAGGAACCACTGGAGGTCGCCCGGCTGAAGGACGGTGGGGCCGCTGGTCCCTCGCGGGACCGGGTCGGCGTTCGCCACCGCGGACGGGCGGAAGATCCGCTCCAGGGCCCCGCGGACGGCGGGGTCGTCCGCGTCCACCCGGGCGGCCACGCCGTCCCACGCCGCGGAGCCGACCACCTCGTCCGGGGCGGCGGGACGGAAGAACTCGGCCTGCATGCGTCCGAGGATACTCAAGCGCCCGGCGGGACGCGTCCCGGGGGCTCCTGGAGGAGCTCCAGGCCGCACCGGCGGCAGTACCGGGAGCCCGGCAGGGCCGGCCGGCCGCACCGCTGGCAGTCGCGAGGGTCGGGCAGGGCGAAGCGTTCCTCGCGGGGGCGGCCGGCCCGGCTCACCCGGCCCTCGCGTTCCAGCTTCAGCAGGTGGGCCAGCACCGAGCGGGCCGCCACCGGGTGCATCGAGGGGGGGATCTCCGAGCCGTACACCTCGGGGACCATCTCCTGGGGGGTGGACCGTCCGGCCTTCAGGGCCGCCAGCACCTGCTCCTCCCGGGCGGCCCGGTGGGCCAGGTACTGCTCCAGCCGCCGGGTCGCGTCGAACACCACCGGGCCGTGGCCCGGGTAGATGGTGCGGGGGCCGAGCTCGAGCATGGCCCGCAGCGACCGGAGGTACGCGGCCATGTCCCCCTCGGGGGGGTTCACCACGCTGGTCCCCCGGCCGAGCACCGCGTCGCCGGTGAACAGCAGCCCCTCGCCCTCCAGCACGAAGGCGGCGTGGTCCGGGGAGTGGCCGGGGGTGTGGACGGCGCGCAGCCGGGCCGAGCCGGCCTCCACCACGTCGCCGCCGCGGAGCGGCTGCTCGCGGCCCTCCGGGCGCATCGCCAGGACCGGGGCCTGGGCCGCCTCGGACAGCCTGGCCGCCCCCGGGGCGTGGTCGGGGTGGTGGTGGGTGAGGACGACGGCCCGCACCGGCTCGGCGGCCTCCAGCACCGCCAGGATGTGGCCGGCGTCGTCCGGCCCGGGGTCGATGACGATCGAGGGGCCCTCGCCGACCACCCAGGTGTTCGTGCCCTCCAGGGTGAACGGGCCCGGGTTGGGGGCCAGCACCCGCACCACCCGGGTCACGGCCACTACCGGCGACCGGTCATCCGGGCCTCGGGACCTGCTCCAGCCGAAGGGCCAGCACCTCGGCCACCGAGCGGCACCCGGCCAGGGCCTCCAGCGTCACCATCGTGGGCCACATGAGCGGGGCCTCGCCGCCACGGGCCTCCTCCAGGATCTCTGCCGGCCTCCCCCACCAGGCCCGCTCGATCTCCACGCCGTCGGCCACCGGCTCGGTGCCGTGCGGGGCCCCGGTGGCGAAGAACCTGGCGTCGAAGCGCACCTCCAGGACCTCGGGGGCCACCCACCGGGCCATCTCCACCAGCGCGTCTGGAGAGGGAGGATCGAAGGACAGGTCCAGGAGGTGCCGGCGCGGGGCGGGGGTGATGCCCTCCGCGGTGAGCAGCAAGCCGGCCTCCTCGTGGAGCTCCCTGAGCACGCAGGCCCTGGCCGACTCGGCGGGGTCGCCGAACAGCCTGGACGCCAGGGCCTCGTCCCCCGGCTCCACCACCCCGCCGGGGAACACCACGAACCCCGGGGCGAACGGGCTGGCCGCCGACCGTCGCAGCGCCAGCACCTCGACCCCGCCGTCCCCGGGTCGAGCGACGACCACCGTGGCGGCAGGCCTCGGCTCCACGGGGGTGATTGTGCCAGTGAATCCCCCGAATGGGGGACTGGCAGCGCCCCCGGGGATGGTGTTGGATGCCGCCAGCAGAAGAGACCAGTCAGGTCGACGAGGCCCCTGAGGCGCCTTTGGCCGCCACCCCGCTTCTTCGCCGACTCGGCTGAAGGGGGTGGAGGGATGCTCGGCCTACGGAGTCCTCGCCGACTTGGCCACGGGTTTGGGCAGCGGCACGGCCACAGGAAAGGCCATCGTGGTGCACTGAGCGCACCGCTGGTTGTGCTGACCATCGCGACCGGTCTGTCCTCCCCTCCAGCCGGTGCCCAGGGACCAGCGGAGCTCCCGGGACCTCCGGCTGCCTCCCCCCCGGAGCCCCCACCGCAGGCACTGCCGGATTCGGAGCGCGATCCCGTTCTGGCCGAACTCGACGAGGACGGCGTCAGGAACCCTTCCGAGGTCGAGCCCGCCACGGCTGAAGGCCCTGCCCCCCAGGACAAGGTGGCCGGGGCCGTTCCCAAGCCCAAGAAGGGCGGCCCCAACTTCGACGTCTTCTCGGTGGCAGGCGGGGAGCACCTGGCCCTGGTCTACCCTCACGACGTCAACTACAAGGACGTCAACGGGAATTGGGTTCCCATCCCGCTCTTCCTGACCGGCGATGCGACGTCGTGGACGGGCACGGTCGGATCGACGTCGGTGGCCTTCCCCCGAACCCTGTCGGCGGGGAGTCCCGTGCAGTTCTCCATCCCCCAGGGCTCGCTCCACACCCACCTCGTGGGGCTGGATCCGGCCGGGGTCAAGGGCACCAGGAACAACGTCACCGTGACCTACAAGGACGCCCTGGCGGCCACCGACGCCGTGTACCGGCTCACCACCACAGGTTACAAGGAGGAGATCGTCCTCAAGGGGCCCTCCGCGGCCGGCTCCGTCTCCTGGGACATCCAGGCCACGGGGCTCACCCTGGAGCTCGGGGAAGGGAACAAGATCCTGATCCTGGCCGGGACCGAGGAGGTGGGCGTCATCCCTGCCCCCGTGGCCTACGACTCCTCCCCGGAGCTCAAGGAGACCTCGCCGCTCCCGGTCCTCGTCGACCTCGGCGGGGGACGCTACCGCATCGACATCGAGGTCGAAGAGGCCTATCTGGCACAGGCCACCTACCCGGTACGCATCGACCCCGGCGAAGCCACGAAGTACCCGACGCGCGACGCCTACGTGAACCAGGCCTTTCCCGGTACGTCGTACGAGAGTTCGCAATATCTTCGAGTCGGCTCGGGCAAGCGCACCTTCGTACGGTTCGACACCTCCGGCATCCAGCGGGACGAGCGCATCGTGTACGGGGCCCAGCTCAGCCTGTTCATGACCGCTCAGGGCCAGGGATCGACCGCGGTGAGCATTCGCCGCCCCGAGGACTCGTGGCCGGCAACGCTGACCTGGAACACCCAACCGGGAGTGAACACCAAGGACTACGGCCAAGCCAGCGGCCCCGTCAATAAGTGGCTGAACCTCGACGTCGGCGGCATCTACCAGCAGTATCTGGACAACTCCCTGGGGGACAAAGGGGTCCGACTGCACAGCAGCGACGACAAGACGTTCCTCGCAGATGAGTTCGGCGGGGACGGTCGCCCGATCCTCTTCCTGACGTGGAACGACCTCCCGGCCTCGCCCAACCTCGACACCCCCCTGGCGGGGGCGGTGTTCGAGACCGAGTCTCCCACGCTGAAGCTCTCGGGGATGCCCTGGGACCCCAACGGCGACGACGTCCTGGTGCAGTTCCAGGTCTCCGACGATCCCACCGACTTCACGGGCTCGCACCTGCAGTGGACGAGCCCCTGGACCGACGAGATCCGGTACACGATCCCCGCCGGGGTGCTCACCGACGGCCAGGACTACTACTGGCGGGCCCAGTCCTGGGACGTGTGCGACAAGCCCGACGGGATGTGCCCGCTGAACGACGCCACTGGCACGTGGCACGCTCGAAACGCCTCGGGGGTCCGGAAGTTCAGCGTCTCCTACAAGCACTTCGGCGAGGATCCCAAGTACGCCATGTGGTCCCAGCCTCTGGGCAACGACATGACCCTCAAGGTCAACGAGTCGAACGGCAATCTGTTCCTGGACCTCCCCCTCGACGTCCTGTCGACGCCCGTGGACGACCTGGCCATCGGGCTGTCCTACAACCACCAACAGGGGGCGGACGTGGGACTGGGGGCGGGATGGGACCTGGCCATCGGGCCGGCCTCCTCCGGTCGACAGCTCCCGGTGCACCTCTCGGAGATCGCCGACGAGGGAGTCAAGATCCGCTTCCGCGACGGCTCGGCCGCGTTCTTCCCCGAGCGGTCGAACCGGGTCTTCACCGCCGGGGGCGCCGGCTCGGTGAAGAAGAACAAGGACAACGGCTACACCTACGTGACTCCCGACGGGGGCGTCTACACCTTCGGCATGAACGGGCGCCTGCACCAGGCCAAGCCGGCGGCCACCGCGGACGGCTATGCGGGCCAGGCGTTCTCCTACACGTTCAACGCCACCGAGCAGCTCACGAAGGTCACCGACGCCCTGGGACGGGAGGTGACGCTGACCTGGTCGCAGGGTCGTCCCTCGCAGATCGAGGCCTGGGACGGTCTGGACGGTCGCACCTGGACGCTGAACTACGGCACCAGGCTCACCTCGATCACCACGCCCGCGAGCGAGACGATCGGCTTCACGTACGCCGGGGGCCAGATCACCGAGGTCCGGGACGGCCAGCAAACGCTCGACGGCGCCCCAGGATGGACCATCTCCTACCTCACCGACCCGACGGGGCTGTCGAGGGTCAGCACGATCACGGCGCCCGGGGCGCCCCGATCCTGGACGTTCGAGTACCCCGCGGCCGCGGCCGACTACCGGGGCAGGACCGCCAAGTGGGCCAAGGTCACCGACCCCCGGGGACCGCTCACCCCCACCATCACCGACGACTTCCAAACCCTCATCGACTTCAACTGGGCGGGACTCCCCCTCCGGATCGCCGGGCCCGCCGACGCCAGCGGCGTCTGGCCGGTCACCACCCAGGCCTGGGACACCAACAACAACCTGCTGTGCAAGCGGGAGCCCTACGCCAACGCCATCGCTGAGGCCGGCTGCGACGCCTCCGATCAGACCGACCAGCTCAACACCGAGTACGCCTATGACAACCAGCCCCCCTACCGGTTGACCTCGGTAACCCAGCCGGCCCCGACCGGGAGCGCCCAGGCTCCCCGGGCCACGGACACCTACCAGTACGACGACAACTGGAACTTCCGGGGTCTCTGGGCCGAGCAGTTCAACAACGCCTCCATGGCCGGCATCCCCGCGGGTGAGGGGCTGTGGACCGAGTTCGACCGTAACTGGGGCGACGGCAGCCCCCCGGCCATCACCAGGGTGGACAACTGGACCATGCGATGGACCGGCTACCTGGAGATCGACAAGACCGGGGACTACGAGTTCCGGGTCTACTCGAACGACGGCGCCTCGCTGACCGTGGGCACAACCACGCTGACCGAGTGCATCGGCTCGGACAACGCCTACGACGACTACAACTGCGGGACCTCCAAGGACGCCAAGAGGAAGCTGTGGCCGGGCAAGCGACCCATCACCATCGAGTTCCAAGACCGGACCGGGCCGGCCCGCCTCACCGTCAAGTGGGACCAGGGCAACGGGAACTGGCAGGTTCTTCCGGCGACCGTCCTCTCTCCGAACCTCGGCTTGGTCACCAAGCAGGTCGGTCCCGTGGCCTCCACCACCTTCGGCTATCCGAACGATGACGCCATGGCCCGCCGCCTGCCGGCCTCGGAGACCGTGGCGGACCTCACCGGGCAAGCGCCCAACCGCAAGACCACGTACGCCTACGACGGATACGGGAGAGTCGTCTCCACCATTGATCCCCTGGGCAAGCCGTCCACGAACACCTACACGGGGGCGTGTCTGACCAAGACGGTTGACCGTACCGGGGCCGAGGTCCGCTACGAGTGCAACGCGGCCGGGGACGTCACCAAGGTGACCACGGTTATCCGTGCCGTGGCGCCGGAGCCCAGCCAGCCGGAACAGCCCGCTCAGCCCTACCAGGAGCGGGTCACCTCCACCACGTACGACGCGATGGGCCGGGTGGACACGGTCTCCGAGGGCACCGCCACCTCCCTGGAGGTCGTGTCCGACACCGACTACGACCTGGCCGGACGGGTGAAGACCGTTAAGGACAAGCGGGGGAACACCACCACGAACGTCTACGACGCCCAGGGCCGGCTGTGGAAGGAGATCCTCCCCGACCCCGACGGCCCGGGCGACGCCGCGTCCCCGGTCACCGAGCACCTCTACGACGACGTGGGCAACGAGACCCGGCGCATCGACCCCCGGGGATTCGAGTGGCGCACCGAGCACGACGCGCTCAACCGGGTGGTCAAGACCCTCGATCCGCTGTGCGTGATCAACGGGGAGAGCCATTCTTCGTGCTCCAAGAGCTCCACCGCGTACTCGCTGTCGGCCCGGACCGTGACGGTCACCGACCCTTCCGGGGTGGTCACGGTGACCACGTTCGACGTCCTGGGCCGGAAGGTATCCGAGAAGGTGGCGACCCTCCCGGCCACCACCTTCGAGTACGACGTCGTCGGCAACCTGATCAAGCAGACCGATCCGGCCGGCGTGTGGGTCCAGAAGACCTACAACGGGTTCGGGGAGGCCCTCACCGAGGTCACCCCCCTCACGGCCACGTCCCCTCCGGCCACAGCCACAGCCACGTACCACTACGACGATGGCGGGCGGATGGACTGGGTGGATGGGCCCCGCACCGACGCGGTCGACAAGACCACCTACGGGTACGACGCCGAGGGCCGGATCACCTCGGCCACCCTGCCCTTGGCCCAGAACGCCACAACCACCTACCGGTACTCGGACGCCGGGGAGCGGGTCCGGGTCATCGACGGCAACGGGAGGGTCCGCTCGTGGACCTACGACGCCCGGGGCAGGGAGGAGACCGCCTCGGACGCCCGGGGGACCACCACCCACGTCTACGACGACCTATCCCGGCTGATCGAGACCCGTCTGCCCACCGGGGTGACCCAGAAGTTCGACTACGACAACCTGGGCCGGCGGACCCGCCGGTACGGGATCAAGTCCTCCCAGACCGTGGACGACGAGCGGTTCTCCTACGATGTGGCCGGGAACATAACCGGGGCCGAGAAGGCCGGGGGGGGTGACCCGGTGGTGATGGCCTACGACCAGGCCGGGCGGTTGAGCACCACCACCGCCACGATCACCTTCACCGAGGAGGTTTCCCAGACGACCTATACGTACACCAAGGACCGCATCACCCAGCGAACCGACGCGGCCGGGACCACCACGTTCAACTACAACACAAAGGGCCAACTGACCGACCTCACCGATCCCTTCGGCGGGAGATCGGACTACGAGTACTACGCCGACGGCCGCCCCAAGTCCCGGACCACCGGGGACCTGGTCCTCACCCGCACGTACAACGCCGCCGGGCGCATCCAGGCCCAGGTGGCAACCGCGGGGACCGAGCTCATCGACAACATCGAGGTCCCCATCGAGGTGGCCTACTTCAGCCTTTCCTATGACCCGGCCGGCAACGTGACCGCTAAGACGGCCCGGGTGGAGGGGTGGCCCGCCTCCGAGCGGGGCACCTGGGGCTACGGGTACGATGGCGCCGACCGGATGAGCTCGGCCACCGACCCGGGAGGGACCACCACCACCTACGGCTACGACGGGGCGGGGAACCGGACCTCGGTGAAGGTGGGCGCAGCCGCGGCCGTCACCACCACCTACGACTCCGCCGGCAACCCCACCTCGGCCACCGACGGCACCACCTACACCACCGACCCAGGCCGGGTCGCTGACCAAGGTGACGAAGGGCTCGTCGGTCACCACCTACGCCTACGACACCTGGGGCCGGCTGACGGCTGCCGAGACGCCCTCGGGCACGGTGACCTACGCCCACGACGGCCTGGACAGGACCGTCACCCGCACCAAGGGCTTCACCACCACGTCCTTCGCGTACTCGGGCACCGGTGAAGAGGTGGCCAAGCGGACCACCCGGACCGACCCCCAGGTGGCCTTCCGGGCCTCCTCCGGGGCCACCAAGGCCCCCTGCGCCGACACCTCGTGCCTGGGGGCGGGGCTCCAGATCCCCAAGCCCGCCGGCCTCCAGGCCGGCGACATGCTGGTGGCCTTCGTGGGCGGGGAGGTCACCGCCGGGGGCGCCCCTTCCGGATGGAGCCCCGTCCGCACCGACGAGGGCCCCGGGTGGCACCAGCAGGCCTTCTCCAAGGTGGTCACCGATCCGGCCTCCGAGCCCTCCTCGTACACGTTCTCCTTCGCCGACGCCGAGGAGGCCCAGGGGGTCATCGTAGCCTACGCCTCCGCCAAGACCTCCTCTCCGGTGCACGCCTCCTCCGGGAAGTGGGAGGTGCTGTCGGCCTCCATGACCGCCCCCTCGGCCTCCTCCGTGGCCCGGGGGATGATGGTGTTCGCCGGGGGCATCCGGGCCTCGGGCACGGTCACCGCTCCCTCCGGCATGACCACCCGCAAGAGCCAGTCGGGGGCCGCCACCCGCCTGGTGGTGGCCGACGCCCCGGCCCCCACGGGGTCACCCGGGGACCAGACCGCCACCTCCTCCGTCCAGGGCCCGGGCGCGGGCCAGCTGGTGGTGGTGGCCCCCGTGCCCGCCGGCCAGGGCGCCCCGGACGAGGTCACCACCTACGCCCAGGGCCCCTCGGGGCCCCTGGGGGAGAAGACCGGGTCCGGGGTCCGGTACTACCTGCGGGACCTCCACGGGGACGTGGTGGGCATGTCCACCGCCCAGGGGACGCCATCCGGGCAGGTGGCCTTCGGGCCGTGGGGGGAGCCCCGGTCCACTGCCTCCGGGGCCAGCCGCCTGGGGTTCCAGGGCCAGCTCACCGACCCCGACACCGGCCAGGTGGACATGACCACCCGGCTGTACCAGCCCTCCCTGGGCCGGTTCCTGACCCGGGACGTGCTGTTCGGGGAGCCCACCGATCCGCTGACCCTCAACCAGTTCGCCTACACCTCGGGGTCCCCCCTGACCTACGCCGACCCGCTGGGCATGGGCCAGACCGACGCCAACGGCCGGGTCCATCAGGAAACCCGGAACAAGAAGAACAATCCCCCTCCACCCCCGCCGCCTCCTTGTTGCGGCCAGAACCCGACGGGGGATGGCTGGACGTCCGGCTGGGCCTTCAGCCCTCCGGAGCCGACCTTTGAGATTTCTATCGTCAGCCAGCGCCTGTGGAAGACGGACGTTCAGTTCGCGACACCGAGTTTTCTTCCGAGTGTGGACGAGGAGGACCGACACGGCGCAATCTCAGAGATCTTCACCCGATTTCTCGCATTGCTCGGTTGTCTGGCGGGCGCGAAGAACTGCTTGGGTGCAGGGGGTTCCGTGTCAGCACAGGCGTTTGCCCAAGTTAGCGAGCTCTCTAACGGTCGGTATGCCGTTTCGGTGCAGGTCTCCGTTAACACGACGAATCTGGTCCGTGGTCAGGAACTGGCGCGCCCGCGGGTGACCGCCAACCTAAGCAACGGCGACGGGGCTGCGGTTCCGCTGGCCGACTGGCACGGCCGCGATCATGGCCGGATGCCTCTCGAGCACATCAAGAGGTCTGATCTGCCGCATGCAACTGAGGTCGTGGAGCACGTTGCCGTATTCTCCGTGATGCCGAAGAGCATCACCGTGCAGGTCCCAGTCTTGGCCGTGCCGCCTTTCAGTGCCTATCTGACGCTCACACCTCCATGACACAACAGCGAAATCGGCGGGCGAAGAGGAATCTGTACCTGGCCGTAGTCCTGCTCTCTTTGGTGGGGGCCTCCTGCGGAGGCCTTGTCTCGAGAAACGGAAGCGATGGCTCCTCGGCCAGTCGCCGCGGCGACAAAGTTGCCGGGAGCTGGCACCTGGTGTTAGAGGAGTGCGCTGTCAGATCGGCGGATGACGATAGCCCACGCGTAGTGATTCTTGAACGCCTCGAGGCACCTCGGGAGTTCGAGAGACTCGGATTTGTCCCGGATGAACTTGGACCCTCTGCGGAGACACTGTTCATAGGGGAGGATATGACAGAACTGTCGTGGGATGCGGGGCCGCCACATCCGCATGGATGGTACGAATCCGTAGAGATCCCTGCCGATCCCCTCCCCGAGACGATCGAGTCCCGAATCCGGGATCTCCTCTTTCTCGCATCCCAACCAGTCGTCCTCTCGGGCGAACTTGACGGGCTCCATGGGCTTGACGTGGAAACTCCTCTTGGAAAGGTGTCGGTTGAGCGGGTTGAGAGAAGCGAAGGAGGGCTCGCCGTTCTGGTCGGGCTTCCCCGTCTGGAGGTGGAGGGTGCCGAACTGCTGTCGATTCAGAGCGGGGTACTCAGGACACCAACGAAGGTCTACGAGTCGACCGTCAACAGCCCCGCACAGACACCCGATCGCTTGTTCCAAGGCCTATTCTTCGAGGGAGCGGCCCTGGCCGAGGGTGACGTAGAGTTGGAACTCGACAAATGGCAGTTTTGGCTTCCGGGCTCTCTTCACGCCAAGATCTCGATGGCCGACTGCACCTGACTTCGCTCTTGTCCTGCCTCGATCAAACACGCGAGCGTTGGGGAACACCTCGGCCACCGACGGGACCACCTACACCACCGACCCCACCGGGTCCCTCACCAAGGTGACCAAGGGCGCCTCGGTCACCACCTACGGCTACGACACCTGGGGGCGGATGGCCACCGCCACCACCCCCTCGGGTGTGGTGACCTACTCCTACGACGCCCTGGACCGCACCATCACCCGCACCAAGGGCTTCACCACCACCTCCTATGCCTACTCGGGCACCGGGGAGGAGGTGGCCCGCCGCACGGTGCGCACCGATCCCCAGGTGACCTTCCGGTCCTCCTCGGGGAACGTCAAGGCCCCCTGCGCCTCCCCCTCGTGCCTGGGGGCGGGGCTCCAGATCCCCAAGCCCGCCGGCCTCCAGGCCGGCGACGTGCTGGTGGCCTTCGTGGGCGGGGAGGTCACCGCCGGGGGCGCCCCTTCCGGATGGAGCCCCGTCCGCACCGACGAGGGCCCGGGGTGGCACCAGCGGGCCTTCTCCAAGGTGGTCACCGATCCGGCCTCCGAGCCCTCCTCGTACACGTTCTCCTTCGCCGACGCCGAGGAGGCCCAGGGGGTCATCATGGCCTACGCCTCGGCCAAGACCTCCGGGCCCGTCCATTCCTCCTCCGGGAGGTGGGAGGCGCTGTCGGCCTCCCTGACCGCCCCCTCCGCTTCGTCCGCGTCCAGGGGGATGATGCTCTTCGCCGGGGGCATCCGGGCCTCAGGCACCCTCACCGCCCCTGCGGGGATGACCACCCGCAGGTCCCAGTCCGGGGCCTCCACCCGCCTGGTGGTGGCCGACGCCCCCGCCCCGGCCGGGTCCACCGGGGACCAGACCGCCCTCTCCTCGGCCCAGGGTCCCGGAGCGGGCCAGCTGGTGGTGGTGGCCCCCGTGCCCGCGGGCGGCACCCCTCCCGAGGAAGTCACCACCTATGCGCAGGGGCCGTCGGGGCCCCTGGGGGAGAAGACCGGGTCACAGGTCCGGTACTACCTGCGGGACCTCCACGGGGACGTGGTGGGCATGGCCACGGCCACCGGAACCCCCTCCGGGCAGGTGGCCTACGGCCCGTGGGGAGAGGCCCGGTCCTCCGCCGCCGGCGCCAGCCGCCTGGGGTTCCAGGGCCAGCTCACCGACCCCGACACCGGCCAGGTGGACATGACCACCCGGCTGTACCAGCCCGCCCTGGGCCGGTTCCTGACCCGGGACGTGCTGTTCGGGGAGCCCACCGATCCGCTGACCCTCAACCAGTTCGCCTACACCTCCGGGTCGCCGCTCACGTTCAGCGATCCCTCCGGGCATGGTCCAGACGGCTGGGGGTGGGACGAACGGCTGCGTGAGCTCGTGCACCAGGTCGGGAGGGAAGAAGGACCCCCCACGATGCGGCCCAGCGCGACAAGCCCTCCTACACGGCGTTCCTCGAGGAGCTGCTCGCGGTGGAGGTGGAGGCCACCGAGCGGCGGAGGCTCGCCGGGCGGCTCCGGTTCGCCCACTTCCCGGCGGAGAAGCGCCTGGAGGAGTTCGACTTCGACGCCCAGCCCGGGCTGGACCGGCGCCTGGTGGAGGAGCTGGCCACCCTGCGGTTCGTCGAGGAACGGGCCAACCTGCTGCTGGTCGGACCTCCGGGTGTGGGCAAGACCCACATCGCCCTGGCCCTCGGGTACCGCGCGGTGGAGGCCGGCTACCGCGTCTACTACTCCACCGCGGCGGACCTCGTGGCCCGGTGCCACCGGGCGGCGATCGAGGGGCGGTGGGCGACCACCATGCGCTTCTTCGCCGGGCCTCAGCTGATCATCTGCGACGAGCTGGGGTACCTGCCGCTCCCGGCGGAGGGGGCCTCGGCGATCTTCCAGGTGGTCTCCCGCAGGGCCGAGTCGGCTTCGATCATCGTGACGACCAACCGTAACATCGCCTCGTGGGGAGAGATCTTCTCCGACTCCATGAGGGCGGCGGCGATCCTCGACCGGTTCCTCTACCGGGCCACCGTGCTTGCGATCGACGGGGACTCCTACCGGATGCGGGCCCACCGGGAGCGCCTCGAGGCGCTGAGAGAGGGGGTGAGGCCGACGCTCAACCGCTAGGCTGGACCCCGAGAGGGCTCATCCGGGTGGGGAATTTCGGTGAGCGGAACTGGGGAATTTCGGTGAGCGCCGTCACCGTTCGAGGCCCGGGCGGCCGGCTCGGAGGCGAAGGCCTTGGCGGTGGCGGCGGCTACCGGGGCCTCGGGGTCGGCGCCCTCCAGCGCGGCGGCGGCCCACATGGACAGGGACCGGGCGTTCCGTCTCAGGGTCGACCGTATCCCTTTATCTGAGGGATGAGTGAGCCGCCCCGCCGGTTCGTCAGCATGAGCCTCAGGGGTCGTCTCTCGGGTGTCCGAAGAAGACGCTCATCGGCCGGTGAGGGACAATCGAATCGTGGAGTTGAAACACCGGTTGGTGGAGCGGATCGGGCGGGAGGGGCCGATCACGTTCGCCGAGTTCATGGAGGCGGCCCTGTACGACCCCGAGGAGGGCTTCTACGCCAGGCCGCCCGTCGGGGAAGACGGGCACTTCGTGACCAGCCCCCACGTGTCCGCCGGGTTCGCCGCCCTGCTGGCCCGGCAGCTCGGGCAGGTGTGGGACCTGCTGGGCCGGCCCCGGACGTTCACCGTGGTGGAGGCCGGGGCCGGCGACGGCACGCTGGCCCGCCAGCTCCTGGAGCACGTGGACTCGGTCCCGGACCTGCGACCGGCGGTGCGGTACGTGGCCGTGGAGCGCTCCCCGGGGGCCAGGGCGGCGCTGTCGGACCTGGGCGTGGACGTGCGAGCGGCCGTGACCGAGACGGGCCCCGTGACCGGCTGCCTGCTGGCGAACGAGGTGCTCGACAACCTGCCGTTCCACCGGCTGCGGGAGCGGGACGGGGCCGTGGTGGAGGTCATGGTGGGCGCCCGGGACGGCCGGCTGGTGGAGGTGGAGGCCGAGCCCACCCCGGCCGCGGCGGAGGCGCTGGCCGGGAACCGCCTGCGGCCGAAGGAGGAGCGGCCGGTGTCGCCGGCGGCCATGGGGTTCGTCCGCGACGTGGCCTCGGCGCTCCACCGCGGCTACGCGTTCCTGTTCGACTACGGGTTCGAGGCCGGCGAGGCCCCGGGGCCCGTGCACGCCTACCGCGACCACCGGGTGCTGGCCGACGTGCTGGAGGAACCGGGCAGCCGCGACGTGACCGCCGCGGTGGACCTGGCCGCCGTGGCCGCGGAGGCCCGCGAGGCCGGCCTCCAGGCCTGGGGGCCGGTCTCCCAGCGCGAGGCCCTGCTGGGGCTGGGGTTCCGCACGTGGATGCAGGGCCTGCGCAGCCGCCAGACCGAGGCCCAGGTCAAGCGGTCGTGGCGGGACGCCACCACGCTGTACTCGGAGCGGAACAAGGCTCAGATCCTGGTGGACGCCGACAAGCTCGGCGGGCTTCGCCTGCTGGTGCTGGGGACCGAGGGGCTGCCGCCGCCGGCGGCCGCCCTGGGCGACCGCCAGACCGGGTGCTGAGCGCCGGGAATCCATGTCCTGCCGTAGGGGTAGGATGGCCGCCATGTCCAGCGACAACCTCACGCGCGACGAGGCTCGTGAGAGGTCCCGGCTCCTCTCCGACGCCCGGTACCGGATCACCCTCGACCTGACCCGCGACGACGCCACGTTCCCCTCCGAGACCGTGGTCCGGTTCCGGTGCTCGGAGCCGGGAGCGTCCTCGTTCATCGACTTCTCCGGCTCGGTGCTGGCGGCCGAGCTGAACGGCGCGGCCCTGCCGGATGACGCCGCCGACGGGAACCGCATCCGGCTGGACGGCCTGGCCGGGGAGAACGAGCTGCGCGTGCAAGCCCTGGCCGTGGACCACCGCACCGGCAAGGGGTTCACCCGGTTCACCGACCCGGTGGACGGCGAGGTCTACGTCCACACCGACCTGGAGCCGTTCGACGCCCACCGGGCCTTCCCCAGCTTCGACCAGCCCGACATCAAGGGGGTGTTCGACTTCACCGTGCTGGCCCCCCCGGGATGGGAGGTGGTGTCGAACTCGCCGGCCGAGGCCCCGGTGGAGGAGGTCGGCCGCACCCGGTGGTCGTTCCTGCCCACCCCGCCCGTCCCCGCCTACATCACCGCGGTGGTGGGCGGCCCCTTCCACGTGGTGCGGGACCACTACCGCGACATCGAGCTGGGCCTGTACTGCCGCCGGTCGCTGGCGGAGCACCTCGACCACGGGGAGATGTTCGAGATCACCAAGCAGTCGTTCGAGTTCTTCGAGCGGGTCTTCGAGTACCCCTACCCCTTCGCCAAGTACGACCAGGTCTTCGTCCCCGAGTACACCGCGGGGGCCATGGAGAACGCCGGGTGCGTGACGTTCAACGAGACCCGGTACATCTTCCGGGCCAAGGTCACCGACGCCGCCAGGGAGTGGCGGGCCGGCACGGTCACCCACGAGATGGCCCACATGTGGTTCGGGGACCTGGTGACGATGCGGTGGTGGGACGACCTGTGGCTGAACGAGAGCTTCGCCTCCTACATGGGGGAGCTGGCCACGGCGGAGGCCACCCGGTTCAAGAACGCGTGGTCGTCGTTCGCCAGCTACCAGAAGACCTGGGCCTACCAGCAGGACCAGCTCCCCACCACCCACCCGATCTCGGCCAACGTGGTGGATACCCAGTCGATCCACCTGAACTTCGACGGCATCACCTACGCCAAGGGGGCCTCGGTCCTGAAGCAGCTGGTGGCCTGGGTGGGCCGGGAGCGGTTCCTGGAGGGCACCTCGCGGTACTTCCGGCGGCACGAGTGGGCCAACGCCGAGCTCACCGACTTCCTGGCCGCCCTGGAGGAGGTCTCCGGACGGGACCTGGGGGCATGGTCGAAGGAGTGGCTGGAGACGGCGGGGGTGAACACCCTGCGGCCGGAGCTGGAGGAAGGCGAAGGCCGGAAGATCCGCTCGGCGGCCATCCTCCAGGATGCCCCGCCGGACCACCCCACGCTCCGCTCCCACCGGGTGGCGGTGGGCCTGTACGACCGCACCGACCGGGGGCTCGTTCGCCGGCGGCGGGTGGAGCTGGACGTCAGGGGGAAGCGCACGGAGGTGCCCGAGCTGGCCGGGGAGCGGTGGCCCGACCTCCTCCTGGTGAACGACGACGACCTGGCCTACGCCAAGATCCGCTTCGACGAGCACTCCTGGGCGACGATCGCGGAGCGGCTGGGCGAGATCGGCGAGTCACTCCCGAGGGCGCTGTGCTGGACGGCGGCCTGGGACATGACCCGGGACGCCGAGCTCCCGGCCCGGGACTACCTGGCGCTGGTGCTGCGCCACGCGGAGCGGGAGGCCGACATCTCCGTCCTCCAGACCCTGCTGGGCCAGGCGGCCTCGGCGGTCAGCGTCTACGGCGACCCGGCGAACCGGGAGCCGGCGCTGACGGCCCTGGCCGAGGGCTCCCTGGAGGCGCTCCGCCGGACCGAGCCCGGCTCCGACCACCAGCTCGCCTGGGCCCGCTCGTTCATCTCCGCGGCCACCTCGGACGAGCAGGTCGATGCGGTGCGCGACCTGCTGGACGGGTCCCTGTCGTTCGACGGGCTGGCCGTCGACACCGACCTGCGGTGGCACATCGTGGCCTCCCTGGCCGCCGCGGGCGCGGCCGACGCGGGCCTCATCGACGCCGAGCTCGAGCGGGACCCCACCGACCAGGGCCGGCGCCACGCCGCCGCCGCCAGGGCGGCCCGGGCCACGCCGGAAGCCAAGGAGGAGGCCTGGCGCACCGTCACCGAGGACACCTCGCTGGCCCTGGCCGCGGCCGAGGACGTCATGGCCGGGTTCCAGCAGCCCGGCCAGCGGGAGCTGCTGGAGCCCTTCGCCCAGCGGTACTTCGAGGACCTCCCCCGGGTGTGGGAGTCCCGCGAGCTGCCCGCAGCCCTGGCGTTCGCCGAGAACCTGTACCCACGGCTAGTGGTGGGCCCGGAGGTCGTGGAGGCCACCGACCGGTACCTGGCCGGCCCCGGCGTCCCCGGCCCCGTCCGCCGGCTCCTGCTGGAGGGCAAGGACGGCATGGAACGCGCTCTCCGGGCCCGGGCCGCCGATCGGTCCTCCGCCTGACTCGGCCCATCTTCCCGAATGGCCCATCAGTAGCGTCCGTCAATAGGCAGTAGGCACTCCCTGCTCTCCATGGCCTCCCCGGTCTTCCGAGGA
Organism: Actinomycetota bacterium; assembly: GCA_050692985.1. Taxonomy (GTDB): domain Bacteria; phylum Actinomycetota; class UBA4738; order UBA4738; family CALAEC01; genus JBOGVZ01. The sequence continues at coordinate 27,077 of JBOGVZ010000033.1, forward strand.
TGGCGAACAAGCCCTCACCTTGAGGGCCGGAGAGCCTGGTGGTTCTCGGTCAGCCGATCA
>JBOGVZ010000034.1:0-75164 GCA_050692985.1 Actinomycetota bacterium
AGTGATCCTGCGCACGTAGGCTCCTCTCGACGCTTTGCGGCTGTTCGGGAGTGAGCCTACGTGCCTTCTTCATCTGTTCCTCGGAAGCTGGGTTCTCTCGGTGCTGCCTTCCAGCCGACGCTACCCCTTCATGGCACCGCCGTTGTCATCCCCGAATGGGGGCCATACTATAGGCGGGTGACCGGCGGCGGCCGAGCCGCCGTTTTTCGTAACGGAGGGACGATGACCGCATCCACGCTCCTCGCCCAGCAGGGCGGCGGCGGCAACACCACGTTCTTCATCTCGCTGGCCCTCATGGTGGCCATCTTCTACTTCCTGCTGATCCGGCCCCAGCAGCGACGGGCCCGCCAGCAGCGGGACCTGGTGCAGAGCCTTGCGGTGGGGGACGAGGTGGTCACGATCGGCGGCATGTTCGGGCGGATCCTGGAGATGGATGAGGACAGCGTGATCCTCGACGTGGGGTCCGGCACGCACATCCGGTTCGCCAAGCAGGCCGTTGCCCGCAAGTACGTGGAGGAGGAGGCCCCGCAGGCCGACGAGGAGCCGGGCGAGGAGTCGTGAGGGAGGAGGCAGGCCCGCGCCCCGTCGCGGCCCCGGTCAGCCTCGACGACATCCAGGAGGACCCGGTCATCTCCGCGTACGTGGCCCAGGCCGACCGGGTGATGGACGGGATGGGCTTCACCGAGCACGGCTTCCGCCACGCCAACCTCAGCGGCCGCATCGCCTTCAACGTGCTCAGCCGCCTGGGATACGAGGAGCGCACCGCCCAGCTGGGTGCCATGGCCGGGTACCTCCACGACATCGGCAACGCCATCTCCCGGTGGGGGCACGGGCAGACCGGGGCCCTCCTGGTTCACCAGGTGCTGGCCGAACGGATCGATCCCGCCGAGCTCGGGGTGCTCATGGCGGCCATCGGCGGCCACGAGGAGGAGTTCGGCATGACCGCCGGTACGGTGGCCGCGGCGGTGATCCTGGCCGACAAGTCCGACGTGCACCGGTCGCGGGTCCGCAAGGCCGACCAGATCGACTTCGACATCCACGACCGGGTGAACTACGCGGCCGAACAGTCGTTCCTGAGGGTAGACTCGGAACGGAAGACCATCACGCTGGAGCTCACGATCGACACCGCCATCTCGCACGTCATGGAGTACTTCGAGATCTTCCTGGGCCGCATGGTGATGTGCCGCCGGGCCGCCGAGCAGCTCGAGTGCACGTTCCAGCTCGAGATCAACGGGGCCAAGCTCTTGTGAGAAGCGGCCCCTCTCCCGTCCGAGGAGACGTCCGGTGAAGGGCACCCGGAAGTACGTCGTCTCGGTGCTGTTCGTGCTGGTCCTGGCCGGCACCTCTCTGGCCGGGTTCCTGCTGTGGGGGTTGCGGCCCCTGCTGGGGCTCGACCTGGTGGGAGGGGTGTCGGTGATCCTGACCGCGCCGCCGGGTACCCAGAGCGACGTCCTGGACAAGACCCTGGAGACGATCCGCGACCGCGTGGACGCCGTGGGCGTGGCCGAGCCCGACATCACCCGCCAGGGGGACCTGAACATCCAGGTTCAGATCCCCGAGTTCGGCGGACGCAGCCAGGAGCGACTCCTGGAGCTGATCGGCACCACCGCCCGCCTGGAGTACCGGGAGGTCCTGGAGACGATCCCGCCGGGGACCCCCGAGTACGAGGAGGCGGTGAAGGAGATCCTCGAGGGAGATCCGCAGAACCGCGAGGTCGTCTACCCCTCTGCCGACGGGCGGGTACCGACCGCCGGCTCGGAGGTTCCGGAAGGCCAGCAGGCTGTCCTGTTGCGGATGGGCCCCGTCCTGCTCACCGGTGAGGCCCTGGACCGGGCCCAGGCCACGTACGTCGACCCGGCCACGGCCACGAACCCCGCCGACGCCGGATGGCTGGTATCGTTCGAGCTCAACAGCGAGGGAGCCCGGACGTTCGCCGAGGTCACCGAGGAGCTGTCCGGCAAGCAGCTGGCCATCGTCCTTGACCGCAGGGTGGAGTCCGCTCCCACGATCAACGAGCCCATCACCGGGGGCAGGGGACAGATCACCGGCGGCTTCGATGAGCAGGAGGCCAAGGACCTGGCGCTGGTGCTCCGGACCGGCGCCCTCCCGGTGGAGCTCGAGCAGTCCCAGGTCCAGACCGTCAGCCCCACGCTGGGGCAGGAGTCGCTGCGGGCGGGGCTCGTGGCGGCGCTGGTGGGCCTGGCCGGCCTGGCGCTGTACCTGGCGTTCTACTACCGGCTGCTGGGGATCGTGACGTGGTTCGGCATGGCCATCTGGGCTCTGCTGTCCCTGGCCATCGTGTCGCTGCTGGGACGGACCGTGGGCTACAGCCTCACGCTGGCGGGAGTGGCCGGCCTGGTGGTGTCCCTGGGGATCACCGCCGACTCGTACATCGTGTTCTACGAACGGCTGAAGGACGAGGTCCGGAAGGGGAAGACCGTTCGGGCCGCGGTGGGCCCGGCGTTCCGCCGGGCCTGGAGCACGATCGTGGCCGCGGACATCGTTACGATCGCCGCCGCGCTGATCCTGTACCTGCTGGCGATCGGATCGGTGCGGGGCTTCGCCCTCACGCTCGGGCTCGCCACGCTCCTCGACATGTTCGTGGTGTACTTCCTCAAGCGACCCACGGTCTTCCTGATCTCTCGCAGCTGGCGCCTGTCGGAGATGCGGGGGATGGGGCTGCGCTCGGGTGTGGCCGCGGCGCCGGCGCTGCCCCAGCCGGTCCGGGGTGGGAGCCGGTGAACCTCAGGCGGGCGTTCGCGCTGTTCCGGGGCCGGCAGGAGTTCCACGTCGACATCATCGGCCGCCGGCGGCTGTGGCTGGGCCTCTCGGGCCTGTTCGTCGTGGTCTCCGTGGGGGCGCTCTTCTTCCTGCGGCTCAACCTGGGGATCGACTTCCGGGGTGGGGCCCTCCTCGAGTACGACAACCGCGCCGGCGTCACCGCCGAGCAGATCCGAGGCGAGCTGACGGACCTGGGGCGAGGGGACGCCGTGATCCAGCTCGTGGAGGGTGAGCTGGTCACCGTCCGCACCGAGTCGTTGGGGGAGGACCGGACGGAGATCCTGGGGGCGCTGTCGGAACAGGCCGGCATCGAGCCGGAGGCGATCAGCGTCACCGACATCGGGCCGAAGTGGGGCGAGCAGATCTCCGCCAAGGCCCTCCAGGGGCTGATCATCTTCCTGATCGTGGTATCGATCTACATCTCGCTGCGGTTCGAGTGGAAGATGGCCGTGGGCGCGCTGGCGGCGCTGTTCCACGACCTCATCATCACCGCGGGGGTGTACGCCCTGGTGGGACGGGAGGTCACCCCGGAGACCATCATCGCCATCCTCACGATCCTGGGATACTCGCTGTACGACACCGTGGTGATCTTCGACAGGATCAAGGAGAACACCGAGTCGCTGTCGCTGGTGTCACGGGAGACGTACTCAGGCACCGTGAACCTGTCGCTGAACCAGGTGCTGATGCGGTCGGTGAACACCAGCCTGACCTCGCTGCTGCCGATCGGGGCCCTCATGGTGTTCGGGGGCGACACGCTGAAGAACTTCGCCTTCGCCCTGTTCGTGGGCATGCTGGCGGGAACGTATTCGTCGTTGTTCGTGGCCGCCCCGGTGCTGGCCGCGCTCAAGGAGCGGGAGCCCAGGATGGCCCAGATCCGGGACCGGGCGGCCCGGCGGGAACCTCGGCGGGCGCTCCGGCCGGTGGCCGCCGGAGGACCCGTTGAGGCGCCGGCCGGCGAGGTCGCCGAGCTGGAGACCGTGGCGGCACCGTCCAGGTCCCTGCCCCAGTCGTCCACCCGGCCGGGCAGCCCCCGGCGCCGGCCGAAGAAGAAGCCGCGGTCGAAGCGGCGGAAGCGGTAGGGATGCCGGCGCAGCCTTCCCGGGACGAGGGTGTCGGCCGAGAGGTGCAGGAGACCAAGCTCCCGGGCCTGGGGGTCCGGTTCGACTTCGTCACGCGCCGGGGCAACCGGATCGGGGTGCTGCACCATCGCACGGGCCGCCGGGAGCTCCTGCTGTACGACTTCGACGACCCCGACACCTGCCGCGAGGTGATCGCCCTCGATGGAGAAGACAGCCGCACCCTGTCCGAGCTCCTCGGTGGGTCCCGGGTCTCCGAGGAGCTGGACCGCCTCCAGCAGGTCGAGGGGCTGGCCATCGACTGGCTGCCGGTCTCCGAGGGGACGCCGTTCGACGGGCGGACGATCGGCGACACCGCGGCCCGGACCCGGACCGGCACGTCGGTGGTGGCCGTGCTCCGGGGTGACCAGGCCTTCCCCGCGCCGGGCCCGGAGTTCGCCCTGCTGGCGGGGGACACCCTCGTGGTGGTGGGGACGCCCCGCGGCATCGAGGAACTCGCGGTGCTCCTCCGCACCGGCGGCTAGGGCTGCGTACCGTACCTCCTTCCCCTCTCAGGGGCGGAGGAGGCTTCGTGCTTACGCCGAACCCTAACCCTCTCCCACAGCCTTCCCCGGACAGGCTGTCCTCCCACGCGGTCGGCCGAACTGCCCAGGGTGTGGCGTCCGGGGTAGCCTCGTCCCGTGCCGGAGATCCTCGTGGTAGCGGCGGCAGCCGCCGCGGAGCCCTTCTCCCGAGCGCTCCTGTTCATCGAGCTCGGCACCGTCATCCTGGGGCTGGCGCTGCTGGCTCGCCTGGCGTCCCGGCTGGCGTTCAGCCCGATCCCGTTCTACCTGCTGGCCGGCCTGGCCTTCGGCCGCGGCGGCTTCGTCCCGGTGGTCACCGCCGAGGGGTTCATCGAGGTGGGTGCCGACCTCGGCGTGATCCTGTTGCTGTTCATGCTGGGGCTGGAGTACTCCGCCGACGAGCTGACCGAGACGCTCCGGGTTGCGACCCGGCCGGCCGTGCTCGACCTGGTCCTCAACTTCCCGCCGGGTTTGGCGGTGGGGCTGCTGCTGGGATGGGGGATCGTGCCCGCCGTGCTGCTCGGCGGGATCACGTTCGTCACGTCGTCCGGCATCGTGTCGAAGCTCGTGCTGGACCTGGAATGGGTCGGCAACCGGGAAACCCCTGCCGTGCTCTCCATCCTCGTCGTCGAGGACCTGACGATGGCGGTGTACCTCCCGGTGGTCGCGGTGCTCCTGCTCGGCACCGGGATCGTCACCGGGATCCTCACCACCGTGGCCGCCATGGTCACCGTGGGCCTCATCCTGCTCGTGGCCCTGCGGTTCGGGCCCGTGCTGAGCCGGGCGGTGTTCAGCCGGTCGGACGAGGCCGTGCTGCTGTCGATCCTGGGGCTGACGCTCCTGGTGGCCGGGATCGCCGAGCGCGTCCAGGTCTCTGCCGCGGTGGGGGCCTTCCTGGTGGGGATCGCGGTGTCGGGGCCCGCAGCCGACCGGGCCCGGTCGCTGCTCGGCCCGATGCGGGACCTGTTCGGGGCGGTGTTCTTCGTGTTCTTCGGGCTGCGCATCGATCCCTCGACGATCCCCGGTGTCCTGGGGCCGGCGGTGGGCCTGGCGGCCGCCGGGGTGGTCACGAAGGCGGCCACCGGCTGGTGGGCCACCTCGGCCGCCGGGGTGGGGGTCCGGGGGCGCCTTCGGGCCGGAGCGTTGCTGGCGGCCCGGGGGGAGTTCTCGATCGCTATCGCGGCCCTGGCCGTCGGGGCCGGCCGGGAACCGTTGCTGGGACCGCTCACCGCGGCCTACGTGCTGGTCCTGGCCGCGGTGACCCCCCTCCTGGCACGGCTGTCGGACGCGGTGGGTCGGGCGATCCTGGCTCGGCGGCGGCCCGTTGCGCCCTAGGCTGCCTTGCGAGTGACAGAATGGTCGGGCACGGGTGAGTGGAGGTTGGTCATGGGGAACACGAACATCGACCGGGTCCGCGAGCTGATCCGCGACGTGCCCGACTTCCCCCAGCCCGGCATCGTGTTCAAGGACATCACCCCGCTCCTGGCGGATGAGGTCGCCTTCTCCACGGTCATCGACGTCATCGTCGTGCACTTCGGCCGGGGGACCGTGGACAAGGTCGTGGGGATCGAGGCCCGGGGCTTCATCCTGTCCTCGCCGGTGGCCTACCACTTCGGTGCCGGGTTCGTGCCGGTCCGCAAGGCCGGGAAGCTGCCGTGGGACACCGATTCCGAGCAGTACGAGCTGGAGTACGGGACCGAGACGCTCGAGATCCACCGCGATGCCTTCACCCCCGGTGAGCGGGTGCTGATCGTGGACGACGTGCTGGCCACGGGCGGCACGGCACGGGCCACCGCCCGGCTGGTGGAGCGCCTGGGCGGCAAGGTGGTGGGGATCGCCTGCATCATCGAGCTGGGCTTCCTGAAGGGCCGGGAGAAGATCAAGGACTACGAGTTCTTCTCGCTGATCACCTACGACTGAGCCGAGCCCCCCTTCCCCCTTCTCACTGGGGGGTTCGCTCGCCTCCCACCGGGCCGCCCCTCGCTCCGGGCGAGCTACCCCCCCGGACCCCCCGGCGCCTGACCGGTAGTCATGCGTGCGACAATGAGAGACAGGAGGCGGTGAGCATGGACGAGGTACGGGCGCCCGAGAGGCGGGGAGGCCTCCTGGCGCGCCTGCCGTTCGTGTCCGGAACGGGCGACGGGCCGGACCGCACCCTCGACGGCCTGCTGAAGAAGGTCCGCACCTCGAACAAGGCGGACGTGAAGACCGTCCAGGCCGCCTACGACCTGGCCGAGGAGTCCCACCGAGGCCAGCTCCGCATCTCCGGCGAACCGTTCATCGAGCATCCCCTGGGGGTGGCCCACATCCTGGCCGATCTGGGGATGGACACCACCACGCTCGTGGCCGCGCTGCTCCACGACGTCGTCGAGGACACCGACCTTCGCGTGGAGGACGTCGCGGAGCGATTCGGCGATGAGGTGGGGGCCATCGTCGACGGGCTCACCAAGCTGGAGCGGATCGAGTTCCGATCGCGGGAGCAGCACCAGGCCGAGAACGTCCGCAAGATGATGCTGGCCATGGCCCGGGACATCCGGGTGCTGATCATCAAGCTGGCCGATCGCCTGCACAACATGCGAACGCTCGACAGCCTCCCGAAGGCCAAGCAGAGCGCCAAGGCTTCCGAGACGCTGGAGATCTACGCCCCGCTGGCCCACCGGCTGGGCATCTTCCAGATCAAGTGGGAGCTGGAGGACCTGGCGTTCAGGACGCTGCACCCCAAGCGGTTCGAGGAGATCGAGAACCTCGTCGGCAAGGCCGAGGACGAACGGGCCGAGTACCTGGCGAAGGTGATCGACGCGGTGAACCAGCGCCTGCGTTCGGTGAAGGTCAAGTCGGACGTGGACGGCCGCCCGAAGCACCTGTACAGCGTGTACGAGAAGATGGTGCTGCGGGGGAAGGAGTTCAGCGAGATCTACGACCTGGTCGGCATCCGGGTCCAGGTCGACACCGTGAAGGACTGCTACGCGGCCTTGGGCGCCCTGCACTCTCTGTGGAAGCCGGTCCCGGGAAGGTTCAAGGACTACATCGCCATGCCCAAGTTCAACATGTACCAGTCGCTGCACACGACCGTGATCGGCCCCGAGGGCCGGCCCCTCGAGGTGCAGATCCGGACCCACCAGATGCACGCCACCGCCGAGTACGGGATCGCCGCGCACTGGCGGTACAAGGAAGGGGCGAAGAAGAAGGACGACAGCACGGACCTGGCCTGGCTGGCCCGGATGCTGGAGTGGCAGCGGGAGACGTCCGACCCCCGGGAGTTCATGGAGACCCTCAAGGTCGACCTGTATGCGGACCGGGTGTTCGCCTTCACCCCCAAGGGAGACGTGATGGACCTGCCGGCCGGCGCCACGCCGGTCGACTTCGCGTATGCGATCCACACCGAGGTCGGGCACCGGTGCATGGGGGCCAAGGTCAACGGCAAGCTCGTCCCTCTCGACTACCGGCTCAAGACGGGCGACACCGTGGCGGTCATCACCTCGAAAGCGCAGGACGCCGCCCCCAGCCGGGACTGGCTCCAGATCGTGGCCACCCCCCGGGCCCGGAACAAGATCCGCCAGTGGTTCTCTCGCGAGCGCCGCGAGGACGCCATCGACACCGGCCGCGACCTCCTCCAGCGGGAGCTGCGGCGCCAGGGGCTCCCGCTCAAGCGCCTGACGACGGAGGAGTCGCTGACCCGGGTGGCCTCCGAGCTCAAGTACCCGACGCTCGACGCGTTCCTGGTGGCCATCGGCGAGGGCCGCGTGTCCCCCCAGTCCGCGGTGGTGCGGCTGAACCGGATGCTCTCGGAAGACGCCGAGGAAGAGGTCGTCGACGTGCCGCCGGCCCGCCCGGTCCACGTGGCCTCCAAGGCGGACCAGGCAGTGGTGGTTGCCGGGTCCGGCGATCTGTGGGTCAACCTGGCCCGGTGCTGCACGCCGGTGCCCGGCGACGACATCCTCGGATTCGTCACCCGGGGCCGCGGGGTCTCGGTCCACCGGGTCGATTGCCCCAACGCCAAGTCGCTGGCCAAGGAGCCCGACCGGTTCATCGATGTCACCTGGCGTCCCGGCAAGGGAACCTCGTTCGTGGTGGCCATCCAGGTCGAGGCCCTGGACCGCAAGAAGCTCCTGGGCGACGTGGCCACGGCGCTCTCGGAGCAGCAGGTCAACATCCTGTCGGCGACGTCCACGGTGGACAAGGACCGGATCGCCAAGCTCCGGTTCACGTTCGAGCTCGCCGACATCACCCACCTGGCCGGCGTCCTCCAGACGGTGCGGAAGGTGGACTCGGTCTTCGACGCATACCGCGTCGTCCCCGGCTAGCTGGTCCGGTGAGGATCCTCATCCAGCGGGTGGGGCGGTCAGAGGTGCGCGTGGATGGCACCGTGGTGGCCTCCGGCGGGCCGGGGCTCCTCCTCCTGGTTGGCGTGGGGGCCCACGACACCGGCGCCGAAGCCCCGAAGCTCGCCGAGAAGGTGTTCCACCTGCGGATCTTCGAGGACCAGGACGGCAAGATGAACCGCTCCCTGGAGGAGGTTGGCGGAGACGTGGTGGTGGTGCCGCAGTTCACCCTGTACGGCGACACCAGCCGGGGCCGCCGCCCCTCGTGGATCCGGGCCGCCCAGCCCGACGTGGCCGCCGGGCTCGTGGAGGGCTTCGCCGCCGCCCTGGCTTCGCTCGGAGCCCGTGTCCAGGTGGGAGCCTTCCGCGAGCACATGGAGGTGGAGCTGGTGAACGATGGTCCCGTCACGCTGCTCCTGGAGTCCTGAGGGGTTGGGATGACCGGGGGCCGGGTACGGGTTGTGACAAGAGCATGGGAACGACCAGCCAGGATGACGGGTGTCGGCACCTCACCGCGGACATGGCCGCGCCCCGGGGCGAGGTTTGCGAGGAGTGCGGCAGCACGATCAACCTGCGGATGTGCACGACCTGCGGCCACGTCGGGTGCTGCGAGTCCCAGCAGGCCCACAACACCGCCCACTCCCGGGATAGCGGCCACCCCGTGATCCGCTCGATGCCGCTCGGCCCTCACTCGTTCACCTGGTGCTACGAGTGCGGCAGCTACGTGTGAGACGTCGCTTGCCGGGGGGCCCCGCCGGCCGCTAGCGTTCCCCCAGCGAGCCGGAGGAGGGAGCCATGAGCGACGACGCGAACCGGTCGGCGCTGGAACGCGCGTGGAAGGCCATCCAGGACGGCGATCTCGATCCCTACGAGGAGATCCTGGCGGAGGACTGCGTGCAGGAGTGGCCCCAGTCCGGCGAGGTGATCCGCGGCAAGGCCAACATCACCGCGGTCAACCGCAACTACCCGGGGTTCCCGAGCATGAAGGTCCGCGAGCTGCGCGGCGGGGGGGATCTGTGGGTGGGGGAGGCCGAACTCGACTACCACGGTCGCCGGGTGCTGTTCTGCTCGATCTGGGAGATGCGGGACGGCACGATCGTCCGGGAGACCGACTACTTCAGCGACCCGTTCGACGCCCCCCAGTGGCGGGCCCGGTGGGTGGAGCGGCCGGAGACTCGCCCCCCGCCGCCGGCCACGCGCTGGTGAGGGCTAGGCGAGCTGCTGGGCGGCCTCGGCCATCAGGTTGCCGAACACGCGTGACCCGGTGGGGAACGCGTGGATGGTGTCGGCCAGCACGCCGACGGGGATCCGCTGCTTGATGGCCAGGACCGCCTCGTGGATCAGCTCGGATGCTCCCGGGCAGGCGGCGAACGCCCCGACGAGGGTCCCCCGGTCCCGGTCCACCACGGCCGTGATATGCCCGTGCGAGCCCTCGATCGTGTAGCCCCGGGCCGTCGTCCCGAAGTCCTGGGTCACCTCGAAGGCGTCCACGCCCTGCTCGTAGGCCTCCTGGAGGTTGGAGCCCACCGCCGCGGTCTCGGGGTCGGTGAACGTGGTCCGGGGGACCGCCGAGAGATCGGCCCGGACGTCCCGGCCCATGGCCACCCGGGCCGCGATGCGCCCCGTGTAGTCGGCCACGTGGGTGAACTGGGCCCCGCCGGCACAGTCGCCGGCCACGTACACGCCCTCGCCGATGGCCATCCGCTCGTCCGGCCTGGCCGTCCCTCGCTCGTCCAGACTGGCCCCGGCGTCCTCGACGCCCAGGCCGCGCAGGTCGGCCGGCCGTCGCCCGACCGCCACCATGACCTCGGCGCCCTCCACCTCTGAGCCGTCGGAGAGCGTGACGATCCGGCCGGCGCCACCCGCCCGAACCGCGGTGGCGGTGACCCCGGTCCGGATGTCCACCCCCTCGTCGCGGAGCTGCTTCGTCAGGGCCTCGGAGCTGCGGGGGTGGTCACGGGGGAGGATCCGGTCGGTGCCCTGGACCAGGACCGTTCGGACCCCGAAGCGGATGTACACCTGGGCCAGCTCCACGCCCACGGCCCCGCCGCCCATCACCACGATGCTCGACGGAAGCTCCCGCAGGGACGTCCCGTCGTTGCTGGTCCAGTAGCCGACCCCATCGAGGCCGTCCAACCTGGGGATGACCGGGGAGGAGCCGGTGCACACGATGATCGTTCGGGTCTCGAGCGTCTTTGGATTCTCGCCATCCGTGCGAACCTCGAGCGTGCCGGGTCCGGTCACCCGGGCCGTGGCCTTGTGGACATGGGTGCCCGAGTCACGGAGGAGCCCGATGCGGTGGCCGTCGTCCGGATAGTCGATCCCCTCGCGGGAGATCATCCAGTCCCGACGAGCGGAGGCCCCGGGCCACGGGTACTGGGCCCCCAGGGCCCGGCGGCCGGCGGCATCGAGGAGGGTCTTGGACGGCATGCAGGCCCAGTAGGCGCACAGGCCGCCCACCAGGTCCTGCTCCACCACCGCCACCCGGCCGCCGAGCTCGGTCGAGACCGAGGCGGCGGCCTCGCCGGCGGCACCCGCCCCAACGACCACGACGTCGTAGCTCATCGTTCCCTCCGATCGGTGGCAGACTTGGAATGCTACACTCCGGCGGCTTGCCGGCCGGGGTAGCTGCTGTCGAGCGAGAGGAAGGGAGGCGACTCTGGGAGCTCCGACCGCCGAGACGGCGACGGGCGGGCTGTCCTCCTGGCAGCGGTGGACCATGGTCGCCGTGGTCCTGGGGTCGGGGATCGTGTTCCTCGACACCTCGGTCGTCAACCTGGCGCTTCCCCGGATCGCCGAGGAGCTCCCCAGTCCATGGCTCGGCCTGGCCAAGCTCGAGGCCCAGTCATACGTCGCCAATGGCTACTTCCTCACGCTGTCGGCGCTGCTGATCCTGGCCGGGGCGCTCACCGACTATCACGGCCGCCGCAAGATGTTCGGGTTCGGCCTGGCCGGGTTCCTGGCAACCTCGATGCTGTGCGGCCTGGCCCCGAACATGGAGCTGTTGGTCGCGTTCCGCATCCTCCAGGGTGCCACCGGAGCGCTGGTGGTCCCGGGTTCGCTGGCCATCATCACGGCGTCGTTCCGGGGAGAGCAGCAGGGGAGGGCGTTCGGGCTGTGGGCCGGAGCCTCCGCGGCAACCACGATCCTGGGCCCGTTCGTGGGCGGCGTCCTGGTCAACGCGATCTCGTGGCGGGCGGCGTTCTTCATCAACGTGCCCTTCCTGCTCGTTGCCCTGGGGGCGCTCCGGCGGGTTCCGGAGTCCCGGGATGAGGAATCCTCGGGCCGGTTCGACTGGCTGGGGTCGGTGGTCGTGGCCCTGGCCGTGGGAGGCCTGGCATTCGGGACGATCCGCGGACAGCAGACCGGCTGGATGGGGGTGGAAGCGTACGTGGCCCTGGCGGTCGGGGCGGTGGCGCTGGTGGTGTTCCCGATCATGATGTCGCGGCGGAAGCACGCCCTGGTGCCGCCGTCGCTGTTCCGCTTCCGCAACTTCACCGTTACGAACATCTCGACGTTCGTGATCTACGGGGCCCTGTACGTGTTCCTCACGTTCCAGGGGCTGTTCCTGATCGGGACGCTTGGCTACAACGAGCCGGCCGCGGGGATCGCCGGCCTCCCCGCGGTGCTGTTCCTGGCGCTGTTCTCCACTCGGTTCGGGAGGCTCGCCGCCCGGTACGGGCCCCGGCTGTTCATGGCCGTCGGGCCGCTGGTGATGATGCTGGGCCTGCTGTATCTGGTGCGCTTCCCCGCCGACAGCCAGCCGTGGGTCTTGGGAACGGGAGGGGGCCAGTCCGTCCTTCCGCCGCCCGACTACTTCATCGATCTTCTCCCTTCCCTGATCGTGTTCGGCCTGGGACTCATGGTGATGGTGGCGCCGCTCACCACCGCCCTGATGACGTCGGTTCCGGCGCAGAACTCCGGGGTGGCCTCCGCCGTCAACAACGCGATCTCCCGGGTGGGGTCCCCCCTGGTGACGGCGGTGATCTTCGTGGCGGTGGTGTCCAGCTTCTACGGGGCGATCCAGGGCCGGGTTCCCGGCGTGGATACGTCCTCGCAGGCGTTCCGCCAGGAGGTGGCCCCGCTGAACCCTCCCGACGAGCGGGCCGAACCGGCGGTGGTGGAGGCGGCCCGGGAAGCTTCCACGGACTCGTTCCATCTGGCGGTGCTGGTGGCCGCCGGGCTCCTGCTGATCGGTGCCGCGGTGAATGCGTTCGGGATCAGCAACCGTCAGGCGCTGGAGGGGGTCGAACGCCTCCCCGTGGCGGAGCCGGGTCCGCCGGCGGGTGTGCCCGCCCGGGTGGACACGGTCCCCAAGGGGGTGCCCTGCCTGCCGGTCCCGTCCCCGACACCGATGCCGACCGATCCGCGGATGCACCCCGACGACACCTCCTGAGGCCGTGACCGAGGCGCCGGGCCCGGAGGAGGCCCTGGGTCTCCTCGACTGGAAGCGGCGGGTGTTCGCCCTCTACTCGGAGGTTCGAGAGGCCGCTGACCCCCGGGCCGCCTGGGAGCGGTGGCGTCGGGTGCGGGACGAGCTGATCGGGTCCCACCCCCAGTCTCCGATCACCGACCCGGAGGCCCGGGCCCGCTTCGGCGGCGCCCCGTACTTCGACTACGACCCCACCTTCCGGGTCCCGGCCGCGGTGGTCCCCACCGAGCCGGAGCGCATCGTGATCCCCGCCAGCGCCGACGGGGAGTTCGCCTTCACGCGCATCGCCCGGGCCGTGTTCGATCTGGCCGGGGAGGAGTTCGCCCTGGGGCTGTACTGGCTGGAGGGGTACGGCGGCGGGCTGTTCCTGTCGTTCCGCGACGGGACCAGCGGCCGCGAGACCTACGGCGCCTGCCGGTACCTGCTCGACACCGTGAAGGGCGCCGACCTGGGGACGGAGGACGGGAGCCTGGTGCTGGACTTCAACTTCGCCTACAACCCATCGTGCTCCTACGACCCCCGGTGGGTTTGCCCGCTGGCCCCGCCCGACAACCGCCTCCCGGTGGCGGTGCGGGCGGGGGAGCGGTACGAACGCGCGGAGGGCCCGTCCGCGGGCGAGCCCTCCGCAGGCCCTCCCTGACCCTTACAGGAGACCCTCGGCCGTCAGGTGCTCCTGGGCCACGGTGGCCGGGTCCTGGCCCTCGATCTCCACCTTGCCGTTCAGCTCGATCATCGTGTCGGTGTCGAGCTTGGCGCTGACCTCGCTGAGCAGGGATTCGATCTCGCCGGTGAACGCCTCGTCGTTCACGACCGGGGTGATGAGCTCGCTGTTCTGGAGGCCCTGGTCGTCCTCGAGGAGGACCCACCCCTTGTCGCCGATCACGCTGGAGGTCGAGAACAGCAGGGCCACGTCGATCTCGCCCTGGTCCAGCGCCTCCACGGTAAGCGGACCACCGACGTCCAGCGGCTTGAAGTCCTCGAACTCCACGCCGTACACGTCGCGCAGCCCCAGGATGCAGAACGGCCGGTCCGGGCACTCCGGTGGCCCCCCCAGCGTGAGCTGGCCGGCCACGGGGGCCAGGTCGCTCACGGTCTGAAGGCCGTGCTGGTCCGCGGTGGCCTGGGTCACCACGAACGCGTTCGTGTCGTCCGCCTGCGATGACTCCAGGAGGGTCTGGCCACGCTGCTCCAGCAGCGGCTCCAGGGCGGCGCGAACCTCGGCCGGGTCACCCGAGGCCGTTGCGTCCGGATCCAGGAACAGCAGGAGCGAGCTGAGGTACTCCGGAGCCACGTCGATCTGTCCGTCCTCGATGGCCGGCTGGAGCACCTCGCGGGACTCCAACGTCAGCTGCCGCTCCACCTCGAACCCGGCGTTCTCCAGGACCTGGGCGTACATCTCGGCGACGATCTGGTTCTCGGCGAATGCCACCGCGCCGACGGTCAACGTCGGCCTCACGTCGCCATCCCCGTCCCCACCCGGCCCTCCTCCACACGCCGCCGCAACGAGCGCCAGCGCGAGGAGAGCCGCCCCGAAGACGGAACTGCGGAACTTCCGCATGGGTAATCCCTCCCCTCTCTCGGTCATGGGGCGTCTGCCCCTGGCAGATGGATGCTGCTGAGCAACCCTATATGCGACCCTCGGGAACCGCCAGATATTCCTAGGTGATGAGGTCGGCCGGCCTCGGAGCCTGCTCCAAACCCTCCAGCGGCTCGCGCCGCTCCCGGCCGCGAGAGCTGGTCCGGGGCGTCACGACCCGCTCAAGCCAGCCGAAGGCGAGCTCGGTGAGGATGGCGAGCATCGCCACCAGGACGGCCCCGCCGAAGATCTGAGGGTTGTTCCGGGTGGCGAACCCGTCGACGATGTAGCGCCCCAGCCCTCCGCCGGCCACCACCGCCCCCAGCGTCGCCGTGGCCACCACCTGCACGGCTGCCGTGCGCAGCCCGGCCACGATCAGGGGGGTGGCCAGCGGCAGCTCGATGCGCCTGAGCACCTGCCCCTCGCTCATGCCCATCCCCCTGGCGGCCTCAAGCGTGTCGGGGTCGACGGCCTGGATCCCCACGTAGGTGTTCGTGAGGATCGGGGGGATGGCCAGCAGGATCAGCGCCAGCAGGATCGAGGGCCGGAGCGCCGCGGGCAGGTTCAGGCCCAGTGGGAACAACAGCACGAAGATGAACAGGAGGCCGAAGGTGGGGATGGCCCGGCCCAGGTTCGTCACCGAGACCACCAAGAACTCGGCTCGGCGGGTGTGCCCGATCCACAGCCCCAGCGGCAGGGCCACCAGGGCCGCCACGGCCACGGCCAGCAGGGAGAGCTCGACGTGCTCCACGACCCGGTTCGGGATCCCCGCCGTGCCCGACCAGCGCCCCGGCTCCGTGAACCACTCCGCCACCTGGGAGAGGAAGCCCGGCTCCATCAGGTCGCCGTTCTCGCGGCTCGGCGGCGAGACCAGGGCGTCAGCAGACGCTGGCCGACCAGCAGGAGCCCGTCGAAGGACATCGCCAGGGCCATCGACAGCCCCACGCCCAGGAGGATGGCGGTCTCCCGCGGGTACAGGTTCCGCCACCCGCCCAGGAACAACGCGCCCACGCCTCCCTTGCCGATGAGCGCGGTGACCGTCACCAGGCCGATCGTGGAGACGGTGGCGATGCGCAGCCCGGCCACGATGGCCGGCAGGGCCAGCGGGAGTTCCACCCGAAGGAGGAGCTGCCGGTCGGTGAACCCCATGCCCCGGGCGGCCTCCCGGGCGTCGTCCGGCACCCCCCGAAGCCCGGCCACGGAGTTCCTGATGAGGATCAACAGCGTGTAGCCGACCAGGGCGATCTCCGCCGTGAGGGTGGTGAGCTTGGTGAACGGGACCAGGAACGCGAGGAGGGCTAGGCTGGGGATCGTGTACAGGGTGCCGGTCACCCACGTGACGGGCGGGTACGAGCGGGGATGCCGGTACGCGTAGACGGCGATGGGGAACGCGACCGCGAACCCGATCCCCACGGCTAGGAACGTCAGCGTCAGGTGCTCCACCAGCCGGTCGCCGATGAGGTCGAGGTTCCGCCCGAGCCACTCCCAATCGAAGAACGGCCGCTCCGCCTGGGCGATCACGAGATGATCTCCCGGGAGATGCGCTCCATCGTCAGGATCCCCAGGTACCGCTGGCCTTCGCTGACCACCACGGCCACGTTCGTCCGAGAGGTGACGATGGAGTCGAGCGCCTGCCGCAGCGAGCTGTCCGTGGTCACGTAGGCGCTGAACCTCCGGGGGCGGGCCTGGCCGGCGGTGGCCAGTCCCGCCAGGGATCGCTCGTCCACCCACCCCAGCAGCTCGCCGTCGTCGATCACGCTCACCCACTCCGTGTCGAAGCGAGCCATGGCCCTCCGGGCCTCCTCCGCGGAGGCCAAAGGCGGGACCACCGGCCCCTCCTCGAGCTCGATGTCGGACACCCTGATCAGGGCCAGCCGCTTCAGCCCTCGTTCGACGCCCACGAAGGCCTCGACGAACTCGCCCGCCGGCTCCCGCAGGATCTGCTCGGGCGGGGCGAACTGCTCCACGATCCCGCCGATGTTGAGGATGGCGATGCGGTCGGCCATCTTGATTGCCTCGTCGATGTCGTGGGTGACGAACACGATGGTCTTGTGGATCCGCCGCTGGATCTCCAGGAACTGGTCCTGGAGCCGGGCCCGGACGATGGGGTCCACGGCGGCGAAGGGCTCGTCCATCAGCATCACCGGCGGGTCGACCGCCAGGGCCCGGGCCACCCCCACCCGCTGCCGCTGGCCGCCGGACAGCTCGGCCGGGTAGCGGAGGAGGAGCTCCTCGTCTAGCGAGAAGATCTCGGCCAGCTCGCGGACCCGGCCGTCGATCCGCTCCCTCGGCCAGCCCTCCAGGTGCGGGACCGTGGCGATGTTGTCGAACACGGTCCGGTGGGGCATGAGGCCGATGCTCTGGATGACGTACCCGATCCCTCGTCGCAGCCGCACCGGATCCTGCCGCATGACGTCTCGTCCCGCGACCTCGATCGAACCCGACGTGGGCTCGATCAGGCGGTTGATCATCTTCATGGTGGTGGTCTTCCCACACCCGGACGGACCCACCAGGACCACGGTCTCACCCTCGCCGACGTCCAGGGACAGGTCCCGCATCGCGGGCTCCGTCGACCCCGGGAACCGCTTGGACACGTCCTGGAGCGAGATCATGGGATCAGGCATGGCGCCAGTATGGTCGGTGGGCGGCCTCTCAGGGATGCGAACGTCGGGAGGGGGGCGGCCATTCCTTTACGATTGGCGGGATGTTCCTGGACGTCTTCGCCGACAACCCCTACGCCACGAACTGCTGGGCCGTCTCCGCGGACGGCTCGGATGAGGCCGTGGTGGTCGATCCGGGGTTCGAGCCGGACCGGGTACGGGCCATGGTGGAGGGCGCCGGCCGGCGGCTGGTGGCCGTGCTGGCCACCCACGGCCACGTCGACCACATCGCCGCGGTCCCCCAGGTGGCCTCCGGAGTCCCGCTGATCATCCACGAGGCCGACGAGCTGGCCCTCACCGACCAGCGGGCCTGGGGAGCGGGCATGCCCATCGAGGCCGACCTGCGGCCCGATGAGGTCCGCACCGTGACCGACGGGGAGATCCTGGAGTTCGCCGGGTTCCGCATCGAGATCATGCACACCCCGGGCCACACCCCGGGGCACGTGTGCTACGTGACCGACGGGTTCCTGTTCGCCGGGGACCTGGTGTTCCGGGGCAGCATCGGCCGGCACGACTTCCCCAACTCCAACGAGGCGGACATGATGGCCAGCCTGCGCCGGTTCCTGGAGCTCCCGGACCGCATGGTGGTCTACCCGGGCCACGGTCCCGAGACCACGGTCGGGTTCGAGCGGGTGGCCAACGAGTGGCTGGTGTCGCTGGCCGGGGCCCGGGAGTGACCGAGTTCTCACCGCCGCGGGGGACCCAGGACGTGCTGCCCCCCACCTCCGAGGACATCGAAGCCCTGGCACAGAAGGCGGTTCGGCTGGCCAAGACGTTCGGGTTCCGGCCGGTGGAGACCCCGGCGTTCGAGCACACCGAGCTGTTCGTCCGCGGGGTCGGCGAGACCACCGACATCGTCACCAAGGAGATGTACACGTTCGAGGGCAAGGGCGGCCGCAGCCTGACCCTTCGCCCGGAGGGAACGGCCCCGGTGATGCGTGCGTACCTCGGCCACCGGCAGGAGCTTCCCACGCCGTTCAAGGCCTACTACGTGGTTCCCATGTTCCGCCACGAACGCCCCCAGTCGGGGAGGATGCGCCAGCACACCCAGTTCGGGGTGGAGGTCATCGGCACCGCGTCCCCCCTGGCGGACGTGGAGGTCATCGCCATCGGCCGTCGGTTCCTGTCCTCCGACGGGTTGTCCCGGTTCTCCCTCCACCTCAACAGCATCGGGGACGAGAACTGCCGGCCGGGGTACCGGCAGGCCCTGGTGACGTTCCTGGAGGAGCGGGAGGACCGGCTGGGCAAGGAGTGCCGCGAGCGGATGCGCACGAACCCCCTCCGGGTCCTGGACTGCAAGGAGGAGGGGTGCCGCCAGGCCACCGCCGACGCTCCCCGGATGGTCGACTTCCTCGACCCGGCCTGCCGGGAGCACTTCGAGGCGGTGCAGGTGGGACTGGCCGAGGAGGGGATCGACTTCGAGATCGACCACCGCCTGGTGCGGGGCCTCGACTACTACACGCGGACGGCATTCGAGTTCGTCAGCGAGGTGCTGGGGCCGACCCAGTCCACGCTGTGCGGCGGGGGGCGCTACGACGGCCTGGCCGAGGCGCTGGGCGGCGAGCCCACCCCTGGCATCGGCTTCGGCCTGGGGCTGGAGCGCCTGCTGCTGGCTCGCCAGCGCGAGGACCTGGCCCCGGTGGCAGGGCCCCGGCGGCGGGTGTTCGTGGTGGCCATGGGGGAGGAGGCTCGCAAGGAGGCCCGGACCCTGGTGCGCACGTTGCGGGACGAGGCCATCCCCGCCGAGGCCTCGCTGGAGGATCGCCCCCTGAAGGCCCAGCTGAAGATGGCCGACCGGTCCGGGGCGCCTTACGCCGCCATCCTCGGCGAGCAGGAGCTCCAGGACGGCGTGGTCACGGTTCGGCGGATGTCCGACGGGCAGCAGGAGCAGGTCAAGCTGACCGAGGTGGTGGCGTGGCTCTCCCGATGAGGACCCACATGTGCGGGGCCCTGCGGGCCGGCGACGCCGGCGCGGAGGTGGCCCTGTGCGGCTGGGTCGCCCACCAGCGCGATCATGGCGGGGTGCTGTTCTGGGACCTGCGGGACCGGGAGGGGATCGTCCAGGTCGTCCTGCATCCCACCGAGGCGGCCGACGCCCACGACGTGGCCGAGGCCGTGAAGACCGAGAGCGTGGTCCGGGTGGTGGGGGAGGTTCGCCGCCGCCCGGAGGGAACGGCCAACCAGGCCCTCCCCACCGGCGAGGTTGAGGTGGCGGCCCGCTCGGTGGAGGTGCTGTCCGGGGCCGAGACCACCCCCTTCCCGGTGGAGGACAGCCTCCAGGCCGACGAGCGGCTCCGCCTCCGCCACCGCTACCTCGACCTCCGCCGCCCGGAGATGACGGAGAACATCGAGCTGCGCCACCGGGCCTTCCGGGCCATCCGCCGGTTCTTCGACGAACGGGGGTTCGTGGAGGTGGAGACCCCCATGCTCACCCGCAGCACCCCCGAGGGAGCCCGGGACTTCCTGGTTCCCTCGCGGCTCCAGGCGGGCAGCTTCTACGCGCTTCCGCAGTCGCCGCAGCTGTTCAAGCAGATCCTCATGGTGGCCGGGCTGGACCGCTACTACCAGATCGTCCGGTGCTTCCGGGACGAGGACCTCCGGGCCGACCGGCAGCCGGAGTTCACCCAGCTCGACGTGGAGCTGTCGTTCGTGGCCGAAGAGGACGTGATGTTGGTCATCGAGCAGATGCTGGCCGAGGTGTGGGCCGAGGTCCTCGAGGTCGAGGTGAAGGCGCCCTTGCCCAGGCTTCCCTACGCCGAGGCCATGCGGCGGTACGGCTCGGACAAGCCCGACCTGCGCTATGGGATGGAGCTGGCCGATCTGTCCGAGGCGTTCCGCCGGACGGGCTTCCGGGCCTTCTCCGGCACGCTCGAGAAGGGCGGGGTGGTCAAGGGGTTCGCCGCCCCCGGGGCGGCCTCGTGGTCCCGCAAGGACCTCGACGGCCTGGTGGTCGAGGCCCAGGGCCGCGGCGCGGCTGGCCTGGTGTGGATCGCCTGGGCCGGGGGCCAGGCCCGCTCCCCGGTGGAGAAGCACCTGTCGCCGGACGAGGTCGCCGACGCCGTCTCGGCCACCGGCGCCGAGGACGGCGACCTGGTCCTGCTGGTGGCCGACACCGAGGCGAGGGCCAACACCGCGCTCGACGGGCTGCGGCGGCTGATGGCCGCAGGGCTCGGCCTGGTCCCCGAGGGCGCGTGGTCGTTCCTGTGGATCACCGAGCCGCCGCTGTTCGAGTGGAGCGAGGAGGACGAGGGCTGGGTGTCCGTCCACCACCCGTTCACCTCGCCCGCCACGGACGACCTGTCGCCGGACACGGCCAGGGCCCGGGCGTACGACGTGGTGGTCAACGGGTGGGAGCTCGGCGGAGGCAGCATCCGGATCCACCGTCCCGACGTCCAGCGCAGGGTGTTCGAGGCGCTGGGGTTGTCGGAGGAGGAGGCCGAGGAGAAGTTCGGGTTCCTCCTGGAGGCGTTCCGCTACGGCGTCCCGCCCCACGGCGGCATCGCCTTCGGCCTCGACCGGGTGGCCATGGTGCTGGCCGGCGAGGAGAACATCCGGGAGGTCATCGCCTTCCCCAAGACCCAGTCCGGCGCTGACCTGCTGACCGGCGCCCCCTCACCGGTGGCCGAGGAACAACTGAAGGAGCTCGGCCTCCGCCTCCACCAACCCCCGCGGTAGGGGGGCGCCGCGGGGTCCGGTTGAACCCGTCACACCCCCGGGATAGCATCGGGTGGGCGGATGCCGCCCGGATCGTGGTCTCGGTGAGTCAGCATCTCTGGATCCGGGGGCCCGGCTCCGGTCGGGGTGATGACCCCCTCGTGGGATTCACTGAACCGGCCGGGAGGGCACCCACCTGCGTGTGAGCAGGGCCCACCTGAGACACGAACCCGGCGCATCCGCCCCTCGTTTGCCACACTGGCGGTCGTGACCGAGCCGCTGGCCGCCCGGATGCGTCCCCGCTCCTTCGACGAGGTCGTGGGCCAGCACCACCTCCTGGGGTCGGGCAAGCCCCTGACCGCGTTCGTCGAATCCGGCCACCTGCCCTCGATCGTCCTGTGGGGGCCGGCCGGCACGGGCAAGACCACCCTGGCCCATCTGCTGGCCCACGCCGTGGGGGCCGAACTCGTGCAGCTCTCGGCGGTCTCCTCGGGCGTGGCCGACGCGCGGAAGGTCATGGAGAAGGCCAAGGGCTCGATGATCCAGACCGTCCTGTTCGTGGACGAGGTCCACCGGTGGAGCAAGGCCCAGCAGGACGTGCTGCTCCCGGCGGTGGAGGCCGGGACGATCACCCTGATCGGCGCCACCACCGAGAACCCCTACTTCGCCCTGGTCTCGCCGCTGCTGTCCCGGTGCCTGCTGCTGCGGCTGGAGCCCCTCGATGCCGACGACATCCTGGAGGTCCTTCGCCGGGCCCTGGAGGATGCCCAGCGAGGGCTCGATGGGGCCGAGGTGGGCGAGGGCGCCCTCCGCTCCCTCGCCGAGTCGGCGGGCGGCGACGCCCGCCTGGCCCTGGCCGGGCTGGAGTCGGCGGTGCTGGCGGCCAAGGGAGCCCCGGTCACCAGGGAGCTGGCCGAGGACGTCGTCCAGCGCAAGACCGTCGTGTACGACCGCGACACCCACTACGACGTGATCTCGGCGTTCATCAAGAGCCTCCGGGGATCGGACCCCGATGCCTCGCTGTACTGGCTGGCCCGGATGCTGGAGGCGGGGGAGGACCCGCGGTTCATCGCCCGGCGCATGATCATCCTGGCCTCGGAGGACGTCGGGATGGCGGATCCCCAGGCCCTGCCCATGGCGGTGGCCGCGGCCCAGGCCGTGGAGCACGTGGGCCTGCCCGAGGCCCGCCTGAACCTGGCCCACGCGGCCATCTACCTGGCCCGGGCCCCGAAGAGCAACGCCGTCATCCGGGCGCTCGGCCGCGCTGCGGAGGACGCGGTGTCGAACGACCCGGTCCCCACGCACCTGCGCGACGCCCACTACCCGGGGGCCCGGAAGCTCGGCCACGGCGAGGGGTACATGTACCCGCACGACGACCCGGAGGGCGCGACCGGCCAGCGGTACCGTCCCGACGGTGCGCAGGAAGGCCGGTACTATCGTCCCGAGGAGGAGGGCGCCCCCGATCGCTAAGAGGCCGCCGGGGACGGCACGTCCGGGAGCGGCCGTTCCGCCCGACCCATGGGGCGCCCGGGGGGCGTCCGGTATGATTGGCGGCCGATGAGCCGGGGAGCCCGAACGTGAGCGCGGGGGACTGGGCCCTCATCGTCCTCGCCGTCTTCTGGGCGGTCCTGGTGGTGGTCCTGGCCGTCGTCTCCGTCAACCTGTTCCGGGTCCTGGCCAGCACCCGGGAGCTCATCGATGGGGTCCGCACCGAGACCGTGCCGCTGCTGTCGAACGTCCGGCAGACGGTCACGCTGACGAACCGGGAGCTGGACCGGGTGGACCGCATCCTGGTCTCGGCCGGCAACATCACCCACACGGTGGAGCGCCTGACCGCGCTCGTCGACCAGTTCATGACGACCCCCCTCATCAAGGCGATCTCGTTCAGCTACGGCACCCAGAAGGCGCTGCGGCGCTTCCGGGGAGAGACCCCGTGAAGCGGCTGCTGTGGGTGGGTGTCGGTGTGGCCGTCACGGTGATGGCGGTCCGGTGGCTCCAGAAACAGCGCCGGCGCTACGGCCCCGAGGCGGTTGGCGCCAGGCTGTCCCAGGGGAGCAGGGACCTCGCCGAGCTCGTCCGGGTCTCGCTGGCCGAGGGCCGGCGGGCCATGGCGGAGAAGGAGGCCGAGATCCGGGCCTCGCTCGGCGAGTAGGTGCCCGCGGCGCCGGGCTCCGGGAACGGTGCGGCGATCGTCGTCGAGGATCTTCGCAAGCGATATCGAGAGGTCGAGGCCGTCCGGGGCATCAGCTTCACGGTGAACGAGGGCCAGGTGTTCGCCCTCCTGGGGCCGAACGGCGCCGGGAAGACCACCACCGTGGAGATCTGCGAGGGCTTCAGGTCTCGCGACGCCGGCAGCGTCAGCGTCCTGGGTCACGATCCGGCCCGGCGGGAACGAGCGATGCGGGCGCAGGTGGGGATCGTGCTCCAGTCCACGGGTGTCGACCTGTTCCTGACCGTGGCGGAGACCATCGAGATGTACCGGCGCTACTACCCGCATCCCCTGGACGTGGACGAGGTCCTGGCCGTGGTGGGGCTGACGGCGAAGCGGGACACCCGGGTGGGCAAGCTGTCCGGCGGCCAGCAACGGCGCCTGGACGTGGGGGTGGCCCTGGCCGGCGACCCCCGCCTGCTGTTCCTGGACGAGCCCACCACCGGGTTCGATCCGGCCGCCCGTCGGGGGGCCTGGGACATGATCCGGAACCTCCGGGCCCTGGGGAAGACGGTGCTCCTGACCACCCACTACATGGACGAGGCCCAGAGCCTGGCCGACGAGGTGGCCATCATCGCCCGGGGGGAGATCGTGGCCCGGGGAACGCCGGCCACCCTGGGGGGCCGGGACACCGCCGCCACCCGGTTGCGGTTCCGGCTGCCGGTGGGAACCCGGCTCCCGCCCGACCTGCAAGCCCGGGCCGCCGACTCGGGCGGCGCCTACGTGGTGGCCACCGAGGACCCCACCCGGGACCTCCACACCCTGACCGGATGGGCCCTGGACCTGGGCGTCCGTCTCGACGACCTGGAGGTCGAGCGGCCGTCGCTGGAGGACGTGTACCTGGAGATCACCGGTGGGGAGGAGGGGACCGAGGGATGAGCGACCTGGGCATGGCCCTCAGGCAGGTCCGGTTCACCAACCGGGCCTTTTGGCGGAACCCGGCCTCGGCGTTCTTCACGTTCGCGTTCCCGCTGATGTTCCTGGTGATCTTCACCGCGCTGTTCGGCAACTCCGACACCGAGATCCAGGGGGTCACGATCCGCACCTCCACGTTCTACGTGGCGGCCATCTCCACGTTCTCGATCATTACGGCCACGTACACCAACCTGGCCATCAGCACGACGTTCCTGCGCGACCAGGGGGTGCTGAAGCGCATCCGGGGCTCACCCCTGCCGGCGTGGGCCTACCTGGGCGGGCGCATCATCCACGCGGTGCTGTTGGCCGTGCTGCTGGTGGTGATCGTGGCCGCGTTCGGGGCCCTGTTCTACGAGGCCGAGGTCCCCACCCGCACGCTGCCGGCCTTCCTGGCCACGGTCGCCGTGGGTGCGGCCAGCTTCTCGGCCGTGGGCCTGGCCCTGACCGCGGCGATCCCGAACGCGGACGCCGCGCCGCCGATCGTCAACGCGGTGATCCTCCCGCTGCTGTTCATCTCCGACATCTTCATCCCGATCCCCAACCCGGATGCGTGGTACGTGAAGGTGGCCGAGGTCTTCCCGGTGTGGCACTTCGCCAAGGCCACCCAGGCCGCCTACTTCGCCCCGACCGGGAGCGGGTTCGAGGGCTACCACCTGCTGGTCATGGGGCTGTGGGGCGTGGCCGGCGTGCTCGCGGCGGCCCGGTTCTTCTCCTGGGAGCCGCGCCGCTAGCCTCCGGGCCACCGCTACACTGGCGCCGATGGAGGGCCAAGAGATCCGTCGGCGGTTCCTGTCGTTCTTCGACGAGCGGGGCCACGCGGTGGTGCCCTCCTCCTCCCTGATCCCGAACGACCCCAGCCTGCTGCTGACCACCGCGGGGATGGTCCAGTTCAAGCCGTACTTCCTGGGCCAGCAGGAGCCGCCGTACCCGCGGGCCACCTCGGTCCAGAAGTCGTTCCGGACCACGGACATCGAGCTGGTCGGCCGCACGATCCGACACATGACGTTCTTCGAGATGCTGGGCAACTTCTCGTTCGGCGACTACTTCAAGGAGCAGGCCATCGCCCACGCCTGGGACCTGGTCACCGGCGGGTACGGGATCGAGCCGGACCGGCTGTGGGCCACGGTCTTCGCGGAGGACGACGAGGCCGCCGAGGCATGGCGCAGCTACCTCCCCCCCGAGCGCATCGTTCGGCGCGACCGGCCCCTGGAGACGGTTCCCCTGCACGAGCGGGGGAAGCTCGACAACTTCTGGTCGATGGGGGTGGCGGGCCCGTGCGGGCCGTGCTCGGAGATCTTCGTGGACCGGGGGCCGGAGCACGGACCGGAGGGCGGGCCGGCCGCCTCCGAGGAGCGGTTCCTGGAGATCTGGAACCTGGTGTTCATGCAGTACGAGCGGGACGACGACTTCAACCTGGTGGGCGACCTGGAGAAGAAGGGCGTCGACACCGGGTCGGGGCTGGAGCGGGTGGCCATCGTGCTCCAGGGCACGCCGTCGGTGTGGGAGACCGATCTCTTCGCTCCCATCGTGGAGACGGCCCAGCAGGTGGCCGGCACGAGGTACGGCCGCGATGAGCGAGCCGACCTGTCCCTGCGGATCCTGGCCGAGCACGGCCGGGCCACCACGTTCCTGATCGCCGACGGCGTCCTCCCCTCGAACGAGGGCCGGGGGTACGTGCTCCGCCGCATGCTCAGGCGCGTGGTGTCCCACGCCCAGCGGCTGGGGGTCGAAGCCGACGTCACGCGGCCACTGGTCGAGGTGACCGTGGAGACGTTCGGGGACGTCTACCCCGAGCTCGAGGAGCGCCGCGCCTTCATCCTCCAGGTGGCCGCCTCGGAGGAGGAGCACTTCCGCGGCACCCTCCGGCAGGGGATGGCCCGCTTCGAGCAGGACCTGTCCCATGCCAGGGAGGAGGGGCGAGCCACCTTCCCCGGCGACGCCGCCTTCCGGTACCACGACACCTACGGGTTCCCCATCGAGCTCACGGTGGAGCTGGCCGCCGAGGAGGGCCTGGAGGTGGACACCGACACGTTCGCCCGGCTGATGGAGGAGCAGCGGGAGCGGGCCCGGCGGGCGGTCAAGACCGGCCCGGACCAGGCGGCGCTAGTGGAGGTGGCCCGGCAGGCCGGTCCCACGGACTTCCTGGGGTACCAGGTCCTGGAGGCGGAGGGCCGGGTGGCCGGGCTGGTGGCCGGCGGACGGGCGGCGGAGGCGGCCGAGCAGGGCCAGCAGGTGGAGGTCGTCCTGGACCGGACCCCCTTCTACGCGGAGGGCGGAGGGCAGGTGGGCGACGCGGGCACGATCCGCACCGACACCGGCGTCTTGGAGGTCGAGGACACGGTCAGGGGGCCGGGCGACGCGATCGTCCACCGAGCCCGGGTGGCGTCGGGGGAGGTGCGGTTCGGCCAGGAAGCGCGGGCCCAGGTCGATGCCGGGCGCAGGGAGGCCACGGCTCGGTCCCACACCGGGACCCACGTCGTCCACTGGACGCTGCGGCACGTCCTGGGCGAACACGCCCGGCAGGTCGGCTCGCTGGTGGCGCCGGGCCGCCTGCGGTTCGACTTCAACCACTTCGAGCCGCTGCCCCGCGAGCTCCTGGAGGAGATCGAGGGCACGGCGAACGCGCGCCTGGCCGAGGACGCCGCGGTCCGGGCCTACGAGACCACGTTCGAGTTCGCCCGCAGCCAGGGGGCCATCGCCCTGTTCGAGGAGACCTACGGGGACCTGGTGCGGGTGGTGGAGATCGGGGACTACTCCACCGAGCTGTGCGGCGGCACGCACGTGGAGCGAACCGGCGAGGTCGCGCTGGCCGTGGTGGTGTCCGAGGCCAGCATCGGGTCCGGCCTGCGCCGCATCGAGGCGCTCGTCGGTCCCGACGCCCTGCGATGGGTGAGCGCGGAGCGCCGTCTGCTCGACGAGGTGGCCGAGGTCCTGGGCGCCGGGGATCCACGCCAGGCGCCCGAGCGGGCCCGGCGGGCCATGGCCCGGCTCAAGGAGCTGGAGAACGAGCTGGGAACCATCCGCAGCCGGCAGCGGGGGCAGCGGATGGACGAGCTGGTGGCCTCCGCCGTGTCCGTGGCGGGCGTCTCGCTGGTGGTGGCCGAGGTTCCCGGCGAGGACACCGGGGGCCTCCGGGAGCTGGCCCTCCAGCTGCGGGGCCGCCTGGAGCCTGCCGGGCCCGGTGCGGTGGTCCTGGGGAGCGCCGACGGCGACCGGGCCAGCCTAGTGGCGTCGTGCACCAAGGACCTCCTCGACCGGGGGGTGACCGCGCCGCTGCTGCTGGAGCGCGCGGCCCAGGCGGTGGGAGGCCGGGCCGGGGGCAAGCCCAACCTGGCGTTCGGCGGGGGTGGGAAGGCCGGGGCGCTTGCCAAGGCCCTGGAGGGCATCCCGGACCGGCTGGCCGCTCTCGTCGGAGGGGGCGGGCGCTGAGCGACCGCGACCCGGCCCCCGGCCGGGTGCTGGCCCTTGACCTGGGCGAGGTCCGGATCGGCGTGGCCGTCTCGGATCCGGACCGTCGCCTGGCGGTCCCGGCGGGGACGATCCGGGTGGCCGGGGCGCCGCAGGACCTCCGGGCCGTGGCCGGCCTGGTGCGGGAGCACGGAGCCGCGGAGGTGGTCGTCGGCCATCCCCTGACGATGGCTGGGGAGCGGGGCGAGGCGGCCAGGCGGGCCGAGGAGTTCGCCGCCGGGCTCCAGGCCATCCTGGACGTCCCCGTGCACCTCCAGGACGAGCGGCTGTCCACGGTCGAGGCGGAGCGGGGGCTGCGGGCCGCCGGAGCGGGAGGCCGGGACCGCCGGGCGGCCGTGGACCAGGCCGCCGCCACCCTGATCCTGCGTTCGTTCCTGGACCGGAGCCCCCGGGAGGCCTGAGCCCCCCGCCCGCCCTTCGCGGGGCGGTTGATATCCTTCCCCCATGCTCGATCCCCGGCGCCCCCCCCGGCGTCGCGCTGCCCGCTCGATCCTCATCCTCCTCGTCATCCTCCTGGCGCTGGGAGGCGCCGCCGGCGGCCTGTACGTCTACGCCACCGGGGCCTCCGGACCGGCCGAGCCGGTCACGGTGGCCATCCCCCAGGGCGCCTCGGCCGACGAGGTAGCGGAGATCCTGGCCGAGGCCGGCGTGATCCGCTCGTCGCTGGCCTTCCGGGTGGCGGCCTCCGTACGGGGCCTGGGGACCTCCCTCCTGGCCGGTTCCTACCGGCTCAGGACGAACATGACGATCTCGGAGGTGCTCGACTCGCTCCAGGAGGGGCCCCCGGCGCCCAGGACGGTGGACGTCACGTTCCCCGAGGGCCTGGAGCTCCACCAGGTGGCCGAGGTGGCGTCGGAGAGCCTGGGGGTCACGCGTGGGGCGTTCGAGCGGCTGGCCGCCAGCGGGCGCTTCGTCCTCCCGCCCTACCTGCCGAAGGGAACGCCGACGACCGAGGGCTTCCTGTTCCCCAAGACCTACTCGTTCTCCCCCGATGTCGATGCGGAGGACGTGATCCTCCGGCTGCTGGAGCAGTTCGAGGAAGAGGCCCGGGGGCTGCCGTGGGGGAGGGCCGAGCGGCTCGGGTTGACGCCCTACGAGGTCGTGATCGTGGCGTCGCTGATCGAGCGGGAAGCCCGGGTCCCCGGCGACCGGGCCAAGATCTCAGCGGTCATCCACAACCGCCTCGAGGAGGGGATGCCCCTCCAGATCGACGCCACCGTCCAGTACGCGCTCCCGGAGGAGAACCGGATCCTCACGGTGGAGGACTACCGGTACCCCAGCCCCTACAATACCTACCTGCACCCCGGCCTCCCCCCGACCCCGATCGCCAGCCCCGGCCGGGCGTCCCTGGAGGCGGCCCTGCGCCCGGCGAACGCCGGATACCTCTACTTCGTGGTCATCGACGAGTCCGGTAGGCACGCCTTCGCGGAGACCTACGAGGAGTTCTTCCGCCTCAAGGAGCAGGCCGGCCTGTAGCAATCGGTCGGACGGCGAGCCACCCCCCCTCTCCCCTCAAGGCGGACGCATCGTGCGCCGAAGACTGTGATGAGCGCCCAATGGACAACGTGGATCTGACGACGCTGGCGACGAGCATCTGTGCGGGCCTGGACGGTGTCCGGGTCTGCCTCCTCCTGTCCGGGGACGGGCTCACCCTGGGGGCCCATCCGCCCGACGGGGAGGGCCGGGCCAGGGAGGTGTGGGGCCGCCTCCAGGGGATCGGCGACCCCGTGCGGGGCTTCATGGACATCGGCGAGGAGGTGTGGGTGGTGCTGCGCCGGGGACCCTACACCGGGGTGCTGGTGACCGGGCCCGGCGTCAAGGCCGGCCTCCTCCTGGACAAGCTGGAGTTCATGTTGCGGACGGCCGAGGAGGCCAGGGCCCGCGACGCCACCGCCGTGGCCACGCCGCCCAGCCGGCCCGAGGCCACCCGGCGACCCCGGACGTCCCTGCACGCCGAGGCCAACGGCGACGCCCCGCCCCCGAGCCCCGAGCAGGGGACCAAGCCGGCCCGGGACGGGCGGGGGCCCACGAGCGCGCCCCGGTACACCGCTCCGGAGGTGCTCCAGGGGGCCGCCAAGCGCGTGGTCGACATCACCGCGGCCGGCGGGGACCCGGAGCCGGAGCCGGACGCCCCCTCGGCCCCGCCCAGGGACCCGCGGGGCAACCGGCGGTCTGCCGCAGACGACGGCGAGGTGGACCGGGTGGCCCTGGCCAGGGAGTTCAGGCAGCTGCTGGGCGAATCGGACGTGGGATGAGCGAGGGGACATGAGGAAGACCAAGGACCTGGGAGACGTGCTGGTCGGCGAAGGTCTGATCAACCTTGAGCAGCTCGTGAAGGCGACCGAGGAGACCGAGCGGGCGGGCAGTTCGTTGGGCCGGGTGCTGGTGGACCTTGGATTCGTCAAGGAGCCCGAGCTGGTGGCCGCGCTGGCTCGGCAGGTGGGCCTGGAGTTCGTCGACCTCTCCGAGCAGTCCATCGATCCGTCTGCGGCCAGCCTGGTCTCCGAGCAGATGGCCCGACGCTACCGGGCCATGCCGATCGGCTTCGAGGAGGACCGGCTGGTGGTGGCCATGTCCGACCCCGCCAACGTCTTCGCCCTCGACGACATCCGCACGATGACCGGCATGGACGTCAAGCCGGTGGTGGCCACCGCCGCCGACGTGGACGCGGCTATCCGCCGCTACGGCCGGTTCGAGGAATCCGTCGAGGACATCGCCTCCGAGGCCGCCACCAAGGCCAAGGAGGACCTGAACGAGCTCGACGATATGCCGGCCGCCGTGGAGGAGGCGCCCATCGTCCGGCTGGTCAACCTGCTGATCACCCAGGGTGTGGCCGACCGGGCCTCCGACATCCACATCGAACCCACCGAGGGCGACATCCGGATCCGCTACCGCATCGACGGGGTGCTCCACGAGGTGATGCGCTCACCGAAGAACATCCACAACGGGCTGATCTCTCGCCTCAAGGTGATGGCGGACATCAACATCGCCGAACGCCGGCTGCCCCAGGACGGACGGGTCGGGCTGGTGGTGGGCGGGAAGGCCGTGGACCTCCGGGTGGCCACGCTGCCCACGGTCCACGGGGAGAAGATGGTGATCCGGATCCTCGACAAGACCAGCGTCCTCCTCCACCTCGACGAGCTGGGCCTCCTGGAGGGGCCCTACCTCAGCTACGAGCAGGCCTTCCGCAGGCCCTACGGCACGATCCTGGCCACGGGGCCGACCGGCTCGGGCAAGTCCACGACCCTGTACGCCACCCTCAACATCATCAACACGCCCGACCGGAACATCATCACCGTCGAGGACCCGGTGGAGTACCGGATGGCCGGGATCAGCCAGATCCAGGTCCACCCCAAGGCCGGGCTGACGTTCTCCACCGCCCTGCGGTCGATCCTTCGCGCGGACCCCGACGTCGTCCTGATCGGTGAGATCCGCGACCGGGAGACCGCGCTGATCGCCATGGAGGCCGCCCTCACCGGCCACCTGGTCCTGTCGACCCTGCACACCAACGACGCTGCATCGGCGGTGACCCGGCTGATCGAGATGCAGGTGGAGCCGTACCTGGTGGCCTCCGCGCTCGACTGCGTGGTGGCCCAGCGGCTGGCCCGGCGGCTGTGCGGGCGGTGCAAGGAGCCCTTCGAGCCGACCGAGGCCGAGCTGGTGACGGCCGGGTTCTCCGCCGAGATGATCGGCGAGATCGAGCAGCTGTACCGGCCCATGGGGTGTGCCCACTGCGGGCAGACCGGCTACCGGGGCCGCCTGGGGCTGTACGAGGTGATGCCGATCACCGAGGAGGTCGAGCGGCTGACCGTGGAGAACCGCCCATCCGAGGAGATGGCCAGGCTCGCGGTGGAGCAGGGGATGGTCACCCTGATGGAGGACGGGCTGGAGAAGGCACGCATGGGACAGACGTCCCTCGAGGAGATCTTCCGGGTGGTGGCGTGATGGACATGGCAGTAGAGACCGACGTCAGCATCGCCGAGTTCCTGCAGACGGTGGTGGATCGGAAGGCCAGCGACCTCCACATCACCGCGGGATCGTCCCCGGTGATCAGGGTGAACGGCGCGCTCCGTCGGCTCGAGGACTTCCCGGCGCTGACGCCGGACCACCTCCAGCGCCTGGTGTACTCGATCCTCACCCAGAAGCAGCGGGAGCGCCTGGAGCAGGAGCTCGAGCTCGACATCTCCTACGCCCTCCCGGGCCAGGCCCGGTTCCGCGTCAACGTCTACTTCCAGCGGGAGTCCCTGGGCGCGGCCTTCCGGCTGATCCCGGACGAGATCAAGTCGATCGAGCAGCTGCGGCTGCCGCTCCAGGTCGAGCAGTTCGCCCGGATCCCCCGCGGGCTGGTGCTGGTCACCGGGCCCACCGGCTCGGGGAAGTCGACCACCCTGGCGGCCCTGGTGGACGTGGTCAACCGGGAGCAGGACCTGCACATCATGACCGTGGAGGATCCCATCGAGTTCCTCCACCACCACAAGCGCTGCATCGTCAACCAGCGGGAGGTCGGCTCGGACACCCTGTCGTTCGCATCCGCGCTGAAGCACGTCCTGCGCCAGGACCCCGACGTGATCCTGGTCGGCGAGATGCGGGACCTGGAGACGATCTCCACGGCCCTGACCGCCGCCGAGACCGGGCACCTGGTGTTCGCCACCCTTCACACCCAGGACGCCCCCCAGACGATGGACCGGATCATCGACGTGTTCCCGTCCTTCCAGCAGCAGCAGATCCGGGTCCAGCTGGCCGCCACGATCCAGGGCGTGCTCACCCAGCAGCTCCTGCCCACGGCCGACGGGACCGGGCGGGTGGTGGCCGCGGAGGTCCTGACGGCCACGCCGGCGGTGAGGAACCTGGTGCGAGAGGCCAAGATCCATCAGATCTACTCCGCCATGCAGGCGGGGGCGAAGCACGGCATGCAGACCATGGACCAGTCCCTGGTCACCCTGGTCAGGACGGGTGCCATCACCTACGACACCGCCGCCGCCTCGTGCCACGACGTGTCGGAGCTACGGCGGATGCTGGGTCGGGAAGGGGCGGCGGCTGGTGGCTGAGACCTACAGCTACCGGGTGCGAGACCGCAGCGGCTCGCTCATCACCGGCGAGCTGGTGGCCGACAGCCAGCAGCGGGTGCTCGAGCGCCTCCGGGAGATGAGCTTCATCCCGCTGGAGGTGAAGGCCAAGAACAAGGGCCTCCAGCGGGAGTTCTCGTTCCGGAAGAAGGTCAAGCTCAAAGACCTGGCGGTGTTCTCCCGGCAGTTCGCCACGATGGTGAACTCCGGCCTGCCGCTGCTCCGGACGCTGTCCATCCTCGAGGACCAGACCCCCAGCAGGCTGCTGGGGAAGGTCCTGAGCGAGATCCGGCTGGACGTCGAGCAGGGGACCGCCCTGTCGTCGGCCATGGCCAAGCACCCGAAGGCGTTCAACAATCTCTTCGTGTCGATGTGCCGGGCGGGGGAGACCTCGGGGACCCTGGACTCCGTGCTCCTGCGCCTGGCCGACACGCTGGAGAAGGAGGTGTCGCTCCGGCGAAAGATCAAGTCCGCCATGACCTACCCGATCGTGGTGTTCGTGCTGGTGCTCATCATCCTCACCGTGATGCTGGTATTCGTGGTCCCCACCTTCAAGGACCTGTACCAGCAGCTCGGGGGGGTCCTTCCGCTTCCCACCCGATTGCTGGTGGCGGTATCGGACGTGGTCCGCGGCGGGTTCCTGTTCGTGGCCGGCGGGGCCGCCCTGGCGATCTTCCTGTTCCGCCGGTGGATCAAGACCGACACGGGCCGCGAGGCCTTCGACCGGTTCAAGCTCAAGATCCCCATCTTCGGGGGGCTGTTCCACAAGACCGCCCTGTCGAGGTTCGCCCGCACCCTGGGCGTGCTGAGCCGATCGGGGGTGCCGATCCTCCAGGCCCTGGACATCGTGGCGGACACGGTGAACAACAAGGTGGTGGCAAACGCGGTGCTGGACATCCAGGCCAGCGTGAAGTCCGGGGAGAGCCTGTCGCATCCCCTGGAGCGGCACAAGGTGTTCCCTCCCATGGTGGTGCAGATGATGTCGGTGGGGGAGGAGACCGGGGCCCTGGATGCCATGCTGGAGAAGGTCTCCGACTTCTACGACGACGAGATCGCCGCCACCGTAGAGTCGCTGACCTCGCTGATCGAGCCCGTCCTGATCGCCGTGGTCGGCGGCACCGTGGGCGCCATCGTCATCGCCCTGTACCTCCCCACGTTCAAGATCTTCGAGCTCATCAAGTAGTCCGGAGGATTTCCGGACTCAGGGGCTCAAGCCAACGGTTCGTTGCGCCGATATCCCAGCCGACAGACATCCAGCGACCCGGAAGGGGGTGCACAGAATGCTGGAGCTGATTCGCAAGAGGATGCGGGACGACCGTGGATTCACGCTCATCGAACTCATGGTGGTCGTCCTGATCATCGCGATCCTGATCGCCATCGCCATCCCGACCTTCCTCGGCCTGCGGGCCCGGGCACAGGACCGGGCGGCCCAGTCGAATCTTCGGAACGGCCTCACCACGGCCAAGGCCTTCTACACGGACGGTGAGACCTACACCGGGTTCACCGCGGCGTCTGGTGCGCCACAGGCCATCGAGCCCTCGCTGACGTGGGTGGACGGTGTTCCGGCCAACGTCGGCGAGGTGGGCATCGCACCACCGGCCGACCAGCAGGTCATGATGCGGGCCGTGAGTGCGTCCGGCGAGTCGTTCTGTATCGCAGACTCATCGCAGGGTCCGGGAACCGTGCGCGGCATCGGGGTCCCACTAACACAGGACTTCGCCGGGTGTGACGCGCTAGAGGACTGGTAAGCCGACCAAGGCACCATCGTGGAAGGGGCGGTCTGCGGACCGCCCCTTCCGCTTCATTCGGCTCCCCCTGCGACCTGAAGGCCGCTCCCCAGACAAGGCCACGGCCCGCCTCTTCACGCGAGAGCACTGTAGGTGAGCCCCATGGCGGCCGATACCTACAGGGGACTCCCACATGGATGACGCGTGCACGCTTCGGATGCTCCGCCGGCGACTGGCCGGCCAGCGAGGCATGAGCCTCATCGAGCTGATGGTCGTCCTGTCCGTGGTTGGGGTCCTCATCGGGATCGCCGCGCCCACCATCTCCACACACGTGGCCCTCCAGGAGCTCCGGGGGGGCGCCCGGGAGGTGGTGGAGGTGCTGCGCAACGCCAGGGACTCCGCCATGAACGAGGGGACCCCCCGATACGTGCTGTTCATCCCTCCCCGGAGCTACCGGGTGTACCGGTTCACCGGCGGGCAGTGGGCGGCCATCACCAACCAGGTGCCCCTGGGAGAGTCCGTGAGCTTCGCCGCGGTGACGTTCCCCCAGCTGGACCACGTTCCGGTCACCGGCGCCACGGTCCCCCTGGGGGCCGCGTACTTCGACACCAGGGGACGGTACCCGTTCGAGCAGGGAGCCCCGGCGTCCCACTCGATCACCCTGGCGGGTGGTTCGGGACGGGAGATCGTGCTGAACCTGTTCCGGCAGACCGGCACGGTGACGGGCCTATGAGCCGCCGGGACCAGCGAGGGTTCACCCTGATCGAGCTGGTGGTGTCCCTGGGCCTGTTCGCCGTGGCCATGGTGAGCATGTCCCTGCTGTTCGACCGGGCCGTGTCCGCCACCGGCCGGGCCCGGTTCGACCAGGTGGCCAAGACCCTGGCCCAGGAGAAGCTGGAGGAGATCCGCAGCCTGCCGTACCACGTCCCCCACCGGGAGGACACCGCCGACGTGGACCTGCTGGACCGGTACTTCCTCGACGCCGACGGGAGCCCCGACGTCACCCCCACTGGGGCCACCGGCACCTACGACGGAACCACCGGGGTGTGGTCCTACACCTCCACGGAGACCATCGACCGGCCCACCGGGCCGGCGTTCTCCCGCACGGTGGTGGTGCAGTTCGTGCGCATCACCCGGGCGGGGCAGATCGTGGTCCAGGCCCCCCCGGCCGGCTACGACAGCGACGACCCCAGCCTGGACCAGCCGCCGGGGGACTCGGTGAAGGTGGTGGTGACGGCGGGGTGGACCTCGCCCACGGGGCCCCGCTCCGCCACCCTGGACACGATCATCACCGGGTTCCGAGGGGGGGAGCCCAGCGTGGAGGCCTCCGGCTCGGTGATCGGGGCCCTGGTGTCGGGGGTCACCTTCCAGGACGGTGACGTGAACGGCGTGTCCGCGGACCTGCGGGCCACGGTGGCCGAGGCGTCCGTGGCGTTCCGGGAGGTGGCCAGCGCCTCCGCCCAGGCCTCCGCCGACTCCGTGGACGTGGTGGAACGGCATCCGGACACCAACGTGAACATCCAGGCCGAGCTCCCCACCGACGGCGAGTCCTCGGCCACGGCGCCGAACTCCACCACGGGGACGTCCCAGTCCACGTCGGCGTCCGTGCAGGCGGGGGCCATGGACTCGGTGGGGTTGCCGGAGGCCACGATCGCCCTGTGGGGCCCGGCCGACCCGGCCGCGGCCACCGATGCCCGGGTCTCCGCGCTCCACACCCAGAACCCCGAGAGCCGGGCCCAGGCCACCGCCACGGAGTTCGTGCTGAACGCCAGGGACCTCCTCCAGCCCACCCCGAACAAGGCGATCGAGCTGGCCAACGTGACCGGGGTCGTGGAGCAGGGCTCGACCACGATCGAGAGCTCGGTGGTCTCGTCGGTGGACATCACGCCGACGCTGGTGCTCCCCGGGGCGGCCATCTGGGCGGCCCCCCAGTTCGAGTCCAACCCCCTGTTCCAGGGGGTGGTGACCATCGAGTCGATGCACGTCGAGGTGCGGAGCGAGGCCGGGGCCACGTCGTCGGACACCTCCGTGGTGTGGGAGGTGCGGAACCTGCACGTGTGGGACCCGGACGTGGCTCCGGACGGTGGGTACACCGGCCCGTACACGTTCGGCTTCGACAGCGGGTGCGGGGGGTGGGTGGACGACCCGGGCCTGTGCGGGCCCCTGCGCACCGACGGCAAGGACGACTTCGAGAACCCCAACCCGGTGCTGATCCCCCAGGCCTACGTGGGCACCGACGCCCAGGGGAACCCGGCCACCTCGCTGCAGATCGTGGTGGGGGTGACGGTGCGGGGCTCCTCGGCCGACGCCTCCACCGGCGTGTCCGCGGCCACCGCGGCGCAGAAGAACATCCTGGCCATCTCCACCAGGGACGACATCACCGGAGCGGCCGCCCTGGAGCCCATGCTGGTGGGCCTGGGCGACGCCACCACGAGCGTGTCCTTCGTGAGCCATGAGCACTAGGGACGAGGGGGGGTACACGTTGATCGAGCTCAGCGTGGTCATGTCGGTGTTCGTGATCTTCATGGCCATGGCCTCGCCGTTCATGTTCGGCCAGCTCCGGTCGGCCGTTCGCACGGAGGACCGCGTGGACATCCAGCAGGAGGCCAGGGCGGCCCTGCGGCTGATGGTCCGTGAGCTCCGGCAGGCCGAGGAGCTGTACAACACGACCGCCAAGCCCAGCGGCCAGGACAGGCTCTCGTTCGGGGTGGACCTGAACGGAGACGGCCAGCTCAACTCGTACACGGCCACGAGCCTGCCCCTCGAGCAGGTCACGTACTACGTCTCCGGCGGGACCCTGTTCCGGGGCAGGGAGCTGGGTCAGGGCCAGCCGCTGGCCGCGGGGGTCACCGGCCTGGCGTTCACGATCTTCGGCTCGAACCCCGCCCTGGACACGAACGGCGACGGCGTGGTGACCGAGGACGAGCTGGACCTGAACGGGAACGGCAGCTGGGACCCCCAGGAGCTCCCCAACGTGACCCGGGTGGAGGTCGCGGTGACCGTGGAGCACGGGGACGCCCGGCAGACCTACACCGCGCAGGCCTTCCTCCGGAACAGGACGTACGGATGATCCGGCTGGGGGAGCAGCGGGGGGTGGCGGCGCTCACGGTGCTGCTGATCACGGCCGTGCTGGCCGTGGCCGGGGCGGTGGTGGCGTTCGCCGCCGTGGCGGAGCTGGAGATCGGCGCCCGGGACCGCCGGGCCGAGGAGGCGTTCACCGCCGCCGAGGCGGGCCTGGACCAGGCCGCCGCCCACTTCCTGCGCCAGCCCACGTGGGCGACGCCCCAGACCGCCGAATGCCACAACAACCCGCTGGTCGAGGACGCCGTGGAGTACCGGGACCCGTCGACGACGGCCGTGTGCGGGGTCCGCATCACATCCCCCACCAACGGCCGGTTCGACGTGGTCGGTGGCGGGAAGCCGTTCGTCGAGTACACGGTGGTGTCGAGGGCCACCGACGCCACCGGGGTCTCCCGAACCATGGCCGGTGGATTCCGGATCGAGTCGCTGGACATCCCGTTCGGGATGTTCGTCAACGGGAGCGTGGACCTCAACGGGACCGCCACCCTGACCCGCCTGAGCCTGCTGGTCAACGGGACGGTCACCTCCCGCAACAACCTGTCCACGGACGCGGACGGCAACGGGGAGTTCGACGACCCGGACCTAGGGTGGGACTTCCACAAGGAGTTCATCCAGTCGGACCCCCCACCCGCCATGTGCACAGACATCTCGACGGGCCAGCAGGTGGGCTGCACCGGCGTCTTCTCGAACTTCCAGATCTTCTCCAAGAACCAGGAGCGGAACAGCGACGAGATCCACGTCAACTCGCCCGACCCGTCCGCCTCGGACTTCCCCACGGACCGCGACAGCCACCAGACCCTGGTCGTGAACGAGGAGCCCCAGGCCGTGGTGAACATCCCCATCGACGACATCCTGGAGCCGATGCAGTCCCTGAAGCAGCTGGCACAGGAGCAGAGCCTGTTCCTGGACTACCGGAACGGCACGAACGAGACGATCCAGCTCCAGCCCGGCGACCTGGGGACCGCCACGCGGGAGTTCGAGAAGAACGTCGTGGTGTACATCGACGCCGACGCCGGAGACACGTTCTCCTGGAAGGTCAGTCTCATCCCCGGCAGCACCGCATCGGACATCAGGTACACGAACGACGCGGGGGAGCGGGTGGGGTCGCTGTCCGGGGTGATCGTGGTCCGGGGCGGGAGCCTCCGGCTGGAGGCGAACGTGTCGTGGTCGGGGGCCCTGTTCGTCCCGGAGGGCACGGTCCGGTTGCTGGGTGGGTCGAGCTGCACCTGCACGATCTACGCCCAGGGCTTCTCCTCGCAGGGGGGGAACTCACTGATCCAGCTCACGCCGGAGTGGTTCGAACGGCTGCCCGGCGGGCTGGTGTCGATCACCCGCACCTCCTTCCAGGAGTGCGAGCCGTTCCAGGCATCCGCCGTCTGCCCGGAGGGTTGAGCCGGTAGCATCACGGCCGTGACTCCCGTGGGCATCGCCCTGTTCGCGATCGCCGGTCTGCTGTTCGGCTCGTTCCTCACCGTCGTGGTTCATCGGGTCCCCCGGCAGGAGTCGATCGTGGC
Organism: Actinomycetota bacterium; assembly: GCA_050692985.1. GTDB lineage: Bacteria > Actinomycetota > UBA4738 > UBA4738 > CALAEC01 > JBOGVZ01. The sequence continues at coordinate 39,045 of JBOGVZ010000034.1, forward strand.
CCCCCGGTCCCGATGCCCTCGCTGTGGGACCGAGCTGCGGGCTCGGGACAACCTCCCGCTCGTGTCCTATCTGCTCCTCCGGGGACGATGCCGGGCCTGCGGGCAGCCGATCTCTCCCGAGTACCCGCTGACCGAGGCGGCCACCGCGGCCCTGTTCGCCGCCGCCGCCGCCCTGGTGGAGCCGCTGTTCGCGGCGATCCTGGTGGCGCCGTTCCTGGGGCTGATGCTGGCGGTGGGCGTGATCGACGCCCGGTGGCGCATCGTCCCGAACCGCCTCGTGTATCCCGCCCTGGTCCTGTACGCGGTGGCGATCGTGGCCGGCCACCTGGCGGGGCAGGGGACCGACGCGGTGCGGGCGGGCATCGGCTTCCTGGCATACGGCGGTCCCATGTTCCTGGTGGCCCTGGCCGTGCCGGCCGGCATGGGGATGGGTGACGTGAAGCTGGCCGCGCTCATCGGGCTGGTGCTGGGATCGCTGGGCCTGGGATACGTGGGGGTGGCCGCCTTCGTGGGGATGGTCGGGGGTGGCCTGGGAGCCATCACCGCGGTCGTGGTCCTGGGATACGGCCGGAAGCACCACATCCCGTTCGGCCCGTTCCTGGCCGGGGGAGCGGCGGTGGCGGCCCTGGTCGGCCCCGCCCTGATCGACCTCTACCTCTCCCTCCTGGGCGCTCGCTAGCCCGGGGTCCCACGGCGCGGGCCCCTCACTGCTCTTTCCAAGCCCCGATGTTACAGGAGTAAATGACAGCACTGTAGTTTTAAGGTCAGTCTATGGTTGTCGTGCGTTGTCTCCGATAATGGTGATTGACACCATGGGGGGCTGTTGTTATCGTGGGCGTCCGCCGTGGCGGACGTGGCGGATGTGAACGATGGAATACGAGGAAACAAGGAGGTGGATGTTGCAGACGATGTATTTGAGGGCCATGTTGTGGGTGTTTCGAATGTGGAGGTTGTGAAGATGCCCAAGCGGCGCCCGTTCGTGGGTGATCGCCTCCTCACCGTGGGTGAGGTGGCCGGCACCATGCGCGTGTCCAACATGACCGTGTACCGGCTGATCAAGGCCGGACAGCTGGCGGCGATCCGGGTCGGCAAGAACTACCGGATCAGGGAGTCGGACGTGAACAAGTACCTGTCGGATCGCTCGGTCCGGGTCGAGGAGCAGAAGTAGGTGGCCCGGGGGGCTATCGGCCTCGACGTGGGCTCGACCGCGGTCCGGGCGGCGGAGCTGTCGCTGGGCTCTGATCCGCCTGCGCTCGTGCGCGCCGCACAGGTCCCGCTGGCACCCGGGGCGGTCTCTTCGGGGGAGATCCGGGACGTGGACGCCGTGGCCGAGGCCATCCGGGAGCTGTGGCAGCGAGGGGGCTTCAAGTCGAAGCAGGTCACGATGGGGGTGGGCAACCAGCGGGTCGTGGTCCGTGAGGTCACGGTGCCGGCCATCCCGCCCAAGGAGCTCAAGCAGTCTCTCCCCCTCCAGGTCCAGGACCTGATCCCCATCCCCATGGAGGACGCGGTCCTCGACTACGACGTGCTGGACGAGCTCGAGCAGGAGGGCGCGCGCATGCTGCGACTCCTGGTCGTGGCCGCCCAGCGCGAGATGGTGTCTCGATTCGTGTCCGCGGCCGCCGCAGCCAAGCTCGAGCCGGTCGGCATCGACCTCGTGCCCTTCGCCCTGATCCGCGCGGCCGGTCAGGACGGAGGGCTCGGGCTCGAGGCCGCCGAGCGCGGGGGGGAAGCGGTCATCGACGTTGGCGCCGACGTGACGAACATCTGCGTCCACGAGCGAGGCGTGGCCAGGTTCGTCAGGATCCTGCCGACGGGCGGCAAGGACGTGACCACGGCGATGGCCGACTCACTGGGGATCGGCGAGGAGGACGCCGAGGCGCTCAAGCGGGGGCAGCCGGCCGCGTCCTCGCCGCCCCCCGACGTCGTCCGCAGCTTCCTGGAGGCCCGCGCCGCGGCGCTCGTGGACGAGATCCGCTCCTCGATCGATTTCTACCGGACCCAGACCGCCGATGCCGAGGTGACCCGAACCCTCGTCACCGGGGGCGGCTCGAAGCTCCACGGCTTCCTGGAGCGTCTGCGAGAGCGTGTCGGAGGTGACGTCGACCGGGCCCGTCCATTCGAGAAGGTGTCCGTCGAGCTCGACATGGACGCGCAGACCCTGGCCGAAGCCGAGCCGCTCCTGGCGGTGACGGTTGGCCTTGCCCTCCCCGCCGGATAGCCCATGCGGATCAACCTCCTTCCCCCTGAGTACCTGGAGCGTCAGCGGGCGCGACGGCGGACCCTGGCGGTGATCGCGGTGGGCCTCGTCGTGCTGGCTGCGCTCGGCGGCGTGTACCTGCTCCAGGCCGCGCGGCTGGCCGGCGTTCGCGACGACCTGGCCCGCCAGGAAGCCGCGAATGACCTCCTGGCCGCCCAGATCGCCGAGCTCCAGAACGTGGCCCAGCTCCAGCAGGAGGTGCTGGCCAACCGGAGGCTGCTGGCCCAGCTGCTCGTGGACCGCGTTCGGTGGTCGGGCGTGCTGCGGGACGTCTCCCTGGTGATCCCGGGACAGGTGTGGCTCACGGGGCTCACCGGCACGGTGGCGCCGGCCGCCGCGCCGGCCGCCGAGCCGGGCGCCGCCGGCCCCGGGCTGGTGGCGGAGATGGGGATCAACGGGTTCGCCTTCGAGCATCGGGACGTGGCCCTGTGGCTGTCCCGCCTGGAGGACGTGCGGGGGTTCGTGAATCCGTGGCTGTCGAACTCCCAGAAGACGCTGATCGGGACCCAGCAGGTTGTCCAGTTCACCAGCTCGGTCGACCTGTCCGAGCAGGTCCTGGCTCGGCGCGGAGGGACCTCGTGAACCGGCGGGCCCCGATCATCGCCGCCGGGGCCTCCGTGCTCGTGGCCGTTCTGGTATTCCTGTTCCTGGTGTATCCGAAGTTCGGCCAGATCCGCGAGACGGAGGAGCAGCTCGCCCAGGCTCGGGCCCAGAACGCGGCCCTCGAGTCGGAGCTGTCGCGGTTGCGGGCGGTGGCCGAGGACCTGCCTCGCCTCCAGCGCCAGCTGGCGCGGTTCCGTCGGGCCGTCCCCCCCGTGGCCGACCTCCCCGGGCTGATCAATCGTCTCCAGGACGCCGCAGACCTGGCCGGGGTGGACTTCTTCGCGATCTCGCCGGGCGAGCCCGTCGCCTCCGCGCTGGGCCAGGCCGCGGAGATCCCCGCGACGGTGCAGGTCATCGGGGGGTTCTTCCCCGTGGACGAGTTCCTGTTCCGCCTGGAGACCCTGCCCCGAGCGGCCAAGGTGACGAACATCTCCGTAGCCGAAGGCCCCGACGGCCTGCCCCAGATCGACATCAACCTCCAGGTCCTCTTCTTCACCACGGACACGGACGCCGGACCCGGCGCTCCGTTGGAGGAGCCCTCCCCGGAGGCCTCGCCCAGCCCGGAGGCATCCCCCGGGGCCACGCCCACGCCGTCCCCGACGCCGTCCCCGACGCCGTCCCCGACCGAGGGAGCCTGACCACATGTCGCGCCGCGAGCGGAACCTGTTGATCGTGCTGGGAGCGGTGGCCGTGGCCGCCGCGGCCTTCTTCCTGCTGACCAGGGGCGGTGGGGCGCCCGAGCAGGCCGCCCCCACGCCGACGACCTCACCGCCCCCGACCGTCACCACGCCGCCGCCGGGCCCTCCGCCGGACGAGAAGGTCCCCCCGCGGGCATTCGGGTTCTTCGGCGGCCGGGATCCGTTCGTCCCGCTGGTGGTCGCCGAGGCGGGCGCCGGTGGGGCCGTCACGACTCCCGCGGAGGTGGAGCCGGAGGAACCCGTCCAGGTACCACCCACGGGGGCCGAGGAGGAGGAGGCCGAGAGCGTGGTCAAGGGCGGCGAACGCGTGCAGGTCGTGGACGTGTTCGTGAGGAAGGGCCGCGAGGTGGTCCAGGTGTCGGTGGGCGGAACCCTCTACGTGGTGGGCGAGGGCGACACCTTCGCCCGGAACTTCAAGGTCGTGGCCATCGACGACCCCTGTGCCACGTTCCTGTTCGGTGACGAGCAGTTCACGCTGTGCGAGCCGGGAGAGAAGAAGTGACCGGCTGAGCAGGGTGTCACGGTGTCCGGCGGCCGCACCGGGGGGAGCGGCCGCCGGGTTCGGGAGGCGGCCCGCGGGGGGCCGCCTCCCGCCATTTGGCTATCATGGGCCGGCCATGGATCACGCCGGCAGACGAGAGCGCCTCCGTGCCCGCCTCCCCGAGCTCGGGGTCGAGGCCATGCTGGTGACGCGCCTGGTCAACGTGCGCTACCTCACCGGATTCACCGGTTCGAACGGCCAGCTCGTCCTGACGGAGAGCGAGGACGTGTTCTTCACCGACTCCCGCTACGAGGAGCAGGCCCGGCGCCAGCTCCCCGACGTGGCCAGGGAGGTCTATCCGAGGTCGTTCCCCAAGGCGTTCGCCGGCACCTGCCGGGAGGCCGGGCTCCGCCGGGTGGCGTTCGAGGCCGCCGAGGTCACCGTCCACACCCACCGGGAGCTGACCGAGTCCCTGGAGGGGGAGTTGGTGCCGACGGAGGACCAGGTCGAGCGGTTGCGGTGGGTGAAGGAGCCACCGGAGCTCGAGCTCATCGCCCGGGCCCAGTCCATCACGGACGAGGCCTTCGACCGGCTGACCGCCAAGCTGGCCGGGGGCATGACCGAGCGGCAGGCCGCCTTCGAGCTCGAGCTCGTCATGCGGGAGGCCGGCGCCGAGCGGCTGGCCTTCGAGAGCATCGTGGCGTTCGGCGAGAACGCGGCCGAGCCGCATCACGGTCCCGGCGACCGGGAGCTCCGGGGCGGGGACGTGGTGAAGCTCGACTTCGGGTGCGTGGTGGACGGGTACCACTCCGACATGACCCGGACCGTGGCGTTCGGCGAGCCGCCACCAGAGCTGCGGGAGGTCCACGAGGTGGTGGCCCGGGCCCAGCGTGCCGGCGTCGAGGCCGTCCGCCCGGGGACCGTGGGCTCCGAGGCCGACCGGGCCGCCCGGGACGTGATCGACGAGGCCGGCTACGGGGACCGCTTCGGCCACTCGCTCGGCCATGGGGTGGGTCTGGAGATCCACGAGGGTCCCACGCTTCGCAGGGAGTCCTCCGACGTGTTGCCGGAGGGAACGGTGGTCACCGTGGAGCCGGGCGTCTACCTGCCCGGCGTGGGCGGGGTCCGGATCGAGGACATGGTGGTGGTGGAGGCGGATGGCTGCCGGGTCCTCCCGCGGAGCACCAGGGAGCTCGTGGTCCTGGAGCCATGAGCGTTTCGACCAACGACCTCAAGAACGGGATGACCCTGGACCTCGAGGGGAACCTGTGGACGGTGCTGTTCTTCCAGCACCACAAGCCCGGAAAGGGCCAGGCCGTGGTCCGTACCAAGCTCCGCAACGTGAAGACGGGAGCGGTGCAGGAGCGGACGTTCAAGGCCGACGAGAAGGTCGGCCTGGCGATCGTCGACCGGCGGGAGATGCAGTACCTGTACCGCGAGGGTGACCACCTGGTGATGATGGACACGGAGTCCTACGAGCAGCTCCACGTACCGGTGGAGTCCGCGGGCGATGCCGTCAACTACCTGGTCGAGGGCTCCACGGCCATCCTCCCGATGTACGAGGGGCACGCGATCGGGGTCGAGCTTCCCGCCGCCGTGGTGCTGGCGGTGGTGGCCTCGGACCCGGGGCTCAAGGGCGACCGGGTCAGCGGCGCCCTCAAGCCCGCCACCCTGGAGACCGGCATCACCGTCCAGGTCCCCCTGTTCGTGGAGCCGGGCGACCGGGTGAAGGTCGACACCAGGACCGGCGAGTACCTCACCCGGGAGCGGTAGTGGCCAGGCGGCGCGAGGCCCGCCGGCGCGCCGTGGGCATCCTGTACCAGGCGGACCTGCTCGGCCGGGACCCCGGCGAAGTCCTGGAGGAGCGGAAGGCCCTGGGCCAGAAGGTCCCCGGGTTCACCGAGGAGCTCGTGCGGGGGGTGGCCGAGCACCAGCCCGAGCTGGATCGGGTCATCGGGGAGGCTGCCGAGGAGTGGACGGTGGACCGGATGGCCGCCCTGGACCGAACCCTGCTCCGGGTGGCGTGCGAGGAGCTGTTGTTCCGGGACGACGCCTCACCGGCGGTGGCCATCTCGGAGGCCGTGGCCGCGGCCAAGGCGCTGTCCACGGAGCACTCCGGCCGCTTCGTGAACGGCATCCTGGGCCGCATCGCCCGGGACCACGCCGCCACCCGCTGAGGCGGCCCTCCCCGCTGGCTCGCTGGGGGCGGCCGACACCGGCCGGGGACACCCTCAGGCGCCCCGTCCGCGGGTCTCGACCGAGATGACCCCATGGCGGAGGGCCATCACCACGGCCTCCAGCTTGGAGCGGACCCCCAGCTTCGGCAGGATGCTGCCCACGTGGCTGTAGACCGTCCGGGGGCTGATGAACAGCGTCTCGGCCACCTCTTCAGTGGATCGACCCTCGGCCAGGGATTGGAGGATCTCGATCTCCCTGGGAGTCAGCCGGGCCAGCCGGGCCCCCGGCTCGTCGAGCGTGGCCGAGGTCTGCATGCTTCGGAGGAGCGGGGTCACGTCCCCGTGGGGCAGGACGATCTCTCCCGCGGCGGCTCGGCGGAGCACCCCCATCAGCTCGTCGGCGGCCTGGGTCTTGGGGACGAACCCGTTGGCGCCGGCGGCGATCCCCCCCGCCAGCACCCGGTCGGACTGGAGACCCGTGATGATCACCACGTGGGTGTCGGGGCACGTCTCCAACACCCGCCCGGTGGCCTCGATCCCGTCCATGCCCGGCAGGTCGACGTCCATCAGGACCATGTCGGGACACCGCTCCTGGCAGGCCGCCAGCCCGTCCTCGGCGGACCCGGCCTTGCGGAAGCCCTCGATGTCCAGCTCGGTCTCGAGCAACAGCTCGAGGGCATCGGCGAACATCTGGTGGTCCTCCACCAGCAGGACATCGATGCGCTCGCTCACCGCAGGTCTCCCCCCGGCGGGCGGCACGTGGATGCCCGGGGCCGGATGAGCAAGGAGGGATCCCGGGGGAAGATCCCCGGACCCGGCTCCCGCACCCTCGCGACGACGCCCACCCCCTTCACCCTGCCGGAACGCCCGCGCGAGCGGCCGGCGCGAGCACTGTACCCGATTCGCCGGGAGGTTCAACGGGTCGAGGGTGCCCGCGGAAGGGCGAACGGGAATCGGGAGCCGTTGCCCTCGGTGCCGTCCACCCAGAATCCGCCCGCCGTGGGCCTCGACGATCTCTCGGCTGACGTACAGCCCCAGGCCGAATCCGGTGGGGCTGCTGTCGGGGGCCAGCCGGGAGTAGGCCTGGAAGAGCCGCGCCCGCTCCCGGGCCGGGATGCCGGGACCGCGGTCGGACACGGTAACACCACCTCCCTCCCCGCGTCGCGAGCGGTGAGCTCGATCGGGGATCCCTTGGGCGAGTACTTCACCGCGTTCGACAGGAGGTTCTGGAAGACCTGGAGGACCCGGGGAGGGTCGGCCATCACCGTGGCCCCGTCCGCGGCCGGGTCGACCTCGAGGACGATGGGCGCCGGGGCGCAGGCCTGGACGGCTTGGCGAGCCAGGTCGCCGGCCCGCTGGGGACGGGGGGAGACTCTGAACGTGCCAGCCTCCATCTGGGTCGACATCGCGGTCCGGTCGGTCAGCTCCCGCAGTCGGGCGGTCTCCCCGTCGAGCACCGAAATCATCTCCCGCCGGCGGTCATCCTCCAGGTCGTCCCACCGCTTCAGCATGGCCAGCGTCAGGCTTCGGATGGCAGCCACCGGGTGCATGAGCTCGTGGGTCAGGGACCCGAACAGGCGAGCCCGGGCCCGGTCCACCTCCTCGAGCTCCTCGACGCGGGCCTGCTGAGCCTCCAGCGCCTGGGTCAGCTCGACCGCCCGGGCCCGCTCCGAGAAGTACGTGCGCCGGATCTCCCACAGGAGGCCGAGCAGCAGGGTACCGGAGAAGCCCAGGCGCAGGAGGTCCCCCGTGGAGACGACATCGCTGTAGACGGTGGGGAACAGCATGTAGTGGACGTGGGCGAAGGCCGCGAACACCACTGCCGGAGGGAGCCACCTCGTCTCCCACCCCGGGCCGGGGCGGACGAGGTACAGGAGGGCGGCGGTCAGGAGCAGGCTCATCCCCAAGGCCTCGATCCCGGCTACCAGCACGTTGATGCCGGGGAGGGGACCGGTCAACGTGGCCGGGTCGATGGTGCCCGGGGACGCGGACAGGCTCGGGAGGAGGTGTCGCTCCGTCCACAGCACCGCGTCGATGAGCCCCAGCACCGCCAGGACGGCGAAGGACCGGGCGGCGAAGGTCTGGAACAGGCGGCTCGGCCTTCGCTCCGCCTGCCTGGAGGACAGCGCCCCCGCCAGGAGCAGGCCCGCGCCAGGATGCGCCCGGTGGTCCAGAAGTACAGGGCATGGCGGGTCCCCACCCGCTCGACCGGGATGGCCACTCCGAAGGTCAGCTGGTTGGCGATCAGCGGTAGCCAGGAGAGGGCGCGGAGACCGGTGCGGGCAGCCATGGGGTTCCCTGCGGCGAGGCTAGCAGCGCGGGGGCCGGCCCATCAAACGCCCGCGCACGCCTGGTGCTCCCAGTGAACCGTCCGAGCGTCCGTTCCCCACGTCTGCACGTCCAGGGTCCACAGGCCGTCGTGGGCGGCGACCGCGAACGAGTACACGGCGGGGATCGTCCACCGGAGCTCGGCCTGGTCCACGGAGCAGCTCCACCACGGCGGCGGCCAGGCCGACAGGATGCCCGACTTCGTCCAGGTCCCGGAGGCCTCGAACGAGCGCACGTCGATCGCCGGGCCCCCGCCCGTGAGGCCCTTGAACATCGTGGCGGTTCCGGTGAAGTCGACCTCGACCGAGCCCCCGCCCACCGTGGAGCACTGGGTTCCGGCGTACACCACCGTCACGGCGTGGCCGTAGCGGTCGGCGGGCCCCCAGCCTCGGTAGGCCTGGGTGAGGGAGAACGTGGAGCACAGGGGAAGCTCGGCCGCGGCGCCCGCTGGGGCCGGGAGGACCCCGACGAAGGCGTACAGAAGGGACGAGACGAGCAGGGCCCGCGTGGCGAGCCGCTTCCGGCGACGGTGCGGGCCCTCGCCGCCGGCGCGAATGTCCGGCGGTCCAGGGATGTTCTCCACCTCCTCGGCGCGCGCCACGATACCCCGGTGGGCGGACGGGAGGAAGGCCAGGCCGCGCTACTCGGCGGTCTTGGCTTCGGGCTTCTCCGTCTCCTCGGGCTCCTGGTGGCCCTCGCGCAGGCCCTTCTTGAACTCGTTGGTCGACTTCCCGATCGACCGGGCGATGTCCGGGAGCTTGCGGGCCCCGAACAGCAGGAGCAGCACCGCCAGGATGAGGATCAACTCGGGGACTCCGATGTTCGGCACGCCCCGATTCTACCCACCCGGCCGCCGTCGTGCTGGATCGTCGGACGGAAGGTGCCGATCCGCGGCCCCCCGTGGTGTATCCTGCTGCGGACGCTTCCCCTTTAAGTCCGGTCCCGAGAGGCCGGGAAGGAGGAACGAAGGGTGACGATGGCCCAAGACGCTCCACCGCCCGGTGGGGCGTTCCTTCGTGTTTGAGCCCCGGGCCCGGCTGCTCGAGGCCGGTGACGTGCGGCGGGCGGTGACCCGCATCGCCCACGAGATCCTCGAGCGCAACAAGGGCGCGGCCGACCTGGCCCTGGTGGGCATCGCGGCCCGCGGGGACGACCTGGCCCGCCGCCTGGCCGCGGAGATCGCCCGCATCGAGGGTGGGGAGGTCCCGGTCGGGGTCCTCGACATCACCTTCTACCGAGACGACATCGGCATGCGGGCCGAGGCGCCCGAGGTCCACGAGACCCGCATCGACTTCGACGTCAGCGGCAAAACCGTGGTCCTGGTCGACGACGTCCTGTTCACCGGGCGGACGATCCGGGCCGCCATGGACGCCCTGGTCGACTACGGGCGGCCCCGGGCCATCCAGCTGGCCGTGCTGGTGGACCGGGGGCACCGCGAGCTGCCGATCCGGGCCGACTACGTGGGCAAGAACGTCCCGACCCGGGCCCAGGAGCTGGTCCGTGTCCTGCTCGAGGAGACCGACGGCGCCGATGCCGTCGAGTTGGGGGAGGAGAGATGAACAAGCACTTGCTGTCGGTGACGCAGCTGTCCCCCGAGGACATCACCAGGATCCTGGACACTGCCGCCTCGTTCCGGGAGGTCGGCACCCGGGTCATCAAGAAGGTCCCGGCGCTCCGCGGCCGCACCGTGGTGAACCTGTTCTACGAGGCCTCCACGCGCACGCGGATCTCGTTCGAGATCGCGGCCAAGCGGCTGTCGGCCGACGTGATCAACTTCACGACGTCGGGCTCCTCGGTGAGCAAGGGCGAGAGCCTCAAGGACACCGCGCTCACCCTGGAGGCCATGGGGGCCGACGCGATCGTGGTGCGCCACGCCTCGTCGGGAGCGCCCTACGCATTGTCCAGGTGGGTGGACGCCAGCGTCCTGAACGCGGGCGACGGGACCCACGAGCACCCCACCCAGGCGCTGCTCGACCTGTACACGATCCGGGAGCACTTCCCCTCGTTCGAGGGACTGCGGGTGGCCATCGTGGGGGACGTGCTCCACTCGAGGGTCGCTCGCTCCGGGACGCACGCGCTCTCACGCATGGGGGCCCAGGTCACCCTGGTGGGCCCGCCCACCCTGATCCCTCCCCAGGCACCCGCGTGGGGCGCCGAGGTCTCCCACGACCTGGACGCCGTGCTGCCCAAGGCCAGCGTGTGCTACATGCTGCGGGTCCAGCGGGAGCGCCAGCGCCAGCAGTACTTCCCCACCGTCCGCGAGTACGCCCGCCGCTTCGGGCTCACCCGGGAGCGGGTGGCCACCCTGCCCGAGGGGGCCCTGATCATGCACCCCGGTCCGATGAACCGCGGGGTGGAGATCGCCTCGGACGTGGCCGACCTTCCCCAGTCCCTCATCACCGACCAGGTCACGAACGGCATCGCCGTGCGGATGGCCCTGCTGTACCTGATGCTCGCGGGGGGCGGCGGAGAAGCGCCGGCATCCTCCGAGGGGGAGGCGTGATGGCGGCGGTCCTCCTGCGCGGCGGCCGGCTGGTGGATCCCGCCTCGGGGCACGACGGGCCGGCCGACGTGCTGGTGGAGGACGGTCTGGTGGCCACCGTGGGAGGGGGGACGGCCCCCTCCGGCGCCGACGTCGTGGACTGCCAGGGCCTCGTGGTGGCGCCGGGGCTGGTGGACCTGCACACCCACCTGCGGGAGCCCGGCCGGGAGGACGCGGAGACGATCGACACCGGCTCGCGGGCCGCGGCGGTGGGAGGCTACACCGCCGTGTGCGCCATGCCCAACACCGACCCGGTGGCCGACCACGCGGCCGTGGTGCTGGAGGTCGCGGCCCTGGCCGAGAAGGCGGGGCTGTGCGAGGTGGTGCCGGCGGCCGCCATCACCAGGGGCCTGGCCGGCGAGGAGCTGGTGGAGATGGGGGAGCTGGTCGAGGCCGGCGTCCGGCTGTTCACCGATGACCACAGCTCGGTCCAGTCGGCCCGGGTGATGCGGCTGGCGCTGGAGTACTCGAGAGCGTTCGAGGTCGTGCTCAGCCAGCACGCCGAGGACCACACCCTGTCCGAGGGGTGGCAGATGCACGAGGGCCACTACTCCGCGCTGCTGGGCCTGCGAGGGGTCCCCGCCGAGGCCGAGAGCGCCATCGTGGCCCGGGACGTGGCGCTGGCCCGGCTCACCGGCGGGCGCCTCCACGTGACCCACGTCTCCGCGGCCGAGACCGTGCGGGTGATCGGGGACGCCGTGGCCAGGGGGATCCCGCTCACCGCCGACGTCACCCCCCATCACCTGACGTTCACCGACGAGGATCTCGTTTCCTACGACACGAACCTGAAGGTGAACCCCCCGTTCCGGTCCGCCGAGGATCGCCACGCCCTGCGGGGGGCCCTGGCGGAGGGTGTCCTGGGCGCGGTGGCCACCGACCACGCGCCGCACGCCGTGGAGGACAAGGAGGTGGAGTTCGACCAGGCCCGCCCGGGAACCACCGGGCTGGAGACGGCCCTGGCCGTGGTCCTCACCGAGCTGGTCGAGCCCGGTCTCCTCGACCTGGCCGAGGCGATCCGCCGGATGTCCACCACGCCGGCACGCATCCTGAGGCTCTCGGACCACGGGGGACCGGTGGCCCCGGGACGGCCGGCGAACCTGGTGGCGTTCGACCCCACGGCCGGATGGGTGGTGGGGGAGCGCCCGTTCGCCTCGCGGAGCCGGAACTCGGTGTTCCTGGGACGAGCCCTGAGGGGGCGGGTCGTCCACACGCTGCTGCGTGGGGAGCTCACCGTCCGGGACGGGGAGGCCACTCGGTGAGCGACGCCCTCCTGGTCCTGGAAGACGGCGTCGCGTTCCCGGGCCGCTCGCTCGGCGCGGAGGGGGAAGCGTTCGGGGAGGTGGTGTTCAACACCGGGATGAGCGGGTACCAGGAGGTGCTCACGGACCCCTCGTACGCCCGGCAGATCGTGGTCATGACCTATCCCCACCAGGGGAACTACGGGGTCAACGACCAGGATCCGGAGTCCGGTGCGGTGCAGGCCGCGGGGTTCGTCGTCCGGGAGGCCTCCAGGCGGCCCAGCAGCTGGCGGTCTCAGGCGTCGCTGGCGGAGTACCTGACGGGTTCCGGCGTCGTGGGGATCGAGGACCTGGACACCCGGGCCCTGACGCTGCACATCCGTGAGGCCGGGGCCATGCGAGCGGCCATCTCCACCCGGGACCTCGACCCGGCGTCGTTGGTGGCCCGGGTGCAGGGGGAGCCCGGGATGCTGGGGGCGGACCTGGCCACGACCGTCTCCACGCGGGATCCCTACGAGGCCCGGGAGCTGGTGGGCCCGGCAATGCCCCGCCACGGCCGGATCTTCCGGGTCGCCGCCCTCGACTGGGGGCTGAAGCGGAACAGCCTCCGGCTGCTCCACCGCAGAGGTTGCGACACCGTGGTGTTCCCGGCGCTGACGCCGCCCCGGGACGTCCTGGCGGAGGGCTACGACGGGGTCTTCCTGTCGAACGGCCCCGGCGACCCTGCGGCCACGACGTACGCGGTGGAGGCCGCCCGGGCGTTCCTGGGGCACGTCCCGGTGTTCGGGATCTGCCTGGGGCACCAGGTCGTGGGCCGGGCCTTGGGGGGGCGGACGTACAAGCTGAAGTTCGGGCACCGCGGCGCCAACCAGCCGGTGGTGGACCTGGAGACGGGCCGTGTCGACGTCACCTCCCACAACCACGGCTTCGCCGTTGATCCTCACGGCTGGGCTTCATCGGCCGGGGCCGCGGCTTTCACGACCCCCGGGTCCTTTCCGCTCCCGAAACGTGAGGGTCGGGCCGCCTCGGAAGAGATCGCCGCCCCACACGTTTCTCCGCTGGGACCCGGGGGTCGCCGCGCCGCGGCTCGGGCTGGCGAGGTGGCCCCCGCGGTGGTGAAAGCCGCGGCCCCGCGAGAGGCCCCCGTGGTGGATTCCGGGTTCGGGAGGGTGATGTTGACGCACTGGAACCTGAACGACGGGACCCTGGAGGGGCTGCGGTGCCTCGACGTCCCGGCGTTCTCCGTCCAGTACCACCCCGAGGCCGCCCCGGGCCCGCACGACGCCGCCCCGTTGTTCGACCGGTTCGTGGAGCTGATGGAGGGCTGATGCCGCGCCGCACCGACATCTCCGGGGTCATGGTGATCGGGTCGGGCCCGATCATCATCGGCCAGGCCTGCGAGTTCGACTACTCGGGAACCCAGGCCTGCAAGGCGCTCCGCCGCGAGGGGTACCGGGTGGTGCTGGTCAACTCGAACCCGGCCACGATCATGACCGACCCCGAGTTCGCCGACCGCACCTACGTCGAGCCGCTGACCCCCGAATCCGTCCTGCAGGTGATCGACCGGGAGCGGCCGGACGCGCTGCTCCCCACGCTGGGAGGCCAGACGGGGCTGAACGTGGCTGTGGCCCTGGCGGAGTCCGGGGCTCTGGAGGATCGCGGTGTCCGGCTGATCGGCGCGAGCCTGGAGGCCATCCGCCGGGCCGAGGACCGGCGCCTGTTCGTCCGGACGATGCTCGAGGCCGGGCTGCCGCTGCCGGCCTCGGGGTTCGCCCACTCGGTGGAGGAGGCCCTGACGACGGCCGATCACCTGGGGTACCCGGTGATCGTCCGGCCGTCGTTCGTCCTCGGTGGCGGCGGAACCGGGATCGCCCGCCGGGCCGAAGACCTCCGGTCGATCGCCGCGGACGGCATCGCCGCCAGCCCCATCGGGGAGGTCCTGGTCGAGGAGTCCGTGGAGGGGTGGAAGGAGTTCGAGCTGGAGGTGATGCGGGACGGCGCCGACAACGCCGTGGTGGTGTGCAGCGTGGAGAACGTGGACCCCATGGGGGTCCATACCGGGGACTCGGTCACGGTGGCCCCGGCCCAGACCCTCACCGACCGCGAGTACCAGGCCATGCGGGACGCGGCGCTCGCGTGCATCCGGGCGGTGGGGGTGGAGACCGGTGGCTCGAACATCCAGTTCGCGGTGAACCCGGTGGACGGCAGGATCGTGGTGATCGAGATGAATCCCCGGGTGTCGCGGTCCTCGGCCCTGGCCAGCAAGGCCACCGGGTTCCCCATCGCCAAGATCGCCGCGCTGCTTGCGGTGGGCTACCGGCTCGACGAGATCACCAACGACATCACCGGGGAGACCCCGACGTGCTTCGAGCCCGCCCTGGACTACGTGGTGGTCAAGGTGCCCCGGTGGGCGTTCGAGAAGTTCCCCGGAGCCGACCCCCGGCTGGGCACCAGGATGAAGTCCGTGGGCGAGGTCATGGCGGTGGGGCGGACGTTCAAGGAAGCCCTGGGCAAGGCCCTGCGCTCGCTGGAGCGTGGCGCGGACCTGGGGGCGGATGTCGCCCCCGAGCCCCACGACCTCCTGGCGGCCCTGGCCGAGCCGACCGAGCACCGCCTGGCCCTGGTGGAGGCGGCCCTTCGCCGGGGTCACACGGTGGACGAGGTGGCCGCGGCGTCCCGGATCGACCCCTGGTTCGTGGACCAGATCGCCGAGGTGGACGAGGTGGCCGGGGGCCTGTCGGGCCGGCGCCTGTCGCAGGTGTCGGGTCCCGACCTGGCCGCGGCCAAGCGGGTGGGGCTGTCAGACCGCCGGCTGGCCCGGCTGCTGGGAGCGGGGGAGGGAGAGGTCCGCGCGGCTCGGCGCATGGCCGGGGTCCGCCCGGTGTTCAAGACCGTGGACACGTGCGCGGGGGAGTTCCCGGCTCGGACCCCCTACTATTACTCGACGTACGAGCGGGAGTCCGAGGTCCGCCCCGGCCGGCGGCCCCGCGTGGTGATCCTCGGTTCCGGGCCCAACCGGATCGGCCAGGGCATCGAGTTCGACTACGCGTGCGTGCACGCCGCCTTCGCCCTCCGAGACGCCGGCTACGAGACCGTGATGGTCAACTGCAACCCCGAGAC
Organism: Actinomycetota bacterium; assembly: GCA_050692985.1. Taxonomy (GTDB): domain Bacteria; phylum Actinomycetota; class UBA4738; order UBA4738; family CALAEC01; genus JBOGVZ01. The sequence goes on from JBOGVZ010000034.1 coordinate 54,492, forward strand.
GGTCTCCACCGACTACGACACCAGCGAACGGCTGTACTTCGAGCCGCTGACGGTGGAGGACGTGGTGGCGGTGTGCGAGGCGGAGGACCCGCTGGGGGTGGTGGTCCAGCTCGGCGGCCAGACGCCGCTGCACATCGCCCACGAGCTGGAAGCCGAGGGGTTCGCCATCCTCGGCACGCAGGTGGCCTCGATCGACCTCGCCGAGGACCGTGGGAAGTTCGGAGACCTGCTGGTCCGGCTGGGGATCCCGCACCCGCCGAACGGCCAGGCCTCCTCGCCGGAGGAGGCCGCCGCGGTGGCCGCCAGGATCGGGTTCCCCTTGGTGGTTCGCCCGTCCTACGTCCTGGGCGGCCGGGCCATGGAGATCGTGTACACGGAGGACGAGCTGTCGGGCTACCTGGAGACGGCCGCCGCGGCGGGCCCGGCTCACCCGGTGCTCGTGGACCGGTTCCTGGAGGGGGCCGTCGAGGTGGACGTGGACGCCGTGGCCGACGGCCATGAGGTCGAGGTGGCCGCGGTCATGGAGCACATCGAGGAGGCCGGGGTCCACTCCGGTGACTCCTCCGCCGTGGTGCCGCCGGTCGCGCTCTCGGACGACGCGCTCGACGAGATCGAGCGGATCACCCGGACCATCGCCGAGGCCCTCGAGGTGCGCGGCCTCCTGAACATCCAGTTCGCGGTGAAGGACGAGCGGGTGTGGGTCCTGGAGGCCAACCCCCGAGCCTCGCGAACGGTGCCGTTCGTGTCGAAGGCCACCGGCGTCCCGCTGGCCAAGGTGGCGGCCCGGGTCCTGGTGGGAGCGCGGCTAGCCGATCTCCGGGCCGAGGGGCTCGTGCCCCCCCCGGGCCACTACCGGCGGCTCTCGCACGTGGCCGTGAAGTCGGCGGTGCTGCCGTTCGGGCGATTCCCGGGCGTGGACACCGTGCTGGGGCCGGAGATGCGCTCGACCGGGGAGGTCATGGGGATCGCCGCGGACCTGGGGGTGGCCCTGGCCCGGGCCCAGGCCGCCACGGGGGCCGCGCTGCCGCCCAAGGGGACCGTCTTCGTCACCGTGGCGAACCGCGACAAGCGCTCGATCGTGTTCCCGGTCAAGCGCCTGGCCGACCTGGGGTTCCGCATCCTGGCCACGCGCGGGACGGCGGGGATCCTGGGGCGGGCCGGCATCGAGGTCACTCCCGTGGCCAAGGTCTCGGAGGGCCACCCCAACGCCGCCGACCTCATCCTGGGCGGCGAGGTCGACCTGGTGATCAACACCCCGTTCGGGCGGGAGCCCCGCAGTGACGGGTGGGCCATCCGCACCGCGGCCGCCGCCAGCGGGGTCCCGTGCATCACCACGCTCCAGGGGGCCTTCGCCGCGGTCCAGGGGATCGAGGCCCTCCGCCCGGGCGGGGAGGAGCCCCGGAGCCTGCAAGAGTACCATGCCAGGTCGTGGCCGGGGTGACGGCATGATCCGCCAGAAGTGCGAGGTCCTCACCGCCAAGCGCTGGGGGACCTACCAGTCGATCACGCTGGTGGCCCCGGAGATCTCCGACCAGGCCCGGCCGGGGCAGTTCATCGAGGTCATGATGCCGGAGGGGCGGGAGTTCACACTCCGCCGGCCGTTCTCCATCCACCAGGCGTCGCGCAAGGGCGGGTGGGCGGGGACCCTGGAGTTCGCCTTCCTGGCCACGGGGCCCGGCACCGAGTGGCTGGCCCAGGTCCAGGCCCACGACTTTCTCGACGTGATCGGGCCGCTGGGCAAGCCGTTCCCGTACCCGCGCGACATGAGGAACTGCCTCCTGGTGGGCGGGGGGTACGGCGCTGCGCCGCTGTACTTCCTGGCCCAGGAGCTGCGGAGCCGAGGCAAGCGAGTGGACATCATCATCGGGGCCCGGGACCAGGACCGGCTGTTCAAGTCGGTCGAGGCCAAGCGGCTGTCGCAGACCGTGATCCTGGCCACGGAGGACGGCAGCGTGGGCGAACGGGGCAAGGTCACCGACGTGCTCCCGGGGATGGTGTCGCGGTGCAACACCGAGGTGGTCTACGCGTGCGGGCCGAACCCGATGCTGCGAGCGGTCGCCGAATACTGCACCGCCCAGGGCATCCCTTCCCAGGTCGCCGTGGAGGAGCTGATGGCCTGCGGCCTGGGGGTGTGCTGGACGTGCGTGGTCCCGGTGATCCGCCGGGACGGTCAGAGCTGGGACTTCCTGCGCTCGTGCGTCGAGGGCCCCGTGTTCAGCGGCAGCCGGGTGTGGTGGGAGCGGTGGCTGGGCGGCCGGTCCGAGCCGGTGCAGACCCCCCCACATGGCTTCCGCATGGACGAGCGCGACCCGACCCCACCGGGGACATGGCGCGCCGCCGAGTAAGGCTCTCCACCGATCTGGACGGGGTGGTCCTTCCCACACCGGTGCTGGGCGCTTCGGGGTGCTTCGGCTCCGGCCAGGAGCTGGCCGGGGTCATGGACATCCGCCGTGTCGGCGGCATCGTGACGAAGAGCGTCACGCTCCATCCCACCCGCGGCCTGCCCACACCCCGGATGGCCGAGACCGCCTCCGGGATGCTCAACGCCATCGGCCTCCAGAACCCGGGAATCGCGGAGTTCATCCGCAAGGACGGCCCGTTCATCGCCCGGGTGGGCGTCCCGGTGTTCGTGTCGATCGCCGGCAAGACCGTGGAGGAGTTCGCCGACGTGGCTTCCCACGTCCGCGACCTTCCGGGGGTCGTGGGGATCGAGGTCAACCTGTCCTCGCCGAACATGCGGCAGCTCCGCGAGCTGTTCTCCCGGGACCCCGATGCCGCGGCAGAGGCGGTGGCCGCGGTGGTGCGGACCACCAGCGTGCCCGTGTTCGCCAAGCTCACGGCCGACGTCACCGACATCGTGGACATGGCCCGGGAGTGCGTGCGGGCGGGGGCCCACGGCCTGTCGCTGATCAACACCCTCCTGGGCATGGCCATCGACGTGGATACGTTCCGTCCCAGCCTGGGGAACGTGACCGGTGGCCTGTCCGGCCCGGCCATCAAGCCGGTGGCGCTCCGGTGCGTGTTCCAGGTAGCGCGGGCCCTTCCCGAGGTGCCGATCATGGGGGTCGGAGGGATCCGTTCCGCCCGAGACGCGATCGAGTTCCTGCTGGCGGGGGCATGGGCGGTGCAGGTGGGCACGGCCAACTACTTCGATCCCCACGCCCTCGTGGACGTCGCCCGGGGGATCGGGGAGTTCCTGGCGGCCAGGCGACTGTCGAGCCCGGCCGACCTCCGGGGCCGGGTCCTGGCGCCGGCGCCGACCGAGGAGCAGCCCGCCTACCCCGGCGGATGAGCGAGGCCGCGCAGCCCCGGTGAGATCCCCCCCGGACAACCCCATCGTGGTGGCCCTGGACACCTCCGACCCGGACGCGGCGGAGAAGCTGGCCCGCCGGCTGGCCGGGACGGTGGGGATGGTGAAGGTGGGACTGGAGCTGTTCACCGCTGCGGGGCCGTCCGCCGTGGAGCGGATCCGTCCCCACGGGCCGGTGTTCCTCGACCTCAAGCTCCACGACATCCCCACCACCGTGGCCCGGGCCGCGGGCAATGCCGGCCGGCTGGGAGCCGCGCTGCTCTCCGTGCACGCCCTCGGAGGGCCGGAGATGGTCCGGGCCGCCGTGGACGGCGCCGGCAGGGGAGCGGCGGAGGCAGGGGTGGAGCCCCCCCGGGTCCTGGGTGTCACGGTGCTGTCCAGCCTGGCCGAGGCCGGCGGGGCATCCCCGGCCTCACTGGCGTGGGAGGCGGTGGAGGCGGGGGCGGCCGGGGCGGTGGTCTCCGGCGACGACGTCAAGGTGGTCCGCGAGGCCCTGGGGCCCGACCCGCTCCTGGTCGTTCCCGGGATCCGGCCGGTCGGCCACGAGACCAACGACCATGCTCGGGTCCTGACCCCCGCCGAGGCGCTGGAGGCCGGGGCCGACTACCTGGTGGTGGGCCGCCCGGTCACCGAGTCCCCGGATCCCGCCGCGGCCGCCCGGTCGATCCTGGGGGGCCTGGCGGGATGAACGAGCGCGAGGTGCTCGACCTGCTGGAGGCGGCGGGCGCGGTGCGCTCCGGCCATTTCCTCCTGTCCTCGGGGAAGCACTCCGGCGTGTACGTGGAGAAGGCCCGCATGTTCGAGCGTCCCGCGGACACGATGCGCCTGGCCGATGAGGTGGCCTCGTGGCACGACGGGGTCGACGTGGTGGTGTCGCCGGCGGTCGGCGCGGTGCCCTTCGGCTTCGCAGTGGCCCTGGCCTCCGGTGCGAGGTTCGTGTACGCCGAGCGGGAGGACGGACCGATGGCGTTCCGGCGCGGGTTCCGCCTGGAGCCCGGCGAGCGCGCCTTGGTGGTCGAGGACGTGGTCACCACCGGCGGCTCGGCCGCGGAGGTTCGGGAGCTGGTGGAGGCGGCGGGCGCCGAGGCGCTCGGGGTGGCCGCCATGGTGGACCGCTCGGTGGAGCCCGTGGCGTTCGCCTTCCGGGCCCTCGCCCGGATCGAGGCCGAGGTGTTCGAGCGGGCCGACTGCCCCCTGTGCCGGGACGGGGTCCCGCTCGAGTCCCCCGGTTCCCGACACGGGTAGCCGTCATCTTCGGAGGGCTTCCACGGCCGGCGTGTGGCGGCACGGGGGTTCGTCTGATTGCTGGGGCGTTTTGGCCGCGGGTATAATCCCGGCGTTCCCGGCCATCCTTGAAGGAGGAACCGAGCATGCCGCTTCCGACCCTCACCGAGGAGCAACGACGTCAGGCACTGGAGAAGGCCGCCGCCGCCCGGCGGGCGCGGGCCGAGCTCAAGGAGCGGCTCAAGTCCGGGCAGACTAGCCTCCGTGACGTCCTGAACATGCGCGGCGACGACGTGGTCGCCAAGATGAAGGTCTCCTCGGTCCTCGAGGCGCTGCCCGGGGTCGGAAAGGTCCGGGCCCGCAAGCTCATGGAGCGGTTCGACATCTCCGCGAGCCGGCGGGTCCGGGGCCTGGGGGCGAAGCAGAAGGAAGCCCTCCTCGGCGAGTTCCCGAAGAAATAGCCCGCTCTCCACGTGACGCAGCGGGCCCGCCGCCCGCCCCCGGAGGCCGCCTGTTCGTCATCTCCGGTCCGTCGGGCGTGGGGAAGGGGACCGTGGTCCGCGGACTGCTCCGGGCCCGTCCCGATCTGTTCTTCTCGGTGTCCTGGACCACCCGCGACCGCCGCCCCGGAGAGCGAGATGAGGTGCACTACCGGTTCGTGTCGGAGGAGGAGTTCGAGGCCATGGTCGAGGCCGGCGCGTTCCTCGAGTGGGCCGAGGTGTTCGGGGAGCGGTACGGGACCCCGGTGGCTGAGGTGGAGGAGGCGCTGGCCACCGGCCGCCACGTGCTCCTGGAGGTGGACGTCCAGGGTGCCCGCAGCGTGAAGGCCACGGTCCCGGATGCCGTGCTGGTGTTCCTGCGCCCGCCGTCCGAGGATGAGCTCGCCCGCCGCCTGCGGGCCCGGGGCACCGAGGGCGACACGGAGCTTGCCAGGCGCCTGGAGGAGGCTCGCCGGGAGATGGCTGAGGCCCCATGGTTCGACCACGTCGTGGTCAACGAGACCGTCGAGCAGGCCGTGGCCCAGGTTCTTGGTATCATCGAGGACGCACGAGCGGAAAGGGATCCCGAATGATCGAGCCGAGCATCGACGACCTGCTGGAGCGGGTCGAGTCCAAGTACTCGCTGGTGACGCTGGCCGCCAAGCGGGCCCGGGAGATCAACGCCTACTACAGCCAGCTCGGCGAGGGTCGCGGCGAGTACGTGCCGCCGCTCGTCGAGACCGGGGGCCTGCGGAACAAGCCCCTGTCCATCGCGCTCGAGGAGATCGCGGAGGACAAGGTCACCTTCGAGCGTCCCGAGGGCCTGGGCGTCAAGTAGCCATGGCCAGCCCCCTGGCGGGCCGCCGGGTTCTGCTGGGGGTCACGGGGGGCATCGCCGCGTACAAGTCCGCCTACCTGGCCCGGCTCCTGCGCGAGAAGGGGTCCGAGGTCCAGGTGGTGATGACCCCGGCCGCCGCCAGGTTCGTGGGGCCCGACACGTTCGCCGCGCTGACCGGCCGGCCGGTCCACTCCGACGTGTTCGAGCGGGCGGAGGCCGTCCTCCACGTCCGGCTGGCTCACCAGGCGGATGTAGCCGTGGTGGCCCCGGCCACCGCCAACGTTCTGGCGAAGCTGGCCCTGGGCATCGCGGACGACCTGCTGACCTCGACCCTGCTGGAGTTCCGCGGCCCCGTGGTGGCCGCCCCGGCCATGCACTCGGGGATGTACGAGCACCCGGCCACCGTCGCCAACCTGGAGACGTTGCGAGCGCGGGGGGTTCGGATGGTGGGCCCCGGTTCGGGTCCGCTGGCGGCCGGTGACGAGGGAGTGGGACGGATGGCCGAGCCCGAGGAGATCGCCGACGCGGTCGAGGACCTCCTGGGCGGCTCGGGCCGGGAGCGGCTCGGCCAACGTACGGACGAGCTCCGGGGCCGCACCGTGCTGGTCACCGCCGGCCCGACCCACGAGCCGATCGACGCTGTGCGGTTCCTGGGGAACCGCTCCAGCGGCAAGATGGGATTCGCCGTGGCCGAGGCGGCCCGGGACCGCGGGGCCGCGGTCGTGCTGGTGGCCGGACCCACCCACCTGCCCGATCCCCCGGGCGTCGAGGTGGCCCGGGTCGAGACGGCCGCCCAGATGCGGGCCCAGGTGCTGGCCCGCTTCGACGGGGCCGACGCGGTGGTCAAGGCCGCCGCCGTGGCCGACTTCCGCCCCGCCGAGCCTGTGGAGGGGAAGCTGAAGAAGGAGGCCGGGCTCCCGGAACTGCGCCTGGAGCCGACCGAGGACATCCTGGCGGAGCTGGGAGAGCGGAAGGGCGACCGGGTCCTGGTCGGGTTCGCCGCGGAGACCGGGGACCTGGAGGCCGAGGGCCTTCGGAAGCTGCGGGCCAAGGCCCTGGACGTGGTGGTGGTCAACGAGGTGGGCCGGCCGGGCACGGGGTTCGAGGCGGACACGAACCGGGCCACGATCCTGTCCGGGGACGGGGAGGTCGAGCCCCTCCGGGAGTGGACCAAGGGGGAGCTGGCCGCGGCCATCTGCGACCGGCTGGCCAAGCTCCTGACCGAGCGCGGGGCATAGGCCCCGCCTATAATCCGGCGGATATGACCCGCCGCCACCTGTTCACCTCGGAGTCGGTCACCGAGGGCCACCCCGACAAGCTGGCCGACCAGATCTCGGACGGGGTCCTCGATGCGATCCTCAAGGAGGACCCGCTCGGCCGGGTCGCCTGCGAGACGCTGGTCACCACCGGACTGGTGATCGTGGCCGGCGAGATCACCACGGAGACCTACGTCGAGGTCCCCAAGCTGGTGCGGCAGCTGGTGAACGACATCGGCTACACCGACGCCAAGTTCGGGATCGACGGCGACACCTGCGGGGTGGTCACCGCCATCCAGGAGCAGTCGCCCGACATCGCCCAGGGCGTGGGAGACGCCCTGGAGCATCGGGAGGAGGGCTCGGGCGATGCCCTCGACCACGTCGGGGCCGGCGACCAGGGCATGATGTTCGGCTACGCCAGCCGAGAGACCGAGGAGCTGATGCCGCTCCCGATCTCGATGGCCCACCGCCTGGCCAAGCGCTTGGCCGACGTCCGCAAGGCGGGGGTGGTCCCGTACCTGCGGCCGGACGGGAAGAGCCAGGTGACGATCGAGTACGAGGACGGCCGGCCCCTCCGGGTGGACTCCGTGCTGATCTCGGCCCAGCACATGGACCAGGTGGACCTCGATTCGCTGCTGACGCCGGACCTCAGGGAGCACGTCATCGACCCGGTCCTGGCCGAGTTCGGGGTGGAACACGAGGACAAGCGCGTCCTGGTGAACCCCACCGGGCGGTTCGAGATCGGGGGGCCCAAGGCCGACACGGGGCTCACCGGCCGCAAGATCATGGTGGACTCCTACGGGGGCATGGCCCCCCACGGTGGGGGGTGCTTCTCCGGCAAGGATCCCACCAAGGTGGACCGCTCCGCGGCCTACATGGCCCGCTACGTGGCCAAGAACGTGGTGGCCGCCGGGCTGGCGGAGCGGGTCCAGATCCAGGTCTCCTACGCCATCGGCACGGCCCGTCCCGTCTCGTTCATGCTGGACTCATTCGGGACCTCCCAGGTCGACCCGCAGCGCCTGGAGAGCACGGTGTTCGACATGTTCGACTTCCGGCCGGCGGCCATCATCGACCAGTTGCGCCTGCGGCGGCCGATCTACCGGGAGACCGCCTGCTACGGGCACTTCGGCCGCAAGGGATTCACCTGGGAGGACACCGACCGAGCCGAGGACCTCCGGGCCGCGCTGGGAGGTCCGGGGGGCTAGCTCGCCCCGAGCGGCACGGCCCTGGACCGCACAGCGAGCGAACCCCCAGTGAAGGGGCCTGATCGCGTGACGCCGAGGGCCGTCGACGTGGCCGTCGACATCCCCCGCCTGGAGCTCGACCGGCCCTTCACCTACCGGCTGCCCGAGGGGATGGAGGCCGGGGTGGGCGACCTGGTGTCGGTGCCGTTCCACGGCCGAACCGTCAAGGGGTGGGTGCTGGGACCGGCCGGGGGTGCGCCGGCCCGGGTGCTGCCGGTTCGGGGGGTCCTGTCGCGCCGGCCGGCCTTCGACGAATCCACGCTGGAGCTGTGCCGGTGGATGGCCCGGCGTTACGTGGCCCCCCTGGCCACTGCGCTCGACCGGGCCCATCCACCCCGGGTCGCCTCGGAGGAGACCCGGTCCTCGCCCCCCCCGGCAGGGGCGCCGCCTGGACCGACTCCGCGGTTGTTGCCCGACTACGACGGAGGCCCGTCCCTGGCGGAGGCCTGCGGGCTCGGCTCCGGTGCCTTCGTGGTTCGCCCCCTTCCCGAGCACGAGGCATCCGTGTGCCTGGAGGCCGTGGCCGCCACCCTGGCCGGGGGGCGGGACGCCGTGGTCCTGGTCCCCGAGGCCGAGCCGCTGCCGGCCACCGCCCGAGCCGTGGCCGAGGCCTTCGGCGCCGCCTGCCTGCTGTTCGTGGGCGGCGAGCCCCGGGCGCGCTACCGGGCGTGGCTCGACCTGCTGGCCGGGCGGTACCGCGTCGTGGTGGGCACCAGGCCGGGTGTGTTCGCCTCGGTGCGCCGCCCGGGGCTGGTGTGGGTGAACCGAGAGGCTCATCCCGGCCACCGGGAGGAGCGAGCGCCCTACTACCACGTCCGGGACGTGGCCCTGGCCCGGGCCCGCCTCCAGGGGGCGGTGTGCGTGCTGGCCGCGCTGGGGCCCAGCGCCGAGGCGGCGGCCCTGGCCGACGACGGCGGGGCCGCCGTGGTTCGGGCCCCACGGCCCCGCGAGCGCGCGGCGGCTCCCCTGGTCGAGGTCACCCGCCCCCAGGCCGAGGACCGGTCTCCGCGACTGGCCGCCCTCCTGAAGGAGTCCGGGGGCGGCTTCCTGCTGGTGTCCCGGCGGGGCGCCGGGATCGCCAGGGTATGCCGGGCCTGCGGGGAGCCGGCCCGTTGCGCCGCCTGTGGAGGCCACATCGCCCGCCGGGGCGGGGAGGACCGGTGTGCCGTGTGCGGGGCCGAGGCCAGATGCGCCAGCTGTGGGGCGGGGTCGTTCGGGGTCGAGCGGGGAGGGACCGAGAGGGTGGCCCAGTGGGCGGCCCGGGTGGTCCGGGGGCCGGTGCGGACGATCGAGGAGGGGGCCGCGGCCCAACCCCCGGCGCCCGGAGGGGTGGTCGTGGGCACGGCCGCCGCGGTCAAGGACTTCGGCCCGCTGCGGATCGGCCTGGTGGCGATCCTGGACCCCGACCGGGCCCGGCGGCGGGCGGGCCTCACGGCGGGGGAGCAGGCCCTGGCCACCTGGCTGGAGGCGGCGGCGTGGGCCGGACCCCGGTCGGCCGGAGGTCGGGCGCTCCTCCAGACCAGCGACCCGGGAGACCCCGCGATCCAGGCCGTGGTCCGCTGGGACCCGTGGCACTTCCACCGGGCCGAGCGACGGCGGCTCACCGAGGCGGGATTCCCGCCCGGCTTCCCGGTGTTCCGGGTCCGGGGCACGGTCGGGCTTCCCGAGGCCCTGGGGAGGGTCGAGCCCGTCACGCTGCTGACCTCGACCGCGGAGGAGGAGACGGTATGCTTGATCACGGTGCGGCCCGACGCGCTGGACGCCTTCCGCGAGCTGGCCGTGGGCCTGGCCGAAGAGGGGATCCTCACCCGCGTCGAGGCGGAGCCGCACCTGTAGCGGCACGTCGAGCAGGAGCGAGCATGTCGGAGCTTGCCATCAGAACGTTCGGCGATCCGGTGCTCCGGGAGCCGGCCCGGCCCGTCGAGGAATTCGACGGGTCCCTCCGCCGGCTGGCCCAGGACATGATCGCCACGATGAAGGCCGCTCCCGGGGTGGGGCTGGCGGCCCCCCAGGTCGGGCGGCCGATCCGGCTGATCGTGTTCGACGTGGGCGAGGAGGCCGGCGGCGCCGGGGCCCTGGCCAACCCCACGCTCCGCGACGAGTGGGGAGATCAGGTCGGCGAGGAGGGATGCCTGTCGCTCCCGGGACTGTACTTCCCGGTCAAGCGCTACGCGCGGGTGCAGGCGGAGGCCTTCGACCTCGGCGGCAACGCGGTGACGATCGAGGCCGAGGAGCTCCTGGCCCGGGTCCTCCAGCACGAGGTCGACCACCTCAACGGGGTCCTGTTCATCGACCGCCTCGAGCGCGAGCACCGCACCGAGGCCATGGCCCGCCTCCGCGACCAGGCCCTCGGCCTGGCCCCCGCGGCCCACGACCCCAGCCGGGCGCTCTGATCGGGGGGTCCGAACCCCCCAGAGAAGAAGGGGGGTCCGGGGGGGTAGCTCGCCCCGGCCCGGACGGAGCCGAGGACCGGACGGCGAGCGAACCCCCCAGAGAAGAGGGGGCCACGTCTGTGGATGTGGTGTTCCTGGGGAACGCCCCCTGGTCCGTGCCTTCGCTCGCGGCCGCCGCGGCCTCCTCCCACCGGGTGGTGTCGGTGCTCACCCGGGTCCCCCGGCCTGCCGGCCGGGGAGGGGCGCCGAAGCCCACCGCGGTGGCCGAGGCGGCCCGGGCCCTGGCGCTGCCCGTGGAGGAGGTGGAGACCGTCAAGGCCGGGCCGGGCTTGGAGGCCCTGCGTGGTGCGGGGCCCGAGGTCCTGGTGGTGGTGGCCTACGGGGAGATCCTGCCGCCCGAGGTGCTGGCCCTGCCGTCGGTGGCTCCGGTCAACGTCCACTTCTCGCTCCTGCCCGCGCTGCGGGGCGCGAACCCGGTGGGCCGGGCCATCCTGGACGGACTGGCCGTGACCGGGGTGACCACGATGCGCATGGACGCGGGGCTGGACACCGGCCCCATCCTCCTCCAGCGGGAGGAGCCGATCCGGGACGAGGACGACGCCGGGTCGCTGGGAGCTCGCCTGGCCGAGCTGGGCGGCCGGCTCCTGGTGGAGACGCTCGATGGCCTGGGGGCCGGGAGGATCGAGGAGCGTGCCCAGGACGAGGCCGGGGCCACCGTGGCCCCGAAGTTCCGCGAGGAGGACGAGTGGCTCGACTGGACCGAGGAGGCCGAGCGTGTGTGGCGGCGGATCCGGGCCCTGGCTCCCGAACCCGGGGCCCGCACGCGGTTCCGGGACCGGGTGCTGAAGGTGTTCCGGGCGCGGCCCGTGGACGACGGCGGGCGGCCGGGTGAGGTGCTCGAGGCTCGCCACGACCTGGTGGTGGCCGCGGGCCGCGGCGCGGTGGCCCTCGACGAGGTCCTGCCAGAGGGCCGGCGGCGGATGACCGGTGCGGAGTTCGCCAGGGGCCGGCGCGTCGAACGGGGAGAGCTGCTGGAGGGCCGGCCCTGACGTCGGGGCGCCGGGGCGGCGCATCAGCCAGGGCCGTGGCCGCCGAGGTGGTCCGGCGAGTCGCCGAGGAGGACGCCTACTCGAACCGCCTCCTCCCCGCGCTGCTGAAGCGCTCCGGCCTGTCCTCGCGGGACCGTGGCCTCGCGGTGGAGCTGGCCATGGGAACCCTCCGCCGGCTCCCGGCCATCGACCACGCCCTGTCGAGCGCTGTGGCCCGGCCGTTGGGGGAAGCGTCGCCCGAGGCGCGGGCGGCCCTTCGGGTGGGGGCGTACCAGCTGCTGTTCACCCGCATCCCCGACCACGCCGCGGTTGCGGAGAGCGTCGCCCTGGTGAACCGGCCCGGCCGCGGCTTCGTGAACGCGGTGCTCAGGCGGCTGGCCCGCCATCCCCCCCGGTGGCCCGACGGGCCCGACGATGCGGCGGTGGCCATCCGGAGCGGCCTGGCACCGTGGGCCGTGGCCGAGCTCCGGACGCTCCTGGGGGAGGGGGGGTCCGGGGGGGTAGCTCGCCAGGAGCGGGATCGCGCCGACCAGGACAGCGAGCGAACCCCCCGGTGGGAGGGGGGGTCCGGGGGGGTAGCTCGCCAGGAGCGGGATCGCCCCGGCCGGGACAGCGAGCGAACCCCCCAGTGGGAGGTCGAGGAGGCCGCGGTGGCGCTGGCGGGGCCGGCGCCGCTGACGATCCGGACGAATCCCTGCCGGGTCACCACCGAGGACCTGGAAGCGGCCCTGCGAGCCGGGGGCCACGAGCCGGAAGCGGGGAGGCTCCACCCGGGGTGCCTCCGGCTGGCTCGAGGTTCGCCGGCCGCGCTCCCCGGCTTCGCCGAAGGGTGGTTCGCGGTTCAGGACGAGGCCTCGGCGTGGGTGGTGGACGTGCTCGACCCCCGGCCCGGCGACCTGGTCCTCGACGCCTGCGCGGGACCGGGGGGCAAGGCCGGGGACATCGCCTGCCGGGCCGGGGCGGTCGTGGCCGGTGACCTGTCCGAGGGCCGGGCCCGACTGGTCGGCCAGGCCGCCGCCCGGCTGGGGGTCACCGCCCGCGTCCTGGTGAGCGACGCGGCCCGTCCGGCCGTCGGGGAAGGGTTCGACCGGGTGCTGGTGGACGCCCCCTGCTCGGGCATCGGGTCGGCCCGCCGCCGGCCCGAGCTGCTGTGGCGGCCGCTCCGGTCCCGGCTGTCGGGCCTGGCCCGGCTCCAGGTCCGGTTGGCGGCCGGGGCGGCGTCGGTGCTGCGGCCGGGGGGCGTGCTGGTGTACTCGGTGTGCACGTTCCCTCGGGCCGAGACCGATGCGGTCTGCGACGCCCTGCTGGGGAAGGCTCCCCACCTCAGCCCCGACCCCTTCCCCGGCCCGGATGGCGAGCTCGTCGAGCGGGCCCGCCTGTGGCCGCACCGGCACGGCACCGATGGGATGTTCGTGGCTCGGTTCATCCGCGCTCGCTAGAATCCGCGAGACATGGCCCCCGCCAAGATCGCCGCCTCCATCCTGTCCGCGGACTTCTCCCGGCTCGGCGAGGAGGTCAAGGCCGTGGAGCGGTACGCCGACATGATCCACGTCGACGTGATGGACGCGCACTTCGTACCGCCGCTGACCATCGGCCCCGTGGTGGTGGAGTCGCTGCGCCCGGTGACCGACCTGCCGCTGCACTGCCACCTGATGGTCGAGCGGCCCCAGGGGCTGTTCGAGGACCTGGCCCGGGCCGGGACGAACATGGTGACGTGCCACGTCGAGGCGGTCTCCGACCCGCGGCCGGTGATCGAGCGCGCCCACGAGCTGGGGTTCCGGGCCGGGCTGGCGGTGAATCCGGAGACCCCGGTCGAGGCCGTGTTCCCCCACCTCGACCATCTCCAGAACGTGATCGTGATGACCCTGGCGAAGACCGGGTGGGCCGGGCAGCCGTTCGAGGAGGCCGCACTGCCGAAGGTCGAGGCCCTGCGAGCGGAGATCGACCGCCGCGGCCTCGAGGTGGACCTGGAGTGTGACGGGGGCATCAACGAGGAATCCGGCCGCCGGTGCCTGGCCGCCGGCGCCACCATGCTGGCCGCAGCCTCGTCCATCTTCAAGGCGCCCGACCCCGCCGAGGCAGCCCGACGCCTGGCCGACGTGGCTCGGGCGGGCTGACGTGGGCGAGCCGGTCCTGGTCGTCGACGACGACCCCGATATCGCCCGGTTCATCGAGGTCAACCTGTCGACCCACGGCTTCGACGTCCACACGGCGTCCGATGGGGTCGAGGCCCTCCAGATGGCCCTGGACCTGCGGCCGGCCCTGGCCCTGGTCGATGTGATGATGCCGCGCATGGATGGCTTCCAGCTGGTCCAGCGCCTCCGCGCGGACCCCCGTACCGCCGGCCTCCCGATCATCATGCTCACGGCCAAGGCCCTGACGGCCGACAAGATCCTCGGTCTGACCGCGGGGGCGGACGACTACATCATCAAGCCGTTCGATCCGCTGGAGCTGGTGGCTCGGGTGAAGGGGACGCTGCACCGGGCCCAGGTGATGCGAGCGGCATCACCGCTCACGGGGCTCCCGGGTAACGTGCAGATCCAGGACCAGCTCCAGCGCCTGGTGTCCTCCGGGGAGCCGTTCGCCCTGCTGTACGGGGACCTGGACAACTTCAAGGCCTACAACGACCACTACGGATTCCTCCGGGGTGACGAGGCCCTTCGGTTCGCCGCCGGGTGCATCCAGAACGCCGCCCTGAGGATCGCCGAAGGGCGAGCCTTCGTGGGACACCTCGGCGGCGACGACTTCGTGGTGACCTGCCCTCCGGAGGTCGCCGAGGAGCTGTGCCGGGCCATCGTGGCCGGGTTCGACGAGCAGGTCCGGCACCTGTACGACCCACGGGACGCCGAGCGTGGGTTCATCGAGGTGACGAACCGCCAGCAGGAGCCCCAGCGCTTCCCGCTGCTGTCGCTGTCGATCGGGGTGGCCACGAGCGAGCGGCGGCCCTTCTCTCACCCCGGCGAGGCGGTGACCGTGGCCACGGAGATGAAGGAGTACGCCAAGCGCGAGCCGGGTTCCTCCTACCGGATCGACCGCCGCTCCGTCTGAGCGCGTCGGGGCTTATACTCGTGGTTGAAGCGACATATTCGTCTTCGGGGCGGGGTGGAACTCCCCACCGGCGGTGACAGTCCGCGACCCCCTGAGAGCCGCTCAGGGGTGGACCCGGTGAGATTCCGGGACCGACGGTGACAGTCCGGATGGGAGAAGGCGAAGCCGCGGCGGCCCACGTCGCCGCGCCTCCGCGCCCCCGCCTCGTTCGAGGAACGCCATGGACGACGAGCACATGCGCAGGGCGCTGGAGCTGGCCGAGCGAGGGCGCGGCCTCACCTCCCCCAACCCCATGGTCGGGGCCGTCGTGGCGGCGGACGGCCGGGTGGTGGGGGAGGGATGGCACCGCGGTCCCGGCCACCCCCACGCCGAGGTGGTGGCCCTGGAGGCCGCCGGGGAACGGGCGCACGGCGCCACCCTGTTCGTGACGCTGGAGCCCTGCAACCACTTCGGGCGGACCCCTCCGTGCGCACCCAGGGTCATCGAGGCGGGCGTGGCGCGCGTGGTGGCCGGCACCCGCGATCCCAACGCCCTGGTCGACGGCGAGGGATTCGCCGCGCTCCGGCGGGCCGGCGTCGACGTGGACGTGGGCACCCTAGCGGAGGAGGCCGCCCTCCTGAACGAGGCCTTCTTCAAGCAGGCCCGGACCGGAATGCCGCTGGTCACGCTCAAGATGGCCGCGTCCATGGATGGGAAGGCGGCCGCCACGGACGGCACCTCGAAGTGGATCACCGGGGAGGAAGCCCGGGCCGAGGTCCACCGGATGCGTGCGGCCGCGGACGCCATCCTGGTCGGAGCGGGGACGGCCCTCCGCGACGATCCCTCGCTCACCTGCCGTGACCCCGGCTACCGGGGCAGCCCCAAGCTGCGGGTGGTCGTGGACGGGCGAGGGATCGTGCCCGAGACCCACGCCGTGTTCGCCGACGGGCTGGCACCCACGATGGTTGCCACCACCGAGGGGGCGCCCGAGGAGCGCAGGCGGGCCTGGGCCGCGGCCGGGGCCGACGTGGTCGTGCTCGATGACGACGGCTCGTCGTTGATCCCCCTGCCGGAGCTGTTCGCCGAGCTGGGCAAGCGCGAGGTCCAGCACGTGTTGATGGAGGGGGGCCCCACCCTGGCGTGGGATGCCGTGCGCGAAGGGCTGGTGGACCGCGTGGTCCTGTTCTTCGCTCCCATCCTGGTGGGCGGGCAGGGCGCCCCCAGCGTGCTGATGGGCGGCGGCACCCCCACGATCGGTGCGGCGCTGCCGCTGGACATCGAGGACGTGCAACGGGTGGGACGAGACCTGAAGGTGGTGGCCCGTGTTCACCGGGATCGTTGAGGAACGCGGCCGCGTGCGGTCCCTCGAGGGGGCCCGCCTCGTCGTGGAGTGTCGGACGGTCGCCGGCGACGCTGAGGTGGGGGCCTCGGTTTCGGTGAACGGCGTGTGCCTCACGGTGGTGGAACGGGGCCCCGAGTCGCTGGCGTTCGACCTGGCCCCGGAGACCGTGGACCGGTCCGGCCTGGGAGCCCTGGCCGCCGGCGATCCGGTGAACCTGGAGCGGCCGCTCACGCTGGTGTCCCGGCTGGGGGGCCACCTGGTGCAGGGCCACGTGGACGCGGTGGCCACGGTCGAGGCCGTCGATGCGAACGGCGAGGGGGCCACGATGCGCATCGGTCTCCCCAAAGGCCTGGCCCCGTACGTGGTGCAGCAGGGATCCGTGGCCGTGGACGGCGTGAGCCTCACGGTTGCCGGGGTGGGGGACGGCCGGTTCTCGGTGGCCCTCATCCCCCACACGCTGTCCGCCACCACGCTGGGGAGCCGCGGCCCCGGCGACCACGTCAACCTCGAGGTCGATGTGCTGGCGAAATACGTCGAGGGATTGGTGAGGAGGGACGGATGAACGAGGAGACCCGCGAGGCGGCGACCGCCGAGCTGGATCCGGCGTCGGTGTTCGCCTCGGTCGAGGACGCGATCGAGGACATCCGGCGAGGCCGCCTGGTGATCGTGGTCGACGACGCCGACCGGGAGAACGAGGGCGACCTGATCATGGCGGCCGAGATGGTCACCCCGGAGGCCGTGGCCTTCATGGTCCGCCACACCAGCGGCGTGGTGTGCATGCCCGTCGTGGGGGAGCGGCTGGACGAGCTCCACATCCCGTTGATGGTGGCCGGGCCACCCGACCTCCAGCGGACCGCGTTCACCGTGTCCGTGGACGTGGTGCACGGCACCACCACCGGGATCTCCGCGGCGGACCGGGCGGCCACGATCAAGGCGGTGATCGACGCGGCCACCAAGCCGGCCGACCTGATCCGGCCCGGCCACATCTTCCCGCTGCGGTACCGGGAGGGTGGCGTGCTCAAGCGAGCCGGCCATACCGAGGCCGCGGTGGACCTGGCCCGGCTGGCCGGCATGTACCCCGCCGGGGTGCTGTGCGAGCTGGTGAACGACGACGGGACGATGGCCCGACTCCCGGACCTGTCCGTGTTCGCCAAGCGGCACGGCCTGAGGATCATCTCGATCGCGGACCTCATCGCCTTCCGCCGGCGCCGGGAGAAGCTGGTCCGCCAGGTGGCCGAGGCCACGATCCCCACGATCTACGGCGAGTTCAAGGCTCACGCCTACGAGAGCCTGGTGGACGGCCGGGTCCACGTGGCCATGGTGCTCGGCCAGGTCGGCGACGGCCAGCGGATCCTGGTCCGCGTGCACTCCGAGTGCCTGACCGGGGACGTGTTCCACTCGCTGCGGTGCGACTGCGGCACCCAGCTGGATGACGCCCTGGGCAAGATCGGCGCCGAGGGCCGCGGCGTCCTGCTGTACATCAAGGGCCACGAGGGCCGGGCCATCGGCCTGTCCCACAAGCTCCGGGCCTACCGGCTCCAGGAGGACGGGAAGGACACGGTGGAGGCCAACGAGGAGCTGGGCTTCGCCCCGGACCCCCGGGACTACGGCATCGGCGCCCAGATCCTCCACGACCTCGGGGTGCGGACGATGCGGCTGCTGACGAACAACCCGGCCAAGCGAGCCGGCCTGGAGGGCTACGGCCTGTCGATCGCGGAGCGGGTTCCCCTGGAGACCAGGCCCACCGCGCAGAACCTGGCCTACCTGAAGTCCAAGCGGGAGAAGCTGGGCCACCTCCTGTCGAACCTGGAGGCGGTGGAGGAGGGGCGCTCGTGACGGTCCACGAGGGGTCGCTGGAGTCTCGCGGCCGGCGCTTCGCCATCGTGGTGTCGCGGTTCAACGACATCGTCACCGCCCGGCTCCTCGATGGGGCCCTGGCGGCCTTCCGCCGGCACGGACTCTCGGACGACGACCTCGAGGTGGCCTGGACCCCCGGAGCGTTCGAGGTGCCGCTGGCCGCGCTGCGGCTGTCCCGGTCCGGCCAGGTCGACGGCGTGGTGTGCCTGGGCGCGGTGATCCGGGGCGAGACCCCCCACTTCGAGTACGTGGCCGCCGAGGCGGCCCGGGGGATCCAGCGGGTCGCCCTGGACACCGAGGTGCCGTGCATCTTCGGGATCCTTACGACCGACTCGGTCGAGCAGGCCCTCGACCGGGCGGGGGGCAAGCACGGGAACAAGGGGTGGGACGCGGCCATGGCGGCCATGGAGATGGCCGGCCTGCTCGACGTCCTGCCGAAAGAGGAGGGATGATCCGGTGATCGTGGAGAAGCCCTGGGGGAAGGTCACCACGTACGCGCTGAACCAGCCGTCCTCGGTCCGGATCCTCACGATCCAGCCCGGCCAGGAGACCAGCGAGCACTACCACCAGCTGCGGGACGAGATGTGGGTGGTGCTCGACCCAGGTCTGCGGATCCAGATCGGGAATCGGGAAGTCGACGCCCGCCCCGGCGAGGAGTTCGTGGTGGCCGCCGAGGAGCCCCACCGGATCACGAACAACGGCACCGGCCGCGGCCGGGTCCTGGAGGTGGCCCACGGCTACACCACCGAGGACGACGCCTTCCGGCTCCAGGACGACTACGGGCGACCGCTCGAGCCCCGCTGGTAGCGCCCTCCCCTAGAGGAGGCCGGTTGAGTCGAGGCGGAACGCCGGCCGGGCCGCCGGCAGACGGCGGATCAGCGTGATCGGGCTCTGCGCCGACAGGTCGTCGTCGGCGTGGGTCATGGCCAGGTGGCTCCGGGGGTCGATGGCGGTGTGGATCGCCCCCTTCCAGTACAGGTCCTCGAACACCGGCACCAGGGCGGGGTCGAACTGGGTCCCGGCGCTCGTCCGGAGGTGGGCCAGCGCCTCCTGGATGGAGGCCGGCTCCCGGTACGGCCGCGAGCAGGTCAGCGCCTCGAACACGTCCACCACCGTGACGATCCGGCCCACCATGGGGATGTCCTCGCCCGCCAGCCCGTCGGGGTAGCCTCCGCCGTCCCACCGTTCGTGGTGGGCCCGGACCCCGGCGGCGATGGCCCGGAACTCCGGCGATACCGACTCCAGCAGCTCCGCCCCGATCACCGAGTGCCGGCGCATCTCGGTCCACTCGTCCTCCGTGAGGCGAGCGGGCTTCTGGAGGATGCGTTCGGCGATGGCGGTCTTGCCCAGGTCGTGGAGGAGGCCGGCCCAGTAGACCGTCCGCTGGGCCTCCTCGCCCATCTCCAGGGCCTGGGCCACGGCCCGGACGTTGTGAGCCACCCGGGTGCAGTGTCCGCCGGTGGGCTCGTCGCGAAGCTCCACGGTGCTGGCCAGCGTGCTCAGCGTCTTGGCGTGAACCTCGGAGATCTTCTCCAGGAGCCCCTTCACCTGGTCCAGGCGGTGGCCCAGCATGAGCTGGATCTGCCCGGCCACGCCGCCGATCAACACGAAGGCGGTCCCCCGCGCGACCCAGGAGAAGCTCGGTTGCCCCTCGCCGGCGGCCACATCGAGTGGCATCCACGGCCCCAGCGCCACCGCCGCCACGATCCCGAACGCCACTCCTCCCGCGCGCCCCTCGAACACGGCGGCCAGCAGGATCGGCAGGTACATCACGTGCACCGCCGGGCCCCGGGTCCCTCCCGTGAACCACACCAGCGCGACTCCGCCGAGGACCAGCACGGTGAGCAGGACCAGCAGCAGCAGCCGGAGGGTTCCGGCGGGCTCCCGGCCGTCCACGAGGGACAGCGGCAGCGGAACGGTTCGGTCGCGGGCGATCGGACGCTCCCTTCGGGCGTGTGCGGGCGTGCCCCGATAGGCTTGCTCGCATCGTTGAAGGTGTCCAGTCGGACATCCATCGATGGGTGTCGGACATTCGACCGAGGCTCGCGCGGCGGCCGTTCCAGGGTGTCGCTCCGCGAGGGCCGTGTGCTAGGCTTCCCCGGTTGATCGGCGGGCCGCCGCCGCAGAGCAAGGAGGGTATGGGTTGGCCCAGGGAACGGTGAAGTGGTTCAGCAACGAGAAGGGATATGGGTTCATCGCCCGTCCCGACGGCGACGACGTCTTCGTGCACTTCTCGGCGATCCAGGGCGACGGCTACCGGACCCTCAACGAGGGTCAGGAGGTCGAGTTCGACATCGTCGACGGCCCGAAGGGCCAGCAGGCGGCGAACGTCCGGCCGATCCAGTAGCTGAACACGAGGTGGAACCAGGGAGTCCTCCGGGGCTCCCTGTTCATTTCGGGGGCCCGCTCGCCGTCCTTCCCGGCGCTTCGGCGGGGGGCGAGCTACCCCCCCGGGCCCCCCGTTCCACTGGGGGGTCCGCTCGCCTCACGAACGGCGGCCTGCTGGCTCGGGGCGAGCTACCCCCCCGGAGTAGCGTCCGTCAATAGGCAGTAGGCACTCCCTGCTCTCCATGGCCTCCCCGGTCTTCCGAGGATGGCGAACAAGCCCTCACCTTGAGGGCCGGAGAGCCTGGTGGTTCTCGGTCAGCCGATCA